>NZ_RHNX01000001.1 GCF_003946335.1 Levilactobacillus fujinensis
AACTTTCACTTAGTTCAAATGGCTCTCCGGTCTTTAAATCAGACCCGGGTTCAACTGATGCGCCGGTTCCCCCAAAATACACGTGAATATCGCATTCTTAAGCATTATTGGCGTCTTTACTTGAAGAGCTATAAAGACCTTGAGAAGAACAAAAAGCAGTGGTATTCACACCTTAAGGACCACCTCACGCAAGAACAGCTCGTCCTGGACGGTTTGGATCTTAGCGAAGAATTCGCGAACACTTATTATTCAGCACACGCATTGGTAGAGGCCATCCGAAGCCGTGACTACGACGCCTTTATCGAGGCCTTAGGTGAAGTTGAGAACGTCAGTCCTCAACTTCTAACGACCATCAAAACCTTCATTCAGAAAAAGCAGTTCATTGAGAACATGACTAAGTGTTCAATATCCAATGGGCCTATTGAAGGTATCAATCGTAAAATCAAGCAAATCAAACGTACTGCTTACGGTTATCGAAACTGGATCAACTTCTGTTACAGAATACAAATTGAATTCAACATCAGGGTACAAAAAAGAGGCCCAATTCGTAAATGAATTGAACCTCCGAAATTCCCTCCATCAACACCGGTTGACAAAGAGCCTTTGTTATATTAGCCAGTAACCATATCTGCTGGCGATCTGTTCACTCGTGTTGGTAAAGGTGACGCCCAAAACTAGCCGTTGACCTTCGCAATGGTTTTCGCAATCAGCGACGTGAAGTACTGGTTCCCAGTGTTGTTCGGGTGAACGTGATCGCTCACAAACCAGGTTGGATGGGCCTTCGCCGTCGTGTACCAATCGATCACGTGAACGTTCTTGTACTTGTCCGCCGTCTTTTGAATCCGGTTGTTGACGGAGTTTTGCCACTCACGTGTTGGCACATGGGCCGTGACCCAGAAAATTTGATGGTTCGAGCCAATGGCGTGAATGATTTGATCGGATTGGGCCGGCGTGATGTACCCATTGGTTCCAATATTGATCAAGACATTTTTTGCCAACTGACCGCGTTGGGCCATGCTAGAAATGACACCGGGAACATCTGCAGCTTGCCGACCAACGGCCCCATTGACGATGGCTCCTGGGAACACATCCTGCAAATCACCAGAATCATCCAGTAGCACGGAATCCCCGATGGCCGTCAGTGCCGTTTGCTTGCTGGACTGTAGCTCATCGGCTGTCAAGAAGTAGAATTTCGCCGTCTTCTGATCAGCCGCAGACATCTTGGAGAATGCCACAGCCTTGGCGTGATTCTTCTTTTTCTGCGATGCGGCCTTGGCTAACGCCTTTTGCTTCTTAACGGCCGCCTCGTTTTTCTTCTTCGCCGCAGCCGAACGCGCAGTAATCGTCTTTTGCAACGCCGTTGGTTTTGCAGCGGCCGGCTGTTGGACAAAACCTACAGCCGTTAAACCAAACAACAATGCCGCAACCACGCCCAAGGTGTTCGCGAGTCGGTGCGCCCGTGGTTGACGCAAGTAACGTACCACGTCGTTAGTCAACTGACCATAGTGGTAATGCCGCATTGGATTTTCGATCCAGCGGTAACTGGCTTCCGTGACCAACATGATCAAAACCACTTCTACTAAGGAGTTCAACAACGGATGGTTCCCAATGTTGACCCGTGACTCGTAGAAGATCATGACCGGAAATTGGTATAGGTAGATGCCATAACTGCGTTTACCGACATAGGTGAAGGCCCGGTTCGTTAAAATCCGGTTCATATCACTCCCCGGATGGGCCACCGTTCCGACCAACACGGCGGACAGGGCCGTGAACCAGAACATGCCGCCGCGATATGTGCTGGCTGCCTGACCATTCATGGTAAAGAACATATGAATCAACAAGAGCAGGGACACGATTCCCACCGCATCTAACGTTAGGCGATGGGCACGCGACACATCGGCATTTAGCTTATGTGCCGGCCAAACAAACGCCATGCTGGCCCCCAGTAAAATTGCAAACATCCGGGTGTCAGTTCCGTAGTAGACCCGGTTAGTATTCGCGGGGTCATACATCAGCGCCATCCCTAGCGCCGACAGAACGGCAACCGTTAACAGAATGGTTAAGATCCGTGACCGTTTACGAATAAATAATAACAGTAAGATGACGACGACCGGCCAAACCAAGTAGAATTGGCCTTCGATCGATAGTGACCATAAGTGGGTAAACGGCGACTCCCCGCTGAACCGATTAAAGTACGACTGGCCGTGATTAATTTCAAACCAGTTATAACCATAGATGAGGTTAGTCATCACCGTTGAACGGATATTGACCAACAAGTCACGCTGGAACAACGTGATGTAGGCGGTCGTCCCCAGCAACATGGTGACGAGGGCCGGATATAGTCGCTTGAGCCGGCGCCCGTAGAACCCGAGAACATCAATTGAGTTCTTGGTATCCCACTCTTGAATCAAGAGATAGGTGATCAGGTATCCAGAAACGACGAAGAAAATTGGGACCCCCAGATAGCCCCCCTGTAGCGTTGACGGTGCCAAATGATAGATAATGACCCCTAAAACGGCCAGCGTCCGAATACCATCGAATCCGCTGATATACCGCCGTTTCCCCGCGCGCTGGTTACGCAACAGGGTCCGCGTAAGCCGCGTGTTTGTTTGATTCATATGAATTGCTCCTTCTCTTTAAAAACCAGTAACGCGACTAACTGGTGATACTCCCCCAACGGTTGTACGCCTAGTTATTTAAGTTGTGTTCATAAACCGTACGATATTATTAAATCAGCCGGTCAGTGCCAAGCTGCGTTGCCATTAATTTTTAATGAATCATAGATGACTGATAGTTGGTGGTCTTGATATTCACTATGTTAATCCACCTGACGTAGGAAAACGTCAGCCCAAGCAGACTGCCCCGAATCTCAACGTCAAACCGTCTAATGATTAGACCTATCATATAATGTTTAGCCCCACGAAACAACGTTTTTCACCTAAGTTTCTCATTTGTAAAATTTGCAATCAGAATGTCAAATCCACGCCGGCTAGTTTAGCGGCATTGTAAGGGATTTCAGTCATTTACTGAATGGGATTAATTAGTTTAATTAACATTTATAAACGGTAAGCGCGAAATCATTTCCTATTTATTGCTAACCCCTGGCAAACCGCTGTCAACCTTAACTGATAATGCTAGTGGATTCAGTTGGTTAATTTAGCATTTTAAGACTAGTCGGTAAGCGTTTTCATGATATACTGTAAGGAAGTTATTGAAGGAGGAGTTCAGCAATGTCCCAAGTTAAACCTTTTACCGAAACCGCAGTTCGTCACTATCCCAAGGTTGAATTACACTGTCACTTGGATGGATCCATCTCGCTTGCCGCCCTACGCAAAATGGCGGCAGTCACTGGTGCGACATTGCCGGCAGACGACGCCGATTTACGTCAGCTGGTCACAGCCCCACTAGACACCGTTAGCCTGATCGATTACTTAAAACGATTCCAAGTGGTGACCGACCTCATGCAGACGCCGGAACAACTACGAATCGCCGGCTATGACATGGTCCAGACTGCTGCGGAAGACGGCATCATTTACTTAGAAACCCGCTTTGCCCCAGCCATTTTCACTGAAAAGGGGTTATCGATCAAGGAAGCCCTCGCCGCTACGTTGGCAGGCCTGCATGAAGGAACCAAACATTTTGGTATCCCCGTAAATGCCATTGTCTGTGCCATGCGTGACCGTCCACTAGCCGAATGCATCGAGGTCTTCCAAACGGCCGCAGAGTTCGCCGACCAAGGTGTGGTGGGCTTAGACTTTGCCGGCGATGAGTTCAACCACCCCGCGCTCGAATTAGCTGACGCGGTTAAGGCGGGCCTCGCTACCGGGTTACCATTTACCCTGCACGCAGGTGAAGCCGGTCCCGTCGACAACGTGGCCGTTTCTCTGACCATGGGTGCCAAGCGAATCGGCCACGGCGTCCACATGAGCGGCTTCCCGGCCACCATTCAACAAGCCAAGCGCGCCGGTGCCACTATCGAAATGTGCCCGACCAGCAACGTGCAGACCAAGGCCGTAAACGGTTATGAAAACTTTCCTCTATCCGAGTTTCTCAGTGCCGGCTTAAAAGTGACCATCAACACTGATGATCGGACCGTGTCCAACGTGACGCTGACCGATGAGTTTGTGACGCTCCACGAGAAGTTCGGCCTGAACTGGTCGCTGATGGAACAGCTCACCTTAAACGCCATCGATGGTGCCTTCATTGATGATGCGGCTAAAGCCAAGTTGCGCGAAAAGGTTCATGCTGCCAGCGTGGGAACGAACTAACTTTGTTGGCGTGTTTTAGCTCTCGACGTTTAGTTAATAACTGAGGTTGAAAGTTCCAAAACACACATTACGACTGTTGTCACAACGATACTGGGTCTAAAATTAGGTAACGTTATCCAACCATCGCCTTACCGGCCGGCAGATATGGGCTGAATCGGTGCGAACACGCCTGAACCCATATCTCTGCCGACCTCTCGACTGACGTAGTTGGTCTGAGGCAACACAGATTATGCCTACAGAAACGTTATTGTTTTATGCTTAAACCCTGACAACCACCTGGGATTCAATGATTGGAATTGACGGACACAATCAGATCCGGAGGCGGTCAGGGATGCAGCTAGCCGTGTCGACGATGTTAGTTGGCGGCTTTCAGGCGAGCTGGAAGCCCGTCCTTTGGCTGGAAGCGTTCCCCACAGCAAGCGGAATTCCTGGCAGCCGGAGTGCGGCTGTTTTCACTAATTTAGCCGTGATAATTCCTACTGTCACAAGAGTAACGCAAATATTTTGGCTTTCAATCTTTAGTTAATAACATCTTATCTTAGAGGACGGCTGTTTAGTCAGTTGGCCTCTTATTTTTGGTTGCCTCTTGCTAATCGCCACGAATTTCACCTGCTGTACTCCAACTATCACTGTCAGCCAAAACAATTGACCTGGCTTGCTTAACCCCCAAAACCTGGTGTAAGCGGCTTAACCAGCAGCCCTTGGCACGTTTGGTATAATGAAAGTAGTTATCCGTTACTTAATAGAAAGGAGGCCCCCCATGCCACAACTCGACTATCCCTATCAAGACGCCTTCAACCGCCAGTTGACCGATCGCAGTATGGCCGCCGCCACACGCGACGAGTATACGGCTACGCTCAAGGACTTTTTCAAATACCTTGAGAACTTTAATCCGACCTACCAACGTGACCACCGCGTTAATCAGCTACAGACGACCGATGTGCAGCAATATCTGGCCATGCTGGTCGACGCACGACAGATTCAAAATCAAACTTACAATAAAATTCTGTCGCACCTGAACATCTATTTTAAGTTTCTCTTTTCCCACAATTGGACACCCTACCTGCCCACACTGGACTTGAAAAGTAAACCCAAGCAAGCCGCCCAACCAATCAACTATCGATGGGTCGACCATCTAAGTGACCTGTTGGCAAATCAGCGACTACACTACTATACGCGACTGACCCTCTTACTCATCTCACAAGGCTATCCCGTGCAGGTCTTCCTTCAGCCCCACTTCACGGCTAACTTGACTACCACCGATTGGTCCACAGACGCACAGAAGTTTCTCGTTGCGTTCCGCCAATTTGTTATACCACTACAAGACCGTTTTCAATGTGGCGATTGGTTCTTGAAGCAGCGATCCGCCGCCGATCCACATTTGACCTTACCTGGCCTCCACAAATATTTAAAGCCGGACGAAGCCATCGCGGTATTTGCATTGAGTCCGACCATTTTGTACCAAGGTTACTTAGTTAACTATCTCCGGCGACACCCACAAAAGACCGACAGAGAGGTCATTGCGACCCTTCACTTGGAACCAGATTCCATCGATTACTACCGGCGACTTGCGCAACGGGCGGACTAAATCCACTTAATCCCCTATACTAATAGATGAAATTAATCTATTGGGGGGATTATCATGCTCAAAAAATGGCGGCTCTGGGGGAGCTGTCTGCTGTTAGTCGCACTGATCATGGGCGCAGTGGTGTGGACACAAAGTCGGCCGAGTCGCGTTCAAACGACCCCGGCAACGACCAACCATGTTGCGCAGAGTCCTCAGCACGATTCGGCAACGACCACCCTCGCCGAAAAACCGTGGACCAAACTCAAGCACCCGTTAAAGCTCCCCATCCTGATGTATCACAGCATCTCGACTGGTAACCAGCTCCGCGTGCCCTTGCAACAATTTGACCGAGAAATGACCTATCTGAAGCGACACCATTACCGAACGCTGACTACGGACGAAGCGATTCGCGCACTGACGACGAATACGGTGCCACAAAAGAAGGTCGTCTGGATCACGCTGGACGATGCTTACCGGGATAATCTGAAAATTTTGCCAATTCTCCGAAAAAATCATCAGCACGTGACCATCAACGCCATTACTGGATTTACCACTAAACGTAATCACTTATCGTTGGCCGCCATGCGTCGAATGCGTGATACCGGCCGCGTGGACTTTGACAGTCACACGACCAACCACCTCGACTTGACGACCCTCTCTGCAAAACAGCAACGTACAGAACTAGCCGACTCCAAAAATTGGTTGGACACAAAATTCGACCAAGACACGCGCCTATTGTGCTATCCAGCCGGCCGTAATAACGCCACGACCCGTCACTTAGCGAAAAAAACGGGATACACGCTGGCGTTGACGACACGTGAGGGGGTGGCCCAACTGAGCCAGGGACGCTATAGTTTGGAGCGACTGCGAATTGCGCCGGGAATGAGTCTGGCAGCATTTGCTAGCGTGGTGAATGTCAAAAATAACTAAAGTTGGAATCGGACCCCATTTTTGTAAGCGGTTCCTATTGCTTCACGTCAACCTTCGCCGTACAATAGAGATAGTTAAAACGGTCACAAGGAGGTCTTTCAAATGGGGAGCATTGCAACGCTAGCCACCTGGTCGTTCATGTTGATTTTGATTGGTGCGGAAATTGTCCGGGGAATCTTTATGTTCAGAGGCTGAAATTGAGCTGGACTGCGACTAGTTGCGCAGTCCTTTTTTGTACAAAAATATGTTTTAATCAGAACTGATTAATAGAGAGCTTCATTGCCAGTGTTGACAGTTGTCCTTTTGCCTCATAGAATTAGGACATACCTATGAGGAGGAACCTACTTGAAAACTGTAAACCGTTATCTCACATCACTACTGGTCATTCTCGGCATCGCTACCGGTCTAACCATTACCATCCCCGGTACATCCGTCACAGCCAAGGCCACGGCCACGCCAGCCTGGAAACTTCCCTCGCAAAAAAAGGCCTACCCCAACTTAAAGCGATACAAGCACGCCTACATAAAAGTTTCTATTGCGAAACAACACGTCTACATTATGACTGGCAAAAAGGTTCTTTACACCATGACCGCCTCGACGGGAACGAAATCTTCGCCGACGCCTAAGGGCACCTTCCACATTCAAAATCGGGGGACCCATTTCTACAACTCAGCTTCCGGGGAAGGCGCCAACTACTGGACATCTTTTAAGGACTGGGGGACCTACCTCTTTCACTCCGTTCCGGTCAACGCCAAGGGTAAATACATCGTTAGTGAAGCCCATAAACTTGGCAAACGTGCCAGCCACGGTTGTGTCCGCCTAAGTGTTGCTGACGCCCACTGGATATACAGTCACGTCCCTTCCGGCATGACCGTCAAGATTCACTAAGTATTAATGTTGCATAGCGAGAACGACACTACTTTTTATATGACTAAAACGGGTGACAGAAAGGGGCAACTAACCACCTTCTGTCACCCGTTTTAGTTGTCATCACCATTACGGGTCATCATTTATCGTGTTCCCCTATCCCCTCACGTCTAACTAGGGTAAACTAGAGGAAGTAACCGTTTCTAGTCAGACGCTGACTAGTTGAAGCATGGCTGAGCACCAGCTGACTAGTCCCTCATATAGCCGTCACTGTTTCCATACATAAAAGGAGTTTAGTAATCTATGCTTTTAGTTGCGTTATTCGGAACCCTCACCGCACTAGGAATGACCATCCTGGCTTGCATCCAGCGGCCAAATCGTTGGCAATTACTGGTCGGTACCTACGTTATCTTCTATTTAGTGGCGCTGGTCATTGACTTTGTCAGCCTACCTAGCAAGGCCCTCTACAGTCTAATTACAATGAACCTGATCTATGGTGTCTGCTACCTACCACTGTTGGTCATTAGCAGTCCGCAAGCCAAGGTGGAGGTCGAGCGCAAGTCGAATTCACCATTCAACATTCGTCTCCCCCGCTTAAACTTTGGGACCAAAATTGCGGCGTTGGTTCTGGCAATTCTAGTTGTCCTCGGCCTTTTTGGGTCGCTGCAAACCCGCTTTGGCGTCAAAGCCGTCTATGATTCCCTAAAGGTCAAGACAGTCAAGACCGCGCCTCTGTTGGATAAATCGGCAACGCCCATCGCCATTGCCCCCGAGACCGTTCGAAACAAGATGAACAAGGCGATGAGTACCGTGCCAAACACGTCCTATTACAAATTAGGTGCGCTCCAAACGCAAGTCGTTAAGGGCAAGACTGTCTACATTGCCCCGGTTGAATTTGACGGTTTCTGGCGTTGGCAGCGAGCCCGCAACACCCCCGGTTACTTCATCATCGACGCTACGAACGTCAATGCTGAACCCCATTTTGTGAAGCAATCCATGAAATACACACCGAGTGCCTATCTCTTCGACGACGCCCAGCGGGTCATTTACAACCGCTTTCCGAGTTGGGTCCAAGAAGGTCAGCCGCAGTTGGAAGTCAATGACCAAGGCGAACCTTACTTCATCCAAACCGTCTACAAGGCCCGCGGTGTCTCCAAGCGAATCAATTATCGCAGTCTCCATGTCGTCGTGTTAAATGCTAAGACCGGGACCACTAAACTCTACACGGCCGCTGGTGCACCAGCATTTATCAATGAATCGATTGCCTCATCGACCGCTGCTGAAATGAATGAAATCTTCGGCCGTTATGGCAATGGTTTCTTCAACGCCTACTTCAACAAGACCGGCGTTAAACTACCTAACAGCAACGGGACCGAAGATGGGGTCACACCGGTCGCTGACAAGCATGGCAACATCTCCTACTTTAACGACTTCACATCGCCAAAGACTAGTGCTGACTCGACCATGGGGTACTCCATGATCAATGCTCGGACTGGAACCCTGACCTACTACACCGGTAAGAATATCGGGGTCATGGACAGTGACGGCGCCAAGAAGATTGCCGAGAAGGAATACGTTGCGCAGAAATGGTCGGCGACGATGCCCATCATGTACAACATTGACGGCACACCAACCTGGGTCGTTTCCCTGCTCGACTCCACGGGGGCCTTCCGGAGTTACGCCTACATCAAGGCGGCCGACCAAAGTGTCAAGGCCTATGCCACAACGGCTGCACAGGCCCTCGACCAATACCGGGTACAACTCGCGGCGGCCGGTTCCACTGCAAGTTCAACGGCAACGAAGCTGACTAAGGTCAGTGGGACCGTTTCGCGGGTCGCCATCGTTCCTAATGGCAGCACCCAGAGTGTCCTCTTTACTTTGAAAGGCAACGACGTCCTTTGGTCAGTCGGTACTGGCGACTACCCGAAGGCCGCACTCCTAGAATCCGGTGACAAGGTTAAAATGACCGCCAACGTGAATAAACAAGCGAAGACCGGCGCAGTCCAGTCGTTTACGAATGAATCGTTTAAGTAATTAGAATGGCGAGTGGGCCTAAATTAGGCAACGTTGTCCAACCATCGCCTTACCGGCCGGCAGATATGGGCTGGAACGGTGCGAACACAACTTGAAGCCTCGAAAGGACCGAGTCTCCAAGCTTGGTTTTCTACTAAGCCAGTGGGAAATTCACCCACTAACTAAGTAGAACGACGCGCCTGAGCCCATATTTACCGACCTCTCGGCTGACGTAGTTGGTTTGGGGCGACATGGATCATGCTGCTAGGAATGCTGTTGAATTATGCTTAAACTTTAGCAACCATTTGGGATTCAGTGATTAGAATTGACGAGCACAATCAGAGTCGGAGGCGGTCAGGGATGTAACTAGCCGTGTCGCGTTCTTTCCGGCTTACCTCGTGGGAGGCCCTGAGCTGGAAGCCCGTCCTTTGGCTGGAAGCGTTCCCCAGCAAGCGGAATTCCTGGCAGCCGGAGTACGACCAGTACCACTAATTTAGCGGTGACAATTCCTACGGTTGCAAGAGCAGAATAAGCATTTTGACTTTCAACCTTCAGTTATCAGTTTTAAGCGGAGTCAGCCGCCTTTTGTCCCACGTTTCAGCTATGTAAATTCGAAGATACCAAAGGACTCTGGGGATTTGTGGAGCTGCTGAAAAACTAAATTGCTATTTAAAGATACCCCACTCGAACTTTAAAATAACCAGCAAAGCGGATAAGGTTTCCCACTTTGCTGGTTATTTGACGACATATTCTAGGACTTCATTTTTAAAAATCTTGAATTTCTGACTTTTTCAGTATCCCCGGGCCTGTCCCAAGCTCTTGTTTGACCGAAACATCAAAAGATAGCTAGTTTCGTTTAGAGCGGCGCAACCACCGGAGATTCCGTGTTTGAAGCTGACCTGCACAATCAGAACCGACGTGTGGCCAGCACCCCTAAATTAGTGGAAATGATATTAGCAACCTTTCTTTTCGTCAAAAAAGCACCACCCATCGACTCAGGTGATGCCCCACTGATCCTATTATTAACCGGCTACAACGACTTTACCCTTTAAACACCAAGCCGCCCCGCTGGACCAACGTATCGCCAAATAGTCGTGTTGACCTGGTCTGCGCAACCAGTGTCTGACTATCGGTTTGATATTGCTTGCCTGCCGCCGACTGACCGTGTGCTTGTTCAGCCGCTGCATCCTGAAAGACAGCGAAGATGACCCACTTCTGCGAATCGGTTGCCTCGTGGCCAATCTTAAGTGTTAATGTTCCTGGTTCCGTCGCCAAGACGGCTTGCATGGTGCGCATGATTACTTGCCGATAGGCTGCGGCTTTGCCCGGTTTAACAGACACCTCCAGCAACCACACCACTTGTTCAGCGTTTGTACTGATCCGTAGTGGCTGCGGCTGTTCCAGTAACAGAACCGGCGTTAAATTCACCACTTCTTGTTGGACAACGGCCTGTTTGGCGATTGCCTTGAACGCCGCAAACTGCGGTGAGTTCGCGTGGATATCATAGCTCGGCGCATCGCGATAAACTTCGACAACGTCATTTTCCACGCCCAATTCATCCGCATGTGTTGCGTACATCGCGAGTGTCCCGGGTTCGTTAGCAAGCGACGTCAACAGATTCTGACGGCCCGCCGCGAGAAAATTAGCACGTTGGTCGGCCGTAATTTTTAACTTGAACAGTCGAAAGAGTGGCACTGCTTGTTTTGAATTCATCATCATACCCACCTGCTCTAGTCTAACGGTGCCAACGGCTTGATGACACGTGCCGGCACCCCCGCGACGACCGTATTATCAGGAACATCCTTGGTCACGACCGCCCCGGCACCAACGACCACATTATTTCCAATGTGGACGCCACCAATAATAGTCACGTTGCCACCGATCCAAACGTCATTTCCAATAGCGATTGGCTTGGTCGTGGTGATCAAGTAACGCGTTCCATCTGGCCGTGTACCAAAACGTTGGGTCGCGTCCAGAGAATGGCCGCCGCAATACAATTTCACATCTGGCGCAATAATGACCCGGTTACCCAGCGTAATTCGATTGGAATCTTGAAAGGTACAATTGCCGTTGATAAAGACATCGTCACCGACCAGAATATGGGCGCCATAAACCGCGCTAAACGTCCCGTTGATCGTCAAACGCTGGCCGACACGACCGAAGAGCTGCTGAATAGCTGTGGAACGCTGGCCAACATCCTGCGTGGTATTAATCACCGTCAGCAATTTTTTCCCTTGTGAAATCATTTTTTGTAGCTCGGGGTCCCGGTAATCGTAATCCTGACCCGCCAATAATTTTTCATGTTCCGTCATCATTTGGCTTGACACGCTCCTTTACCATTTCCCGATTAACTGGCTACTTTCGGCCACTTTCGGTCAACAATGCTATACTTGCGAACAGATAGTTTAAATCTGAAAGGAAGACTTTCATGGCGGTATTCACTACTGATCTTAATAATGCACAGAAAAACTTGATTGCGCTGACCGACAACATCGTTGCTCACGACGACCACATCATTGTCCGGAAACCCGGCAACAAAAACGTGGTTATCATGAGTGAAGCCGAATTTAACTCCTGGCAAGAAAGGGTCCGTTCGCTGACTACTGCGGTTAATCGTGAAGTCCTAACGCCGCACTTCGCACAAGTCAGCCATCATCAGACGCCCCTGAGGCCAGCAGAGCGGGCCCACTCGCAGGCTAAGGACTAGCCTAGGCTCGCCAACAATCGTTGCCAATTGCCACTCAAAATTGCCTGTTTTTGTTCCGCCGTCACCGTCATATCGCTGACGGCCTGTTCGATCACCGCCGTTGGCCCAATTGGTGGAATACCAAATGGTGAATCGGTCCCGAACAGGACGTGCTCGCTGCCAAAGAAATCGGCGGCGAGGTCCAGCGCTAACGGATTCCCCAAAATGGCCGTGTCCACGTAGAACTTTTTAAAGTCCGCGTAGTCCTCCGGCGTTTGAATGTACTTGATGCGCTGGCTAAAGTACGGCACCATTGCGCCGGCATGATGGACAATGACCTTTAATTCAGGATACTTTCGGAAATAGTGTGCCGCAACAATTCCCGTCATGGCCTGCGTCAGCTCGTATTCCCAACTGAAAGTCAGGTTGTTATCTGGCTTGCGCGTGTCAAATACGGGATGCAGCCAGATGGGGGTGTTGATCGCTGCCATCTTTGCAAAAATCGGCTCATATGCCGCGGCCGTAATGGGTTCGCCCATGGCCTGCGTGAAGAGCTGGATTCCCACCAACGCATCGCTGCCAGCGACTTGCTCGGCGATGATCTCTAACGCGGCCGGGACATTGTTCATGGGCACCATCGCCACGCCAGCCGGGAAAACATCGCGGTTGGCACGGACCATGGCCGCAATCTCATCATTAGCGGCCCGGCAAAGTACGGCGGCTTGTTTTGGGTCCACAAAATCTTCGGGGTTTAAATTGACCGCCGAAATAATCTGTTGATGATCAGCCGGTAACGACGCACGGTGTTCTGCGACGTCTGTTAACAGCTGATTTTTCATGTACGGAAATTTTGCCAAAATGGCCGGGTGAATCGCATCCATCCGGGCCAAAAATTCCGGTGGTAACACGTGAGCAAAAACATCAACAACTGTCATCGTGTCGCCCCCTTAAAACCAGCTTGGTTGGTCACCAGCGGTCCCCGCTTTATCCAAACCGACGCTAGTATTTTGGAAAGTGGCGGGCGCCTGAATGACGTTGAAAGCAAAGTCCGCGACACTCTGCCGAGAAACTTCAGTCCCCTTAAATCCCTCAGCCACCGTCAATGTCTCGTAATCGACCTCATCGTTATTCGTCAACCAGGCCGGTCGAATTTCGGTATATGTCAAACCGGACTTGGCAACCAGGTCCGCTGTTCTGCGGAATGCTGGTAAATAAGCGCCAATCATCCGTTCATTCCATTCACCAAAGTTACCACCGACTTCGTTCTGGGCACCGAGCGAACTGATGTAAAGGAGCCGTTGCTTCCCCGTCTGACGCATGGCATCGACCACACTCTGTGTCTGGGCGTCGAGGTCCTGACCACCCAAGTTGGAGTAGACGATGTCCGCATCAGCCATCGCCTTTGCGACTACAGCCGTATCATGCACGTCACCATCGACCAAGGTCACACGGTCGTTGTCGTCGTATTGACTCAGGCGGGCAGCATCCCGTAGAAATAAGGTCAAAGTTACATCCGTTTCGTTTAATAAGCGGTCCGTTAGAATACGGGCCATGGCGCCATGGGCACCGAGAATCATAATTTTAGTCATTTTATAAAATCCTTCCATATTTGCTTACTTTAAAAATCACTTTATTGCTATTATCATACTGGTAGTCAATAACACTGTAAAATATTTAGTTCCAACAGTTTGCTATCCGATTTGTGAACACCTTGATGATTGTCTCTACCTTGATTGAAATGCTTGCACTCCGACTGTCAGAGATTCCGCTTGCTGTGAGGAACGCATTCCTATACAGACCACATTCTTTATTTACCTCTGACCGTTCACCTGCAAAGTCTGCGTTGGTAGCCGGGTAATCTTCGTTTCCAATCGTTCCAGGGAATCCTGCAGCTGCGCAATCTGGGCGCGTAATTCGGCGGCCTGCGTCGTTAGGATTTGGCATTGACCCGCGACCGAGTTTTCCGCTTGGAGTTGCTTGATTTCATCAATCGTCACGCCACAGTCACGCAAGTCTAAGATAGTCTTGATTTGGGCAATATCGGTGGCGGTGTAGTCGCGCATGCCACTCGTTCTCGCTACTGGCGCCATAATACCGACCTGTTCATAATAGCGTAGCGTCCACGCGCTGGTGCGTAACTGTTTAGCGGCTTCGTTGATTTTCATTTGGATTCCCCTTCACTTTCTATAATGGCAAAATTTCCACGGTGGCTGACTGTGGTCCCGCTTGGAGCATGGGGTGGACGTAGGCACTATTCACATATTTTTGGCGATAAGCGGTATCAATTCTAGCAGTCAATTTCGGGTCCCCTTGCACTGGGCTAAATCTAACTTTAAAATTACGCCCATCCAAGTGAATTCGACCGGCACATTGGCTGATCGCCGCTTGGTACCACGACGAACGCTGACCATTCCAAGCGCGAACGTACAGGTGGTCACCGACGACCACAGACCAGATCCAGGTCGGCGTGCCATAAGTCTTACCGTCACTGTAAAATGGTGAGACGCGTAGATCATCGGCCGTGGCAAAGGCCCGTAGTCGTTGTGCTGTCCACGTTTTCATGTGACCCCTTCCCTTCTGTTAAACGCTACAAGTCCCATCTTATGGCTTGACTTTTAATATGTCGAATGCTTAGATTAAATTAAATGGTATACAAATTAGCTATAGGAGATGATGACGGTGGAATTACGCGTATTACGTTACTTTTTAATGGTCGTTCAGGAAAAAAATATTAGTAAGGCCTCCGACCGCCTTCACGTCTCGCAACCCACTGTTTCCCGTCAGTTGAAGGAACTGGAGCTCGAACTGGGAACCGTCCTCTTTGAACGGGGTAATCGGACCATTCAGCTCACGCCAGATGGTGAATACTTTGCCAACCAGGCCAAACAAATCTTGTCTTTGACCGACAAAACGCTGGCTAACATTCACCAAGAACAGGAGATCAGCGGGTCCGTCTTCGTGGGAAGTGCCGAAGCGCGTAGCATGTTAACCGTCGCACAGGCCATCGGTCACCTGAATCAAGAACATCCCCACGTTCAAATCAACCTCGTCAGCACCGATGCCAGTGAGATTCATCAGCAGTTAAGCTCGGGCGTCTTCGACTTCGGCGTCGTCATGGAACCCACCGACAAGACCGACTACAACTTCTTACGGTTACCTGGTGAAAGTCGCTGGGGATTACTGGTCCAGGCTCACTCACCGTTAGCACAACAGGCCACGGTAAGCCTTGAAGATGTCGCTCACGCCAAGCTCATTTTGCCGCAACAAGGTGGCAGTCGCCGTATCCACGATCTCTTTGGCCTGGCATGGGATGACCTGAATGTGACCGCAACCTACAATCTACTGTATAATGCGTCCCTACTGGTCTCGGCCGGTGTCGGCAACGCACTGGGGTTAGACGGGATCATCAACACCAACCAATCTGATCTGGCCTTCGTCCCCCTCGAGCCACGGACCTCGTCTGGCTCAAGTCTGGTCTGGTTGCAAGGTCAACGCCTGTCGGTCGCTGCCCAAGCCCTCTTAGAACAAATTCGCGCTGAGTTAACGCCAACTGAAAATTAAAGGAGACGCATGATTTTGGCGGTCTGCAGGCCAGATGGAAGCCCGTTCTTTGGCCGGCGGCGTTTCACCAATGTAAATTCGGAGATACAAAAGAGCCCGAGGTTTTGTCATCTCAGGCTCTTTTGTATCTCCCAGTAGCCGCTTGCATCTAGTTCCGGTACAAATCTACTCTATTCTGCTGAAATTTTGACCACAAATGGGTTGTGCTGTTGGCGGATAATTTTGATGGCTCGTTGGCGCTGATCAAAATGACCGAGCACATGAATTCCCGCATAGTAATCGACGTCTCCCCAGTAAAAGACGAGTCGCGGTTGTGGCGACCAATAGGCAATGTCTCCCGGACGTGGATTCGCGCCATTTGGTGTTTGCTGATAACGTAACGCCTGCTTTAGGTCACTCGTTCGCTCAGGATTACCAGCCCCCATTCCGTTAAATCGAAAGGTAGCTGGTAGGCGTTGCCCTAGTTGCCGTGCGGGTTGACTTTGATTGAAGTGCGCCGTTAAGCGCTGACCAGCAATGGTGACTTGAACACGGTTTGTAGTAGCACGTTTCGACTTGACTGTTGTGTTTGCGGCTGGTTTCGTGGACTTAACTGTTGTTTGTGGTGCCGCACACCCTGCCACTCCTACAACCACTGTCCCCACTAATACCCATATTTTAAGCATCACCTTTGGAGCCTCCCTTCACACGTCGCAGGACCTTGGCCGGTGACCCCACGACGATAACGTTAGCTGGCACGTCTTTAGTCACGATGGCTCCGGCCCCCACGATGGCATTTTCACCAACCGTCACGCCCGGAAGCACCAGCGCGTTGGCACCGATCCAAGCATTCTTTTCAATGTGAACGGCCTGTGCGTACACGTCACGGCGGTGTGCGGGATCTTCAACATGATTGACCGTGATCAGTGAAGCACCAGGACCAATCAACGCCCCATCCGCCAGATAAATACCGCCCAAGTCCACAAACATTACCCCCTGATTGACGTAGACGTTCTCGCCAATAAAAATATGTGGGCCAAAGTCACTGTGTATCGGTGCATTCACCTCAGTCGACTCGGGAACACTGTAGCCCACGACTTGACTGAGCGTCGCACGTCGTTGTGCATTGGTCTGATCACTATGATTGAATTTTTTGAGTAGCTCCTGCGTCCGTTGAACAGTTTGACTAATGCGTTGAAAGTCCGCACCCGTGAAATCTAATGGTTTTCCGGACAAGGCCCGTTGGAAAATTGCTGGTTCGATCATCGCTGTTGCCTCCTTTTACTTATAGTCGTCAGTATAGAAAGCTAGCTCAAATATATCAAATACTTAAATTAAATCATTACCTATAACTATGACGTATAGTAGATTGTCGTGAAACACCCGACTGCATCATCTAAATCGGCCAATATTCACGAAAAAAGGCCAACCGAGACGGGGGAATGTCGGTTGGCCTTTTTCGTGATAGGTAATCCTGTAAGTTCGATTGTTTTTGACTCGTTACTAAATCCTGTTTCTAAGCTTTCATTTAACGTTGAAAATTCGTGTCATCTGAAACTAGCGGCCCGACCAATTCATGTGGCAGGTAAGGTTCTTCCAGGTACTGAACGTCTTCGGAACTGAGCGTCAGGTCCAGCGCCTTTACAGCACCTAGCAAGTGAGAAATCTTCGTTGCCCCAATGATCTGCGCCGTCACAGTCTGCTTTTGCAGCAGCCAAGCCAACGCAACCTGAACGCGATCAACGCCGTGCTTGTCCGCAATCTCACCAACCCGTTGAATGATCGGGAGGTCTAACTGCTTACTGTCATCATATTTCGAACGAGCAACCTTATCCGTGGCGTAACGCTTGGTCTCGCCCGCCCAATCACGGGTCAACCGGCCGGAAGCCAACGGACTATATGGCGTAACTGCAATGCCTTGATCGGCGCACAATGGCAGCATTTCCCGTTCTTCTTCCCGGTACAATAGGTTCAAATGGTTCTGCATGGATACAAACTTCGCCCACCCATGTGCTTCGGCGACGGCCTGGGCCTTTTCAAACTGCCAAGCAAACATCGCGGACGCCCCAATGTAGCGAACCTTACCGGACTTAACCACGTCGTTTAAGGCTTCCATGGTCTCCTCGATCGGCGTGTTGTAATCCCACCGATGAATGATATAAAGGTCGACGTAGTCCGTCTGCAGGCGCTGCAAACTCTGATCGATCTGGGAAAAAATGGCCTTACGTGAGAGACCGGCAACGTTGGGCGCTTTGTTCGGCGTAAAGAACACCTTGGTGGCCAACACAATTTCATCACGGTTAGCTAATTTCTTTAGGGCTTGACCCACAAATCGTTCGCTATCTCCGTGTGAATAAATATTTGCGGTATCAAAGAAGTTGATGCCGAGATCCAAGGCCTTGTGAATAACCTCTTCACTGTGTTCTTCATCGACGGCCCAGGGGAACATCCCCGTAGACGCGTTACCAAACCCCATTGTTCCTAGACACAGGCGCGAGACGTCTAATCCCGTGTGTCCTAATTTCACGTAATCCATCATACTTGGTGCTTCCTTTCTAATCGCCTACCGGATGCCAACCGTTCGCATCACTCAACCGGTTCAAGAATGCCATGTCCTTGTCGTTGATTTCGAAATCGAGTTGGGCATTGGCTTCGACGTGAGCCATCGCCCGGGCCTTAGGTAGTGGTGCAACACCATTTTGGATAACGAACCGTAGTGCAAGTTGTGGAATGGAAACGCCATAATTGCCAGCGACCCGTTCCAGCTCAGGACTATCGACTAAGCCACCGGTTGCCAGTGGCGAGTAAGCTTGAACGACGATCTTATTGGCCTCGGCAGTCTTCACGATGGAAGCTTGCGTGTGCCCAACGTAGTACTGAATCTGGTCGACCGCGGGGGTCACCGTTAGCCCATCCCAAGTTAACAGGTTTTCCAAGTCATGTGAGTTGAAGTTGGAAACCCCAACCGCCTTGGCCCGGCCACTGTTGTAAATGTCTTGCATGGCCCGCCAAACGTCACGGTTTTCGGCATCATGGTTGGACCCCATCTGTGCCCAAGGCCATGGCGCATGAATGATGTAGGAATCGACATAGTCTAGGTCTAATGCGGCTAAACTACTGTCAAAGTCAGCCATGGCTTCATCGTAAGTCTTCGATTCGGCGGGCAGCTTCGTTTGCACAAAGATGTCTTCGCGAGCAACGTCGCTAGCAGCAATGGCTTCGCCGACACTTTGCTCGTTTTGATAGGCCTTAGCGGTATCGATAAACCGGTATCCGGCCTTTAAGGCGTTGCTGACGGCGTCGTAAGTTTCCTTACCAGGGCGCGTCTGCCAGGTCCCAAACCCGACCTTAGGCATCTTTAATCCGTTATTTAAGTCAAACGTTTCTGTAATTGTTGGCATGTGTTCATCCTCCTTAATTGCTTATGTGTCTGAGTATAATACCTTCGTGTAGGACGAAGGCAAGGGGAAAATTTAATTTTTTTTGACTATTTTAGCCGCGTGTCGGCTTACCACACTTTAACTACCAGAAATTATGTCGGCTCAGGACAACCTCGTCAGCGGAGCGGTTGGCAGATATGGAATCCGTGCGTGTCGTTCTACTAGGTCAGCGGGTGTTTCCCCACTGGTTTATTTAGTAGAAAACAAAGCTTGGAAACTCGGTACTTCGCGGCTTCGAGTTGTGTTCGCCCCGCTTCAGCCCATGCCTGCCGGTCAGTAAGACGATGATTGGACAACATCGCCTAATTTTAGCCACAATATCACTGCTGCAACAGATATAAGTGGTATTTTGAAGCTTTTAGTCTTTAACTGAGATTAATTAAGTCTTGTGGTCGCACTTCCCTATAGAGCGAAAATGCACCATCCAAATTCACGACATTGAAGCCCCTTTGCCGCAGAATTCGCTCAGCAATGTAGCTGCGTTGGCCGCTGAAACAACTGACCACGTATGCTTGCTGCGGATTCAACTCATCTAGTCGGTCACGCAACTGGTCTAATGGGATATTCAGACTATCCGGGAACCGGCCATCATCTTTTAACTCATCTGGGTTTCGTACATCCAATAACTGTTTGCCCGCCGCCAACGCCGCCGGTAACTCATGCCACTGAATGGACTTACTCAGGCCCAATGCCAGATTTTCCGCGACGTAGCCTAACATATTCACGGGGTCTTTGGCCGACCCAAACGGTGGCGCATAGGTCAATTCCAGTTCCGGTAGGTCATCAATCGTTAAGCCACCCTTGATGGCGGTCGCCAACACATCAATGCGTTTGTCAACACCCTGGGCGCCCACACCTTGAGCCCCATAGAGTTGCCCCGTCTGCGGATTAAAGACCAACTTGAGCGTCATCGGCGTCCCGTTTGGAAAGTAGCTGGCATGGTTCTGCCCCCGCACGTGGACAACTTGATAAGTAAGTTGCTGTTGCCGAACTTGTCGCTCACTGAGGCCCGTCATCGCCGCCGTTAGGCCAAACGTCCGCACGATGGCAGTTCCCAGACTACCGCGGTTCGGATGAGCGATACCCATCACGTTATCGGCGACCTGTCGCCCCTGTCGATTTGCTGGTGACGCCAGCGGAATTAGCGTGGGGTCTCCGGTTAGCTGTTGTTTGACCAAAATGGCATCCCCGACTGCATAAATATTCGGGTCACTGGTTCGATAATGGGTGTCGACTACGAGGCCACCATGCCAACCTAATTCTAGCCCAGCCGCCTTGGCCAATTCATTGGCCGGTCGCACGCCAACCGCTAAGATCGTCAAATCCGTAGTCACCCGTGTACCATCATGTAAGACTGCCACGTGGCCATCCGCTTTAAATGCTTCAATGGCCTGGTTGGTCAAGACTTGAACGTTGTGACGGGTCAACTCATTTTGAACCATCGCTGCCATTTCTTCGTCTAATGGTGGTAGCAAGTGTGACGTCCGCTCAACGATGGTCACGGCCAAGCCACGTTGCCGCAAACTTTCAGCAACCTCCAACCCAATGAAGCCACCACCAATCAGCAGTGCCCGTTTAGTCGTCGGCGCATTGACCGATGCCATGATGCGATCAAGGTCGGGAATGGTGTGTAGGGTAAACACCGACTTAGCCGTTGCCAACCCAGGGAGTTCGGGCACAATCGGGCGTGACCCCGGCGCCAGAATCAATCGGTCGTAATGAGCGGTCAGAACCTCTCCCGCATGACGGACAACCACGGCCTTTTCAGCTGGGTGGATCGCGATAACCTCATGATTTGGCTGAACGTTTAGGTTAAACCGTTGCTGCAACTTGCCTGCACTCTGGACAATCAAATCATTTCGGTCCGCAATCTCACCAGAAAGATGAAACGGTAGCCCACAGTTCGCAAACGACACGTATGGTCCCTTTTCGTAAACGGTAATCTCGGCTTGCTCGTCTAACCGTCGTAACCGTGTCGCCGCCGACATGCCACCGGCAACACCACCAATAATGATAATTTTCATCTTCACGTTCCTCCTCAATGCCCCCATAGGTATTCACACGGTCAGTATACCAATTTTCATTTCCTAATCGCCATTATTTTCCCAATACCAAGACATCAGCCCAGAATAGGTGGTAACCCGTGCCCCAGCAAGCACCGTTAGCCATCAGTTTTGGATAAATGCGACTGATATTCGGATAATAACTAGCAGATTAGTCATAATGGGTATATTCATTAATAACCTATAGGAATATACTTACAAATCGTAAGTGATAGGTGAGATTTATTTCTCGCCAAGCAAAATGACCGTCAGGAACCCATAAATGGAGGACGTAACCATGGATCAAACCTTAACACAATGGACACCAGAACAATTAAACCTATTTTTAAACGATAAAACGCTAACCATGAAGCCTTATAAGGCCGACATGACGACCTTTGAAGAGGAATCTCCGGTTTGGGAAGTCGTCGTGGACGGCAATGTTTACTCCCGTGGCTGGAACGGGCAGAAGACTAACTGGTACATGGCTGCTGTGGCCCAATGCGCCGGCGAAATTAGCGTGAGCGACCACGACTTTGCTGCTCGCTTTGAGCCTGCCGACCGAACGACAGAGTTAGATGCCAAGATTACCGCCGCCTACCGCGCAAAGTACGACGGTCAACGGTCCCTACCGAAGATGACATCGGCAGATCCAACCACGGCGACGCTTCACGTTTTACCTGCTATTCAAGCTTAATCCGACTCAAAGCTAGCACGTCAATTTGGCGGTGCTAGTTTTTTTCTATTATCCTGTAACCGGTTTCCGTTGTGTTTCCCAGTCCAGCCGTCTACAATTAATGTAAGACTTGGGGCTGATTGGACGCCCCACCACAGAACAGGAGCACACAAATGGCTTACATAGAAGTTAAAAACGAAACCCGTAAATTCGTTCAGGGTGATCAGGAAACCATCGCCAATCACGACATTTCCTTTAGCGTCGAACAGGGGCAGGTCGTCACCATTCTCGGTCCCAGTGGTGCCGGAAAATCTACACTACTCAACATTCTCGGTGGGATGGACAGTCCCACCAGCGGCCAAGTCCTGATTGATGGCAAGGATATCGCACAGCACAATGCCAAGCAGCTGACTACGTATCGTCGACAAGAAGTCGGTTTCGTCTTTCAATTTTATAATTTAGTCCCCAACTTAACGGCCAAGGAAAATGTGGAACTGGCCTCACAAATTACCAGTGATGCGCGTGACGTCGATGAAACGCTAGCGCTGGTTGGCTTGGACCAACGAGCTGGCAACTTCCCCGCGCAACTCTCCGGCGGTGAACAGCAACGGGTCGCTATTGCCAGAGCCATTGCGAAGAACCCCAAACTTCTTTTGTGCGACGAACCCACTGGTGCGCTAGATTACCAAACGGGAAAGCAAGTGTTGCAGGTCATCCAGGATGGCGCGCGACAAACCAACATGACCGTTATCATTGTGACCCACAATGGCGCGATTGCTAAGATGGGCGATCAGATTATTCATATCAACGACGCCCGGGTCCAGTCGATTCAACAGAACCTGCACCCCACGCCAATCGCTGAGATTGAATGGTAGGCGGCTCTTATGACAAATTCATTTTGGAAAGTCCTTTTTCGTGAAATCGGCCACTCTAAGGCCCGTTTTTTCTCGATCATGTTGATCATTTTTCTCGGTGTCGCCTTTTATACCGGGATTCGTGCGACCGGCCCGGACATGTCTCAGGCCGCAACCGACTACTATGCGAAACAAAAATTGGCGACTAACAGCGTTCAGTCCACGGCTGGCTTGACCAAGAGCGACCTCGCCGCTTTACATCAACACCGTCGCCAGATCACCTATCAAACCGTCAACTACTTAGACATTAATCAATTAAATAATAATCAAGTTGTTCGGGTCGCCGAGCTTCCGACGACCCAAAAGCTCAACCGGGTGGCCCTCGTTAGTGGCCGGCTCCCTCACAAGGCTGACGAAATCGTTTTAGATCAGCAAGCGCGCACGCTCCAACCTAAGCTCAAGCTAGGCGCAACTTATCGCATTGCTACGACGCGTCAGCTCAACCGGCAATTCAGACACCGCACATTTAAAATTGTTGGCTTCGTCAATTCACCACGCTACGTGGAAACGACCGACCGTGGGGTGACTAACGTCGGTAAAGGCACATTAGACTACTTTGCCCTCGTCAAACCTGGTACCCTGACCACTAAGGTAGCCAGCCGAATCGATATCGGCTTTAAAAACCTGCGGCACGTGACCCCCTATACGGCCAAATATAATCGGATCAATCGCGCCAACACAACCAAACTGAAGCGTTGGTTGAAACCCCAAGCTGCAAAACGGCAGACTCAGTTGCAAAGACAAGCCAAGGCCCAAGTAGCTCCTCAAGTAATCAAGGTCCAGCAACTGGCGCAACAATTACCAGCTAGCTCACCCATTCTTCAAAAAGCTCAAGCCCAAATCAAACAAGCGCAGGCTAAAATCAGCGCAATCGCCCAACCGACTTACCTCTATACTAGTCGGGTAGCCAATCCTGGCTACAGCGAATATCATGAGAACACGCAGCGCGTCGTGGCCTTATCCACGGTCTTTCCCCTCTTTTTCATTGCGATTGCCGCGTTGATCTGTTTGACGACCATGACCCGGATGGTGGCTGAACTCCGAATTCAGATGGGGACGTTGAAAGCTCTAGGTTATAGCAATACCGTTATCGGGAGTGAATTCTTACTTTATGGTGGGCTGGCAAGTCTACTCGGGACCTTAGTCGGTGTCGGCTTTGGTGTCAATTTCTTCCCCCGCTTCATCGCACAGGCCTACGGGACCATGTACAACCTTCCCCCCATCTCCGCGCAATATATCTGGACGGATATCCTAATTGCGCTAGCCATTGCGTTGATCTGCACCATGGGCAGTGCCCTCATCGTTTTGCGGGTCGACCTGCACAGCTCACCTGCAACCTTGATGCTGCCAAAGGCACCTAAGGCTGGTAAGACGCTATGGTTGGAACACTGGCATGGCCTCTGGAATCGCCTAAATTTCAATCACAAGGTTACGCTCCGGAACCTCTTTCGCTACAAGCAACGCCTGTTGATGACGGTACTGGGCATTGCCGGGTGTATGGCCATGATGATCACTGGCTTTGGCCTGAAGGATTCCATTGGTGACATTAGTCTCAAACAGTTTAATCAACTTTGGCGCTACGACGCTATCGTCGTGCGTAATGGCTCACAGACCGCTAAGCAGCGGCAGGCTCTCCACTCGGAAAAGCTCTATCATAACGATTTGGTGCTTAAACAAGCTCAGGTTACCGTTGAGGAGTCCGGGGTTGCCGACCAAACCGCTACCCTGAGCGTTCCGCAACATCCACAACAGCTGAAGAAGTTTGTCGTCCTGCGTGACCGCCAGACTCATCGCGCCTATCACCTTGGGAATCACGGTGCGATTATTGATGAAAAACTGGCTAAGCTTTACCACGTTAAGGTCGGCGATCAGCTCCCTATCAAATTGGGAAATCGACCTGCTAAAAACGTTCGGGTTGCAGCCATCGCCGAGAATTACATGGCACATTTCATCTACCTTTCGCCGACCTACTATCGGCAGCTGTTTGGCCAACACCTGGTCTACAATGGCAATTTGGTGCAGTTCACCGCCCATCATCAGAAACAGGAGAATACGTTTGCCAATAATCTGCTCAAACATACGGGCATGTTGAACGTCACCCTCCTCAGCACCCAGAAGAAAACTAGTTCCCAAATGCTAGATAGTATGAACCTCGTCGTTTTGATTTTCGTCGTCGCAGCTGGTGCTTTAGCACTCGTTGTGCTTTACAACCTGACCAACATCAACGTTTCCGAGAGAATTCGGGAGTTATCGACGATCAAGGTCCTCGGCTTCTATGACGGTGAGGTCACCATGTATATCTTCCGTGAGAATCTGATTCTAACCGTCATGGGAATCGTTGTCGGTTGCTTCTTTGGCGATTGGCTCCATACCTACATTCTCCAAACGGCTGAAACCAATAACCTCATGTTCTCACCGGGAATTCATCCCTTAAGTTACGTCTACGCAGCAGTCCTGACCTTGGCCTTTAGCCTATTCGTCATGTTCTTCATGCACCGTAAACTGAAACGAATCAACATGCTCGATGCCTTACAATCGGTTGATTGAGCTCCCATTTACTTAAAAAATGGCGTTATCTGGTCTTCTTTTGAAAACGAGATAACGCTTTTCTGTTGCCCTGACACTGCCTAAATTGGTGGAATCAAAATTAACTGCACCACAATCACCAATTTGTGGTTAAATAGTTATGTAAGCCATTTCAAATTACATATTTCGGAGGGGAATCATTAATCATGAGGAAAGCAGCATTATTAACGGCTTTCGCCGCAGCTGCCCTGTTTGTCGGGGGAACCACCACGTTGGCTCAGGCCAAAACGTACACGCAACACGGTAGCGCACTAACTAACTATAACGTGAATAAGTACAAGACTGTTAAGAACCAGAACATGTTTGTCCCACGTTACACTTTCAAACAAAGCTACAGTTATATTTTCCAAACGACACCGACAAGTATTAGCAGTACCAAGGGGAAAAAGGTCACGTTTAAGTCAAACGTCTTCCTTCCAGTCACCTACAAGACCTCTGCTGACTGGGGCAACCCCCAAAGCGAAGTGCTATCTAAAGATGGCAACACGCTCTACGAATTGATTACGACGAGCAGCCAGAGCACCCGTGGCTGGATTGTCCGCTATAACCTTGGTGCACTGCGCAGTAAGTTTGGTATCAGTACCAGTCATATGGATGCCCTACGCCGCGCGACATACGACCACGCCGTTGGCAAGATGACCAGCACTGACAAGGCCATTATGGCTAATGTTAAGATTGGGCCAACGTTCAATACCGGTCATGGTCAATCCCTGACCTTGAACCCAAAGAACGGCCAGCTCTGGTTCATCGGCAAACCCGTTGCCGTAAAGACGAACGTGCAACAGGTCTCCACAAGTTCTCTAAAACCCGTTAAGCAGATCAACTTCACCTTGAAGAGCACGGTCACCATGGGCTCCAATCTGACCTTTGATAAAAACGGCAACGCCTACTTCTTCACCTACTCCAACGGTGGCTGGTCACCTAAGGGCGCCGTTAAGATCTACAAAGGCAAGATCAATAGCAAGTCTGTCAAGTTCCACTTAGTCATGCAAGGACTGCGTTACCGTCCCGGGACAAAACCGCAATCCATGGCCTACAACCAGAAACGTAATCGGTTATACTTCGCCTCTGACAGTAGCATTTCCTCCGTACCCGTTTCCAAGTTGGGCAAGTTGACGCCTAGTCAAGTCGAGGCTACGAATCTTAGTGGTCAACGCGAATTCGAAGGTATTCAGTTCACTTCTAATGGCGCTGGTTACTTACTCGTTAACAAGGGTGCCGAACTTATGCAAACGACTAGCAACAATTTCTAAGATTTTTTCACAAGACGCTATTCCCGTTAAACTGCGGGCTGGCGCCTTTTTTTACCGAATTTTGCTGTCGAAAAACTGCTCAATTGACCAGCACAATGTTATACTTGCCCCGAGGCGAGCTAGAACCCGTCTGAGAAACACACCATAACTCAATCTCCAACAAGGGGAACGCGAATACCGGTCGTGCGGTAGGAACGTTCCCCTTGCTAACGTTTTAAGCGTCAATCACCTATAATTGCACACAGCGAATCTCCCCCAAACGCAAACGCCGGTAGTGCCCGGACACTAACCGTAGAATAATTTGGTCGTCATTGATTCCGCAAACGATGCCATCCACTAGCTTAAGAACTTGATCATCATCCATCACGTTCAGCTGAAGATGCACCGCTTTTTTAGTGTGCCATGCATTTGCTAATTTTCGACTAACTTCAGCAATGTCTTGTTCTGGCAGTGGGGCCTCCACTTGCTCTGCTGCATGCATCTTCGCCAGTGCACTGGTATGGTCAGACAGATAAAACCCTCCCCACTTCAGCATGCCCCGATCTTGATAATCGTGCTGAAAAAAGATTGTTGCCATCTTGTCATCTGGTAGTCGTTTTAAGTGCATCGACTGTCACTTCCTTACCGAATCCACCGCTGACTTTCTGGCCAGCGCACATGGCCAAAATCAACAAAGTTTAGCGTCAACTCCGTCTGTTGCCGCACGCCATTGACAACCTGCTCCAATACCGTCAAGTCCGTCGTCTGTAGACTATGCAAGGGAATCGATCGCTCACGGTGATTCTTTCGCTGAATATCCAAAAAGAAGTTGAACTCCAATCCATATACATTATTGACCACGTCGATTCGGTAGCGACAATGCCACTGCGGTGTGAAATACGCTTGTAACCGACTTCCAATCAGCTTGGCTTCCTGCTCAGAATCAATCAAAACTATTCCCCCCATTGTGTCCGCCAACTAGCGCTGCACGACGTAACATCGTCCCACCGGGCATTAAACTGCTGGCAGGAATGACCGCCGTCTTGCCGAACCGGTCCCGTAACTCATCAATGACCCGATCAAATTGATCATTTTTTATCTGGCGCTGTGGGTCCTGAAACAGGTCTAATTGCAATTGGCGGCTCGCACTTAATCGTGACAGTCCTACCCCAATATTGCGGACTGGCTGGCCATCCCAGTGCTCACGAAACAAGGCTAGCAGCGTGGCAACAATCGTCTGCGCGTTATCTGTCGGGTCAATGCGTCGCGTGTGATTCATCCCACTACGACCATCTCCGGCTTTACCATCCCAAGCAAACCCGATACCTAAACTGACACACGCTGCCTGTTGCCGATGATGCCGCATTCGCGACGTGACCTGTTGACCAATCTCGCGAATAACCAATTCAATCTCACTTTGAACGCTATAATTGCGCGGCAGTACCTGTGAATTGCTCCAACTTTTCTCCTTTGCCGGCCGCAGCTGGTGTAACTGGCTACGGTCGATTCCCCAGGCCAATGCAAATAGTTGATCGCCAATGATTCCCATCTCCTGATGCAACTCGTAGGGATTAATCTTCGCGAGATCTGCCATGCTGTGAATGCCCAACCGCTGTAAATGTGCAGCCGTCCGGTGACCAATACTCCAGACTTTCTCTAAGTTAGTGATGGGCCAAATTCTATCCGGAAAATTCTCATAGGTCAGCCGGCCAATTAAATCGTGATCATGCTTGGCCTGTAAGTCTAACGCCAACTTGGCTTGCACCGGATTTTCACCAATACCGACCGTCGTGTAGAGCCCTAATTCGTGACGAATCCGTAGCTGAATCGTCCGTGCAACGGCTTCCGGCGTCTCTCCAAACAGCCGCCAAGAATGGGTCATGTCTAAGATGGATTCATCGATTGAATACGGAAAACAGTCCGCATCCGCCACAAATTGACGAAAAATGCGATTGACGGCTAAGTTCATTTGAATATAGTGATTCATCCGTGGTGGCACCACTAAAATTCGGGGGTCATCAGGCACTTCATACTGCCGTGATACATTACTAATGCCAAACAGCTTTTTCGCCATGGGTGAAGCTGCCAAAACCAGGCCACTCCCGGTATTATCAGCCTCAGACATCACAACAATCACCGATCTCAGTGGGTTCAATCCCCGCGTCACGCTCTCAACACTGGCATAGAATGACTTGTTATCGATCATGAAAAAAAGTCCATGCGGTTCTTGACGATAATCCATCTTGATGACCTCCTTTCTGTCGTTATTTACATTATACGAACACTTGTTCGATATTGCAAGACAATTTTTAATTTAAATTTTGCCTACAGATTTCAAAAAACAAGTCTCTTATTTTGCCGTTATTTACATTTTTTAATTCACCGGCAAAACCCGTCACTCTTTAAACTAACCGCCCCTTGGGTATTGGTTGATATCACACGTTATTCATTAGGTAAACGCCTAGCGTAACAAAACGATTAGGTTCGCTTTTAACCACGTTACGTGTTAGAATGTATTTGTGAAGTTAGCCCTAGTCAACTAGCTTCCTCAACTTAGAACATCAGAACCAGCCCGACCGTCACTTAAACGCGGTCGAGCTGGTTTTGTCTTTTATCGCTAATTTCAGCTGAAATTATTAAGGTTACAGGCAACTCAATTTGTTACAATTTTACAACTTACATATTTTAACGATTCAGCCCTGAAATCGAAGTCACATAAAAAACCTGAACCGTAATGGCTCAGGTTTTTTGGTTTAATTTGGAGGAGAAATGTTAAAACTTAGTTTGCACCCAAGAAGACTTTCCGGTCCAATTTTGGTGCTTGAACTGGTGTCCCAGCGGCCGTCATGTCCTTGATGTAATTGACGAACGTATCGGTATCAGTCCCAATGGAAGAAACGATCTTGGTATCCTTGAAGGCTGCGAAGTCATCCCCACCACCATGCAAGAAGTCATTGATGACAACGTTGTAAGTGGCATCCATTTCGACTGGATCGCCGTTGGCCTTGGTCACTTGTTCAACCTTGTAAGGCGTGTCGGCCCCACCAGCTGGATTGTTGGTGTAGGTGTACTTCAAACCTGAAATTTGCAGGTAGTACTGTTGCTTTTGGTCGTACTGCTGATTCAATGCGTCCTTGATTTGTTGTCCGGTCATGGAAACGACTTGTAAGATGTTCCCGAACGGTTGAACGGCTGTTGCAGCACCCCAAGTGATGGACTTGTCCGGTTGTACCACGAGGTCTGAACGAACCCCACCGTTATTAGTCATCGCAAAGTCTGCCTTACTACCAACCTTATTGGCTTCGTAAAGTTGACCATCAACGACCAATTCACCGGCTGCATTTTCCATGGTCTTCGAGTTGTTCAAACGACCCGTAATGGTTTCGGCAGTAGCCGCCTTCCCAATCACGGCGTTAACTTGTGGGGCAACCCGCTTGTCAGCGTCAGCTACGATTGCTGAAACCTTAGCGTTATCCTTAACCTTTGGTGCTAAAGTCTTCGGCAGAACAGGGTAAACGTGCGAAACGAGCCGCATAAACTTACCCGTCTTCGGGTTGATGTATCCCTGCGTGTTGTTATAGGCTTTCCCAGTGTAGACGGCTTGAACGACGTGCGTCTTGCCGACCGTTGCGTTCGCGTACTGGTGAGAATGCCCCGCCACGTACAGGCCAATGTTGTTCTTAGGATCGGTCTGGTTGACCTTCTTCAAGATATCGACGGCCGTCCCAGTGGTCTGTTTGCCGTAAGTTGAAACCCCAGTATGGGCTAAGACAACAACCGCCTTAACGCCCTTCTTGTTCAAAATACGATCGTACTTTTTGATGGTCTTGGCTTCGTCCAAAATCTTATAGTCTTGGTAATTTTGGAGTAACGTCAACGTTGGTAAATCAGTCGTTTCAATTCCGATAAATCCAACCTTGGCCGTCTTGCCGTGGGCCTTCACCGTCTTAATAACGTATGGCTTGTACCCATAAGGCCGCTTGTTATCACTCTTCTTAACCACATTGGCAACAACTAATTTAATATTAGAATTTTGATGTGGGTAATCTTTGATCAATTGTGATGCCGTGGCAGCTGGTTTTTGCCCCGTCAGGATGCGGTTAAATTCACCCAGACCGTGGTCAAATTCATGGTTCCCTAACGTCCCAATTTGAAACTTCATGGCGCGTAGTGCGTGCATGGTCGATTCATGAGCCAGTAACGTTGAATTGGCTGGTGATGCACCAACCATGTCTCCGGCTTCCACTCTAAACGTGTTGTTCGAGTGTTGAACTGTCTTGAACTGGTGCTGTGCTTGGTCCAAACCAGCTGCTAGCCGGTTGACCGTCCCAACACCCTGATAAGTGCTCGAGCCAATATTTACATAACCGGTCGTTTCCAAGCCCCCGTGAAGGTCGTTGATCCCTAACACTTGAACTGGAATGGCCGTTTTGTACTTCTTTGGAACCGTCTTGTAGCCTGGTTGTTCCGTTGGCATGGTGTAGTTATCCGACTTGGTCGTAACCTTTGCCGTACTGGCATTGGCCGATAAATCAACCCCACCTGCGATTAGTGCGGGAACTAGAACCGTTCCCATAAGTATATGACGCCAATAATGTTTCCCCATAACTAAAATGCCTCCCTGGAAGATAAGATTATGCACAATCCCAGCGTAGCAATGAAAGCTGTTACAAGCAATCGCTTTTTTTGATTAAATTTGGGTGCCCATTTCAAGACGGCCACCAGTGGGGTTGGTGCCCGTGAAAAACTAATTCAGGGGGTGTTTGACAAGTCAACGAATGAACCGGCAGTAGGGCTTTCACATGGATCGCTATGTTTTGGGTTGAACGTTTTACTTTCATAACTTTTCGATTATATCCTCATTTTTCCCGAAAAAAAAAACGCGACTAACCCATCCGCGTTTTTCGACTTACCGGTGAAGCGCGACCTTTAACGGCCGTTTAAAAATCAATTGGGCGACACCTAACCGGTTGGCGAGCCAAACGTACAGTCCCAACGTCAGCAAGCCGAGCACCCCTACGTATCCCATCGTTAATAGCTTACCGGTAAAGAACACGTGACCTAACAGCCATTGACAACCGTCGACCAGCACCGTAGCCGCCATTGCAAAAACTAAGTTAAGCTTGATAATCGGTAAGATAGCGTCTAATTTGACCGCATAGCTTCGCCGAATCAAACGCCAACTCGCAATCGTAATCCAACCAAAGGCAATTGCCGTGGTCAGCAACGCCCCGTAACCTTGGAACACATAGACTAATGGCAATTGTAGAACGATTTTAATGCCCAGACCAATCAGTAAGTACGTTGTGGCCTTTTTGCTCATCCGGAGCGCCTGCAAGACCGTTAAAAAGTCCAATGCCAATCCTAAGACCAGACTCTGCCACACATTTGCCACCAAATACGTTGCTCCAGCACCATCAAAGTTGAAGAAGATTCCATAAGTCGGGTAGGCAAAAGCGCTGACCATGATGACCAAAGGCAGAAGGACAAACGTTAATAATTGAAAGTTATTCGTTAACAACGCACCGATCTGCGTCCGATTGGCCTTGATATCACTCAGTTTACCGGCCAATAGGGGTAGCGACGTCTCCGCCACCGCCATAGCCAACGACACAATCACCGTGGTGATCTTATTGGGATTAGCCGAGAAGATCGTAAACACGTATTGCGTTATCGCCGCCGACTGGTGCAACAATCCCTGCATGATCTGCTTGAAAAATAACTGATCCACCAATTGGCTCAGTGTAATTCCAGACCCAACGATCACAAACGGAATCGATTCATAACCAATCATTTTCAACAAGTGACTCGCTGCATGTTGCTTGCCAACCTGGCTCTTAGCCGTTAAACGGCGATACTCACCCCGCTGGCGCCACAAGTGACCCAACAGGTACAAGTAGCTCGCAATGGCCCCCACAAAGGCAGCAGCCACACTCACGAAGACCGCCTGCACGTAACCTTGATGGCCAACTTCAATCAGCCAATAGGTGCCGCCCAAAATTACAATGATGCGGATAAACTGTTCCCATAGCTGAGAAATTCCAAACGGCTTCAGGTCCCCATTTCCCTGAAACCAGCCCCGTAAGATACTCATCGACGGTAAAATGACGATAGCTGGTACCAAGCATCGAATCGCAATCGTCGCGTTCGCCACCGAGCTAACGGGACTATTTGCCGCCAAAACTGGTGCTAGTCCGTAAAGTAAGGCGCCACATATAACGCCAGAAACAACCATAAAGCCGAACCCGGCGGCCGCAATGTGTTTTGAATTCATAAAACTGTCTTCACCATTAAAGAACGCGACTCGCCGAGCAATGGCGGACGGAAAGCCCGCAGTCCCCAGCGCAATGAATAACGCGTACGGCGTATAAGCCGTGTTAAATAAGGCTTGCGCCACGGTTTGATGCTGCGGCGATCCAATCATCGCCAACCACGGAATCAGGTAAACTACCCCTAAAATCCGTGAAAAAATGCTCCCAAATGAGAGCCAAAATGATCCTGAAATAATTTTTTTATCCATAAATTGCACTCACATTTCTAGTCTAGTGCGTTAGGCACCACTAGTTAGGATACGCCACTCCTTAGCCGCTGTACATAACCAATGCATCCGTTTGGCGTAACCCCCCTTCCGGCCGCCAAAATTCGACGCTGAAAATAACCGTGTCGACAAACATAAACACGTGCTTAGAGATACCGGCAGATATGCGCTCAGGCATGTCATTTTGCTTAGAGAGTGGAAAGGCAATTAGCCAGCGAGCATTAAGGGCGATAACCGAATAATCTCGGGCTTAGATTATTTAGTTATTAGCCTTAATCGGCGTCAGCTGCCTTTTGTCCCCGCTTTAGCAATGTAAATCCGGAGATACCAAAGGCGTCTGGGGTCCGTCCCAGACTGTTTAAATCTGAGATCTGAAGGTTGAAAGTCCCAAAACACACATTATGACTGTTGTCACAACGATACTGGGTCTAAAACTAGGCAACGTTGTCCAACTATCGCCTTACCGGCCAGCAGATATGGGCTGGATCGGTGCGAACACAACTTGAAGCCTCGAAAGTACCGAGTCTCCAAGCTTGGTTTTCTACTAAGCCAGCAGGGAACCCACCTGCCGACTAAGTAGAACGACGCGCCTGAGCCCATATCCGCCGACCTCTCGGCTACCGTAGTTGGTCTGAGGCGGCATGGATCATGCCGTTTGAAACGCTATTGAATTATGCTTAAATTTTAGCAATCATTTGGGATTCAGTGGTTGGACTTGACGCGCACAATCAGAGCCGGAGACAGCCAGGGATGGAGCTAGCCGTGTCGACGATGTTAGTCGGCGTTTTCCGGCTTACATCGTGGGACGACCTGGGAGACGCCTGATTTTGGCGGCTTTCAGGCGAGCCGGAAGCCCGTCCTTGGGCTGGAAGCGTTCCCCACAGCAAGCGGAATCCCTGGCAGCCGGAGTGCAGCTGTTTCCACTAATTTAGTCGTGATAATTCCTACTGTCACAAGAGTAATGCAAACATTTTGGCTTTCAACCTTTAGCTGAGATCAAGAACTCTTTGACACCAAAAAAGAACCGACTTTTTCAAGTCGATTCCACTTTAGTTTAAAATCAATTTTATATCAACCGCTTAACTGCCGACTAAGATTCGTCTGAATGCGACAATTTCCGCTCATCATTCATAAGCCAATGCCTCGATTGGATCTAGCTTAGCGGCCTGTCCTGCTGGTGCTAAGGCTGCTAGCAAGCTAATGATGACCGCAACGACGATTCCGAAGATCATATAATTGCTGGTAATTTCAATAATCGTGTAACCAATATACTTATTGGCAACGTTATTGGCCAGCAACGCGACAATTTCAGTAAAGATCAACGCTAGCACACTGGAGAATAACCCCAGGAAGAAGGCTTCCGACAAGAACAGGTGCCGAACGTCTTTACGCCGAACACCGAGTGCTCGCAAAATCCCGATTTCCTTGGTTCGCTCGGAAACGCTGATGTAGAGCACCACGATAATCATGATGGCCGATACCAACAGCGAGATACCAGCGATGGCGGCCAAGACGTAGAACGCCAACTGAATGTAGGTGTTCAGCGTTGACACCATGGCCCCCGCCCCGGTCAACTGGTACTGCTTCTTGCCGTTGTCTGTCTTGAGCGCCTTGATCTTATCCTGAACACTGGTCACATTCTTCAGTGAGTCGATCATGACCGTCGCAAAGTTCGCCCTGAAGGTCAACTTTTTACTGCTGTACATGTTGCGAATCGTTTGTAAATTAGTCTGCAGTTGACCCGAACTGTCATCGGTAATCCCACTAACCGTCAGCGACTTTGTCATCACAACGGGTAAGTGCTTACTATTCATGCCCGTAATGGACACCTTGACCTTCTTACCAATCAACTGGTACGGATGTTGCTTATTAAATTTCTTGGCAAAGGCCTTGGATAACATGACCTCACCCGTCTTGGCCTTGGTCCCCTTCTTCACACTCTTTGCCAACATTTGGTCAGTCGTTGTTTGGAAGATAGAAGACGTCGCTGAAGTCCCGCTGCGTTGCACTTGAACACCTTGCCCGTAGTAACCGAGCTCAACCTTCTTCACATGACTGATTTTCTTGATGCGGGCCACATCGGACTGCCCCATCTCGAGTTTTTTCGCATCTTGACCATCCGTGTTCTGCGCTACTTGGACCGCAGTTGGCTTGATCTGCGAGTAAATTTCATGATTGATGTACCCCTTAACACCGCGACCAAGACCCAGCATTAGAATCACACTGAAAATTCCAATTGAGGCCCCAAAGATGATCAACAGGTTGCGTTTCAGGTTGTAGCGCATATGTTTCAGCGCCATCTTGACCATCGCCGTGAAACTCAGATGCTTAGACGGCAACACACTGTGGTCCTTCACTGGAAAAGCGGGTTTGAGCTGCGTATCGTGGTCAATGACTCCGTCTTCCATATGCACGATTCGGGTGCCGTGGTCGGCGACCTCTTGGGAGTGGGTCACACAGATGACCAATTTGCCATCGGCCGCAATCTCATCCATCAGTGCCAAAATTTCCTTGGTGTTCTGCGAATCCAACGCCCCAGTTGGCTCGTCGGCAATAATAATGTCAGGATCAGAAGCCAGCGCCCTGGCGATTGCAACCCGTTGTTTTTGCCCACCGGACAATTGGTTGGGATGCTTGTGGATGTGTTCCTTTAAGCCCACTTGCTCCAGTAATTTTACGGCCCGGTCATGCTGTTCCTTATGACTCAGCCCGGTCATCTGTAACGAAACCAACACGTTGTCCAGGATGCTCAGATGGCTGATCAAGTTGAAGTTTTGGAAAATAAAACCAATCGTCTGCCGACGAAAGGCGTCAAGTTTCTTTGCCGAAATGTTACGGACGGACTCCCCATTCAGAAGCACATCGCCCTCGTACTGGGCGTCTAGGCCACCGATAATGTTCATCAGCGTGGTCTTCCCGCCACCAGATTCCCCCAAAATAGAAACGAACTCACCACGTTCAAACTTCAGGTCAATTCCCTTTAACACGGGGAATGCCGTCTTATTCATGTAGTAAGACTTATGAATATCCCTTAACTCTAAAAAGCTCATAGACTTCCTCCTCATAACTGGTATGCCTTGAACAATACCCCTTTTATAGCTAGGGGACAAGTTCTTCACCCCATAAATTCTTCGTTATTTTAGCGAACTGGTTTGCCTCACCTTGCAAAATTAAGTCGCAGTGAACTTGACGTTTTTCACGCCAAAGAGAGGGGGACAAAAGGCGTTTAGCTGGCGAGCATTAAGGCTGATAACCGAATAATCCTGGGTTTGAATTATTTGGTTATCAGTTTTAAGCGGAGTCAGCTGCCTTTTGTCCCACATTTCAGCAACGTAAATTCGGAGATACCAAAAGTGTCTGGGGTTTTGTCCCAGATGCAACTTTTATTTACACCACGTGCCGAAACGTGGGACATCAGGCAGTCTATTGCGCTTAACCCGCTAGCAAAAATCATGCCAGAATCAGGCATAATTCCTACTATCACGTTAATGTTCGCACACGAACCGCTTGATGTCCCACACGCTCAAACTTCTTTAATTTTTCTGAAATGCCCGCCGCATTGCCGTAACGTCTGCTACAGGTTGCGTGCTGTTGGTCAGTAATGTAATCACCGCTACACCCGCCGCGCCTGCCTGTGCAATCGCTGGCAACGATGCTACGGTCACACCACCAATGGCCACGATAGGCACATTGGCTTGGTCAACTAACCTTGCCAGGCCTGCCGTCCCAATCACGGGGTCAGCATCATCCTTGGACGTGGTCGGGTAAATGGGACCACTGCCCAAGTAGTCGATACCACTAACTTGATTGGCTGCCGAAACTTCTTCAGCCATCGAACAGGATAACCCCACGAAAAGATTTTGCCCAGCAACCGCATCGATCACCCGTTGCACGCCTGCGTCACTTTGACCTACATGGATTCCATCAGCGTGTAAGGCCAACGCCATCTCCACGTCGTCGTCCACGATGAATGGCACGCTGGCCGCACGACATTGTTCACGCAAATCGCGGCCCAGTGCCAGCCGTTCGTCGGCGGTCAACTGACTTGCACCCTTGTCACGGAACTGATACGCCGTGATGCCAGCTTTTAACATGGTTGCCAACACGTCACGTAGATCTCTACCGGGAACGTCTTGACTCCCCGCAACGAAATATGCGCGTAGTAATCCGGATTCAAATGTTACTGACATTATTCAGCGCCTCCTTGACGATAAGCCCAATGGTTCAAGGGTCCATGACCGTGACCGACCGCGATTGGATTGGCAATTGCCGCCGTCACATAATCTTTGGCCACGCGAATGGCAGACTCAAAGTCCGCTCCCTTCGCCAATTCGGCCGTGATACATGAGGATAGCGTGTCCCCCGTCCCGTGTGTCCGCACCGTGTCGACCCGTGGTGCCGTCAGCCAAAACGACCGGCCATCGGCCAACAAGACAAAGTCACTGGCTTGGTCTGGCGTCGCCTCGTGGCCCCCTTTGATGACCACGTTACTGGCCCCTAAGTCTTGCAGGGCTACGGCCGCTTGTTCCATACCGACCGCGGACGTAATCTCCTGGCTCGTTAATCGCTCTGCCTCAGGTAAGTTGGGTGTCAATACATCCGCTAGGGGTACCAGTTCATTACGTACTGTTTCCACGGCATCATCCGCTAGCAGAGCCGCGCCACCCTTGGCAATCATTACGGGATCGACCGTTAACGGGCCGAAATCATAACGTTTTAAATTCTCCACGACCCCGTGCACGTGCTCGGCATCCGCCAACATTCCGGTCTTGCACGCCCGAACTTTTAAATCGGCCGCTAATGACGCGAATTGTTCATCGATCAGTTTCTGCGGCAGAGCCATAAAGTCCTGCACACCGAGCGTATTTTGTGCGGTAACTGCGACGATGACCGCCGTGCCGAAAACATTACGTTCCTGCATGGTTTTTAAGTCCGCCATGACGCCGGCGCCACCACCACTATCGGTCCCCGCTATCGTTAAGGTCTGTGGAAATTCATTTGCCATATTGTCTCATCCCTTCTACCTACTGATACGCTGCCACCGTTTTAATCTCGTCGACCGTGGTCAGTTGTAAGCCGTCCAATAGCTGCACTGTAAAACTCCCCGCAGCTAGATTCGGCGTTTTTTTAGTAATCAGTTCACCAATGGCCGCAAAGACCAGGCAAGCTGTTTGAGCTGCTTCAAAATAGTCGTCTTCAACCGCGCAAAATGCCGCGACGATACTCGACAACATGTCACCGGAACCCACGTGAACTTGAAAGAGCGGCGTGCCGTTCATGACCTTGACCGTCCGCGTGCCATCGGTAATAACGTCAGTTGGGCCGGACAGAATGACCGTGCAAGCTAATTTCTGCGCGCAGGCCTGAGCAATTGCAACCAAGTCGCCGTCGCCCTCACCAGCGTCGATGCCCTTCGCCTGCCAAGACACGTCGGCTAACGCAGCGATTTCACCAGCATTTCCGCGAATCACATCCGGATGAAATTCCTGCAGTAGCTTCGTGGCGACTTGCTTTCTGTAGGCAACGGCCCCCACCGCTACCGGATCGATCACAAGTGGCCGATGCTGCTCGTTAGCCAGTTTACCGACCGTTTCGATCTGTTCGACCTGCCGCTGCGTAAAGGCCCCCAGATTCAGACAAACGGCACTCGCCAGTCCGACCATTTCATCGGCTTCAGCCACCTCTTCAGACATGATCGGTGACGCGCCCAACGCATTCAATCCGTTGGCAACATCCTGAACCGTAACGAAGTTGGAAATGTTAAAGACGATTGGATTTTGCTGCCGTAACTCATTCAACAGAGCTAATTTCATGGTGAATCCCCCTTATGATTGCCGATTTCTCAGCATTTCCCAAGTCACTAAAAAACGGGCCGTCAGTTCACGATAGAACTAGCGACCCGAGATGGGTGCCACGACACGTTCCCTTCGCAAGTCTGAACTTGACAGGTTCCAAGGGATCGCGATTGCTCGCATCTCAGCCCGGTCACGGACACCCCTAGTGTTCTTGGTTACTTCAAGCATAACAGGTTTTCCACCAACGTCAACGACTCTTAGATTACTCAATAATCCGTTGAGCAACTTCACCAATTAGCCGCCAGCCCCGATCAATGGTCTTGTCGGACAAGAACCGCCGAAGATAGAGAACTTGGCTCCCGGAACCGGCGTGATACCGGGTCTTTGGTCGGCGCGAAAGGGCAGCCCGGTCGACTAATCGCGCAATCACCTGTGGCCTACTGGAAAACTGCTTAACGGCCTTCAAAATGGCCGTAGCTCGGTCGGCAGTTTCCTGGTAAGGCCCCTTGGCAGAGGTTGCTTGCAAGTGTTTAGCCGCAATATCGGCCCACTCGGACTGGATACCACCGGGTTCAATAACGACTGCATCGATGCCAAGCGGTTGGAGTTCCAGTCGCAGTGAATCGGACAACCCTTCTAAGGCAAATTTAGACGCAACGTACCAGCTAGCCATTGGCTGAGCGATTTTACCATCAACAGAGGTAATATTGATGATCCGCCCAGCGTGCTGTTGGCGCATCATAGGCAGGACGGATTGAATCAGCCGTGCCGCACCAAATAAGTTCACGTCAAATTGATCCTGTGCCTGAGTCAACGGCACGTCCTCCAACGCGCCCATCAACCCATAACCGGCGTTGTTGACTAGAATGTCGATACGACCGGTCTCACTGACGATGCGGTCGACGACGCGCTCCACACTATCCGGGTCTGTCACGTCCAAAGGCAACGTGGTAATGCCCAGATCGTCGAGGTCGTTCATCCGACTGACCCGCCGTGCCCCAGCGTAAACGGTGACACCATTACGATGTAGACTCCGTGCAATAGCGTTTCCAATTCCGGATGACGCCCCAGTAACCAACGCAACTTTTCGATGAGCCATAAGTATTTTCCTCCTTGAATTATCTGTTTATTTCGAGTATTTCAAACCCGGTTCATGTAAAATTATCACACTTTGGCTTCAGCCATCCCTTCCTGGACAAATAAGCCTAAGCTACCACAGGCGAAGGGCCAGCTAAATCGTCAACTGCTTGCGCTCGTTGTAGAAGCCACGGTAGGCCCAGTAACAGGCGAGGACGGAACCGATGCTGGTCGCTGACATTAGCATAAAGGTCACCATGATCTGATATTTAATCGCGCGCACAGGGTCGACACCGGCAAAGATCAAACCGGACATCATCCCTGGTAAGCTCACGATACCCACGGTCTTCGCGGAATCAATCGTCGGCTGCATACCGGTTTTGATGCTATCGCGCACAATTTCTCGTGAGGCATCCTTCAGGTCGGCACCCAACGCTAATTTTTCCAAAACGGCCTGCCGCTCTTGCTTGAATTGCGCGTTTAAATTGCGGTAACACAGACCAATAGCGACCATCGAATTAGACGCGATCATCCCCGAAATTGGAATCATCTGGGCCGGAATAAACTTGATGGCGCCCGCCAACATCAGGACCCCTAACGTGACGCCCGTGCTAATTAGAATAGCCCCGATAGAAATTGGCAAGGCGCGTGGAATCCCATCACTACGCTGCTTAGCATTATACCCAGCGTTGAAAATAATGATTAAAATCAAAACAGCCGTTAGCCAACCGCTGTTGAGCCGGAACACATATTTCAATAGGTACCCGACCACAAATAGCTGAATTACCGCGCGGATGACGCCGATGATCATGTCGCGGTCAATACTTAATTTTTCGTGCCAGCCAATGGCTAACGCAATCATGACTAACCCCAATGCGAACACCAATGACTGATTATTTACGGCAAGATTCATACGTTTCCTCCCACAAGTCGACCATTTTCAATAGTGATCAGCCGTTTAGCCGCGTCAATTTCCTCTTGATCATGCGTAATGGCGATGATCGTCAGACCGTCATCCTGATTAAAATGCTGGATCATAGACCAGACAAACGCCTTATTCTCGGCATCCAAACCAGCCGTGACCTCATCTAGAATCAGCACTTCCGGATAGATCATGACGTTGCGTAGTAAGGCGACCCGCTGGCGTTGCCCACCAGACAGGTCGTTCACAGCCTTATGCAGGTCACTTTCGGTGAGACCCACATACTCCAGGCCAGTGACAGCCCGTTGTTCGTCAAATGCCAATTGCCGAATTTCATAAGGGAACGCAAGATTGTCACGAACCGTATTCCCGAACAAGGTCGGTTGCTGAAAACTATATGAGACTCGCCGCCGATAAATGATGGGGTCGTAACTCTCGATCGGTTGACCGTCAAAAATCAGCTCACCACTAGTTTTGCTCAGCAATGACGCGACAATCCGCACCAACGTTGACTTCCCACTACCGGAGGGTCCCGCAATCGTCACCCACTCACGCGCGTCGACCGCTAAGTTGATGTCAGTCAAGATCGACGTCTGATCGACCTGATATCCCACATTTCTCAACGTGATCAAGCTCATGCTACTGCCTCCTCCGTAAAAATTGTCTACACGTTCTTATTGTACCCAAATCGCTTAGGATTGCCTATGGAAACGGCTTCATTTTAGAGAAAAATGTTTTTTCTGTAATCATTCGTTCGCCCGTTCAGCCGGCAACCGTACGTGAACACCCCTGTGACCAGAAAAATTTGGTATACTAGTCAGGACCGTAACTACTGAACGACTTAATAATAGGAGAAAACATGGCAAACTATGAATCCAGAAACACCCGTGGGAGTGACAATCGCAACGACCGCAGTTCCCACAGCAACCAACGTGACCGCAATACTGATCACCGGAGCTATAGCGATCGTAATAATCGCGATAATGACCACCGCAGCTACAATGACCGTAATGATCGGAGCAACGACCACAATCATCGCAACAATGACCACCACAGTTATAATGACCGCAATAGTCGCGACAATGATCACCGCAGTTATAACGACCGCAATAGTCGCGACAATAATCACCACAGTTATAACGATCGCAATGACCGCAATAATGACCGCCGCAGTTATAATGACCGCAATAGTCGCGACAATGATCACCGCAGTTATACTAGCCGCAATAGTCGCGACAATAATCACCGCAGTTATAACGATCGCAATGACCGCAATAATGACCGCCGCAGCTATAATGACCGCAATAGTCGCGACAACGACCGTCGCAGCTACAACAACCGCAATAGCGATGACCGGCGAGGCAGCTTCAACAACGACCGCCAAGCCGAAGGCGTTCAGGTTGAAGTCGGACAACGTTTCCCATTGACCATCAAGCGTATGGGCATCAATGGGGAAGGCATCGGCTACTATAAGCGTATGGCTGTCTTTGTTCCAGGCGCTTTGACCGATGAAGAAGCCGTGGTGGAAGTCACCAGTGTTGCCACTCGCTTCATGCGGGCCAAAGTTCACCGTATTCGTAAGGCCAGCCCCCATCGTGTGGAACCACGTGACAGTTATGCCGATCAAGTTGGTGGTTTCGAGTTAGAACATTTAGACTACCCTGAACAATTGAAATTTAAACAAGATATCGTCGCCCAATCTCTAGAACGCTACCAACCAGAGGGTTACCGGCACTATGATTTACGGCCGACGCTGGGCATGGACGACCCTTACAACTACCGCAACAAGGCCCAATTCCAAGTTCGCCGCAATGCCGAGGGGCAAATCGAAGCTGGGCTTTACACTGAACGGAGCCACGACCTAGTTGACTTACCAACGTGTTCGGTTCAGATGCCCGTCACGATGACCGTCATGCGGACCGTCGTTGCTATGCTGCAAGATTTGGACATGCCAATTTACGACGAAGAAGCCAAATCCGGAATCGTCAAAACGCTGGTTGTCCGTGCGGCTGCTCACACCGATGACGTGCAGTTGGTCTTCATCACCAACTCCCAAAAGTTACCGCACAAGCATGAGTTGCTGGAACGGATTGCTGCGGAGCTCCCACAAGTTACTTCCGTCATGCAAAATATCAATCCGGGCGAAACTTCCCTGATTTGGGGCGATGACACGCGCCATTTAGCAGGCGAAGAAACGATTACAGAAAAATTAGACGGCTTAGCATTCAAGCTCTCCGCCCGCGCTTTCTTACAGTTGAACCCCTACCAAGTAGAAGTGCTGTACGGCGAAGCAAAGAAAGCCCTCGACTTACAACCGGGCGAAACGGTCGTCGATGCTTACGCTGGTATCGGCACAATTGGACTGTCGCTAGCTAGTGTAGCCGAAGAGGTTCGCGGAATGGATATCATTCCCGAAGCCGTCAGCGATGCAAACGAAAACGCCGCAGCTAACAATATTACCAACGCGCACTACGAATTAGGTACCGCTGAAGAACTCTTGCCAAAGTGGATCATGAGTGGCTTTCGGCCGGATGCCATCGTGGTCGATCCACCCCGCACAGGTCTGGATGGCGAACTGATTGAAACCATTATGGCTGTGCGTCCTGAGAAGCTGGTCTACATCTCCTGCAACCCATCGACGTTAGCTAAGGACTTGGTCGAATTAGCCCACGATTACCGGGTCAACTACATTCAGTCCGTAGACATGATGCCCCAAACCGCCCGCTGTGAAGCTGTGGTTAAACTAACTCGGCGCCAATAGATTAATAGGCAGTCGCGACTTTTCGTGTTAGACTTTTAACTAACGATTAAGGAACGAATTCCGTAGAAAGTTGGCAAATGACATGCAAGATCCTTTTAAGGGCTTTAACGACGACGATGATCAAAACAACCAAAATGGTAACGGCCCTCAAGGACTCCCGCTACCCCCGAACTACGCCACCGTCGTTAACGCTGATGGGAATATGCGTATCGCAAAGGTCGGATTTTCATGGACCATGTTGGTCTTCTCTCCCTTCCCAACAATTTTTCGGGCGGACTGGTATAACCTCCTTTGTATTCTAGGTATTGAACTTGGGGCATCCATGTTGCTGGTCATGACCGTCAGCGTTAATCAATTAGCTCAAGTAACGCCAGTGCTTCAATTGGTCTTCTACGTGCTATGGGGATCGATCTATAATATGATGTACTTTAAGCACCTTTTCAATCGCGGCTTCGTGCCAGCAGATGACCGATCACGGGACTTGTTGACACAAGCACACTACTGGACACAGCCTAAGGAAAAGTAGGTTGTAACGGTTTAAGATGATACGAAAAACCCCACTACGATTTTTTTAGTAGTGGGGTTTTGTTGACGTTATTTGCTGCCATTTTAATCATTTAGGTGTCAACCATCAGCGACAGTCTCTCTATCTGAATAACTAGGCCTGTTTCGTTGGATAAATCGTAAATTCGTTGACATTAACATCTTCCGGTTGATCGATGGCAAAGTTTACGACCCGGGCAATCGCATCTGGTGTAATCCCGACCGCATTGTATAATTGGTCCATTCCTTGCTTGGCATCTTGGTCGGTAATCGTGTGCAACAATTCCGTATTAATTGCGGCTGGGTAAAGCGTCGCGGTCCGAATATTGGTTCCTTCTTGTGCGCTTTCAGTCCGAATAACTTCCATTAGATTCCGAACGGCAAATTTGGTAGCCCCGTAGACACCAGCTCCAGGAAAACTCTTAATCCCCGCCACAGAGGAAGTCGTCACGATTTGACCGTGTTTTTGTTTGGTAAAATCGGGCATAACGGCAGCTACCCCGTTCAAAACACCACGTAGGTTAATGTCGATCATGTCGTTCCACTCTTGAACGTGCAACGCGCTAATCGGTGACGATGGCATGATCCCAGCATTGTTAAAGATGACGTCAATGCCGCCAAATTCAGACTTCGCCAAATCTACTAACCCTTGCACTTCAGTGGCATCCCGCACATCGGTTACTTGGTAAACCGCCTGTCCACCTGCAGCTTTGATTTCGGTAACTAGCCGCGTTAAGCGGTCTTCACGCCGAGCACCCAAAACCAGCTTGGCACCATTGCTGGCTAACAACTTAGCGGTCGCAGCCCCAATTCCTGAGGAAGCCCCGGTAATTACAACAACTTTATTTTCTACTGACATTTCTGAATCGCTCCTATCTCTTAAGTGATGATGCCAGTATAAGAGGTTCGAGCGACTCGAAGTCAACTAGTAAATGCCATTTTTTTAAATAAATGACGCCATCCCTAAAATCCATTAGCCAATGATATTTAAGTTATCCTAGCATTCTGGCCAGATAGATTGTCCCGTTGCGCCAATTCTGGTATGTTAGGGAAAATGAGTCAAATAAGGAGAATCTCATGCAAACAACTCGCTCCGATGGCCCAATCAAACGCTTTTTTAAGGGCGTTATCATTGCCTTGGGCTTTATATTACCTGGTGTTTCTGGTGGTGTACTAGCCGCCATTCTTGGCATTTATGAACGCTTGTTGGGCTTTATGGCCCACTTTCGACAAAACTTCAAACGCGACTTCTGGTACTTTGTGCCGGTCGGACTTGGTGGTATTGTCGGAATTGCCTTACTTTCGGCACCACTAGAGTACCTGCTGGCCCATTGGCAGGTTATCGTCCTGTGGGGATTTGCCGGCGCTATTGTTGGGACCTTACCTGCATTGACCCAAACGGCAAGTTCCAAGACGCCTCGCGACAGTATTGACTACCTGTGGTTCTTTGGCACTCTGTTGCTCAGCGGTGGCCTTCTCTATTTCATGAGTGACATCTTCGGCACCCTGCCAGCTAACTTTACTGGTTTTATGGTAGCCGGTGCCCTGATTGCTCTCGGCGTACTGGTTCCCGGTCTCAGTCCGTCCAACCTGTTGCTCATATTGGGACTGTTTACTCCCATGCTAACTGGCTTCAAGAACTTTGATTTAGTTGGCGTCTACCTGCCGATTGCGCTTGGCGGGAGTCTATCCATGATTCTATTTTCAAAAGGAATGGACTACCTCATTCACCGTTACCATTCGCGTGTCTACCACTTTATTTTAGGTATCGTGACGGCCAGCACCGTCCTTATCTTGGTGCCCAACAGTCATGCCGCCGAAAGTATCTCGTATGCCAACGCAACGTGGGCAACGTTTGGTTTTAGTGCTCTAGCCCTTGTGGTTGGGATTGCCCTGGGGTACTGGATGAGCCAACTAGAAGAAAAATACAAATAGCCTAGCCAAACCATACCAAGGCTTATTTACGAGAGTGGGACAAAAGGCGATTAGCTGGCGAACCTTAAGCGGAGTCAGCTGCCTTTTGCCCCACGTTTCAGCACTGTAAATTCGGAGATACCAAAGGCGTCTGGGGGGTGTCCCAGACCCTTTAGATTCTATCGTCACTACGAACTTTTCCTGTCATAGTACTGTTCTCAATCGAAGATACCGATCGAATGTAAATACTTCTGACTGATCTTCGTATACTTGATTGTTGGCCGTTTCGCGTGTAACCGCTCATGCGCTGCCACCGGTTTTGTATTAAATTTTCTGGGGTTGCTTGACCCCTGAAAGAACAAGCTGGTTTGTCCCTTCTTCGTCTTCAAAGCGTAGCGCCCGGTAATATAATTTCTATCACCATTCTCTGCTACAAATAGTGCGTGTTGATTCCATCGATTATGACTGACTCGATAGAACGTGTTCGTCCGGTTGGCTTTTAATTTTTGAGTGATGGGTGACCCTGGATTAAGATTCAGACTATTAAATGTCTGTAATCCCAGTTTCATTGTCTTACGAGAAATAACACTGCTGTCAATTTCATGTGCCGTCACGTGGAGGTAGACGAGGTCACTCGCATGGCGATTCTTTGTCTTGGTCCCATAGGTATACCAATACCCTTGTAGTTGCTTGGGAATTGCTGTGAGTTGTTTTTGCGCCGCCTGTGCATGTGTTGCGGGGATCATTAAAAACATTGCAGCGAGTGATAGTGTTGCCAATAACCCCATCATCGCTTTTTGCCAGTTACTCGTCATCATATCTGCCTCCCGTCGTCCGTTCCGGTCATCACCCAATCTGATTGCTGACTAAAGTATCACTTACCGGTGCGTCCTTGTCAATCTAAAGCAGCAAAAGAATGGTTATGATAAGGATTCCATAAATGCTGACATATCGGGGATTTCGACCATTTAGCATGGTTGTGCGTCCTATTTTATTGCAAAATTTATTGACAAAAAAAGACTGTGATTGAAGTTTCGTCACAGTCGCACTTTTAGTTTATATTGTCGAAACGAGCGTGTAGCAGCGGGTGCTTAACTGACGAGCATTAACGATGCTAAGCGGAATCGACTACCTCTCTTTTTACTCTTGATCCGGCTTAAACGCCCTAGTCGCCGCCACAGCCTGTTGCCACCCAGCGTATAGGTGATTGCGATGATCTTCGTCCATGTTCGGTGTGAACAGGCGCCCGGTCGTCCGAATCTCTTTGACTTCATCCAGATTCTTCCAGTAACCCACAGCGAGTCCAGCCGTAATCGCGGCACCCATGGCCGTCGTTTCCTCATCAGCGGCCCGTTGCACTGGTGTGTTTAAAATATCCGCTTGGAACTGCATCAGATAGCGGTTCCGCGAAGCCCCACCGTCGGCCATCAGCTCGGAAATATCGATACCGGTATCCTGCTTCATCGTTCGCAAGACGTCCCGCGTCTGATAGGCAATCGACTGCAAGGTGGCTTTTACGAAGTCATTGCGGTTCGTTCCTCGCGTCAGGCCAAACACAGCCCCTTTGGCATCCGGATCCCAGTACGGCGCTCCCAACCCGTTAAAGGCTGGGACCACGTACACTTCATCCTCATCCGTCGAGGCCATCGCTGCCTGGCGGGATTCTGGCACGCTACTGATGATCTGCATGCTTTCGTGCAACCAAGCCAGCGCGGTTCCAGCAACTAGAATAGACCCTTCCAACGCGTAAGTCACTTCACCGTTGAGTTGATAAGCAATCGTGGTCAACAAGTTGTGTTTAGAAATTTGGGACTCATTTCCTGTGTTCATCATGACGAAGGCCCCGTCCCCGTACGTGTTTTTCACCGTCCCTGGGGCCAAAGCCAGTTGACCGAGGAGGGCGGCAGATTGGTCACCAATAATCCCAGCAATCGGCACTTCTACCCCGTAGAACTGGAAGTTTTGCGTGACGCCGTAGACTTCCGAACTGGATTTGACCTCTGGTAACATGGCTACCGGAATATTCAACCAGCTCAAAATGTCCGCGTCCCACTGTAACGTGTGAATGTTGAACATCATGGTCCGACTGGCATTACTGTAGTCAGTGACGTGAATCTTACCACCGGATAGCTTCCAAGCTAGCCAACTGTCAACGGTCCCAAACAGGAGCTCCCCATTTTCAGCACGCTCCTGGGCCCCTGGCACGTGGTCCAAGATCCAGCGAACCTTGGTCGCACTAAAGTAGGCGTCAACAACTAACCCGGTCTTTTCCTTAATAGTCTCCGCACGCCCTGATGCGACGAGTTCTTTGGCAAGACTAGCCGTCTGTTGACTTTGCCAACCGATAGCATGATAGATGGGATCGCCGGTGACTTTATCCCAAACGATCGTGGTTTCCCGTTGGCTACTGATTCCAATAGCCTGGATGTTTTCTGGATGGATCGACGCGTCGATCAGAGCACTCGCAATCACCGATAACACACTGTTCCAAATCTCATTCGCATCGGATTCGACCCAGCCCTTGTGTGGATAATATTGTGGAACTTCTTTATAGCCTTCGATCACCTTACGACCGGTGTGATCAAAGATCAGGGCCCGCGTGCTACTGGTCCCTTGGTCAATAGCTAAAATGTAATCTTCCGGTTTTTTTAGTGCCATATGTAAAACTCCCTCCAAAATATCCCCGTTTACGAAAACGGTTTCAAATTCACTTCGTTCATCATAGCACGTCCCTTGTGAAAAACGCTAAATTTTGTCCCCGCCCACTTTCGCCTTGAAAGTTTCTTAACCTTTATATCACCAACTTTTTGTCAGCTAGGAAGGACTGATCAAAGTCCGCGGTTGATTTCACTTGTTTGCCGAACTCATCGATCAAGGCGTGAAATTCCTGGCAATCGCTAAGTCCCAAGGGAAATTGGACTAAAACCTTTTTCTGAAACGCCGGATAGGTCTTAGGCATGGTCGCGTCCAGCCACGTAAACAACCGGCGGGCATAGGTATCGACCATGAACGTCCCATGGTCCAGCGTATACATCAAAATGTAATCGGCCGTCTCATTCCCAATACCCGTAATGCCCAACAAGTCACGGCGCAAGCTAACTCCATCTTGCTGCTTTAGGACGTCCAAGTCATCATCGACGGTCCCCAAGAATTCGGCTAAGGCTAGAATGGCTGCTCCCTTGCGGTGATAGAAACCACTAGTCTGGATCAACGGTAGTAGGTCATCTAAGGACAACCGCCGCAACCGTTCAGGATCGAAGCCCGTTTCGCGTTTCAAATTGATCAAGGACGGCTCCACATTACGCCAGTTGGTGTTCTGCACCAAGATAGCACCCAACATGATTTCCACGGGTGTCTCGGCCCAAGGCGTTCCGGGTCGTAACCAAGGTTGTGGCCCCATCTTCCGCGCCATCAGGTGATATAACTCTTCAATGGTCACGCAGCACGTCTCCCTTCTATTTTCCGTTCCGATACAAGACAAAAGCCAGCCGCGTTTGCCGTGACTGGCCATTAGCCAACTCTATTGCGCTATTCAGCGTCGTCGTTACGCTTGATAACCAAGCGAATATCGTCATCGACACCTTCGGGATTTAACTCCTCTTGGTAGTCAAAGTTGGCGCTTTCAAAATATTTCTTGATTTCGTTGTTCAACGTTTCCACGGCGCGAACATCCTGGTCCTGCCGCTTTAATAAAAGCGTGTATTCCTTAGAATCCTCATCGACATTCTCGAACTTGTATTCAATCGCTTCGGAATTCAAAATTTCTTGAATCAACTGCCGTTCTGTCATCATGTTTACCTCGCTTAAATTTTAGTCTACTACCCTACTATAGAGTTATTCACGAAAATTGTTAATTATTTCATCAAGTTATTTCACTGGTCTAGCCAAACGGCCTTTCTCGACAAGCTTCGCCGCGAACGCGTATACTGAGTTTTAACTAAAATTTTGATTACGTGCTCTGAAAGGATGCGACGCTATGCGCCCACGAATTGCTTTACCCGCCGACACGCTCGACGAGGCTACAAACATCATTAACGAACGAAATGCCGCCTTTGCGCCCCGACCTGCCGTTGAGGCCATCGTCAAGGCTGGCGGTCTCCCAATCATTTTACCTAGCGTCGATCCAGCCGACGTTGCTGATTACCTGCCGTTATTTGACGGGGTCATCTTCTTAGGTGGCGCCGACGTTGATCCCACCTTTTTCGGCGAAGAACCCCACATGCGGTTAGGAAAAACCTACCGCAAACGCGATTTATTTGAAATTGAATTGTTAAAACAGGCCGTCGCCGCCAACAAGGCCATCATGGGTATCTGTCGGGGGCTCCAGCTGATCAATGTCGGTTTAGGTGGCACTCTGTATCAAGACCTCAGTGAGGACCCTAACGCCACCCTCAAGCACAGTCAAGCGGCCATGGGCAACCAACCTAGTCATCACGTGACCGTTGTCTCTGGTAGCACGCTCGCCACCTTGACCGGTGATCGCCCTTACGTCAACTCGCGCCACCACCAAACGGTAAACGCCGTGGCACCAACGTTAACCGTGACGGCTCGTGCTGATGACCAGGTCGTCGAGGCCCTAGAATCCAAGGATAGTGACCAAATTCTCGCTGTTCAATGGCACCCGGAAAATATGTACAAGCACCACAACGAATCGCGCCAACTTTTCAAAAACTTTATCGATCGCGCAGCAAAGCGAATCGACCGGCATTAGTATTGCTTTCTGAAGGTTGAAAGTTCCAAAACACTCATTATGACTGTTGTCGCAACGATACTGGGAGACGCCTGATTTTAGCGGCTTTCAGGCGAGCCGGCAGCCCGTTCTTTGGCTAGAGGCGTTCCCCACAGCAAGCGGAATCCCTGGCAGTCGGCGTGCGGCTGTTTTCACTAATTTAGCCGTGATAATTTCTACTATCACAAAAGTAACGCAAACATTTTGGCTTTCATTCTTTAGTTGCTTTGTAATCAAGTGCCCTAACGCCAAGCTCATCATTCCATCGGATAAGCCATTCGAACGTTAAACAACTGACGTTATCATGACGAATCCCTTGTAAATTTGTTGTAAAAGACCTTTTAATCCATCCCATCTTCGACTAAACTAAGAAATAGACTGAAAAGAGAGGGATGAGTGGTAGTGGCGAAAATGCAGGACTTTGGACAACGGATGCGTTTTTTAGGGTTTTCTATTGTCCTTAATTCCGCCGCTAACGCGTTAACCATCTCAACTAGTTTGGGAAGTGCCGTTTGGACCGGGTCATCTGTTAACTTGGCCAACTGGATTCACGTCCCCTTGGGCTCGACCTTATTTATGTATGGTATCGTGATTACCCTGCTAAACCAGGTCCTTCTGGGACAATTTGACCGGCGCCGCTTCATCTCAAATTTACTGTATATTATTCCGTTTAGCTATCTGGTCGAATGGATCGGCTACTTCTGGAACTGGATCGGTGTTGGTCAACTCGGCCTACCTTGGCGGGTGGTGGTCGATATTATTGGGCTCTTTGGGGTGGCGTTTGCCGTCTCCATTTACAACCGCTGCAATATTATCATGCATCCCAACGACGACTTGGCCTACATCTTGCGTTTCAAATACCTGCGCGGGTCCGCTGTCATTGCCCAATGGGCCAGCTATACACCACCACTGATCATCATCATTTTATCGTACCTCTTTACCGGTCAGCTCCACGCTATCGGCTTTGGGACGGTGTGGGCGCTGGTCACTCAAGGTATCGTAATGGCCTGGGCAGATACGCACGTCTTCCCACAACTCAAGCATCATGTTGATGTTTAACTTAAAATATAAAACCGGTACCCTAACCACTGATAGTCTAAGCGGTTAGGGTACCGGTATTTTTGACTCATTTTCACTTAAATTCCTGTGCCAATTTATCAAAATCGACGGTCCCTAACCCAGCAGCTTGATTGTACGTCTTGCCGGGCTGACCAACATAGTAGAGGTTGCTATTTCCCGTTGAAGAGTCCAGCCGCGTAAATGGTGAGTCAGTTGATTGTGCCAGGCTATACAATTGTGGATTCCACAGACCGACACGTTGACTGCGATCGCTGTTGATATCCGCCGCCAGTGCTGCGAACTGTGGCGCCACAAAGCTCGTACCGCCCATGGTCTCCCAGCCATCCGAGCCGGTATAAACATCATAACCCGTCAGTGGATCAGCGTCAGCCACCACATCCGGATAATTCCGGCCGCTGGCTGTCCCTTGAATCAGGTTAGGATGCAATCGTGGCAGACCAGCACTCGTCAAATACTGCCGGGCCGCGTACGTGTTTACCCCAGAAACGCCTTGTTGATACTTAGGTGTCGCATACAACGTGGAAATCCCACCACCACTGCCGCTTTGTAGCATCGACAGCAGATCAGAGCTCTTCATAAAGAATGATCGGTCCTGCTGATAAGCGTTGAATAAGGCATCTCCGCCCCAAGTTCGTTCCTGAGAAATATCGACCGTCGCACCATCTGACAACCGGCCGGAAATCGGTAACGTCGTTCCACCAGTCGCCGTGACCCACGGGTTATTCGCTGGAAAGTTCGTGTAGATGCCGTAACCTATGGAACCATCCCGCGTTAAATCTTCGCTATACGCGCCGGAATCACCGGTCGCCGCGAAGGTTGAAATTCCTTGTGTTGCCCCCTGCACCAATAACGTATTCATAATGCTCCCATAAAGTGGTGTCAACAGGTGAGCGCTATTCATCTCTTGCAAAATACCTTCCGAAATTCCCCAGCTCAAGGATAGTGAGCCGGCCTGATTCTCACCAAACGCACTGGCAAAGGCGTTGATCCAGCCCACATCACTCAACGCTGCGGTATAGACACGAATCTTAGCCTGTGGGGCCAATGCCCCGGCCTGTTCCACGTCCAGCGCCGTTTCGGTGTTTCCTGGATCGACGTTCCCCCAAACGTTAGCCCCACCGGTCGCCGCGACACTCAGCCGATTAGTATTAGCTGGAACCCCTTCAGCTGACCAGAAATGGGTGATATCACGGGTGTCAACCTTACTAAAGCTAATGATCCCAATGGTTTGTCCTTTCCCTTGATTCTGATTAGCCACCGTGGTCGCGTGGTACTGCGTCAAAAAGTTTTGTGGTGCCCCGGTCTTGGTCGGTCCATTCGTCGAAGTCCCATTGGTTGCCAAACTGGCCATTTTAACCAGGTTCGTCATCCCCACTACCGCTTCGATTGGCTGTGCCACGGTCTTAGGCAATCGCGGTTGCTTAGCCGAGTACTGCAGGCGCGTCCCACGATACCGCGCCGTTTTGAGATTAGTCGCAAACGTCTTATCTACTGCCGACGCGGACCCCTTTAACTCCATGAATAAGCCATCATTAAACGTTGTAACGGTCAGATGTTGTTTTTTAAAATATTTAGTCAGGCGCTGTGTGGTACTCGCCGATTGGCCGAACCGTTGCCGAAACCGTTGTGGTGTTAGGAAATCCTTAAACGTAGAACTTCCTGGCGTATTCACGGCCAATGCCGTCTGCGTCAACTGTGCCGAATTACGGGGCTTCAAGACTAAGTCTAAAGTGACCGTCTTTCCCCCAGCCACCTTCTTTATTTTCTTTAAACTAGTTAATTGACTTGCCCGATAAGGCGTCGCTAGTGGTGTTGTCGTGGCAGCATTGGCAACCACGCCAAAACTCCCTAACCCCACCAGCAGGCTTGCCATCAACACTCGAATCTTCATGTCGCATCCCCCCATCAGCATTATTATAGGCGCGTCCCCCAAAAAGTAACGCGCCACTCGCTATTTCCAATCAGTATCGTTACTCAAGTTAACAAAAGGAGCCAATCTAGCAACGGATTGGCCCCTTAAAAGGTTTATTTAAGAATCATTAAAACTGATAGACTTTTGCTTCATACGGCCGCAAGGTATCGCCCTGGTCGTCCGCGTAATTTTCGATTAGAACTTGCGCATCAGCTGGCACATCATAATGCCGACACAGTGTTTCTTGCGTGTCATTGAGAATCACGAGTAACGTCGTTGTCGCATTCTTCCGTGTATAGGCGTAGACCTGGTCATCATCCTCATTACCGGCGACCAGCGCATAGCTCCCATCCGTGATAACGGGAAGCGTATGCCGTAGCCGAATCAATTTTTGATAATAGTAGAAGATCGAGTTCGGGTCTGCCAGCGCTTTTTCAACATTAATTGTCGGATCGCTCGCGTTGGTCTTCAACCACGGTGTATGTGTTGAAAAACCAGCGTTAGCGCTCGCATCCCACTGCATTGGTGTCCGCGCGTTGTCTCGGCTGCGCATTCCCAAGTACTTCAACATCTGCTCGCCCGTCAACACGTGTTGGTCATCTACTAAGACGTGGTAAGCATTAATGGCATCTAGGTCGCGATAGTCGTCCAAGCTTGCAAAGTGGGCATTGGTCATACCAATCTCTTCCCCTTCGTAAACGTATGGGGTTCCCTGTTGCAGATGCAGCATCGTCGCTAACATCTTGGCACTCAACACACGATAGTTTTCGGTCGATTCGTTACCGAACCGGGAGACCACCCGCGGCTGATCATGATTATTCCAGTATAGAGAGTTCCACGCCGTCCCCGCTAGACCCTTTTGCCACTTGGTCAGGTTAGCACGTAAGTCCTTCAAGGACGCCTTACGGTCAGTCCACCGCCCCAGAATGGGATTGGTACTTTCATCAAGACCCATGTGTTCAAATTGAAAAACCATGTTGAGCTCATCACCGTCAAGGCTGGCGTACTTTTTGGCTTCCGCAATGTTAACCGCCGGTGCCTCACCGACCGTCACCATTTTATGTTGGCGCATCACGTTTCGATTCATTTCTTGTAGGAATTCGTGAATCCGTGGTCCATTAGCAACAACTGAACCAGCATCACCATAGACTGGACCGGCTGTCTTTTTTGCGTCCGGTAATCCCCTGGGTTTGGAAATGTAGTTGATCACATCCATCCGGAACCCATCGACCCCCTTAGCCGCCCACCAATTCATCATATCGTAAACAGAATGGCGGACGTTGGGATTCTCCCAGTTTAAATCAGGTTGTTGTGGCGCGAACAAATGGAGGTAGTACTGACCGGTCCGCGCATCTAATTTCCACGCAGAGCCCGTAAAAAAAGCTCCCCAATTATTAGGTGTGTGACCATCTTGACCATCCCGCCAAATGTAGTAGTCTCGGTACGGATTGTCTTTACCTTGCCGCGATTGCTTAAACCACTTATGCTCGTCGGACGTGTGGTTAACAACTAGATCCATCATGATCTGCAATCCCAGACTGTGAGCCTTACGTAGCAAGGCATCAAAATCAGCCATGCTACCGAATTCCGGGTTAATCGCCCGGTAGTCAGAAATGTCGTACCCGTTATCAACTTGGGGCGACTGATAGATTGGGCTCAACCAAATAATGTCGGCGCCGAGCCTCTTGATGTAGTCCAGACGTTGTGTGATTCCCGGTAGATCACCAATCCCGTCGCCATTACTATCTTGATAGCTCCGCGGATACACTTGATAAACAACTGCATTTTGCCACCATTTTGCCAAGATGAATTCACTCCTTCACGTCTAATCGCCCTTTAACCCTAATGAAATCTCGCATCAAAGGCTATCCCTGAACTTATTCGGGAAACATTCAATAACGCCATTAAATAGCACAAACGTTTGTGTGGCCTTGATGTAATCTCTTTCGTTTTGTTTGTCAATGCCCTTTCAACCCGATTTTTTTACCCACCTAGCGCTTAAATTTTCCTGCACCAAAAAAGGACCCAGTCTCCTAGGTCCCTACGCTTGCTAGTCAAGTTCACCAGTCAAGATAAACTGTTTGATTTCCTTTAATGTCCGCTTGGATTCCGGTAGTTTAGACCACAAAATGTAGTCATGCAGCATCGATTTCATCCGGTGGGTTCGAAACGGTGTCCCATTGGCCATCTGGAACTTTTGTAATAGCCGCTCATCATCGGCAACCAGTAATTCATTGGTCCCATAATACAATAGGACAGGCCCCAGGTCATCAAACGTCCCGTAAATTGGGCTCACCACGGGATCGGTCACCGGATGCTCACCCGCGTATTCAAATCCAATCTTTTTCAGCGTCGCCAACGTCAGGTACGGATCGTGTTTCGCCGCAGCCTGAAGGTCCGGATTCATCATACTGAGATCCGTCCATGGCGATACCAGAATGGTTCCGGCAGGTAGCGGTTCTTGGTGCAACTTCAGTTGTTGTAGCAGAGTCAAGGCAAGGCCGCCACCGGCCGAATCGCCCATCAAGAAGAAGTGGTCATCAGGATACTGTGCACGCAGGTAACTATAGGCGCGCATTGCAAAGACCACCGTTTCGTCCACGGTCGCCTCGGGCACCAGCGGATAATCTACATAAGTCACACGTAAATTAGCCTCATTGATCAATGTTTCCATGAGTTGCCGGTGACTATCGATGCCTTGCATAGTATAAGCGCCGCCGTGAAATAACAACACGTGTTGCGGCAATAGCGCACCGGAAGCAGCCGTCAATAACCGACCACCGAAAACCCGGCGTTCCTCCGTCACAATGTTCGCCGCAAACTTTTCGGGCACAACGGCACGATTCTGCCGACTAGGCTGTAGAAATGCTTGCTGGATCTGTTGTTTGAGCTGACTGTGTTGGGTCTTGAAAAGTAACCATTTCCCACGCAAACTCACGACTATCACCCTATCTTTTTGCCTTCATCAAATCCTTGGTCTCTCTTAAGCCGCCTAATCGTCTGTGTCAAAAGACGAAACGTATAAAGATAGTATACAGCGTTTTATCGCAAAACACCCCCCTCAGAATCAATTACTAGGTAATTTCTGCGAAAACCGTTAGAATAGAAGTCATGACAGTTGCTATTGAAAGGTGGATAAATTGATGACAAATAACCGAATTTTAAACGTGACCGGCGGCCGGAACTTCCGTGAGCTCGGTGGGTACCCAACAGTCGACGGCCACACGGTTAAGTGGCATAAGTTACTGCGGACCGCGGGACTTGCGGACCTCACCCCCACTGATCAACAAAAACTGACCGATTATGGCGTAGTCGCTGACGTTGATTTCCGTTCCAAAGACGAGCAAACGCAAGCACCCGACCGTGTCCCGGCTGGGGCTACGTACCATTTTTTACCGGTCTTCCCTGCCGACGACCAAACGGATGCTTCGGCTACTGAAGATGAATTGGAAAAACGTTTCTCGGTCAACGGTCAAGCTGGCCACGACCACATGGTAGAAGTTTACCAACAAATGGTGACCCTACCGTCTGCGCAAAGTGCCTATCATGACTTTTTTGCCACGATGTTGGCAGCGGACCAACCGGACCAAGCGGTACTCTTCCATTGTACGGCCGGTAAAGATCGAACCGGCATGGGCGCCTTCTTTGCGCTGAGTGCACTGGATGTTGACCCCCAAGTCATTCGCAAGGACTACTTGTTAACCAACGAGACGACAGCCGATCACGTTAACCAGATCAGCGAGGCTGCTCGTCAACAAGGTCACGGCGAAGCCTTCGTCACTAATTTACGGGCATTGTACTCCGTGAGTGACGACTACTTTAATGCTGCTACCAAATTGATCAACACACAGTTTGGTGGCGCGCAAGATTATTTGCACGATGTTTTGGGCTTATCGCATAGCGACTTAAATAACTTTAGACAGCTCTATTTAGACTAACACCCCTTGCCAGGATAACCGTTTTAGCGGGTAGCCTGGTTTTTCTAACCCACGAAAGGACCTGATGAGATGAAAAAGAAAACTCTGACTTGGACGCTACCCCTACTAGGAATTGCCGCAACGTCGTTAGTCGCCAGCGAGCACCTGTTCAATTTTGCCTTTAAACGGGTCAACTACGTTCCGGAAACTTCCGCGGATAAACAAAAATACGCCGACGCCTATTACGCCTACGTCGACTGGTATCAAAAAATTAGTAAGGAAAAATGGTATTTACACGAACACGACCCCAAAAATCGCATGGTTGCGGAGTACATCCCTGCTGAGACGCCGAGCAAGAAAACCGTCATTATTTCTCACGGCTATAAGGGCAACGGCGAGACGATGGCGAACTTTGCCCAAATGTATCACCGACTAGGATTCAACGTCCTGCTACCCGACGACCGCGGTCACGGCGAAAGTGCCGGCAAGTATATCAGCTTTGGCTGGCTCGACCGTCTAGACTACCTCCAGTGGATTCAACAGGTCATTGACCGCTCTGGTGCCGACATTAAAATTTTGATGTTTGGTGTCAGCATGGGCGGCGCCACCATGGAGATGCTCTCCGGTGAAAGCCTGCCCTCACAGGTGAAGGCGATTATTGCCGACTGTGGCTACTCCAGCATTGAAGCCGAACTGACCTATCTGTTAAAACGTCAATTTCATTTGCCAAAATATCCAATCGAACCGCTGGTCAGCACCATTTCTAAACGGCGACTCGGCTACTACCTCGGCGATGTGACCGCCACGGAACAACTCAAGAAAAACAAGCGGCCGATTCTCTTCATTCACGGGGAAAAGGACGTGTACGTTCCGGTTGGCATGGCTTACGAAAACTATGCGGCAACCCACGCACCGAAACAACTCTGGATCGTAAAGAATGCCTCTCACGCCGAGAGCTTCTGGATGAATCCAGCACGGTATCAGGCGCATGTGACGGAGTTTTTGCAGACCTACTTTGATTAGACCGTTTTTTACTTGAAGCCTAATTTCTATGCGCTAAAGGCCCGGTTTTTGCCGGGCCTTTTGGCTGTACTGTACTTACCATCCTAATCAGTCTGCATCATGTGGTTGTCATGAATCCCCGTACAGCAAGGCTTTTCCATTATTTACACCTGTGTACGCACAACCTTAATTTAGCCTGAAATCCCACGAATCTTCACACATTTAGATTTCCTTTAATAATTTATCGCAAAGTCATCACAACTTTAGCCCTTTTCTGGTCACAATATCCGGGTATAGTAATAATCATAGTAATTAGCCAATAACTGTTACTAATCAAATTCTATATCCAATCCCTTTTAGATTCTCTCCCCCTAAGAGAATCATTCCTAGTTAGGTTCCCTCAAGCCTAACTACTCCTCTAACAATGAATTCACACCCCCTATGTGAATCCACTCCTCATGATAAAAATCGCGCCGCTCTCCTCCCCGAGAGTCGCGCGATTTTTTTGTTCGCTGTTAATGTACATTCTTTAACCTAATTTGATCGCGCACGCGCCCCAAGGCTCGGCGTTGGAAAATTATACGTTCCTAGTAACGCAACCCCCGCGACGCAGAAAAGCGTGAGCTAGCCTGCATCTGAACTTGGCGGCCTTCAGGCGAGCCGGAAGCCCGTTCTTTGGCTGGAGGCGTTCCCCGCAGCAAGCGGAATTACTGGCAGCCGGAGTGCGACTGTTTCAACTCGTTTAGCGGTGACAACTCCTACTGTTGTAAGAGCAACATGAACATTTTAACTTTCAGCCTTCAGCTTTTAACCTTACTCATCAGTTCTAAGCGGAACCGGTTGCCTTTTGGTGCATTGTTCGACCATATAAAATTGAATACCAAAAAAGCCTGGGGGTGTCCCAGACTTTTCACATCTACGAATTACGCTGAAAAATGTTCCAGCAGGTAATCTGTTCAGTGTAACGGTGTTAACTAGCTAAACACTTACTGCTACATGCTTTAACACATATTCTGCTTCGGTCACGTGCACCAACCTATTTTGCAATCAGTTTACCGCCACCACTCAAGGTATAAGTCTTGCCATTGAGCCACTTGTTCGCGCTACTACTCTTATCATAGTACACATTGTGGCCATTAGATTTAATATTCGTTAAGCCACTCTTGGTGCTGATCAGTGACGTCACGTACGAATTTTTAGTCACGTGCCACGTGTTGTTGCCCTTAAGGGTGACCGTGGTTTTTCCAGCCGTATCAGCACTGTTAATGGCCCCGGTAAAGACGCTACCAGAAGTCAAATTAAGCTTTAGCGTGCTTCCTTTGGCAATGAGAATGTTCCCTTTCATCGTTTGATTTTTTGCAGTGAACGTCAGCTTGCCGCCATTACTGCCACTGGTTCCCCAACGGTCACTGGCTAGCCGAATCAAGGTCGTCGAGGCATTACTTAACTTCACGTTGTTCAGATTGATCTTCGCTGTCGTATTGGTGACATAGAAAAGCGCTCCCGTATGGTTAGTTGTGCCCTTAGAACCGCTCTTCACCGTCGATGTCAGGCTCCCATTCGTCATGGAGAAGACCGAGGTCCCAACTTCAGAATCACCAGACATACTCTGATAGAGCATGACCCCGTTATTCTTTTTCCCGGTTAGCTGACTATTCTTGATCGTGATACTGTTCGACCCTTCAATATCGGCCGCCTCCGCACCAGTAGCGGTTCCCGTCACATTCTGTACGGCAATTGCGCCCGTTGAGTAGATGACCGGCGAGCCATCCCCCGCTGTCTTCAGTGTCCCCTTGTTCAGACTAACCGTGCCACCACCCCGATCCGTAGCTAGTGCTGCGGAGTGGCTGCCCTTGGTCGTGATGTTGGTATTTGTGGCCATGATTTTGCCTTTATAAGTCGCATCAAGTCCACGTGACGAGCTCTTGGTCGTATTGATTTGACTGTTCTTAATCGTCACCTTGGCATTCTTCCCAGTTGCAAAGATACCGTTGGCACCAGTGGCCGCCGTCTGTTCGGTCAGGTTGGCAATTGTCGCCTGCCCACCCTTAGTTACTAGTAAACCGGCATTTTGACCGAAGAAATTACTGTTATCGGTGCTAGTCGTATTGCCAGTCTTGGTCACCTGACTGCCGGTGAGTGTGAGCTTACCACCATTTTTAACGTAGACAGCTGAGCGATTAGCCGTGCTAGCCTTAATCGTTTTGGTACTTAATTTTTGGGTGCTAGAAATCGTCTTTTGTCCTGACAACTTAGCACTACTACTGCTTGTCTGGCCGGGGGCACTGGTGCCGCTGGGTTTGGCACCACTCGGCTTCGTTTTGGCCATCGCCTGAGTCGGTGGTGTCGATTGACTGGCATTCAGTAGTTGTGGTGCCGCAATCAGGCCGCCCACAACGGCGGTTCCTGCTAACGCGATGGTGATGGTTCGTTTGGTTTTTGTCATTAGAAAGTCCTCCCTTACTTAATCAACAAGCTGTTGCTTACTCTGGTTATACCCCGTGAACCTTAAGCTGCAGTTTAGATTGGAAAAAGCTTAACAAACTTTCAAAAATCGTTAGTTTTGCTGGGTAATACCTCTAGCTCGGAGTGAGGCGCGGTAGAAAGGGCGATTAGCTGGCGAGCCTTAAGCGTGATAGCCAAATGGTTCTGAACTTCAATTGTTGCGTTATCAATTTTAAATGGCGTCAGCTGTTCTTATCGTCTGTTTTAGCAATATAAGTTTGGAGATACAAAAAGGCGTCTGGTTTTTATTACCCCAGACACCTCCGAACTCACTTGTCGAAATCTTCGACACATTCGCTTTTTATGGCCTATTTTAAATCAATCCCAGGCGTTTAAAGATAAAGTCTACTCGTCGCAAATGATAATGATAGTCGAATGCATCCGCAATCTGGTCTGGCGTGAGTCGACTGGTGATTTCAGGATTAGCTTCCACCAGTGGTCTGAATTGCGTCTGTTGATCCCAAGCTTGGGCCGTCAATGGTTGGACCAAGTCGTAGGCATCTTCACGACTCAGGCCCGCTTCAATCAGCTTCAACAGGAGCCGTTGGCTATAGATCAACCCATAAGTCCGGTTCATGTTGGTCTTCATCGTCTCTGGGAATACGTCAAGATTCGTCAAGATCCGATTGATGCGGTGCAGCATGTAATCCAACAACGTCGTATCCTCCGGCAAAATCATCCGTTCGGCCGACGAATGGGAAATGTCACGTTCATGCCACAAGCTGACGTCTTCGTATGCCGTCACCATGGTTCCTCGCAACACGCGGGCTAAACCAGTCACGTTTTCCGAACCAATCGGATTACGCTTGTGTGGCATTGCCGATGAGCCCTTTTGCCCAGGATTGAAATGTTCCTCGACTTCATGAATCTCAGAACGCTGCAATCCGCGAATCTCGGTAGCAATATTTTCGACACTAGTTGCAACTAGGGCCAACGTCGCAATGTAGTCGGCGTGTAGATCTCGTGGCAACACTTGTGTGGCGATTGGTTGCGCGCTAATCTCCAATTGGTCACAGACGAAGGCTTCGACCTCAGGTGGCACGTTAGCAAACGTGCCCACGGCCCCACTAATTTTTCCCGTTTCCACTTCGGCAGCGGCCCGGTCAAAGCGGACGAGATTCCGTTGCATTTCCGCATAGAAGCGCGCAATTTTCAGCCCAAAAGTCGTTGGCTCGGCTTGAACGCCATGCGTCCGACCAATCATAACCGTGTCCTTATATTGGCGGGCCATCTTCTTTAACGTCGCAATCAAGGTTTCCAAATCGGCCCGTAAAACCGCATTAGCCTGCTTCAACCGGTAGCCCTGTGCCGTATCCACAACATCAGTACTGGTAACGCCAAAGTGAATCCATTTTCGTTCAGCACCTAACGATTCGGAAACGTTCCGCGTGAAGGCAACCATATCATGGTGGGTAACGGCTTCAATTTCGGCGATACGGTCCACATCAAAGGTAGCATTGGCACGAATCTTGGCAGCATCTTCGGCGGGAACCTCTCCTAGTTTGGCCCAAGCCTCATCAATAGCGATTTCCACAGCTAACCAGGATTGATATTGATTCTCTAATGACCAAATCTGGCCCATTTCCGGTCGGGTATAGCGTTCTAACATGGCGATTTCCTCCTTGAAAGTCAGTAAAACACGAACATTATTTTAATATTTCGGTATTGCTTCGGTATTTATCATAACATAGATTATCCTATTTTTACTAGAGATTTCCGCGACATCACGGGATTTATTCGTTGTGGGGCGACATTAAAAAGAACAATAATTAAGACAATTTAAAAAATAGTTCGCTTTTTAGTTGATTTCTATTCACGAACTTGATACAATTATTCTTGCTGGGTGTTCGGCCTAGTAAAAAATAACGATGAGGTGTTTGCGATGTCATCAACAGTAGTAGTTGGTAGTCAATGGGGCGATGAAGGTAAAGGAAAGATCACGGATTTTCTAAGTGAGAAGGCTGATGTCATTGCCCGCTACCAAGGTGGTGACAACGCTGGCCACACCATTGTCTTCAATGGTCAAACGTTTAAATTGCGGCTGATTCCGTCCGGTATTTTTTACGCCGACAAGCTGAGTGTGATTGGTAACGGGGTCGTTGTGAACCCTAAGTCCTTAATTGAAGAGCTGACTTACCTCCACGACAACGGCGTTTCCACGGATAACTTACGGATTTCCGACCGGGCCCACGTGATTCTGCCCTACCACATTCTGTTAGACCAGGCCCAAGAAAAGGCCAAGGAAAACAAGATTGGCACCACGAACAAGGGTATCGGACCCGCCTACATGGATAAAGCCGAGCGGATCGGGATTCGAATCGCTGATTTGCTTGACCACGACATTTTTGCCGATAAGCTCCGTCAAAACTTAATCGAAAAGAACAACGTTTTAACTAAACTGTATAATGTAGAACCACTCGATTTCGACACCATTTTTAATGAATACTACGCGTTAGGTCAACAGATCAAAGGTCACGTCACAGATACCTCCGTTGTGATCAACGATGCTATTGATGCCGGTAAAAACGTCCTGTTCGAAGGTGCGCAAGGGGTTATGCTCGATATCGACCACGGAACTTACCCGTTTGTAACGTCTTCTAACCCCGTTGCCGGTGGCGTCACCATCGGTGCTGGCGTTGGGCCAACCAAGATCGACCACGTCGTTGGTGTCTGCAAGGCTTACACATCACGTGTTGGCGATGGTCCATTTCCAACTGAACTCTTTGACGAAATCGGTGACACGATTCGCGAAACCGGCCATGAATACGGCACGGTAACCAAGCGTCCCCGCCGGATCGGTTGGTTCGACAGCGTCGTTCTCCGTCATGCTAAACGCGTTTCTGGCCTGACAAGCCTATCACTGAATTGTTTAGACGTGCTCACTGGTCTAAAGACCGTTAAAATTTGCAAGGCTTACGAACTAAACGGTGCGACCATCTATCACTACCCTGCTAGTTTGGTGGACTTAGATGCTTGCCAACCCGTTTACGAAGAACTGCCAGGTTGGACGGAAGACATTACACATTGTCATTCCGTTGAAGAATTACCCGTTAATGCTCAGAACTATGTGAAACGTTTAGCCGAACTGGTTGGTGTGGAAATCGCCACACTTTCCGTCGGCCCCGACCGCGAACAGACGAACATTTTACACGACGTCTGGAACGCCTAACCTTAATAAGGAGTGACTGCCCATGCATCCTGCCGAAGTATTTGACTACGAAGATATTCAACTGGTTCCTAACAAATGTGTGATTGAAAGCCGGAGCGAAGCCGATACCAGTGTGCAATTCGGTCCTCACCGCTTCAAAATTCCCGTGGTTCCCGCCAATATGGAAACCGTCATCAACGAACCGTTAGCCATTTGGCTCGCAAAACGCGACTACTTTTATGTGATGCACCGTTTCCAGCCCGAAGAACGCCGGGGATTCATCGAACGGATGCACGAGAAGTCACTCTTTGCTTCCATTAGTGTTGGCGTTAAGGCTGACGAACACGCCTTCATCGACGAACTTGCTGCCGCCAACCTGGTTCCCGAATACATCACTATCGATATTGCCCACGGCCATAGCGAAGCCGTCATTCGTATGATTCAACAGATCAAGGAAAAATTGCCGGCTAGCTTCGTCATTGCTGGTAACGTTGGCACGCCCGAGGCCGTTCGCGAACTGGAAAATGCCGGTGCGGACGCCACCAAGGTCGGCATCGGCCCGGGTAAAGCCTGTATCACCAAGCTCAAGACTGGTTTCGGGACCGGCGGCTGGCAACTCGCTGCCGTTCGGCTCTGTGCCAAGGCGGCCCGGAAACCGATCATCGCTGACGGTGGGATTCGCTACAATGGCGACATTGCCAAGTCAATCCGCTTCGGCGCAACCATGGTCATGATCGGCTCCATGTTAGCTGGCCACGAACAGTCCCCTGGTAGTCTGTTGACCATCGACGGGCGGACCTTCAAGCAGTACTGGGGTTCTGCATCCGAAAAGCAGAAAGGCGCCTATCGTAACGTTGAGGGCAAGCAGATGCTGGTCCCTTACCGCGGTGACATTGCCAATACGCTGAACGCCATGGAAGAAGACTTACAGTCCTCCATTTCGTACGCGGGCGGCCGCAATCTCATGGATATTCGCACGGTGGATTACGTCATCGTGAAGAGTTCCATTATGAACGGCGATAGCTATTAGAAATTAAAAATCACGCAACGACTTTCCGATTGGAGAGTCATTGCGTGATTTTTAATTCAGCCTCTGAAGGTTGAAAGTCCCAAAACACACATTATGATTGTTGTCACAACGATACTGGATCTAAAATTAGGCAACGTTGTCAAACCATCGCCTTACCGGCCGGCAGATATGGGCTGAATCGGTGCGAACACGCGCCTGAGCCCATATCTGCCGACCTCTCGGCTGACGTAGTTGGTCTGAGGCAACATGGATCATGCGGCTAGGAACGCTGCTGAATTATGCTTAAACTTTAGCAGCCAATTGGGATTCAGTGATTGGAATTGACACGCAGAATCAAAGCCGGAGGCAGCCAGGGATGTAGCTAGCCGTGTCGACGATGTTAGTCGGCGTCTTTTCCAGCCTACATCGTGGGACGACCTGGAAGCCCGTTCTTTGGCTGGAGGCGTTCCCCCACAGCAAGCGGAATCCCTGGCGGCCGGAGTGCGGCTGTTTTCACTAATCTAATTTTTAAACCGCGCCACAACTTCAGCACGCTTCGATTGCCGCAACAAAATTAGCGCCACCGTGCCATAAATAACCAACGGAATCAGTCCACTCCAAGCTGGTATATTTTGCTTGGGCATGAGCCCACCCCGTACTAACGCCTGGGTATCTAACACGAAATGAAACAAAATCGGCCAAATCAGACTTCCTGAACGCAAATAAGTGGCGCTCTGCAAGAGGCCCAAGCCGAATGTCATCAAAACCTGGGCAATGGTCATGGAAACCGACTGATGCGATAAATTAATTAAATGGCTTGCCGCAAACAATGCGCTACTAAGTAAAACGGCTAACCACACGGCATTCCCCCTACCGACTCGCTGGAGAAACCCGACCAAAATCACACCGCGAAAGAGAGATTCCTCAAAAATAGCCACCAACAGTGCCATCGCAGTCATCACGGCCACGTGATTCACACTTTTCCCATGTGCCAGCTGTGTTTCCAAAATTGACAAGAAAAAGACCACCAAAAATAGCGAAAATCCATTGACTCTGACTTGCGCGCCAAACGACTGGTTCGTTCGTAACTGAATGCGTACCTTCAGCCAATAATGGTTTAATAACCAAAGCACCAACAGCACCGTAATCTCTTCTAAGAGCACTGATACGTTGATTGACAATCCAAATTTTTCAAATAGCATCCCCGCGCCATTCATCACAGCCAAGACTACAAGCCATACGACCACCAAGTAATAAGCTGGCTGTTGCTTTCCCCTACTAAAATCCACTAAAACTCCCCCTTCGTGTGTTCGACATGAATTTAGTATACCGCTAAATTACCCGTCGCCGCGCTAGTTTACGGGTCAAAGGTTCTTTGCGGCTCACAATAACCAACAAAAAACGAAAAAGCCGGCCAATCACTCAGCCGACTTTTCCGTTTTTTTCACATGACATACAGGTCACTCTATATAGTAACAAACTTTTCGACTTCTGGCTTCTTTTCAGCCTCACCGAACGACTAGTACTGAGATGGGGGCGTACTTGGCCATGTAGGCGGCTTGGCTGCCAAAGTGACGACTGACACCCTTTTTCGCGAGCGACCCCACTACCAACAGATCTGGATGAACCTCTGGAATGACATCCTTCACGATGGTTTCCCCGGGTTCACCCTCGGTCACGATTGTCCGCACGTGTTCGACACCTGCTGCTTGCGCCTTTTCCTGATACGTTTGGACGTGGGCAGCCAAATCATCGTATTCGCCGTGCACAAAATCCGTGTTCATCACCTGATAGACGTTCATCACCGCATTTTCCAAAACGGAAACAATGATTAGCTCGGCATCATCGCGCTTGGCTTGGGCAATTGCGTAGTCAAACGCCAGCAATGCATCCGTCGAATCATCAACGCCGACCAGAATTCGTTTAAATGTCGTGGCCGTCATTTTAGCGACCCCCTTCCGTTGTATCCGCTGCCTTGGCCTCGGCTGCCCGAGCAATTGCCAATCGCTTGTTGCCACGATGTAACTCAACAATCGTCCACGTCAGCAAGGCTAAGACTGCAAAAATCAAGAAGTAAGCAATATCGTTGGCTAAAGCTAATTTTGCTCCGGTCACATTGCTTCCGAAGAAATCTTGAACCTGGCCTGGCATCCCCTCAAGGTTCAAACCAGTCAACGCAATCACGGAGAACCAGCCTAATATCTTGAGCCACCAGGAGTTCTTGAACCGTTCGCCCATTTCCAGCTTGCTGTCGGTCATCATCAACAGCGGCAGCATCGAGAATGGTAGGGCAAACGCCAGAAAGACTTGCGAGTTATTCATCAAATCATTCAAGGCCACGTGTTCGTCAATGGCACTCTTGCCGCTGGTCAACATGACGCAGACCAGAACGGGAATGACGGACAGTACCCGGGTAACTAAACGTCGTAACCACAATGGCATCCGCAGGTGAACGAAACCTTCCATGACGACCTGCCCGGACAACGTCCCGGTGATCGTGGAATTCTGGCCTGAAGCCAATAAAGCGACGGCGAACAAAGTAGATAAGACACCCGTTCGCGCCACACTGCTCAACAGACCATTGCTCATCGTCGACGTATCAGATAAGGCTTGGAACAGCCCAAAGAACGATGGATCCTTGACGGCGCCAGTCTTGAAGACGGCAACCCCCATAATCAGCAGCAAGGCATTGACGAAGAAGGCAAACGTCAATTGGATGTTGGAGTCCAGGCCCGCAAACTTAACTGTCCGGGCCACGTCTTCCTCATCGTTGTGGTCAATTGACCGTGTCTGTGCGATTGCCGAGTGAAGATACAGGTTATGTGGCATCACGGTCGCCCCAATGATTCCCAGCGCACCATTTAACGGTGTCATCCCCGCAACGCTAGTCCCCGTCGAGAAGGTCTTGCCCGTAGGAATCAAGCCCCTGAACACGCCACCCCAATCGGGATTGGACAGTGCGACTTGGTAAACGAAGACGAACAGAATCACCATGATGAGGCAAACGACAATCGCTTCAATCTTCCGGAACCCAACTTTGGTGAGTAATAAGAGCAGTAACACATCAAAAACCGTGATGAACACCGCAATAACTAACGGAATGTGGAATAGAAGATACAGCGCAATTGCCGCCCCAATGACTTCGGCAATATCGGTTGCCATGATGGCCAGTTCGGTCAACAGCCAGAGCACAATTCCCAATGACTTACTGGTCCGCGCACGAATCGCTTGGGCTAGATCCATCTGACTCACGATGCCAAGTTTAGCTGCCATGTATTGCAATAACATCGCAATCAAACTTGACATCAAGATGACAGACATCAACAGGTACTGGAAGTTTTGACCACCGGTGATTGACGTTGACCAGTTGCCGGGATCCATATACCCCACTGCGACCAACGCACCAGGCCCTGAGTATGCGAATAACGTCCGCCAGAATCCAATATTCTTGGGAACCTTCACTGTCCCGTTGATTTCTTCCAACGACCGACCGTTGGCATATTCAATCAACTTATGCTTCTTTACCATGTTGCTCCCCTCCCTTTAGGACTAGGCCAAGTGTACGGCAAAATCAGCGTTAGTGGCACTTTTTTTAATCATCCCTAAAAATAAATATGTAAGCGTTAACTTAAACCCAGCAAAAAAGCCGGCCGTGTCGCGTTAACGACACTTCCGGCTTGGGAAAGTTTACTTGACTATCTGACGACCATGACGGAAATTGGTGCGTACTTCGCCATGTAGGCCGCTTGACTCCCGAAGTAGCGACTGACGCCCTTCTTAGCAATCGATCCAATCACTAACAAATCCGGCTGCACGTGAGGAATCACACTCTTAACAATGGTCTCCCCCGGTTCGCCTTCTGCAATGACCATCCGGACACTGGCAACGCCAGCATCTTCAGCCTGTTGCTGATAACGTTGGACGTGTTCCTTTAGCTCATCACGTTCCCCGTGGACGTAATCGCTATCCAACGCCTGATAGACGTTCATGTCATCGTGTTCCAACACGGAAACAATGATCAATTCCGCCGTATCCCGTTTGGCTTGATGAATGGCATAGTCAAATGCCAACAATGCATCGGCCGAGTCATCGACCCCCACTAGAATTCGTTTGAAAGTTTTAGCCATGGTCTACGCCTCCTTGGCAGGTTCGTCTTTACCGGCTGCTAATGCTGCGGCAACGCGTTTACTCCCGCGCCGCAACTCGAGAATCGTCCAAGCCAACAGGGCTAGGATGGCAGCATCTAGGATGTAGGCAATCACGTTTGCAGTTGCCGTTTGGCTAGCCGTAATCGCACTACCATAGAACCCTTGAATGGAAGCGGGCATGTTGATCAGGTTTAGATAAGTCAAGGCTAAAACGGAAAACCAGCCCAATACCTTGATCCACAAACTGTTCTTAAACCGTTTCCCCATTTCTAGCTTACTATCCGTCATCATCAACAACGGCAGCATTGAAAATGGCAAAGCAAACGCTAGAAAGACTTGTGAGTTGTTCATCAAATCATTCAAAGCCTCATGCTCATCCAACGCACTCTTACCACTGGTCAACATGACACAGATCAATACTGGAATCACAGAGATCAATCGGGTGACTAACCGCCGTAACCAGAGTGGCATCCGCATGTGGACAAATCCTTCCATGATAACTTGACCCGTTAAGGTCCCGGTAATCGTCGAATTTTGCCCAGAAGCTAACAGGGCGACCGCGAACAGTGTTGAGAGTACCCCGGTTCGAGCCACACCGGCCAGCACACCATTGCTCATGGTGCTGGTATCGGATAAGGCTTGGAACAACCCAAAGAACGATGGGTCTTTGACGGAACCACTCTTGAAGACGGCAACCCCCATGATCAACAGCAAAGCATTCACGAAGAATGCTAAGGTCAGTTGAATGTTGGAGTCCCAGCTGGTGAATCTTACTGTTCGCGCCACATCTTCTTCATCGTTGTGGTCAATTTCCCGCGTCTGCGAAATTGCTGAATGCAGGTACAGGTTATGGGGCATGACCGTCGCCCCAATGATTCCTAAGGCCCCACTAATTGGCGTTTGACCACCGATTTTTGGTGTGGAAGCCACTGTCTTCATGTTGGGGACTAACCCGCCGAAGACACCGCCCCAATCGGGATTGGACAAGGCCACTTCGTAAGCAAAGACCACCAAGATGACCAGAATCAGACAAACCACGATGGCTTCGATCTTCCGGAAACCAATCTTGGTCAGCAACAAGAGTAGCAGGACATCAAGCACCGTAATGAATACGGCAATGATTAATGGAATATGGAACAATAAGTACAGCGCAATTGCCGCCCCAATAACTTCGGCAATATCCGTCGCCATAATAGCAAATTCGGTTAAGATCCATAATACGATGCCTAGTGACTTGCTGGTTCGGGCACGAATTGCCTGAGCTAAGTCCATTTGGCTCACGATACCAAGTTTAGCTGCCATGTATTGCAGTAACATCGCAATCAAACTTGAAATCAAGATAATCGACATCAATAAGTATTGGAAATTTTGACCACCAGTAATCGACGTTGACCAGTTACCTGGATCCATGTATCCCACTGCGACTAATGCACCAGGCCCGGAATACATGAACAATGTTTTCCAGAACCCTTTCCCCTTCGGTACTTTAACGGTACCGTTAATCTCTTCGAGCGAACGCCCATTGGCATATTCAATGAGTTTATGTTTCTTCGGTGTATCACTCAAAATCAAGACCCCCTTCTGTTTCCTACAAACCCAATTGTACCCCAAAATTTGATTAGTTCAATATCTTTTTTAGGGTAGCTTAACTTTATAATCTAAATTAGTTAATTAATTATTACTTGCTGTATGCGGTTTCATTACCAGCAAATCAAGCTATACTTTTATTGTTATCGGCGTGATCAACCGGCTGAAATTTATTTTATTATTTTAAAAAAACGCCTATAATCAGGCGTTCTCCCCCTAATTTAACCGCTATTTTCAAATACTAGCTGATAAAAGTTTGCAACCTTTCCCATAGTCAGTTAGAATTTTAGTCGTTGAATATTATTTTTAGGGGACCATAAATTTTAACGACTTTTCTAGCTACTTCATCACCAGTGGCTAGATTCATCTGGGGAGTGAGTCACATGTTAAATCATCAGAATTCTTATCTTAAAATCATTGCCGAGTGTAGCTTTGCTCGGCCCCGCGTCAGCAATAAACAAATTATTCATTTCGCCAACGTTTCACCAGCCACCGTCACCGAAACGACCCGCATCTTGCAGAAAAAGGGACTCGTGGATCGCCACCGTTATACCGGCGTGACCCTCACCGCATTAGGGGAACGCCTCGCATGCCAACTCCTCTACAACTACCGGCTCTGTGAAGTCTTCATGGCCGAGCACCTACGACTCCCTTTAAACGCAGTTCCTGCTCAGGCCTGGGCCGTCGCCGCAAGCCTAACATCCGAAACAGCAATTGCCTTAAACGACTATCTAGATCATCCGCAGCAAAGCCCATTTGGTGGTACCCTCGATACCACACAAATGATGGCTGACACTGACGTCACACGACTAAGCGACGTTACTGAACCTGCCACCATCACATTGACCAGCTATCTGGAAACGCCGGGCCTTATCGACTATCTTCAACACCTCCAGTTACCCCTCGGAGTCACCCTAAGCGTCCGCAAACGCGATTCGGCCCTGAACCTCATCTACCTAGAAACGGCCCAGCAGCGTGAAATTACGGTCAATTTAAACGCCGCCGACTATATCTACACGGCGCCGGCAGAAACGCCTATCACCGAGTCCCTGATTACCAACCAAACCATCGGTGAAAACTAAGCTTGTGGAGATGGTATTTTCAGGGCTTCAAATTGAAGATTGCACCGTTTCCCAGCCCCTATCCGTCGGCTGGTAAGGTAAAAATCTTAGCTCTCAGCATCGTTGTTACAACCGTCATAAGTGGCGTTTGGCAATTTTCACCCTGCCTTTGAGAGCGCACAAAAAGCGTCAATGAACGTTCGTACCTGCCTAGCCCACACTAGTCGGCTGGCACAACGTTCATTGACGCTTTTACTTCTGTTCAATTCAGAAATTACGGCTAAGAATTTTAATCGTTAGCCACACTCAGTTCCGACAATGCCAGACCATACCAGTAGGATTATTGAACAGATACTACCAGAAAGTTGGTGACTTGGCCTCAACCCCAGTTAGCGGCGGAAGTCGCAGATGCACCAGCCGCGATACTGCCATTAGGCGGCACTCAAGCACGGCCACCTTGACAAATATATCTATCATTAACGACCGTTAGCCGCCATAGTAGCGGAAGTGGCACTGTCATCATTCGTGGATGGCAACCGCTTCAAGCCAACACCCGTGAACCCACTGAGAATGGAGAAGACTGGTGAGAAGAGGCTAAAGAAACAGAATGGCAGGTAAGCCAGCGTGGAAACGCCCAGCGTGTTGGCGGCGAAGACCGCAGCAACACCCCAAGGAACCAAGTAGTTGATGACGGTCCCACCATCTTCAAGGACCCGACTTAAGGCCAAGTTGTCAAGACCCTTGTCGTTAAAGGTTTGTTTGAAGGCTTTCCCAGGCAGGATAACGGAGAGGTATTGTTCCCCGACAAAGATGTTGACGCCGATTCCGGAAAGAATGGCTGCGGTGACCAGGGACCCACTCCCTTTAAGCCGCTTAGCCAACGGCACCATGGCTGTTTGGATAATGTTAAATTTCATCAACAGGCCACCCAACGTTAACGTCAGGATGATCAGAGAAACCGTGGCCATCATGGCACTGATGCCACCCCGACTCAGTAAGGCATCAACACTGCCGTTACCGGTCTTAGAAACGAACCCAGATTCAATCATCGTTGCCACACTGCTTAATGACGTTGAAGGCTTTTCGATGAAGAGCATGACAATTCCTAAACCAACGTTTAACAGCAACGTTTCAATGGCTGGAATCTTCCGCCAAGCACAGACGAACATCACGATAATTGGTAAGGCGGCCCACCAGGTAATGGAGAAGTTAGCATTTAACGTCGCAACCGTCGTGTTGATTTTCCCCATGGCATTGGCATCGGAAGACCCCGTACCAAGGATGAAGTAAAGGACAAGTGAGACCACGAAGGCTGGAATCGTCGACCACATTAAGTTTTTAATATGCGCAAATAATTCAGATTCAGCAATGGCAGAAGCCAGGTTAGTCGAGTCGGACAGTGGTGATGTCTTGTCCCCGAAAATGGCGCCGGAGATGATGGCCCCCGCAACTAAGGCTGGGTTAAAGCCCATCGTGGTTCCCATCCCGAACAAGGCGATCCCAATCGTGGAAATGATGGTAAACGCACTCCCGATGGAGGTTCCGACAATGGCACAGACCAGGAAGACGGATGGCACGAACCATTGGGCTGAGATTAAATGAAAACCAAAGACCATCATGGACGGGATGATCCCAGCGGCGATCCAAACACTGATCAACGCCCCAATTAGCAGGAAGATAAAGATGGGAATGATCCCCGTCTTGATGCCGTCGATAATCCCGTCATGAATTGTATCCCAATCGGCCCCACGAACCTTGGCCCACAGGATGACCAATGCAATGACCAACAGAACTGGTGTAGTCGGGGATAACCCGAACTTGATGACCCCAGTTCCCATGATGACTAACATTAACAGTAAGACAATAATTGCTTCGCCAAATTTAACTGGCTTGACCGCTTTCTCTTCATTTTTCATTTGAATCGCTCCTCTTTTATGCCAAAATTTATGTAGAAAAAAATCGTCCCCGTTGCATGTTCTGCAACAGGGACGATTTGATTTTAAACCGTGGTACCACCCAGCTTGAGCCACTGGTTCTAGACCCAGTCACTCCACTCACTAGAAGGTAACGGCTCTAGTTATTCTCCGCCTGGCGTACCAGGACGTTCCACTGTATTTCGACGTAATCACCCTGATCGGTTCGCAGCAACCACCGACTTTCTGACACACAGATGACACGCTACTTGGTAATGGAATTTAGCGTTCGTTATTCGATTGACATTGATAATAGCACGATGAGAAAACACCGTCAACCTCTAATTTAATTTTTATTATTGAGCCGTTCTGCCAGCATTTCCGTAAAATCACCGGCGTACCGGCTTTGACAGCCACTGTCGACCAGATATGATTAACAATCAAAAAAATTAATTGGCATGAAACGCGCTGGGATATTCAATCATCCCACCAACGTTGGCTAAGGCCCCAGGCGTCAACGGTTTGATCAGGCTACTGCCCATTGGAATCGGCAAGCTGTTATGAATGGCAAAATCCTCGGCCATGACGTATCCCCGCGCGCCGTAAAAGTTCATGTCGCCAACGACACTGATAGCAGAAAAGCCAGCTAACCGTGCGCGCGTCTCTAACTCACTCAGCAGTTCACTCCCCACACCTTTGCCTTGCCAGTCTGGTGCAACGGCCAAGGGTGCTAAGGCTAAAATCGTACTCGTGTGGCGATTGCCACGAATCGTGACCGGCGATAATAGCCCATAACCCACGACTTCAGCCTCCGTGTGTTTCGTAACAACTTCCAAACTAGGTTGATAATCGTAAGTTTTACGAAGCTCATGAATCAAGGGGACCTCGTCGCCACGACTCTCTTCGACGGGCGCAAAGGCTGCCGTTATTAGCGTGTCAACTTGGTAATAATCTGGTCGTTGAACCGTTTCAAAACTTAAACTCACTTCATTACCTCTCATTTCTCAAAAACGTTAACCGTCTTGACCTTCATGGACCGTCGGAACGGTCGCTGCTACTGGCACATGATTCGCTGGTTGTCTACTTAGACGACCAGCTATTAGCCGTCATTTAAATGATGATAGCTAACCATTTGACGAACAATCTTTATACTATCGATATTCACAACCGTTAAGGCTGACTTTGATCCTGACATAACACTGATATCAGTGTTATGTCAGGCCTAGTCGCTCACTGGTAACTGTAATAATAGCAACCACAACTATCAGCAAGCCGCAGGTGTGAGACCGTTTTAATGGTTGTTATGGTCGCGCACTAATCAGATCCGGATTGCGGCCAGCCCACACTAATTTAACAGTGTTGACTCTTTTCTATACTGAATACTGTGTTATTATACACGACTGAAATAAGATTGCGAGAAATTACTAGACCATTTTAAGAAATCGCTTGAAATTACCCCACCCGACCCCGTACACTAGTAACAACCTTACTACAGAATCGAGGGACTTCATTTGACGCATAAACAGCGTTGGGCCGCTATTTCAATTGCGATTTACGCGGCCTTTGTCATCGCCGCCGTTTGGATTGGCTTCTTAGATCCCGGTCAGATTGGACTAGAGTGGACCATCTTCTGGTACTTTGCTATGGCGGGACTGTGCTACTACTTTTACTTTAAGAACGTGAGCTACCGTGAAGTGGTCTATTACGCAAAACAACTAGACCTTCATAAGGAAGACCTAGTTGCTTTAATACCACATTTAAAGGAGACCCAGGATGTTCCTGACCCGGATCGACCAATTTTTTTAAGTCCCTTTGCAAAAGTGCCGATTTCAGTGGTCAATCAGCTGACTGACCAACTGGAACCCCGCGCGAAGGCACAACATATTGCGCCTTACCGCTAGCCTACTTCTTACGGCTAGTGTAACTCTGAGATTGCTTTAACCAGGCTTCATCGTCTGGGTTAGGACCCACACGTTTGCCGGCGTCGAGGGCTGCAATGGCCTTCATTTCGTCTTCGTCCAGGCCAAAGGCAAAGATGTCGCGGTTTTGTTGAACCCGTGCTTCGTGAATCGACTTAGGAATCACGATCTCTGCGCGTTGAACGTGCCACCGTAAGATAATTTGGGCGGCACTAACGTCATGTGCCGCTGCTAATTCACTGATGACGGGGTCGCTGATGGCATTGTTATTCCCACCACCAAGTGGACTCCAAGCTTCATGCAGGATACCTTTGCTTTCCAAGTAGGCGTGCATCTCGTCTTGCTGCAGATACGGGTGCGTTTCGATTTGGTCCACAACGGGCTTAACCGTGCCGTGTGCCAAGACATCGTCCATCTGCTTTTGGTTGAAGTTGGAGACACCGATGTTCTTGATCTTACCTTCCTTGTACAGGTCTTCCATCGCCCGCCAGCTTTCTAGATAACCAGGTGCTGGCCAGTGGATCAGGTACATGTCGAGGTAGTCAAAACCGAGCTTGTCTAAAGTTTCTTGGAAGGCTGCCTTGGTTTCGTCATAGCCCCGCACAGCGTTCCAAAGCTTGGAGGTCACGAAGATGTCCTCACGCTTAACGTTGCTTTCGCGGATGGCCTCACCGACCCATTGTTCATTGCCATAATATGCAGCAGTGTCAATGTGGCGGTAACCCGCAGCTAACGCCCATTTAATAGAATTCTTTGTGTCTTCAGCGTTATCGACTTGAAACACACCGAGACCTAACTGGGGAATCCGGTTGCCATTGTTTAATGGTAAATCGGGAATATCATTGTGCACTATAAAAACCACCTTTCAAACTTTGTTTCACTCTCTATCATACAATATCCAAATGAATTTCGCGGTGCAAATGATTGAAAAATGGTCGAAATCAGTGTTAAAATTTTCTTCTACTAGCGTTTTGCGGTACTATGAAGAGTGTGGTAGTTTGTCGTCTTGGCGGCAAACTTGTTTTTTCACACCGTTCTAGACATGGAGGTTTTTCAGTTGAACAACCAAGAACCAAAATCACGCGTACAACGGTATAACTTTAATCAGGGTGATCAACCCACTCGCCGCCAGCAAAAAAAGCCGCGGCGGTGGTGGCCGTGGATCATGACCTTATTAACGCTGGCCATCGCTATCTTGCTGGTCTTAGCCATTACGCATCACAACGATTCCGCTTCAAACACTACCGCCTCATCGAGTACCAGCGCTTCCGTTGTCGCGAAATCATCGTCGACCTCGGAACAAGCTGCTTACGATAGTTTTAAACAAAAGGTTAGTCAGTATAACAACAACGGCATCACCGTCACGCAAAAACAAAAGCTACAAAATATCATTAACGATGAATCTAACGACGCCGTACAGGACCGCGAACAGAAATTGCTAGATAAGACCCAAACGAAAAAGAGTGCCGTCTCCAGCAGTAGCTCATCCGCCGAAAGTACGAGCAACGCGTCAGATAGCACGTTTGCCAGCACCCACACCTTCTCGTCGGTCAACGACGCTCAGAACTGGGCACAAGCTTCCAAACAACAATGGTTGGCTGCAGGCTACACGACCTACACCATCACTTCGGACGGTCAGGGCAACTACACCCTGCAGTTCGTTCGGTAACCCTTATACGCTAACGAATGGCCTTTTGGCTGTTCGTTAGCTTTTTTTTCGAGTATTAACCATGAGCTAAACATTAGCACTCATCTGGAATTCAACGTCTGAAAATTAACGGGCACAATCTGAGCCGGAGTGCGGCTGTTTTCGCCAATTTGGCAACGATACTCATTACTGTCGTAAGAAAAATGCGAATAATTTATGGAGTCAACATTTAGTTGGCTAAATCTATCCATCTTAATTTCCAGTTACACTACAGTTTTGGCGATTTCTTATCCAACCGTTCAACTTGCTCCTGTAACTGATCAACTTTGCCCGTTAACGTGTCGATTTTCGCTAAGAGTTCGCGGACGTTGGCTTGTTCCTGTGTATCTTGCGTGGTGACCGCTTTTTCTGTGTGATTGGTAATAAAACCCGTAATGGTACTGGTCAGCAACCCAATAAAACCAATTCCGCCAAACATTAGGACGCTGGCGATAATTTTACCAAAGGCGGTATGCGGCGTCTCGTCCCCGTACCCCACCGTTGTTGCCGTGGTGACCGCCCACCACAAAGAGTTGGCGAGGCTTTGTTTTTCAGTTAGGGAGAACAGAAACGCGCTGAACACGATAATGGCCACACTGATTGAAAAGAGATAGATGAACCCTGTTTGGTAAATGAATCGGTGGTAGGCCTTAGTCCATTTACCATCTAATCCTAACCGCCAAAAGAGATGGTGGAACCGAATCAGTCGCGCTAATCGCGCCAGCCGGAAGAAGGCAAAGACTGGATGAAGTGGGATGATACCCAGCAAATCAAAGGCCGACTGAATCAAAAATGTTTTCCGGTCCTTCGTGATGATCAACCGCACAAAATAGTCCATGGCAAATACGACGAGTAATCCGTTTGAGATCGCCATTTCTAGCGAGTGACTGCCCCATTGCAAGAGCATTAAAATCACGTTCAGAACCGATCCCAATGTCAATAATGTGACACCCCAATGGTAACCGACTAATGTGCGTGGTACTCGCTCGTTTCTCATGTTTCTTGTCCCCCCAATATCAACCCTTGAAATCATGCCCGTCAATCAAGCACTTATTTATACAATATAATCAAATTCAAGAATATTACCAGAAATATCTGCGAATTTTAGCCTTTAGTAAGATTTGTCGGTTAAAGCTCTAACCACACCAAAAAAGAATAGGACAAAAGGCGATTAACTGGCGAGCATTAAGGCTGATAACCGAATAATCCCGGACTTAGATTATTTGGTTATCAGTTTTAAGCGGAATCAACTGCCTTATGTCCCACGTTTCGGCACCATAGTGGCGTAAATAAAAGTTGCTCCTTTCAGAATTATTAGATTCTGAAAGGAGCAACTTTTTGCGTTATGTCCCACTCTCTTCTGTTACTAAAATTCTTATGCTAACCAACATTATTGTGATTAAACCCGGGAAATTCTATAGCTTTACCCCTCGACCGAATTCTCGTCTCATAATCTGAAATCACCAAAATTAGTAAAACTAACCTGGCAAACGCCAACTACATTCAAGTTGAACCCAATGCAACTGGAGAGATCACCATAGGTCAGTGGAATCCCTGACCGCCTTCAGTTCCGATTGTGCTCGTCCATTTCAAACGTTAAATTCCAACCGAGTGCTGCATTTAGCGTAAATCAATAATGTCTCTATAAGGCATTATCCACGTTATCTTAGAACACCCACGTCAGCCGAGAGGTCGGCAGATATGGGCTCAGGCGCGTCGTTCTACTTAGTCAGTGGTGGGGTCCACTGGCTTAGTAGAAAACCAAGCTTGGAGACTCGGCATTTTCGAGGCTTCAAGTTGTGTTCGCACCGATCCAGCCCATATCTGCTGGCCGGTAAGGCGATGACTGGACTACGCTGCCTAGTTTTAACCGCAGTATTGCTGTTACAACAGTCATACTAGGTGTTGTAGAACTTTCAACTTTAAGCCTTAACTAATTGCGCAAAGAAAGCTGGCACCAAAGCCTCATAAACCTCGATGGCCTTCAAATATTCCTGAATAGAGACGTATTCATCGACTTGATGCGACGTGTTGCTACCGGGACCAATTTCAATGCTGGTGAAGTCGGCTTTGGCCCGCAGAAATTCGGCGCCGTCGTTCGCACCACCGGAGCCCACGACTTTTGTATCGTGACCGCAGATTTTGTCACTGATTTGCTTAGCCAATTGGACCAATGGCGCATTTGGATCGCCCGGAATGGCCTCCTCCGGATAGCTGTATGACAACTCCAAATCGACAGTTGGTTCCTGATTCAATTTGGCAATCAGGGCTTCCAATTCGTCGTAAATGACTTGGTTGGGGTAAGCTGGAATCGTCCGCATGTTAGCCATCAATTCGGCGTGAGCGGGTATCGAATTGATCTGCTCCCCACCGGAAATCAGATCGACATTATGTAGCAAGCCGCCCAATACGGGATCGGTCTTGGTATACTGAGCCATGATTGGCCCAACCGCGTTATAAAATTTCATCAAGTTCGTAATCGCGTTGATGCCTTTTTCGGGGCTGGCACTGTGACTCCCCTTACCTGTCGACACGACCTTGTAATCAATGACGCCCCGCGCGGTGTAGACCACGTTGTCGAGGCCACTCGGTTCGGCAATGACAAGACCGGCGAGTTCATCGGCGTACCCGGCATCGGTCAACGTGGCCGCGCCGTATTCACCGGTCTCCTCGCCAACCGTCGCCAATAACCGAACGCTCCCCTTTAACGGCGTTCCTTGTTCGAGAAATTCCAGCATCGTGATGACAATGGCCGCCAAGCCACTCTTCATGTCCGACGCGCCCCGACCAAAGAGCTGATCACCGACGATCTCCCCACCAAATGGGTCGTGGCTCCACGCACCGTGTTCGCCAGGGTCAACAACGTCCATGTGCCCAGACAGGCCAATTTGTGGTCCCTTGCCAATCGTCACAACTAGATTGTCGCGGTTCTCAGCAAACGGAACTTTTTCGATCTTAGCCTGGGGGTAAGGCGCAAACAGGCTCGCAATGTAGTCGGCAACGGCGGTTTCGTTATCATTGACCGATGGAATCTGAATAATGTGCTGTAAAATCTCAATTTTGGTTTGGGGCGTCATGGACGTCATCCTTTCTCTAATCACTTTCTAATGTTATTAGCATACGCCCTTTTAACCAAAAAGCAACTGTTAATTGCAATTATATTAGATAATATTTAGTATATCGTATTTTTATACATTTTAAATGAATATTCGTGAGTGAAGAGACTCCTGCGGTATAATGAAGAGTGAACCACCTGACAAATCCGGGTCGACCAGCAATCACGGCCGACACCTGTTAGCGTGATTAATTTGAGGAGGGATTTTTATGCGAATCTTTGTGCCATCCGAAAACGGCTATTTAGCCGACGAATTCAGCAAGTACGCCACTGGTGACGATGTTTACGGCGGTCAGCCCGTTAAATCATTTCCCATCAGTTTATCCAAAATTCCCAAGAAGACGCAGACATTAGCACTCAATTTGATTGACTTTGATGCCGTACCTGTCAGCGGATTTCCGTGGATTCACTGGGTCGCCGCCAACTTCCCTGGGACGACCAGAGAGATTACCACCGATGTTTCCCGGACCAACGCCATTCCTCACGTTCACGGCCGCAACAGTAATGCTGGCTCCCTCATTGGGAACACGGACCCCGCCGTTTTTCAAAATTACACTGGGCCATTTCCACCCAATGAGGACCATGATTACAGTCTGACCGTTTACGCGTTGAACACCAAGCTCGACTTGGCCGACGGTTTCTGGTTGAATGACCTGCTTCATCAAATCAACGGGCACGTCTTAGATACCGCCACAATCACTTTGCGTGGTCGCGTTTAGGATGTCCGCCATTAAGAAGGGGTATTATGGAACAGAACTATAAACAGATTCTGGTGCCCGTCGACGGCTCCGTCCAAGCAGAACTGGCATTGAAAAAGGCCGTGACGGTCGCACAACAGAATCACGCACACATCGACTTGCTAAATGTGTTGCGTATTAATCATTATGGGTTTTACGCTAGCGGCTCCATGCCGGGTAGTGTGATTCACGACCTCGCACAGGACGCAACGGCCTACTTAACGTCGCTGATTGAAACGACTAAGGCGGCCACGGGCTTTGCTGATATGGACATTCACGTCCGATTTGGCAATCCCAAGACCGTCATTGCCCACGAATTCGTCCGCGACCACAAGAACGACCTGATTATGTTGGGGGCCACTGGCCTCAGCGCCGTTGCGCGAATGGTCGAAGGTTCAGTCACCTCTTACGTGAGTCGAATGTCGGCCATCGATGTCTTCGTGGTTCGAACCAACGAAGACGGCAAACCGCTTGACACTAAGCAGGCTGCTGAACAAAATCAAGAACAACCGAACCTTTCTAAGTAGCGAGCGTGGGGCTAAAATTAGGCAACGTTGCCCATCCATCGCCTTACCGGCCGGCAGATATGGACTGGATCGGTGCGAACACGCCTGAGCCCATATCTGCCGACCTCTCGGCTGACGTAGTTGGTTTGAGGCAACATGGATCATGCCGTTAGGAACGTTATTGAATTATGCTTAAATCTTAGTAGCCACTTGGGATTCAGTGATTGGAATTGACCTGCACAATCAGAGCCGGAGTGCGGCTGTTTTCACTAATTTAGCCGTAATAATTCCTACTGTCGCAAGAGTAACGCAAACATTTTGGCTTTCAACCTTCAGTTATCAGTTTTAAACGGAGTCAGCTGCCTTTTGGCCCACGTTTCAGCAATGTAAATTCGGAGATACCAAATGAGCCTGGGGGTTTATCCCAGGCTCATTTTTTCCGCCAATCATCTAATCGGCGTATACTATAGAAAAACTGGAGGTGCTTGAAGTGGCAGATTTTCCAACTGAATTACAACAACTGGCCAAGGCACCCGCCCTAAGCTTTACGGACGACCAGGTCCAGCTGTTATTGGCTCACGTGGGCGATTTAGATCCTACGATTCGCGACGACACGGTCTACACCCTCTTTGCACGGGGCTTGGATGAAGATGCGTTCACTCACTTGCAGTGTCAGGCCATCGCCAATAACTTGATGACCAAACGAGGACTCTTCACTGCCATCGATCAGCCGACCAACGACGCCGTCTTTCAGCGCACATTTTCGGCACTTTTGACGGCGGCTGTTCTGGATAGTGATGCCCAACAGCCCTGGCTGCCAGCCGAGGACCGCGACCAATTTTTCAACGATGCCTTGACCTACCTCATCCGTGAACGTGACCAACGGGGTTGGGTGCCAGACAAGGGGTGGGCCCATGGTGTCGCTCATGGTAGCGACTTGCTGGGATATGCCTGGCAGCATCCCCAGTTTCCCTTGAGCCAAACGCCGGCAGCACTGGTGACCCTTGCAACGGTCTTTTCCCGCCAGACAGCTCCTTTTCAATTCGATGAGGAACCTCGCCTAGCCATGCCACTGATTCAAGCCAAACGAGTGGACCATCTAACCACCCAGCAGCTCAATGACTGGCTAACCGCTACCGATCAACGTTTATGGCGCAACTTTTCGTTCGACCGTGAGCCTGCTGCGCGGTTGCACAACTGGTTAAGCTTCCTGCACCACCTCTACTTCTTGCTTCCGGGAGAAGCCACCACCCAGCAATTGATTACAACGCTAAGTCATCACTACTATCAGGTAAATGGCTATGTAAACTAAAAAGGTGTCACCATGATCTGATTTTTTTCAGATTATGGTGACCCCTTTGCTTTCGCTTTATTTGCGCCAAAACGTCGTTATTTCGGCCTTATCCGCGATGTTAAATGAAATGATCTGCTGCAATAGATCATAGTCCACGTCCTGAGTCCATTTGATCCGACCAAATTTCTTCCCTGGATTATACTTGGCGACCTGAATGGCATCAGCGAACTGTGCCATTGCCTGGTCTTCGGGAGCAAACGCCATATGCGCCTTGGCCACGCTAAACCCAATAATGAACGTTCCGTGGTCAGTAAACATCGGTTGATTCCACGCATAACGCTGTTCGAGCTGAGGAAAGGTCGTCTGGACCCAATTCAACACGGTACGCACACGCGCTTGGTGTTCCGCGTCGTCAATCTTTGCTAAGTAATCTTCAAATTCTGCAATCATAGATTCACCCCTAAACAGTTCAGTCATGGTCCATCGGCATCTCAAATTATTCTTATTGTAGCATGTTTTCTGGTTATGGGATTATAGAATCCTGTCATGCTCACGTTTAGTTTGCCGCACCCCAGCTATCAGAAAAATCAGCCGCTGCAGGGGACACTTCGGCCCAGCAGAACACCAACCTTCGCACTCACTTTGAAGCCCCGAAGACGACCACGCGGAATCCCAAGGTTCATCACCGACCAAAACGATATTACCGACAGGGTCTCAGCTCACGCTTACCACTGATTGACCACGTGATCGTCTTGCCAATAATACTCGACGGAAAACGCCAGGTAGAAATTCTTCGACTGCGGATCATTGACCGCACCTTCTTGCAATCTAGCGCCGGGATCGACCGTGACACCGAACCCAATGTCACGGGCATTATGCGTCTTCGCCATGTATTGCAAGGCCGTCGCAACCTTCGCCGTCAGCCCATCTATCAGGTAGTTACCACCTTGATCATTCACTGGCAGTGTCTGCATCCAGCCCAAGTCCATATCCTCAATGGCATTCAAACTCCCATCACCGATGAGATGCTTGTTCCCCTTGATACCAAACTTAGCGGGTTGCCATACCTTAGAACGGTCAGGTGTCAGCCCATTGATGCCATCATCGGCATACGTCATGTACTGCGCGAATGCCATCATTTTCTGGTTAAACGTATACTGACTCGCCAATCGTTGGGCCACGGCTGTTTGAACCTGTTTGGCCGTCATCTTCTGTAACGCAATATTTTGCTGCGTCTTTAAGGTTTGGTCGCGAGACATTTTGGCACTCACGACAGCCGGCGTCTGGGTGGTCGTTGTTGGTTTCAAGTAGCCACGCCAAATCCACCCCTTATGCGTCCCCGCAGCATTTTGCACATGGTAATAAATGGCCGATGTCCCCTTGGCCTTACGATACAATTTTTCATGGGCGTCGGTAAACCAGATTTCGCCTGGTTCCTCATAACCCATAGCATACAGTAAGCCCAGATGTTTCGAGTAGCGGCCACCCTGGGCGCGTGTAAACGCGTGTTGCCCCATACTCTTCCGCCAAACCAACCGCACGGACTGTGACCGGGCAGGTGAAGAATACATCACACTAACGGCCTTGGCTGATGTACCGGATAAAAAGAACATGCCGCCAGCGACTCCGAGGACACTGGCGAACTGAAGTAAACGTTTCATAGAATCCCTCCTCTGTTTCAGAGTAGCACTCTCACTTAACCAGTTCTGGCTAAAACTGATAATGGAGAGATTGATTGTTCCCGGAACCTGTTCAGCAACTCTTTTTCACACATAATCAGAGCCGGAGGCGTCCCTAGCCATATCAACAATGTTAGTTGGCGTTCTTCTTGGCTGACATCGCAGGACGACCTGAGAGCCACATACTCGGTTTTCAGGCGAGGCGGAAGCCCTAGCAGCCGGCGTGCACCCTTTTCACCTAATTTAGTGGTAACCCGCCTTACTGTCGCAAGCGTAACGTACCTAATTTGGTTTTCAAGCCATTTTAAAAGGGACGCCGTGACCACTACGACGTCCCCGATGGTTCTCTTCAATTCGACATGTTGCTAGTGGAACTGCATCCCACCATCAACTTCCAGTGTCTGTCCGGTAATGTAGTTGGAGTCTGGACCTGCCAAGAAGGCAACCCCGGCCGCAACGTCCTCTGGTTCGGACAGCCGACCCAGAGTAATGTCCTTCGCAAATGTCTGCATGCCCCATTCGTCGTCCTTGCCGGCATTTTGACCAACCTTGTGGGCGATGTCAAACATCATTGGGGTCTTTACAATACCTGGTGCGTAAGCGTTAGCCGTGATCCCTTCAGCAGCTAAGTCCCGCGCGACGACTTGGGTAATTCCCCGAATGGCAAACTTGGTGCCACTGTACAGGGCTAAGTTCGGATTCCCGACAACGCCGGCTTGAGAAGTTGCGTTAATAATCTTCCCACCATGGCCGAGTTCCTTCAATTTGGCATGCGCTGCTTGGATGCCCCACAGGGTTCCGGCAACGTTGACGTGGTACACTAAATCAAACTGTTCTGGGGTAATCGTGTCAATCGGCGTCGTGGGGCCAAGGCCGGCATTGTTGACGATAACGTCAAACCCACCGAGCTTGTCCGCAGTCGTGTTAACTGCAGCGAACACACTGTCACGGTCGGCAACGTCGACTTTAACAGCAACCGCCTTGCCACCATCAGCTTCGATAGCAGCAACGACTTTGTTGGCATTTTCCAAGTTCAAATCAGCAACTGATACTGCAAAACCATCATTGGCTAAACGTTTGGAAATGGCTTCTCCAATTCCTTGTCCGCCGCCAGTAACCATTGCTACTTTACCATTTGATGCCATGTGCCATTCACTCCTTCAGAATAAGTAGATTTCCAGGTACACCCACATTCTACCGGAAACAACGGGGTAATGAAAGCGATTGCGTGTGGAATATTTTTACCGTCTTAGTTGTTCAATTGAACTAATTAGTAAAAACGTTGCTACCCAAGCATCACGTTCATCGCAACGGTTAAGTGTCAACCATGAAACTATTGGCAGAGTAGTGTATCATGGACATAAGTGTTCGGAAACAAAATATTTTAAAGTGAGGTAACAACATGGAAACGACACAATTAAGCAACGGTGTGACCATCCCGATGCTGGGATTTGGGACTTATTTAATCGACAGTAAGGATGTCCCAGCAGCTATCAAAACGGCTCTAGACGCTGGCTATCGGCATTTAGACTGCGCCCACATCTACGGTAACGAACCAGCAGTTGGAACGGCCATCAAAGCCGCTGGCATTGACCGTGCTGACTTATTTATCACGTCTAAGCTTTGGAACGCTGATCAAGGGTATGATAAGACCCTAGCCGCTTTTGACCAAACTTTATCTGACTTACAGTTGGATTACCTAGATCTTTACCTAATTCATTGGCCAAACGAAAAGAACTTCGACCTGACGTTGGACACTTGGCGCGCCTTTGAGACCCTGTATCAACAAAAGAAGGTTCGGGCCATTGGTGTCTCTAACTTCTCCAAAGAACAACTCGAACAAGTCTTTGCGATGGCCAAGGTGAAACCTATGGTCAACCAAATCGAACGGCACCCCTACAAGGTACAAGCCGATTTAGGCAAGTTCGACACGGACAATGGTCTGGTCAACGAAGGCTATTCCCCAATCGGCCATGGCCACTTAATCCTCGAAGATCCGGTCATCACCAAGCTGGCCCAAAAATATGGCAAGTCACCCGCTCAAGTTGTCTTACGGTGGCAAATTGACACGGGCTTTGTGGTCTTCCCTAAGTCCTCAAAACCAGCACGGGTTAAGGAAAACTTCGAGATCTCTGGGTTTAACTTAACTGCCGCTGAAATTGAAGAAATTAACGGTTTGGATCAAGATAAGCATTTAAACTACGACTAAAGCATCAGTTTTAAGCGGGGTCAGTTGCCCTTTTGTCCCACGTTTCAGCACTGTAAATTCGGAGATACCAAAGGAGTCTGGTTTTTTTCGGGGCTGCTGAAAAGTCAGAAATTCAAGATTTTTAAAAATGAATTCCCAGAATATGTAGTCAAATAACCAGCAAAGCGGGAGAGCCTATCCGCTTTGCTGGTTATTTTTAAAGTTTGAGTGGGGTATTTTTAAATGGCAATTTATTTTTTCAGCAGCCCTGTTTTTCCCCAAACGCTTTTGAGTTCAGAGCCCAAAAAGGCCAGGACATTTATCCCGGCCTCCAAAATATCATATGATTAATTTTACTTTTGCGCGGTACTCAGACCAGGAACATCTTCTTCGCCGGCCTTTTCACGTAAGGTTGCTTCAATGTCTTCCAGCGACCGGTTCCGCGTTTCGAAGACCATCTTGTGAACGAACCAGATGGAGAGGAAACACAGCACACCGTAACCGATGAACAAACTCCCAGTACCGAAGAAATCCAGTAACGACGGGAACGTCAGGGAAACGATCATGTTCGCCGTCCAGTTGATCACACTGGCAAAGGAATTTCCCAAGCCCCGAATGTTCAACGGGAAGACTTCACCGATCATGACCCACATCACGGGGCCCCAAGTTGCGGAGAAGAACGCGATGTAGACGGTCAAAGCAATGACGGAAATAATCGCAGCTGTCTGTGACCCGCCAGAGAACTTCATGCCCATGCTCATCACGAACAAAGAAATACCCATCCCAACGGAACCAATAATCAACATCTTTTTCCGGTCGATCTTATCCATGATGGTCACGGCAACGGCGGTCACAATCACGTTGAATATCCCAATCCCAATGTGCGCTAACAACGCCGCTGAGACACCGAAACCAACGTCGGTAAAGATGGTTGGGGCATAGTACAACACGGTGTTACAGCCCATGACCTGTTGGAAGATGGCTAAGCCAACCCCGATAGTCAATGAAGGCCGAACCATTTTGCTAAAGAGTTCTGGCCAGCCGCCACTAACGACACCGGCTTGTTCCTTAATTTGACGAATCTCACGGTTAACGATCGTACTATTATGGCCGTTCATGGTATCAAGGACTTCACGGGCTTCATCAACACGCCCGGACTTGACCAAGAATCGTGGACTCTCTGGCAGGATCAACCCACCAAAAAAGAGCAGCGCGGCTGGAATAGTAGCGAAGCCTAACATCCAACGCCAACCGGTATATAGGCCGGAGAAACTGTAATTGGTGATATAAGCCAACAAGATTCCGGACATGACCATCAGTTGAAATAAACTGGCAACGGTTCCCCGTTTGTCAGCGGGTGCCAACTCAGCGAGGTACGTTGGAATCAACGCTGAAGCGGCCCCCACAGCCATTCCTAGAATCACCCGGAAGATGATCAATGACCAGAATTCCGGTGAGAATGCGGACCCTAACGCCCCAATCAAGAAGATAACGGCGGAGAGTAAAAGCAACTTACGCCGGCCATACCGGTCAGATGACGGTCCAATAATGGCAGCTCCTAGAATCGCACCTAACAGAACGGAGCTGACGACCCAGCCCTGTTGCCAAGCGCCTAAGTGCATTTGTTTTTGAATGAAGAGAATTGCGCCGGAGATAACCCCGGTATCGTAACCAAAGAGCAACCCGCCGAGGGCGCCAAAAAAGTAAATGAATCCGGTCGAAACTTTATGCATCGTTACTGACTTCCTTTGACGGTAAATCACCGTAGAATTTTTTGTAAGTTGGTATTCTACATGCAGTTAGTTGATTGCTTCAACCAACCATGTGATTACTATAGCACAATTCGACGAATTCTGAAAGCGTTTCCTATACTTTAACAATAGATTGTAACATTTCGCCTAATTCTCATGATTCGTGATTTTGTGTGAAAGCACACATGAATAATCATGAGTCTTAATTGTTATTTGGCGTAAATAAAAGGCTGCCATCACTTGTGAAAGGCCTGTCTGTTTATGCACTTAATGACCTCAAACCAGCCCTCTTTATACTAAGCTTGCTGCTCTGCCAATGACTGTTGCAAAGCCGCTTGATGGGGCTGCACACAAAAAGGCTACCATAACGGCAGCCTTTTCGTGAACACCACACAGGATCTACAGGGGTAAAGGGTCGATTATTTGCTGTGTGGCGCCTTGGGATGGAGCACCGCGGTCTTTTGGGGGATTGTCTGGTCACGGCCAAGATACATCTGGTAGTACGGCGGTACGGCGTTGACTACCTTCAGGAGCTTCTCCGTCAGAGCGGGCAACTCTGCCGGATCAACCTGTGGCAAGTCGGCTATCGTCACATCGCCATGGATGCCCTGGAACCGCTTGAGCCGTTCCAAGAGGTACCGGATGTCGTAACGCGAGGGGTTGACTTCCAGTGGCTTCTTGTCGAAGTTCAGCAGTTGATAAACGGCTTCTAACCCGGTCCGTACGGAAGTTTCTACCGTGAAGACCACGTCATCGTCGATTTCCACAAATTGCCCTAACAGGCCCAGGTTGGTGCACCCAGCCGGCACGCCCAGCGGACGGTCGCCAGCCTTCCGTGGCATGAACTGACTGGTACAGTACGGCATCATGGCCGTCGACATGTAGGTGTGGGCGAGAACTTCATCCTTGATGTCGAGCATTCCCAGATGATAGAGCAGTTCCGTCAGGATTTCATCTCCGGTACAGTCCCACATCCGTTTCTTAATGTAGTTCCCTTCATTTTCACCATACAGGCCATAACCCCAGCCGACTTCTTCGTCATCCGCTTGGTATGGGAAGAATGGCTTGTGGTGAATTTCAAAGGACATGTCCCAGTTGGAATCCTTGAACGTCATCAGGCCACCGGTACCAGCCGGACTGCCAGACATCTCTTCGATCCGCTTGAAGAATTCGGGGTAATCCTTAACCGTTGGGAAAAATGAGATCCACTTGGTCTTGTCGATTTGACCCAGGAACTTCTCGGGATGCCCGAATTTGGCGTCCTTCTTTGCTAAATTCTGCCAAATGGTGAAGGTTCCCATATCCTCAGTATCACGGTTCGTCGGTGCCACGGTATGGTTATCGCCGAAGGTACTGTTTTCACTGATAGACCCCGTCGTGACGAATACCAAGTCCTGCCGGTTCACATGTACGTTGGCGGCACTACCGTCGCGGGTCGCAATAATTTCATTGACCGTGTTATTGGCATCGGAAAAGCCAAGGTCGGTCACGTTAAAGTTATTTTCAAAGTGGACACCCTGGTCGATCAACCAACGTTCGATTGGTAAGATGATGGCGTCGTATTCGTTGTACTTCGTGTGAACGAAGCCCTCTAAGTATTCGTGCCGGGAAATAAAGGTGAACCGTTGCCAGTACCGGCGACATTCGATAGCACTGTGATAGTGCTTGAAGGCCAATTGGCTGTGGAAGCAAGTCCAGAAGTTGGTACGGAAAAATTCAGGATCGAAGAATTCATCCAACCGTTTGTCGGCCAACTCCTCTTCCGTCGAGTTCACGATCAGTTGCATAGCCGCTGCGTATTTTGGTTTTAATTTGTAATCGTGATAGTGGCTGTCAATCTCGCCTTGGTTAATGATGACCCGCGCTTCACTGTGAATAGGTTCGTCACGGTTGAAGTCAACCACGTCATCCAACACCGTTCGACCCGGATTCTCCAATGATGGGATCTTACTGCAAAGGTACCACAGACATTCCATGTAAGGTTCCAGCTCACGTTCAGCCCGACACAGGTAACCTTGACTGTCCTTGGTCCCGTCCATCGAGCCACCCATAACGGGCTTCTTCTCAAAAATGGTAATGTTACGCGCTGGCATCTGCGCGTCATCGATCAGAAATGCTGCTGTTGCCAATCCAGCAATCCCACCACCAACAATATTTGCACGTCGATCGTCAATCCCAGCCGGTTTTAGCGGCCGATACATCGTTTGATAGATATTCATGGAGATGACCTTCTTCGTTTTGGATTTCTTGCTTGTCTCCACGATACGGCCAGAAGAAAGCGGAAACAATTGACAGAAAAAGCGAGTTGTCAAAATTTTGACAGCTCGCTGGAAGTGTAAAATTCAATTCGATCACATCCGCCATTTGGTAAATTATCGATGACCTCGCAGATCGGCAGCTGGCGGGCTAATCGCCTACTCCGCGTACTTATGTAACGCCTTTTTAAAATCCCCCTGAATCAACACGCCGGTCTGTTCAACGATATCACGAGGATCCTCTTTGAGCCCATCCTTGACCCATTCGAAGATCAATGCAATGAACGCCAGACTGTAAAAATGCGCAATGAAATCCTTGTGTTTCTGCGCCACCTGCATACCCACTGCTTGGCGCTCAACGACGGCTAATATGTATTGATAGAGCACTGTATAGATGTATTTCTCCAGCAAATCACGGTACGCCGACTGATAGGTGTTCTCTACCAGGTAGCGGTTGGCCTTGATGGTCATCATCACGTTGCAGAAGCCGTGCTGCCAATTGTCATAATCTGCGACGTTCTTGAGTGACTCAGCCGTTGCCTCCTTGGCCGTCCACTCGACCAGTTCATAGATGTCACTGAAATGATTATAAAAGGTCTGCCGTGTTAGATCACAGGCATCAACGATTGATTTGATCGTAATCTTATCGACCGGCGTTCGTTGCAACTGGGTTACCAGCGCCGCCGAAAGCTGTTGCTTGGTATTCTTTCCCATAGGTCATCGCCCCTCACAAGGCCAGTATATAATGATTGGCCGATAGGAACAATGGCCGTCAGTTATTGCTAATAACCGCTACCCATCAGTACGCAAAAAAGCCATCGCAGTCCACCTTACAACCGCAATATTGCGATGGCGCCCTTCTGGTAAGACTTGACAACCTTGGTCAAACAAACATTTTCATACCGGCGGATCATCGTCTTTGCACGAACTTGTTTGACCGGTTTGGACGCCGTCTTTAACTGACTATGACTGACTGACTGCGAATTAGACGGTTCCTCCAGACTATCCGCAAACGCCTCAACCGCAGTACTCACTTCTACAGCATAACCGTTAACACCACGCTGCGAGACATCTAGGTGCCAAGTCAGGCCAATACCCATTGTCATCACTAGAACCAACAAACCTTTATACCATTTATTTGAAATTATTTTTCTCCTCCATTAACTGCATCTTATCATTAGTTTTTTCTATATATTAACTATAACATTAAAACGATGTTTAGACATGCCACACATTTAAGTGTGTGGATAGTTTGTCGTTCATACTCGTTCAGGCTGCCGGCTCATATTATAGAAGAGATACTTCACTATTTGAATCTATTTATTTCTAAATGTTTTCTAAAGACATCTATTTCAAGCGCTTTCATTATCAGCAAGTCTCACCGTAAGCACGTTACGAACCTTGTAAAGACAGCTAACTTTTCTGAATAGCAGAATTATCTGTCAGGTCATTTACTACGCCTTGAATAAGCTATCTATATCGCCATTTATACGTAAGCACCTAATAACTAAGCTAGGCGACGAAGAATCTCATCACCTAGTCAGTGCCCTACATTATTTACCATAAATCATTGATTTAACAATATTCTTATTGACAAGACGTAGAAAAAGGCCTCCGCCAGATAGCGAAGACCCTTTCTAACGCCTATAGTTCTTCCTTACGGTAGTCCAACAGTTGTTCACTGATGGCCTTAGTCTGCTTGTAGACTTGCTTGTAGATAGCATGCATCTTTTCATACTTCTTCACGTTCTCTGGGTTTGGTTCGTAAGCCTTGCCAAAGTGAACGAAAGTCTGTGCACAGTCCTGTAAGGAATCGAACCAACCTAGACCGGTAGCCGCAATCATTGCAGCCCCCATGCCAGGCCCCTGCTCGTTCTTCAGACTGACAACTTTACGGTTAAAGATGTCGGCTTGGATCTGCAACCAGAGTGGACTCTTGGCGCCCCCACCGATAGAAACGACCGTGTCAAAGTCACCACCGTTTTCCTCGTAGATATCAAAGAGATCTCTAAACGAGAAGACGATGCCTTCCAGAACAGCACGGACGAAATCATAACGTTGATGAGTTCCGTCGACCCCAGTAAAGCTCCCCCGGATATTGGCATCCGCGTAAGGTGCCCGTTCACCGACAATGTACGGCGTGTACAGGAGGCCATTAGCCCCAACTGTTGACTTCGCCGCACTCGCAACGAAATCGGTGAAATCCTCTGCGGGAGCGAAGGTCTTCTTGAACCAGCTGAGGGAGTACCCAGCGGCCAAAGTGACCCCCATGGAGTAATATTTATCAGGAATCGCGTGGTCTTCAAATTGAAGTACCCCGTGATAGTTAACGTCAGCATTGTCTTCATATTTCAAGACAACCCCAGACGTCCCGATACTTGACAGAACCATGTTCGGGTGGAGAATCCCCGCCCCAACTGCACCAGCCGCGTTATCAGCGGCGCCACCAAAGACCTTGGTGGCGGTGGTCAAACCAGAAAATTCTGCGTAGGCCGGCGTAACCGTTCCAGCAAAATCAACGGACTTGATCAATGGTGGGCACATACTCATTGGAATATCGAACGTATCACAAATTTTCTTGCTCCATTCGCCCTTGGCAACGTCGAGTAAGACGGTCCCAGTTGCATCGGAGTAGTCCATTGCGAGGTTACCCGTCATTCGGTAACGTACGTAGTCTTTAGGCAAGACAAAGTACTTGGCTTTGGCCCAGATATCGGGTTCGTTTTCCTTGACCCACAACAGCTTGGTCAGCGTAAAGCCTTCCAGTGGTTGGTTCCGGGTAATGTCGACGAACTCGTCACCGAGCTTGGCTTCAATTTCTTCACGTTGTGGCGTGCTCCGAGTATCATTCCAGAGAATCGATGGGCGCAAGACCTTCTTGTTCTCATCCAGCAGAACTAACCCGTGCATTTGCCCAGAAAAGCTCAAGCCCTCGATTTCTTCAGCCGCTAAATGGTCGGTCAAAATCAACCGGACAATCGCGACCGTCGTCCCGGAAACCCAGTCTTCAGGATTTTGCTCGTTGTAGCCGGGCTGCTTTTGAATTAAATCATAGTCAAAACTTTCTTGGGCGACGATCTGGCCGCTGTGATCTAGCGCTGAAACTTTAACGGCACTAGTCCCCAGGTCAACGCCGAGTACATACTTCCCCATCGGTCATTCCTCCTAGTTTATATCGCGTCATAAAAATGGCGGGCGGACACACGGTCCGTCCGTCATTCTATTGTCAGTTATTTTTCGTAGTGTAAAGGATTACTTGCTCAACGTTTCTACGATGTAGTGGTTGATGGTATCCTTAACTTCTTCCAAGTGGTCGGAGTGGGTAGCAGCAATCAATTCAGATTGTGGCTTGTCGATAGCGTAGTTTTCAAGGGACTTTAAGTCAGCCTTGCCGCTTTCGATGTCAGCACCAACACCGGATTCGTATGAGCTGTAACGGTCAGCCTTTAAGTTGTCCAAGAAGCCATCTGCCTTCATAGCAGCAGCAACACGCAGGCCGGCAGCAAAGCTGTCCATACCAACAATGTGGCCTAAGAAGAGGTCTTCTGGGGCAAATGATGAACGACGAGGCTTAGCATCGAAGTTCAACCCACCGCGAGGTCCGATGCTGCCATTTTCAACAACTTCGTACATTGCAGCAGTGGTTTCGTACAAGTTAGATGGGTATTCATCAATATCCCAGCCGATCAACTTGTCACCTTGGTTGGCATCCAATGAACCTAACAAGCCAGCTTCACGAGCAACACGGATTTCGTGTTGGTAAGTATGGCCAGCCAAGTTAGCATGGTTCCCTTCCAAGTTCAACTTGAAGTCTTTGTCCAAGTCGTATTCCTTCATGAACGCAATAGTAGTTGCGGCATCGAAGTCGTATTGGTGCGTCGTTGGTTCCTTTGGCTTTGGTTCGAGCAACATTTGTGCGTCGAAGCCAATTTCGTTAGCGTAGTCCTTAGCCATATGGAATAACTTAGCAGCATGTTCTTGTTCTTGCTTCATGTTGGTGTTCCAGAGTGATTCGTAACCTTCACGGCCGCCCCAGAAGACATAGTTTTCAGAACCAACACGCTTACCAATTTCCAAACTGTGCTTCAATTGAGCAGCACTGTAGGCAAAGATATCAGCGTATGGAGAAGTCCCAGCACCTTCGACGAAACGAGGGTTCGTGAACATGTTCGATGTGTTCCACAAAACCTTCATGCCAGAAGTCTTTTGGTATTCAACAATCTTGGCAACAACCTTGTCCAGGTTGGCGTTAGTTTCACGTAACGTATCGCCTTCTGGTGCCAAGTCGCGGTCATGGAAGCAAAGGTAATCTACACCTAATTTGTTGTAGAATTCGAATGCAGCGTCAACCTTGGCTAAGGCTAAGTCCATAGGATCAGTGTACTTGTCGTAAGGACGTTGGGCAGTCCCGTCACCGAATGGGTCAACTAAACGTTGATCGAACGTGTGCCAGTAAGCTACGGCGAAACGTAACCAATCTTTCATTTTCTTTCCGGCAATAACTTCTTCCGGATTGTAGTATTGGAATCCTAAACCAGATTTCTTATCTTGATGGCCGACATATTGAATCTTGTCGATACCTTTCCAGTATTCTTCAGTCATAATTTTATAATACCCTCCTAGTTAGTTCGTTGCGACAACCAACTTACAAATACTAGTATACAATCTTTTAAATTGAATGCAAGCGTTTTCGCCAAAAAAGTTTAAAAAAATCAGGCCAAACATCATTTCGAGTCAAATCGACAAAAAGCCGGTTCTTTCCTGCACTGTTTCTACTATATTAATGACCTCTGGTAGTGGCCCATCAAAAAAGCCCAGGAAAGATCTCCCGGGCTGCATCATTTCGTTTATTTTTCTGTGTCGAGTGGTCGGTCAAAGTTCAACTCGTAGCCTTCAAGGCCCAACACTTGATGGCTGATCAGGGAACAGCCACCTAAGACCGTTGCTAAGCGTGCGTTAGTGGTCAACTCAATGCCTAACTCAGCATCTGCCAATTGGTGGTAGACCCGTCGAATATCAGTCAAAAGATCCGGTAGTTCTTCTACTAAAGGTGAGTTAATGAAGAACGCGTCAGGGTCAAGCGTCCGCATGGTGTTGTAGATCAACCCAGCAATCGCCGTACTGAAGGTCTGTAACGCCTTAACGGTCTCCGGATCCTTAGCCTGTGCTAACCGAACGATATCCTCGCGGTCCAACGAATCAACACCCTTGGCTTGTTCGACCTGTCGAATCACGGCGTCCTCGGAACTGATGTCTTCGGCGTGAATCGCATGGGATTTGCCATTACCATCAATTTCGATACTGGCAATGGTCCGGCCAATTTCACCGGCGTCCCCGTGTTCACCCCGGAACAGATCCCGGTGGAGAATGACCCCGGCACCGATTCCACGGTGAATACTAATGGTGACAGTACTGTTGAGCTGCCGAGCACCGTTAAAATCCCGTTCGTAAATGGCAGACAAATTCGCTTCATTTTCCAAAACGACCGGAACATCATAAGTCGACGTGAAGAGGTTTTCGAGGTCGACCCCGTCCATGTCGATGAACGGTGAGGTCTGGACCTTATTATGCAAAACGATCCCGTGAATGGAAAAACAAATTCCTAATAGGCCATTACTCGTCTTATCTTCTGCCTGAATTTGCGCGATATATTGCTTGATACGATCAATCATGTCATGGATCGATCGGCCCTTTGTTTCGATGCGGTCGTACTTCCACACGTGACCGTTCAATAGTGTCACCAGCGCATGTAGATGCCGATACCCCAAATCAAACGTTAAGGTGTAGCCGTAGTTACGGTTGATTTCAACCAACGTCGGTTTGCGCCCACCCGCTGTCGAAGCCTCCCCCAGGCCTAATTCTGTCAAGTAACCGGCGGCCATCAGCGTATTGTAGAGCGATGAGACCGTGGACTTATTCAGGTGAAGCTGGTGAGAAATTTCAATTCGCGAGGTGGGATGGTTGTTAAAAATCTGCTGCAGCACAAACTTCAGGTTCTGATCGTGTAACTGATTCCGATTCATACTTTGACGAACCATCCAATCCCTCCTTAATAGGTTGCTAATTTTACTGCCGATTTGATCGATTCAGGAAACACTAAAATCCCCAACTAACCTCAGTTCAATAATTCTTTGACTTAATCAAGCTTTGTAACCGGTACCAAAACTAACTTCATGGTTTAGTGAACCAACTAACCTAAGTATTACTCACGTTTTGTGAAAATACAACTGTTTTTCGATAATTATTTCAATTAACCATTTATTTAACCGGACGACTTAGTTAATGATTAAAAGAAACCACCCCGCAAGTAACGCAGAGTGGCTCCTGATTAACGTCAATTTAGGAACGATCTAACCCTAGACCAAGGATTGAATATCCGTAATCAACGTGGTGACGCGACTCTTGATTTCATCACGCGACTGACGAAAGGTCGTCATAATTTGTTCAGGCGTCCCAGTCGCCTGTGCGGGATCGGTCAGTGGCCAATGAATCCGGGTGACGGCCGGTGGTGTGACCGGACATTTATCACGGGCATCGCCACATAGCGTGATCACAATATCACTTGCATTGAGGTAATCACCATCGATCAGCTTTGATTCTTGTTGTGAAATGTCGATACCGACCTCGTCCATAACTTGAACAGCCAGCGGATTCAAACCGTGCCGTTCAACACCAGCACTAGCAATTGTCCAATCCTTCGGTGCCAAATCGCGGGCAAACCCTTCTGCCATCTGACTGCGACATGAGTTACCGGTACATAGAAAATAAAGTTGCGTCATTTGTCTAACCTCCAAAGTAAAGTGACCGTGAAACGCTAAATTTCAGGGTAAATATTGGGTGCTGCTGACTTTCACCTATTATAACGATATTCATTACAGAATGCCGCTGTTAATGCCCAATTCGTCGAAAAGAATTGGACTAATGCTAAATTCATAACTGATAATCAAATATTAACCACACAATAGCGGATTTACCACAACAGCTAAATAAGTCTCGCGATTTTCCTTCAGTAAGGATATCATGGGACTACTAGCTTAACAACCATTTTTAATGGCCGTCACTGGAACTATCCGGGGAGTGAATTATATGGAAAACTATCGATCAACCTGTATCAAATGCGGTAAACCGATTCCATTGGGCGCCAACTTTTGTCAATATTGCAGCGCCGCTCAGAGCTTTGAATCCCGCTCAACCGTGACGATGCCTTTAGAACCGCTCGATCACCCTTACAACGAAACCATCCAGCCGAATCTCATCTCATCAACCGGCCTCTTTTTTAAAAACCTGACGAACACTTCTAAGCGTCTTGGCCGCGCAGACTACTGGTGGAGTGTGGGGGGTGTCAGCCTAATCGGTCTCTTTATCGGTATTTTTGGGCTCTTCACCCTGGGACATCTTCCCGACTGGACCCAACTATCAAGCTATTCTATCGCGACCTGGGCAGTTTTAGTCCCACCTGTTCTGTTAATCCTAACTTTGATTTTGGGGCTTATTACTGCTGAAATTCGTCGCCTTCATGATTCGGGTCGTAGCGGTAAAACCTGGCTACTCAATCTGCTCATCCCATTTGGCGGAATCTTGCTTGCGGTAATTTTGTGCGAGCCCTCCAAACAGCGACATAACCCCTATATTCCTTAAGAGCGATCATTATCCGCCACTGTCGTTTGTTCACTAGCCATCCGGAGTTTTCCGAGCACCAATCCCAGGGTAAAGCCCACAAGTGTTGGCACTAACCAGCCAAGACCAAGACTGGCAAAGGGAATCACCTGATGGTATAACGCCAGTGCCGCGTGAACCGGTGCCAATTGCGTGACGACTTGTGGTGCGCTATTTAACATGTCCAAAACCGCTGGAATCCCGGTAAAGGCAATCGTCATTTTATAGACAATGCCGGCGTATGGCCGTTTGGCAACAGTCAGAGCGGATAAAATCAGCGCTAAGGAAAGCGGATAAAGCAGCATCAGCACGGGTAAGGACCAAGCAATGATCGTGTCTAAACCAGCGTTAGCGACTAGAAAAGAAATAAACGTCGTCGTCCGTAGCCAAGCTAGGTAGCTGATTTTGGGAAAGAGTTTGTGGAAGTCTTGGGCAAACGAGGTGACTAATCCCAATGCCGTGGTAAAGACCCCCAGCGTAACCAAGACACCCAAGAAGAGCGTGCCGAAATTACTAAAGTAGTGACCGACAATGGCTGACAGGGCGACCGCGCCGTTATCTGACAGCTTCATCTGACTGCGGCTAAAGGCACCAAGCAACACCAGTCCAAAGTAGATCAGGATTTCCAAGACAATGCTCAGCGTCCCGGCCCTTGCCGTTAATCTTGTCAATTCGCGGTCATGGTAGCCCAGTCCCCGTACAGCGTGAACAAAGGTCACACTCAATGCGAGTAATGCAACAGCATCGACGGTGTTGTACCCCTCAAGGAAACCACTGATGGTCGCATTGGTTTGGTAGGCCGTGGTTGCCACATGATTCAGACTCCCCATGGGATTGAAAAATGCCACCACGAAGATAACTACCAACATGGCCAGGAAGAACGCGTTAAGGTACTTACCCACGATCTTGATCAAGTTGTTTTGGTGCGTCGCCAGCAGGTACGCTGCACCGAAGAACAATCCAGTAAAGAGCAACATACCTACGGTCGAAAAACGCTGTGGTAAGAATGGCTGCACGGCCATTTCGTAAGCCGTAGCGGCGGTCCGCGGCGTCCCAAAGAACGGGCCAATCGTCAAATGAACTAAGATCAAGAAGAGTGCCGCATAACGTCGGCCCACCGGCTTGGCCAGGTCAAATAGCCCATCGCTCTTGGTGATAACAACGGCGAGAATCGCGAGTAAGGGAAACAGTGAACCAGAGATAGCAAAGCCTAAGGCGGCCGTGAACCAGTGACTCCCAGCCAATTGTCCTAAATGAACGGGGAAAATCAGGTTGCCAGAACCAAAAAACATGCCAAAAATTAATGAGCTCACCACGAGTAATTGTCCCAAATTTTGGTGCGATTTGCCGGCTACAGTTTTATCCATTTTGATTCCTCCACAACTTTTTATTTTTACCCAGAACGTCAAAAAGAGCCCCTTCCCATACGGGAAAAGGGCTCTACAAGTAGAACGGTACCACCTTTTTGTGACGTAACACGCCACACTCATCACGGACTAACATCCGCTAGCCAGATAATGGTGGCCACCACGATAACCTACATATCGGTACCGAACTCGGAAATGATTTTCACACACGCTAGACGGCCACTTTCCACTTACCGTGACTCACTACGCATCGCGACGTATGCTACTTTTTTCCTCAACGTTTTAAAAGTATTGTCATGATTATAGGCGTCGCTCTGTGAAAAATCAATGGATAATTTAATTGTTTTCTCATTATCGGTAAATGCCATATTTGATGTGGATCGATGACTTAGTTGACTTGTTATTAGAATTATAGCCGCTTTTTTAATAAATAGCGGGTCTGAAGCCACCACTAATTTAAAAATAGTCGTTTTTTCGATTAATAGGCCATCAAGATTGTCTACTAATCAAAAAATCGGCTATTTTTCAATAAACAGTTCAGCTTTACGGTACATAATCCAAAACTGTACTGATTTTGGATCAGTCTTTCGTCTCATGCTCTTTTCGCCACTTCTTCACATAATCTAAGCGCTTCTTAAACAAGTCCTCGCGCCCCTGATTGGTAGGCTGATAATACTCATGACCTACGAGTGAATCCGGCAACGTCTGCATGGTCGTCAACTTATCCTTGGTATCGTGCGCGTATTGATAGTCCTTACCATAATCCAGGTCTTTCATCAGTTTAGTCGGTGCGTTACGAATCTGCAGTGGCACCGGCTCGTCACGCGTTTTCTGGACGTCCTTCTTCGCCGCTAAACGGGCCTTATAAATGGCATTGGACTTCGGTGCCAAAGCTAAATAGGTTACGGCTTCCGTTAAATGAACGTCACACTCCGGCATCCCCAAAAACTGGCAGGCCTGAAAGACATTCACGGCAACGTTGAGGGCGTTGGTATCGGCTAAGCCAATATCTTCGCTAGCAAACCGCACGAGCCGCCGCGCAATGTACAACGGGTCTTCACCACCCTCTAACATTCGTGACAACCAATAGATGGCAGCGTCCGGGTCACTGTTCCGCATTGATTTATGGAGCGCAGAAATGATGTTGTAATGCTCCTCACCGGATTTATCATAGAGCACAAATTTCTTCGTAATCAACTGCTTCAGGTCGTTCATATCGACCGTCACTTGATCACCCTGCTTGTCGCCATTGAGCACAGCCATCTCCAGCGTGTTCAAGGCGGTGCGGGCATCCCCATTGGCAAATTCTGCGATGGCTCGTAGCTCGTCATCACCAATTTTAACGTTGCCTTTAAACCCCTCCGAACTGGCTAGCGCATTGGTCAGAAGTTGTTCAATGTCGGTCGTCTCCAACGATTTTAACACGAATACTTTACACCGCGAGAGTAGCGCCGAATTGATTTCAAACGAAGGGTTCTCAGTAGTCGCCCCAATCAAAACGATACTTCCCCGTTCGACGTACGGCAGGAAAGCATCCTGTTGTGCCTTATTGAAGCGGTGGATTTCATCGACGAACACGATGGTCTTCTCACCGACCGCTAAGTCGTTACCCGCCTGTTTCATAATCTTCTTAATTTGACTGATACTACTGTCGACCGCACTGAACCGCAGAAACTTGGCCTGCGTTTGCCGAGCAATGATTTCGGCCAATGTCGTCTTCCCCACACCGGGTGGCCCCCAGAAAATCATCGACGAGACTTGGTCATTTTCAATCAACTCACGGAGAATCTTGCCGGGACCCAACAGGTGTGTCTGTCCGACGAATTCCGCTAACGTCCGTGGCCGCACCCGACTGGCTAGCGGCGTATTCTGTTGGTTCGCAAATAACGATTCCTGCTCCACGAGGATCACCGTCCTTTTACCTTTAATGATAAGCTTGCCAGACAGAAAAGGCCAATGCTGGTAATCTGCATTGACCACTTTTCTAGCGACTTGCGTGTTGTAACGCGGACCGTAATTCATTGTCAACTGCGTAAATATAGAGTCCATTCACGCCTCGTGTCAACAAAACATTCAACTCATTTGGTAAGAGTTCATCGTCAACGTGTTGTTTCGTTCCGTCCGGCATGGTCCGATTACGTGTCGCATTGGTGTTCTCACTGGCCGTTGGGTCAAAAATAATTTTACCCTCACGATATTTGACCGAGGGACCGATAATAACCCCGCTGTAATTCAGATCAAATCCTTGAATCGTGTACGTTGACCCAACTTCGCCTAAAGTTTGATGTTGCTCAGCCCAAGCTAAATGCTTCGCCTGTCCCCGTTGATCAGTGGCTAGAGGCAATTGAAGATTCCATGGCAATGAAAAATCACCTACTGTGACCTTATCTAGGTGGTCATCTTTAAGCTTAAAGGGCCAATCAAACGTTGCCAAAACTCGGGATAAACCATGCGATTCATCCTGTGCTCGCGCAACAATGGCCTGATACATCGTCTGGGGATCATCAAAAATCCGTAGATCATACTGATCGTCCAGAGGAATCTTATCCACTACTCGCCGGTCAATCAAGCTATGTAGCCAGGTAGTCGTCGCTTCACTAGCATTCATGCGCAACTGTTGTTTGAACTTAATTAGATTACCCCGTTGCGCCGCTTTATTCTCCAGTTTCTGAATCTCACTGGCCGTTAAATAACCTTCCGTTTTCAACATCTGCTTAGCATCAAATACCGCTACAGTCAGCTTCGCCCGTGCCATGATGTCCTGTAACTGATTTTGTCCGCGGTAGGATTGTTTCCCTTGTGTCCACAGCAAGTGGGCTTCATCAACCAGCACGACATCGACCGGTTCCCTTGGGTCGTGGTGATTGATAAAGGTTGTGGGCTTACTGACATTAGCGACCTTCATTCCCAGCTTTTCCGCAATGTTCTGATACACCTTGACCTGTTCATCGTGGTTGACCAGTAAGTAGATATTCGCTGTCTTAAAATCGGTATAGTTTAAGTCTTCTCCCAGCTGCCAAAGTTGATAGAACAGGGTGCTTAACAAGACCGTTTTCCCGGAACCGGCTTCCCCTTCAACTAAGATTAGTTGTTGCTTTTCTTGTGCTCGGAAAACGGCTTTGATACGCCGAAGAATTAGGTCGCGCGCATTGTCCTGCTCGCGCGTCAGCTCATGAAAGGGTGAGGCCTTGAACAGCGCGGAGTCGCGGACAACTGATTCGATTGGGAATAAATTGGGGTCAAACTGGTGTAGTTTACGCCAAATAGCAGAGAAAATCGCATCCTTTTCATCGACGGTGTAGTACTTATTCTGCTGATTTTCACGCCGGTTATTTAGCTTCTTAACACTTTCCACTCCGGACATATAGAGCATCATGCTGTTTTCAATATCCAGCGTTAATGACTTATTGAAGTGAGGATGACCAATTACTAGAAGCTGAGAATCCGCGCTATTCGCCAGATACTGCCAGTCTTGGCGGTCATGCACATCATCATCCAAGTGCTGGCGGGTTCGTTGTTCAATATCATTGGTTTCACCAACATACACCTGATACGCACGTGGTTTTTCTTGGTCGTAAACAATATAAACCGTTGGATACTCTAAAAGAAGTTCAACATGCTCGCCCTTAACCCTTTCCTTTATATCAGCCAGTCCTTGGTGACTAAAACCGACCTCTTCAATGACTGGCTTAGGTGATTTTGCCATCTCAAAGGCCCCCTAGTCCTGATCAAACTGCCAATGACGATGCACATTGATTTCGTGTTTCTGCTGAACCAATTCATTTGGTGTTACACCGAGCTGGTCACACATGTAATAAAGGTACGTCAAAGCATCAGCCATTTCCAATTTAAGATTGGTCGTTTGCTTAGCTGAGAGGTTCTTCCGGTTATCTTGCCACAGAAAAATTTCATTAACTTCTGCAACTTCAACTGACAATGCTCGGGCTAACGCTGGCAGCGTATGGTATTTTCCCCATCCCCGTTGGTCCCGAAAATCTCGTAGTTCCTGCATCACTTGCGAATAATCTAAATCAGCCATCGTCTCACTCCTCCATTTCGTCCTAATTGCTTTAAATTATACCATTTAGTCCAATTGATTGGCCGACAAAGTTCGTCCTCAAGGACTTTCAGATGCTGGACACATTACCGTTTGTTTAATCAATTAAATAACTATTAGACCAAGCGGATTATCCTGTCATCGCACCCGATTAGTCCTATGATTATGACGATAATTCACGTAGTATGAAGATAGTATTTCCGTTTGAAAAACTAGGAGGTTATTGCTGATGAAATATCTTTATCCAGCTCTCTTCACTCGTGAGTTAACCGGTCAAATCAATGTCACTTTTCCTGATTTACCACGCGTCTACGTCTCTGGTCAAGATATCGCTGACGCCCTTAGTTTGGCCCAGAATTCACTAACCGATTACCTATCATCTGTAAATGACATTCAGGACACGTTGCCACTGCCAACTGACCCGTTTTTAATTCCTCACAATGACAATCAGTTAGTTGTTCTAATTACCGCTAATTCTAAGGCCTCCCATCATCTTGTAGCCAATCAGCAGGTCCAGATAACCGTGACCATTCCCAAGTACCTGGACGATCAGGCTATTACTGAACATATTGACCTCTCATCTGTTTTAACAGCAGCATTAAAAACTAAACTCAACGTTCACTAAAATCAGCAACTTGTCACTTTTGGAGGAATCCACCTTGTCAAAAAAGAAGCGCTCATTGCTAATCCGTCTCATTTTATGCCTCAGTTGCATCCTATTCTTACAAGTACCATTAACGGTAAATGCTGCTGTTCAGTCCTCACAACTAAATCACCACCAGGGCCTCCTCATTGACCTCGGTCGACATCCCTTATCCGAGAGCGACCTCCAACAAGTTATCCAGGCAGCGGCTGACCAAAAGTTCAATGACGTTGTCTTGCACCTTAGCGACAATGAGCATCTGAGCTTTCAGTCAACCTATCTGGGTAATTCAGCCTCAACCACGGTTCTCTCCAAACGAAGCTTGCGCCGCCTAGTCACCTTTGCCAACACTAAAAATATTCAGTTGGTACCGGACGTTGACGTTCCTTCACACGCCGGAGCCATCCTACGACAGTTAAAACGTAAGCATCCCCAAACCTACCGTACCGTGAAACTCGACAAACAAACCCTTGACTACACCAAAAAGCAATCCGTGGCTGTAGTTAACAAAATTTACCATGAACTAGACACTATTTTCCAACATCAACCTTCACATGATTTTATTTTGGGTGCTGATGAGGTCCCTGGCAGTGCCGCTGCACATAAGGCACTTACTCGCTTCATCAATCAAATCAACCGTGCTCAAAACAAACGTGGCTTTACTACAGCCATTTGGAATGATTCCCTGTACAAACACGAATTGCCCAAACTTGATAGTAACGTTGTCATCAATTACTGGTCGCAATCCGGCAATCATTCGGAAACTAAAGAATTAGCAACCCGACGTGTACAGCGAGTTTCCATCTCCAATTTAGTCGCCGCCAACCGTAAAATTGTTAACGCAAACAGCTATGCCACTTACTATCAACTAAAGTATCTGGATAACACCAATGATAACCAATACTTTATTGACTATCTGCGCAATCAATATCAGTCTAATCTATTCAATGAAATCGATGCACTGGGTCAAAATCAAAATCGAACTTTAGAATCTAGCGTGACGACAGATGGTACCTTAATTAGCCTGTGGGGCCACGACTCGGCAAACATCTCGATTCAGCAGATCACAGCCTTTATTCGTCAAATTGAAATTTATAACTAATTTTTGGCTACTTCACCACATTCAAAACCAATTCCCACTCTTTAGCAGGCCCAAAAAGTGCCCCCGCAATGACGTCTTCGTATTCATCCGAATTCATTTATTCACTACCATAAGGCATAACTGCCTGCAGACTTTACTCAGCAACTCGCCAGTCCCAACCCATTATTTACGCTTTACTACTGAATATCTATTTAACTAATCTCGAAAGTAACTTCATCCGCAATTGCCCCGCTAATTCCGCATATCGTTCCCACCCATTCCTCCCTTTGCGTTATAATACTTACAAGTCGCACATCTATTCGGGGAGGCAACAAAATTGCTAAAATTTCACATTAAAAGCATCCTGGGTCTACTGGCAATCACCACCCTTGGGGTAACCGCACTGCCAATGACTGCCAACGCATCAGGTTCTTATTTGAGTATGGGCCAATATCACTATGTTCGTACCAAAAAGGACATGTACGTTGGTATCTATCAAAAACACGGCAACACTTACAAACCGCTCTTAAAGAAAAAGGGCTCACTGCTACGCGTTGCCGGCATCACCCAGAAGTCGAGCAACGGTCCCATTATGGCTTCCTTTACGTCAGGGGCCGTTCACTACAATCGTCTCAAACAGCTAAAGTTCACTGATAACTCAACGATTCCCTTAACCAAGGCCAATTTCAAAAAGGTGACTTTACAGGCGCCGATTCGGGGAAGTGTCTTACGCGCTGGCTCTGGCTTTAAGATGGACAGTCACGGTAACTTTGGTAATGGATCAGCCTTCTACTTAACCTTAGATAATTACCTGCAATACTATAGCAAATCGGCCATGGTCAAGTACGATGCGGGCGGCACCATGGTCATCGATGGCGGTCATCAAATAGATAATTTTAAGCCGACCGCCTCAGCCAAGATGACAAAAACCACGGTTAAGGGGAACACCACCACGGTACAATACAGCACCCCCATTAAAGGCATTCCTGGTAAAAAGCTTAGCGCCCATAAATACCAGATTAAGATTACCGACCTCAAGACCAAGGGCAACAAATCGTTTGGGGAAAGCTATGGTAGTAGTTGGGATAACTACACCATTAATAGCAAGCCTTACTTCTCGGGCATGATCTATGATTATTAAATAAATGCAGCCGTTTAAACCATGTAAAACAAAAGACGCCCGTAAAAGGCGTCTTTTATTTTACATAACTTTACTTATCCGGAATCGCCATCTCAAGTAGCGCACTACTATAAGATTTCCCGTGTCGATCAATATTTAAGGAATGGGTCACCCCACCACCCAGTGCATTTTCAATCACAAAGTTCAGTGCGGGTACCTTAAAGAATTCGTAACGGGTAACCTTGATTGGTCCCAATGGCGCAAACCACTTCGCCACCGCTTCATCGGTTACATACTTTTTAATTAAGGCAAAGTCCGCTTCCTTATAAGGAATGAGTGAGATAGTTGACGTATTCCCCTTGTCACCAGTCCGCGAGTGCGCAATATCATATAATTTCATGATCACTTAACCTCCTCATAGTCAACGTGCGTCCGAATATCATTCTCTGGAACCGTGATAGAAGCAATCGCAACGATCTTTTGCGTAATCGTCCGTACGCCACCACCGGCCGAGGGACCATTGGTATACAGTGATTTCACTTCACGAACAACTTCTTTAGCGGCCGCCAAACTACTCGTTCTAGCCGCAATCCGGGCACGAATTTCACTGACATGTTCTGGTACCGGTAATACGCCATGATAGAGGCTATCGGCGCCAATATAATCCTCTTTAAATGCATCCACCGGAACCTTTAAGAGCTGCAGTCGCTTACGGACGATCTCAGTAGCCAGTTTAGCCTTGTTAAAGGCATTGTGACCACCATAGTTAATCCCACCTTCAGTGATATAGCCATCTTCATAGCCAACACTGACCTTTAAATCGCCCGTCTTAGCTCTCCCAGTGGCGCCCATCACGTGAATACCATCACCATCCTTTGCCGGTTCAACCTGCACGTTTGAAAAGTCAGCAATAACGTCTGGCGTGTAGTACTTAGTTGGATCTTGGATCTCGTAAATCAATTGTTCCTTAACTGTATCCGTACTCAGTAGTCCCCCGGTATCAGGGAGTTTATGTAACGTGATGTCGCCCTCGTCCGTAACGTCAGCAAATGGGAAACCTAAGTTCCAAAGGTTTTCGACATCCTTATAGCCTGGATCGGCAAAATAACCTCCAGACACCTGACCGGCACATTCCAGCAAGTGTCCCAGTAGTGTTCCCTTACCTAACTTATCGTAATCCGCAAAGTCCCAGCCAAATTCATGAATCAGTGGCGCCATAAAGAGTGATGGGTCAGCTACCCGTCCCGTAACCACAATATCTGCGCCTTGGTTCAAGGCTTCAACAATCGCTCTAGCACCTAAATAAGCATTAGCGGAAATGACCTTCCGATTGAGCGATGAGAGTGGTTGATGATCCTCCATCATCTTATTTGCACCGTAATTACTCGTCTGATCAGTAATATCATCGCCTGATACGGTCGCAATCTTCAAATGATGGATACCATACGCTGCAGCCATTTCTACGATTTTTTTGGTCGCCGCCACAGGATTAGCCGCACCCATGTTAGTAATCACTTTAGTTGGATGTGCCTTAATCGCCGGCAAGATTTTCTTAAACCGATATTCTAACAAATCATTATACCCAGCATTGGGATCAGCTAGCTTTTGATTTTGAGCAATGGCAATCGTTCTTTCTGCCAGACACTCAAAACAAATATAATCGAGGTTCCCGCGATTAATTAGGTCAATAGCAGGTTCAATTCTGTCATCAGCATAACCAGCACCTGAACCGATACGAATCTTTTTCATTGTTGTGACCTCCTATTCAGTTTCTGGCGTAAGTATAGGACCTGAATTAAACCAATATCAAGGTCACTCAGACTACGGAAAATGAAAATTCGTTTGAAAATTGGCGAGGCCGTTTGTGAATGTTATCCCAATGGGCTACGAGGAAATTTTACTTATTACTATAATTCATATATCATTTGAAATATAGATATATGGAGGTGGTTTGATGAACATCACGCAGCTCACCTATTTCGTTGAAGTGGTGGCATCTGATTTCAATATTAGCGTGGCAGCAGAAAAAATACACGTCTCTCAATCGACCATGAGTAAATCCATTCTCACCTTTGAAGATGAGGAAAACGTCCGGCTCTTCGTCCGCCACGGAAAAAAGCTAGTCAGTTTAACTGCAGCTGGTCGCAAATTTTACCGCGATGCAAAACGGGTGATCCGCGACTATGACAACATGTTGACCAACGTTCATCACCAGACGGCGTGGGCCGGAAAGGTAAGGGTTGGTATCGCCCCAGCCGTACTTGTTGCTTACTTTTCAAATATTTTACCGCAATTTCGGTTGACCCATCCCGACATCAACATCACAGTATCAGATGTCGGCGGCGAAAAACTACAACAAGACTTACTCCTTGAAAAAATCGACTTAGCCTATCCTGTTGCCCCCATCAAGTATGATTCTCTAGATCAAAAAAGTTTGATTCTTGATTGTGGCGCTGCTGTTTTCAATCCTAAACTGGTTAACGTTCCTGATTCCCTAACCATTTCAGAACTACTCAAATTCAAATTAGTTCTTCTCAACCAATCCTTCACCATCCGTGATCAGCTCGATTCCTTACTGAGCTATGAAAAAGAAACCCCGGACATCTTAATGACATCCTCTTCCGAGAGTTTTCTGCTAAACGCCTGTCGAACTTCTCCACTAGTCACCGTGCTTCCTCGAAGCATCTTACGTGGCTATCAAACGAATGATTTGAAGATCATTCCCCTCGAACAGTTAAGCTGGGAGCTGCTATCAACCATACTAAAGAAAAATGAAGATCCTCTAATCGCTAAAGTGCGGGACTACTTTGACTCAGCAATTTCTAAAATGGGCTAATATATTTTTTAACGATAACACTTATGAACAAATATCATATACACTTACTCTATAAATAGCGCTGTACCTGGTTCGCCACTAGAAATGTAATTTTACGATACTTCCTTTACAACTTGATTACAGTTTCACATGTTGTTTACATCGGTTTCACCAGTTATTATGCAGTCAGCAAGAATGTAACCGCTTTTTTATTGTGAATGATTGGGAGATGACAAATTATGCGTAAAATGCACTATGGTTGGTGGATTTTTATCAGTACTTGTGTGATTTCATTAGTCGGATTTGGGATGGTTGTTGACACCATCGGTTTATTTTTCGAACCCGTTAGTGCTTCATTTCACATTAGTCGGGCTGGTGTATCCCTCATGGTCACATTTCAGAATATCGCCTGTGCGATCACGCTTCTATTCGCCGGAAAGATCATGGAAAAAATCAACATTCGTTTATTACTAACGACCTGCTTTACCGTTATTGGCTTAGGATTTATTAGCTTAGCGTTCGCCCAAAGCGTCGTTCAATTCTACATTGTCTGGACCATTATTGGCATCATGCAACCATTTGCGCTAACGCTTTCCATCCCCGTACTTCTGGGGAACTGGTTCCAAAAATACTTAGGAACCGTGATGGGAATCGCGCTGGGCCTGTCAGCGATAGGGGGTACGCTCTTCAATCCAATCGTCAGTGCGACAATTACTAACTTAGGTTGGCGTTCCGGCTGGATTCTTGAAGGTTTGATTACCTTAATTGCAATCTTACCATTCACCATCTTTGTCGTTCGCTACAAACCAACTGGCACGACGAAACCAGTTGGTTACGAAGAAAACAGTGCAGAAAACGCTGAAAATGTCTCCTGGCAGGGATTGTCATTCAAGCAAGCCTTACATACCCCCATGTTTTACCTGATTACTTTTGCCATGATTGCCCTGCAATGGGTTGCTGGCCTAGTTCAACACGTTTCGCCATACATCGTCAGCATCAACTTACCGTTGAATGTTGGCGCTACCGTCGTTTCTGGCATTATGTTGGGGGCCGCTGCCGGAAAAGTAAGTATTGGGTGGTTCTTAGACCACTTCAACAATCAAATGGTCATCATCCTCTATGCCATCTTTGGTATCACGGGCTGGTTAAGCCTGATGGTCTTTAGAGCACCCGGCATGCTAATTGGCTCTGGCTTCGTTCTAGGTCTAGGCCAAGGCATTATGCTAGTTTCCCTGCCTTACTTTATCCGAAAACAATTTGGTCCTAAAAATTACAACAATATTCTTTCGATCATTTCAATGTTTGGTAACTTTGCGACTGCGATTGCCGTCTCCGTTGACGGGAAAATTTTCGACATTACTGGCTCCTATAATTTGCCATTAATGACTAACGGTGCCCTTTACGTCTTGGGTGGTGGTGCCGTCGTCATTTCCATCATTCTTTCCTATAGAGCAGTTACTGCAAGAAACAAGCTCAAAGAAGTCTAACTTAAAATTCATTTTGGAGGTAATCAGCTATGGAACTCAAACAAATCAAGACAATTGGTAACATTGGATCAGGGACTATGGGCCACGCAACCGCTTTGCAATTCGCCATGCACGGTTATCGCGTTAACCTACTCGACACCTCGGATGACGTGCTAGCTATGGGGATGGCCGCGATCAAACACGACTTAGAAACATTCAAAGCCGCTGGCATGCTCAATGAGGCCCCCGCGACGATTCTCGACCGAATTCATCCCACGACTGATTATCAAATTGCCTTAGGTGACGCTCAGTTTGTCATTGAATCTATTGTTGAAAAGTTAGAAATCAAACAACAAGTTTGGCAACAGGCAGAAAGCGTCGTCAATGAAGGAACCATCCTTGCCACCAATACATCCGGTCTGAGCCCTACCGCTATTCAAGGGGTGCTCACTCATCCTGAGCGTTTCGTGGTCGCCCACTTCTGGAATCCAGCACAGTTGATGCCCTTAGTCGAAGTCGTTCCCGGTAAGGCTACCACGACTGCTACCGTCAATTTAACCGTTCAATTAATGAATCACGTTGGTAAGCATGCCGTGGGCTTGAAGAAGGAATCACTGGGTTTCGTCGGTAATCGCATTCAACTGGCTGTTCTACGCGAAGCTCTACACATTGTGGATGAAGGTATCGCCAGTCCAGAAGCCGTTGACGACATCGTGAAGTACAGTCTCGGCCGCCGGTGGAACTTAGTTGGTCCCATCGCCAGTGCTGACCTTGGCGGACTCGACGTCTTTAAAAATATCAGCACCTACCTCTACGCCGACCTCGGAAACGATACCGGTACTGACCCCACCCTCGCCAAGAAGGTCGCCGCCAATGACCTCGGCTATAAAACTGGCAAAGGCTTCTATGATTGGCAAGGGACGCGTGGTGCCGATATGGTCGCCCAACGGGACAAAGATTTGCTGAACCAGCTTAGAACGGATCAGCAGCAATCCGATTAACCATTCTCATTTGTTTAAAATGGATTCTACATTAAAACCGGCTTAATTCCGTCAGACCTAACCTCGGAATTAAGCCGGTTTTTATACGGCTGTCGTCTCTATAATTATGCGGTGAATGCGTCAACCAGAATTTGAACAAACTGATCAAGAATCTGTGACCGCCACTTATTCTGTCGTTGGATGTAGACGGCCGTTAACGTTTCGTTCGCAAAATTTGTCGGTATAATCTGTAATTGGCCAGCATCCACTTCCGACTGTACCACGAACTTAGGGAGGTAGGCGATGCCCAAATTACTCATCACACTTTGCTTAACAGCTTCCACGCTACCAATTTCCAAAAAATGTGGAAAAACAATATCCCGTTCAGCAATCGCTGCAGCGAACTTTTTTTGATAGATACTTTCTCTGTCGTCAGTGAGTAACGACACCCTCAGTCGTTGATGCGGCGTCTGCAAGTTCAACGCCTGAGTATCCAGTAATGGACTGGCCACTAACACCAACGGAAACTCACCTAGCCGTTGCACAACTAAATTTTTGGCGTAACCGCCCACATCATAATGAATTCCTAAATCAACCGTACCGCTTGAGACCTTTTTGGGGATGGTAAAACAGTTTGCCATCTGTAAGGAAAGCTGAACACCCGGCGTTTGATTGTGAAATCTCTTTAGAATTGGCTGCATGCGATATGTCAGCAGTGTATCCGGAATCGCGATGCGCAACTCTCCACTCAGCGCATCGGTTGGTTTACCATAATTTTTCATCGCCGTCACGGTGCCGAGGACACTATCAATTGCTGGTAAAATGCTCTTTCCAGCTTGTGTAAGTACCATTTTACGACCAACCTTTTCAAATAGTTGTATGGCAAGATCCCGTTCCAACTGCTGCATCTGAAATGTCACGGTCGACTGCGCATAATTTAATTTATCGGCGGCGGCTTGAAAACTACCGGTTTCAACAATTACACGGAACGTTTTGAATGCTTTAATATCCATGACGTTACGCCACTCCCATCTCACTCAGCCCAGAACAATCGAAAACATCGAATTATTATATTTAATGTTTCGATTAGACTGAATAATCATTTTCATTTAGTATATAGAGCGACGTCACGCTTGTCAATTTCATCTTACGAAAGAAGCTGCTAAACTATGCAAATTAAGAGTTACACGCCTAAGTACCGTAACCAAGTGATTGCCCTCATCCTCTATCTTCAGAATTTTGATAATAAAGTCAACCTATCACTTGAGGAACAACCCGACATGGCAAACATCACGACCCACTATCTAGAAAATCAAGGGGGCTTTTGGATTGCCGTCAATGACACGGACGACGTTGTCGGAACGATTGGTCTCCTTCAAGAAGATAGCCACTACGGCGTCCTCAAGAAATTCTTCGTCCACCAGGATTACCGGGGAGCTGCTCACGGCGTTTCGCATCAGCTATTTGCCACGCTGATTGCCGCAGCGACTCAAAATCATCTGCAACATATTCTTCTGGACACTCCGGCGGCTTGTCACCGAGCACACCACTTTTATCAGAAGAATGGCTTTATTGAAATTCCTAAATCTGCGGTACCCATTCACTACGATTATCCGGATCGTGAATCGTTATTTTTTATTAAAAATCTTTAGCGCATTCTCTGGCTTTCTATAGGCTGGACAACCTTAAGCCAACCAGGTCTTCTAGCTTGGCTTAGGGTTGTTTTACTGGACTTTAGTCGCTCTAAAATGCTTTTCGCTCCGAACACATGCCATGAGGGACGGGAAATCTTCGTAAGGGCTGGACAACCCCTTCCAGTTTTTAACAGACGTAACTTCCGTATTTAAGCATAGCAAGTCCATCCAAAGAAGAATTGATCTTTTTCTATATCGCTTTTGCTCAAGCAATGAACCTTAGAATTCACTCATCTCAAAATTACAATCATTTTCACACAAAGTGAATGATATCTAACACAATGTATTAAATTGTGCTTAATATTTCTGGCTACCTTTTGTAAACTAGCCACAATTACTTACAAAAGGAAGTCTTCAAAATGTCAGAAATTAAAATTCACGTCCTTCACACCGGTCTAGTTCAAGTAGATGCCGGCCTCCCATTTCACGATCGTTTTCGAAATCCACTAGCCTTTACTGGCCTCTTCCGCTCCCATGTCAATCAAATAACACTCCCAGTTTCTAGCTATCTGATTGAACATCCCAAGGGACTAGTTCTCATCGATACCGGCTGGAATGAAGCTGTTCGAACCAGTCAATGGCGCGAGCTAGGACTTCAAGTAAAAATTAATAAAGCTTATTTACCGGCGGGTTGGTCAATTCGTGAACAGCTGACAACCCTCGGCTATACACCTAGTGACATCGATTACTTAGTCCTGAGTCACTTACACAGCGATCACGCAAGCGGTCTCCCACTTGTCAAAGACGCACATCACATCTTGGTCAGCAAGCCTGAATGGCAGGCCGCACAACATGACCGCCTCCGCTACATCCCCAAAATGTGGCGTGACGTTACTCTCCAAACCTTTGCTTATCAACCCAGTGAGTTGGGGCCATTTCACCAATCATTTGATCTCTTCAACGATAATTCTATTCAGTTTGTTTACACACCAGGACATAGTCGTGGATTAGCTGCCACTTTGATTCATGGTGAGTCAGGCCACGAAGTCCTATTAGCTAGCGACACCGCCTATGCTCAAACCGCCATCGATCACCTTTATACGCCGGGAATCGTCATCAATCGTCCACAGGCCCTACAATCAGTTGCTTGGGTTCAGCAAAAATCTCGCGAGCCACAAATACTAGAAACGCTGACTAATCACGATCCCCAGGTTTCTCCCCACACCATTACTTTGGATTGAATTCGTTGGTGAGTAGCAGATTAAAGCTTTCGTTCATAAAAAAGCTGATTTGATCATCCAACCCATTTTCAAGCTCATAACAAATATAGGTCATAGCACTAGTCGCATATATTTCTTGTAGATAGGCTAATGGTACCGGTAGTGTCACTGTCCTTTGATTTAAGTACCCCAGTATAGAGGACCGTAATATTTGTTGGAAACTTTGGGTTAAATCGGCAGTACTGACGTGAATCCGCAATAACACTTGCAACTCATCTTTATATGGCAATAATGCCGTAACCAATGTTGTTAAAGATTGTTTTTCCAGAAAATCATCTTGTCGTTGCGTCATGATTTTCTGAAATCTGGTCGTATATATCATAACTTGCTTTTCTAGCCAATCAAATTTATCCAAATAATACTGATAGAAAGTAGAACGTCCAATTTGTGCTTCCTGACAAATCTCAGCTACTGATAGTCGCTCAAAAGTCTTTGTAATCAACAAACGATAACACGTTTGATCAATCAAACGTAGGGTCTTAACAACCCGGCGATCAGTTTTTTCCATTATGATTACTCCCTCACCATTTCTTGAATTTTTACCTGCCATCTCAAATTAATTCGTAGAAAACGACGTACTCCCCTATAGAACCTTGAGCCTGAGTAAATATAGTCCAGACTGCACGACGATTATCCTACCAATTAATACCATGTTAGAACAAATTCAATATGAAGCAATCAGCCGTTCAAGTCCAATCCCTTCTGATTCCCTAACTGCTTCTTGCACGTTAACGCAATACTCGGTATAGAACTTCACCTCATACTGGCTGCTTTCGGCTTTAAACCGCGATTTCAACTACTACGGTCTCCAGTTAGTACCATACCCGATGCAAAAAAAATCGGCACGGACGAACTCGTCCGGCCGAAAACACCTTAATCCTGTTCAGTGACTGTCCTTTTCCGATTACGCATAAAGATAGCGGCACAAATGCCCCCAACGACTACAATCCCCGCCGATGTCAGTGTGACGGCCCGGGTACCATTGGCGTATGCCTGCCATACGGTCTGTTGAATGGCATGGCCAAATGGCATCTTCGATAGCCGTGCACTGAAGGCAATGCTGTGACCAGAGAACGGCCCCGCACTGACCAGTGCCTTGTGAATACCAGTTGCAGCCGCTTTTGGCATACTGATTTGACCAAAGTGAGCAGTGAGGTACTTCTCGTAAACATTGTTCTGGACCAAGCCGAGGCTTACAATCCCCAACGTCACCCCAATTTGCCGGAAGACATTGATCAGACCAGAGGCCATCCCCATCTCGCGCACCGGTACACCTTCCATTCCGGTACTGTTCAGGAGGGGATTGACCATCCCATTTGTAATCCCCATCAGGATCATTCCCGGCCATAGTTCAGCGAAGGATACCTTCACCGTCATTGCATTAGCCAGCATGAGAAAGCCAATGCCACCTAAGAAAAGACTGCCACTAATCATCCATTTTTTCGAGTAACGGTTGCCTAAATACCCAGTCAGCGGTCCTAAAATCAAGGACCACATGCTAATCGTCAATTGACGGACCCCGGCTTGCAGCGCCGAATAGCCCATATAGTTTTGCATCAAGGCGGTCAGGTACGTGTTGTAGGAATAAATTCCGGCACCCAGCGCTAAGGCTACAATGACCGTCCCCACGAAATGTGGATTTTTGAACATGGCCAAGTTGACCATTGGCTGTTTCAGCCGGCCTTCAACCACGATAAAGAGCACAAAGAACAGAATAGCCGCGCCGAACCATCCCAGCATCTGAGGACTCGTCCAGCTCCAATCCAGATTATTTTCCTTTAGAATCAAACCATAGATGAGGGCAAAGAGACTGCCCGCAGATAGCACCATTCCAGCAAAATCAATCCGATGATTCCGGCTTAGATCCGGCACCTCATCAACATAGATCGACGTTAAAATGATGGCAATAATCCCAATTGGAATGTTCACGTAGAAGATCGACCGCCAGCCAAATTGGGCAACCAAATACCCACCAACCAGGGGACCAGACGCCGAGGATAACCCGATAACGGACCCCAGGATACCGAGAGCCACGCCACGCTTGCTGCCCTTGAAACTCACAGCGACCAGCGCCATAGCCAACGCATTCATCCCGGCACCACCAAGGGCTTGCACACCCCGACCGATGTCCAAGACTAACAGGTTGGGGGCCATCCCATTCACGGCCGATGCCAAGACAAAGATGGCCAGAGAAATCACAAAGATCCGCTTTAATCCAAACATGTCCCCGATCTTAGAAACAATCAGTAACGTCACTCCCAGCACCAGTGAGTAGGCGTTTAACACCCACTGCACATTATTAAATGATTCGTTAAAATCACGTACCATGGTCGGCAACGCCACGTTAACTATCGTGACGTCTAGTAAGGCCATGAAGACCCCTAAGGAAAGGGCCGCTAGTCCAATCCAATTTCGAGTTGATTTAGTCATTTTGATGATCTCCTCCATTTACGTCAGCGGACCCCAAGTCAGCCAACTGCTGATTGGCCCATTTTACTTTTGTTTCGCTACCTGCGATTTGTAGCTCAAGGGACCGAATTCCCCATTTCAAGGCATTAATCCGACTTGTCGGTGCCTTTGCTAAGTTTTCTTGCAAGTGTAGGTAGACCCGTTGATAAATTTCTAAATCCGTTAAGACGGCTGCCTTATATTCATTGAGAATCTGCAGTTGAACGGCCAAGGTCTCACTTGCCATCCCTTTAAATTTAAAATGATAGAGTGACTCGCGTTTTGCGTCAATGGCAACTGGGGTCACCAGCATCTGGTGAAGATGTTCGCGCCCCTGTGCGGTGATCTGGGCCAGGCGCTTCCCCCGTGCATCCTCTTTTGCTGGCACAAAAACAATGTCACCGGCCGTTGCCAGCTTATTCAAGATGGGATACATCACGCCATTAGAAATCTTTCGGCGCGGTACCAAGGTGGTCTCAAGAACCTGTCCCAGCTTGTAACCGGACATATTCCGCGATTCCAAGGTTCCTAATATTAATAGTTCGTACATCTTTTGCCTCCTAGTTGATAGGTCGTAACGACTCATTAAGTATAGGTCTTTTCGACTGGTTGTCAACGTTTAATTAGTGGCAGCGTTTTCAAAAAGATGCCGTCGCTGTTAGTTAGTGGTCAACCTGCTCTTGAAGGGAAAATAGCTTATCCCCCATAACGCAGGGACAGCCATTCCACAACACCTACTCGCTTTTACCGATTAACTAAAATAGCAACGGCAGAGACACCCCTTACGATTGTCTCTGCCGTTGCTATTTGTTATAGAAATTTATTTGGATATATTGGCAACTGACGTCCTCGTTACTTGGTCGTCGCCTGCACCCCACGGATAAAGACAGCCAAACCGTAATCAAAGGCCTCATCCGGATTGGCTAAATCAATCGGTGAGGGAAACTTCGCCGCGAATTCGGCGGGCATTTGCCGCTGAGTGCCCCGGGCAAAATACTGCTCGTCAGCCACGTATGACAGAACAAAGTTATTCCCCATGTTCCCAGCGACCGTCAAATGCTGCTTATCCACTCCCAAGTCCTGCATCAATTTCATGCCCAGCACAATTAATTTTGTTCGGTTAGGCGTAAACGGATAGGTATTTTCAAAAATTTTGGGTGAATCGTTCACCCGCTTCAACTCTTCACGCAAAATATGCGCCAACTGATAAAAGTCACAGTTCTGTACCTTTTCCAAACGTTGACGGATCCGACCGGAAATCAGCTCAGCGATACCTTCCATCAACTCATCTTTATTTTTAAAATGGAAATAAAGCGAGGCGGCCTTCACATCCAGCGCCTTCGCTAGTGTACGCATGGAGAGCTTCTCTAAGCCTTCCTCATTCAGCAACGTAATTGCTGCCAGTTGAATCGTCTGCCGATCAAGTTTCATATCATCGTCTCCAATCTAACGTTGTTAGTTTATGCCACCAGTATACCACGACTTTTTTCCAAGGGGACTTGACAGATAGCCTAACGGTGTTAGAATATGGTCATTAAGCTAACGGTGTTAGGTTAGCCGATGAATTTTAAATTTGGAGGGGTCACAAATGGTTGTTATTATTACGGTTTCAATTATCATGGTTGGTATTTTCTTCACGGCAGTAACGTTAAAAGGTATGGATGCCACGTTCAAACAGTCTCATACGAATAGGAAATAATTTTTTATCCTTAATCTAACAGTGTTAGGCCAAACCATTTCAGGGGGAATTACATGAATTTTTTAGAGATTACCAATATTCACAAGTCATATCACTTAGCGGACGGCACTGCGCTGGCCGTGTTGAACGGTATCAACGCCACGTTTGGTCCCGGCGAGTTCGTTTCCATTGTCGGTGAATCCGGCGGCGGCAAGTCAACGCTAATGAACATCATCGCCGGGTTGGATAGCGATTACACCGGCGACGTCAGCATTAACGGGCACTCACTCAGCCAGATGAACGAACGCGAGCTTGATCAGTATCGCCGCGAAAATATCGGTTTTATTTTTCAATCTTTCAATCTGATCAGTCACCTCACGATTCTGGAAAACGTCTTGGTCGGTCTGGAAATGACCACCCTCCCGCACGCTGATCAAGTCGCAAAAGCCCAGCAGTTGTTGGCCGAAGTTGGCCTGGCCAAGCGCGAAAACGTGTATCCCAACCAGCTTTCCGGCGGTCAAAAGCAACGGGTGGCGATTGCTCGGGCCTTGGCGACCGACCCGCAGATTATTATCGCAGACGAACCGACTGGCGCTTTAGATGAGCAGAACACTCAGGAAATTTTAAAATTGCTGGATAAAATTGCCGCTCATGGGAAGCTGGTGATCGCCGTCACCCACTCCCAGGCCGTCGCCACGCACGGTACGCGAATTGTTCATTTGGATCACGGCATTCTCGACCGCGATGAAATGCTGAAGATGCCCTACAGCGACGCAACTCAGAGTCCCACGTTAAAGAGCCGACACTTGCGTTTTCGCGCAATCATCCAAATGGCCCTGAAGCATATGCAACGCAACTTTGGCACCAATTTACTAATTACGTTGGGCGGCGCGGTTGGCATCTTCAGCGTCGTGCTCATGCTGGCACTCGGCCGGGGCATCGGCGGGTACATCAGCCATGAAATCAGCGGCAATCTGAACCCGACCACCAGCGAGGTGACGCACAAGGTCAAAGACGGCAACACAGCGGCCGTGCAAATGACTGCCAAAGACATGGCGCAACTGAAAGACCTCAGCCACGTCACCCACGTGGAGAAGGGTTTCTTCATGCCCAGCGTCCAGGTCCAGTACCACGGCCGCAACGTGACGACCTCTTACTCCCAGACTTATAATCGGACATTCTTACGGAAAAACCTGATCAAGGGGCAGAATCCGACGCGCACCGACACGATTGTCCTCAGCCGCGACATCGCTAAGAAATACAACAAACACCACTACCAGGCGTTGCTCGGTAAAAAGGTCACGGTGTACGTTAACGCGACCGACGCCCACCAACGTCCCGTCCTGTTAAAGAAAGCCGTCAACGTGGTCGGCTTCACCAAGTCCAGTAACACGGCCGTTCTGAGCTGGCAAACGGTGGCCAACATGGCGAAGGCCCAGAACGTGACGCTCAAACCCACCTTTCTCGCCGTGACTGTCCACCAACTCAAAGACGTCAAATCCTTTGAGGCTCAGGCAAAGAAGCTGAACTATAAGTTGACCGGGGTTGGTTCCTACATTAACACGATCAACCAGTACGTCGCCCTGGCCTCTTACGTGCTTGCAGGAATTGCCGCCATCTCGCTGATTGTTTCCGCTATTATGATTATTGTTGTGCTCTACATTAGCGTTGGTACCCGAACCAAGGAAATTGGGATTCTCCGGGCGTTAGGCGTCCGCAAGGCGGATATTCGAGCACTCTTCGTCTCCGAAGCCATGATTTTAGGCCTCCTGTACAGTGTGCTCGGCCTCCTCTTTGCAGAGCTACTGGGACTCGCAATCAACGCCGCCGCTAAAGGTTTCGTGCACTACAGGATCATTCAAGTCGCTCCTGGCTTCATGCTCTTCGCCATTTTAGTCGGCGTACTCATCAGTTTGGTCGCCGCTTGGGCGCCGGCCCGGAAAGCCGCTAAGTTAGATCCGATTGAAGCATTGTCATACGAATAATAGTATCGGTTGCATTAGGCTGTGGCGAAGGTCACGGCCTTTTTGCTGGCATCAGGTAAAGTGGCCCAAAAGAAAAGACGCCCCGTGAAAATGGCGTCAATGTACTGGTGTTATTGGCAATTATCAGTGCAACTCATTCTGTATTCAGCAAAGCCTAACGTGCGCCCAACCACGAATGAATCAGTTGGGAAAGGCCAATAATGACCAGCACGCCCACGACTTTCAGGACGATTGAAAAGGCCGCGCCGAAGAACAGCCAGGCGCCAATTGCGATTAGCTCACAGGTGAAAATTATATATTTCATGGTCGCTACCACCTTGATTGGGATTTTTTATTGACGTCATTATAACCCAAGTGCTGTGGGCATTGCTAGTTCAGCGGTTTGCAAGGCTAACCAATTACGTTTTGCATCTACATCGGCCATACTCATTCTAAATAGAGAAGGTGGGGGGCACTAACCCATGGCAGCGATTAATGAGCGTGTTTATTTAACAAAATGGGGCAACTCACAAGCAGTTATCATTCCCAACAGTGTGATTAACCAATTACATTTGACGGATGATCAGGAGTTCATACTCACCATTCAGGATAAGTCAATTGTCCTCACGCCAGTTCTAAAACGGCCCAGAGATATTCACGAACTCTTTGCTGGTTGGCAAGATGACGGAAACCGTGACACAGGAAACGGAGATTAACAGTTAAAAACTCGTGCGTTAGTACAATGCTAGCAACTGAGATGCCTGTCGTATCCAAACGGGGCGCTAAAAACTACTGTGCCTGAATTGGCATGGCGGTTTTTTCGTGTACCCTTTTCTGAGCCCATAAAAAGATGGCTGACTCCAATCGGAATCAGCCATCTTTAATTCATATCTGCAATCCACCCTTACGACTGCGCCGTGTCCGGATCAAACTGCATCCCGCCGCTGAATGGGGCTGCATCAATTGCCGCCATCTCTTCGTCGGTTAAGCTGAAGTCAAAGTCATCCAAGTTCGCTGCCATGTGTGCCGGGCTCACGGACTTCGTCAACGGAATAATCTGCTTTTGAATTACCCACCGTAAGATTACTTGGCCCGGTTGCTTCCCGTACTTCGTCGCAATCTGATTGACCGTCGCTTCCGTCAGGACATTACTGTCGGGTCCACCAAACGGACTCCACGCCTCAACCTGAATGTCATTGGCTTGGGCAAATTCAGCCGTAGCCGTTTGGGCAAAACCGGGGTGGTACTCGATTTGGTCCAGCATTGGCTTAATCTCAGTATCCTCAATCAACGCTTGTAAGTGATGATCCAAGAAGTTAGAAACACCAATCGCCTTGATTTTGCCAGCCTTGTAGAGATCCTCCAACGCGCGCCAAGTATCTGCGTTCAGCTCACGCCAGTCATCGTGCCATTTGGCATTGGCTGGCCAATGAATCAGGTAGACGTCCACATAGTCCAAGTCTAATCGTGCCAAGGAATCGTTGAAAGCCTTAACCGTGCCCTCATAGCCCCGGTGCGTGAACCAAGCCTTGGTGCTGACCAGCACATCCGACCGTTGCAGGCCATTTTCGACTATGGCTTCACGAATGCCTTGGCCGACACTAACTTCGTTGCCATAAGCCTCTGCCGTATCAATCAACCGGTAGCCGCTCTTGATGGCATCCTTAACAGCCTTTACCGTATCCGGGCCATCGGGAATGATGGTGCCAAAGCCAACGACTGGAATCTTGTAACCATTGTTTAACGTGTAAGTTGCTGTCATATCCATTTTAATCACCTAATCCTTTTCCGTTTTAATTGAAAACTGTTGAAACATATCTAACGACGGACACTTGTTGCCACTATTGTGTTCGATCATGTACATTCTGACTACCAGCGTTCAAGTGAAAGCGTAGGTAATCAATCGCTGCCACCTGGCTTTCACACTGATGAATCTCGGCCAGCCTTTCCTTTCGTTTGCGCGTCAATAGCCTTAACCGTTGTGCCGTTGTCCGTTGATCCCGCTCGTCAAATTGCAGGTAAGTTGCTACCTCTTCTGCCGTAAACCCCATCGTGTAAAGTGCCGCAATGGTTTGCAGGTAGACAAGATCAGTGTCGCCGTATTGCCGTTTAGCAGGTCCAGTCTCATCACGCCTTATCCAGGTATCGTAATCGTTTAAAACTTGATCAGACAACTGATAGGTTGCTTTTATCGTGTGCCGATCCAATTGCCCTCACCTCACTAATTTTGTCATCCCAAAATTTCAGGGTCCTTTCCTCTAAGACTGAACTGTCTCCATAATCATTCATGACGACTGCTTTAGCTTGCATATTGATTACCGCCATCGCATTTCCTAAGTTGATGACAATAGTGTATCGCCCTTCAGCTGATATGTTAAATGCTTATTTTGACTCATTAGTTATTCATTTCATGTATTTCTTGTAAAACAAAAGCCTGGGACAAAACCCCAGGCTCCTTTGGTATCTCCGAATTTACAGTGCTGAACCGTGGAACAAAAGGCAGCTGACTCCGCTTAAAACTGATAACCAAACAATCCAATCCCAGGATTATTCGGTTATCAGCCTTAATGCTCACCAGCTAATCGCCTTTTGTCCCATTCTTATCACTTAATTCTTCTGCATCTTCTCTTCCCGTACAAATCGAATAAAAGCTGTCGTTACTTGAGCGTGCGGCTGCTGCCCCCGCCAAGCCAACACAGAATTCAACGTCAGCTTGGGCACTAGCGGTACGTAGACTAGATGATCAAAGTGTTGATTCAGCTTTAAACAAATTACAACCCCATGGTTTCGCTGCGCGAGCATCGCAGCGTTGTAAACCAGATTGTAGCGGGCCTTGTTCCCCATTTTAGCCGCATACTCACCGGACCAATTGGCCAACTCATTTTGAACAACCTTATCCAGGATAGTAATCACCGGGGTACCCACGAGATCACCAGGATGAATCGCCTCATAGGACGCAAACTTAGAATCCTCGTGCGCGAGAATTCCCCACTCTTCTTTAGCTGTCATCCGCACGAAATCATACTTGCCGATTTCCACAGGCTCAATCAAGAGGCCCAGATCAATTGTCCCCTGTTCAATCCACCCTTTGATATCATCGTTATTACCGCTGTGGAGGGCGAATTTCACTTTCGGATGTTCCTGCTGAAACCGGTCGATGAGGTCTGCGACTTCTTCCATACTCTGCAGCTCGCTACACCCAATGGCAATCGTTCCCGCCAATTCCTCAGTCTGCTGTAATTCCTCGCGTGCACGCTCTAGCATGTTCACCAAATCCTGTGCGCGTTGCCGGAACAAAAGTCCCTCTCTCGTCAAATAGATGCTGTGATTACTGCGGCGAAACAACTCAACGCCCAGCTCTTCTTCCAAGGATTTTAATTGTCGTGACAAAGTTGGTTGCGTTAAATGAAGCAATGCCGCCGCTCGTGTCACGTTTTCCTCTCTTGCTGTCATCAAGAAATAGTTCAGTACCCGGACATCCATGACCAACACTTCTTTCCCGTATTTACGCCTTGTCAGCGCTTAAATATTTACATTAATTTTATCACAGTTTGATAGATATACGTTTTATGTATCGTGAACATGTACGATAAGCATTTTTATTCTCCCGTCGTGGCGCGTATGCTAATCCTTGTTCTTAAAGGAACGGCAGGCTACCTAGCAATTTTCTTTACGCTAGTCATAGTCGGAACAAACAACGCTGTTAGCAACTTATTTTGCTACTCCCCAACCGAAAGGAAGTTTTATCATGAAAATTGCTGTCATTGGTGCCTACGGAAAAACCGGGCGGGCACTGATTCAAGAAGCCACGAAACGTGGTCATTCTGTCCTCGCCATTGCCCATCGTCAACACGATGACGTCACTTACGACAATCTGCTCATTAAGGATTTAATGGATCTAACCGCGACTGATTTAGCCGGTGTCGAGGCTGTTGTTGACGCCGTTAGTGCTTGGACACCGGAAACATTTGCCATTCACACCACGGGTCTCTCTCACCTGGCACAGATTCTATCCGGAACTGAGACGCGCTACCTGAAGGTTGGCGGCGCCGGCACCCTCTACATCAACGCGGATCACACCAAAATGCTGAAGGACCGCGCGGACTATCCAGCCGATTGGTTACCCCTAGCCGATGCGTTGGTTGCCAGCTTAAGTCGGTTACGTTCGTACTCCAATTTGGCTTGGACCTACGTCACACCGGCTTTCAACTACGATGCCGATGGGGCAGCCACTGGCGTTTACCACGTGGACGGCGAAAATTATTTAGCAAAATCTGACGCGGATAGTTACATTAGCTATGCCGACTACGCCACGGGGATGCTGGATATTATCGAACAAAACACTTATATTCGCCAACGCATCACCTTGGTTGGTGGCGAAGCGTAGTCTAAAAAATACGGTTGATCCCTGGTTGTTAGGGCTAACCGTATTTTTTAAGCTATTGTCGGATTTTTCAAGAAGCATGACTCATTCACCATAGCCAGAATCGGCTTTGAGACAGTCTCACCTACATCAGTACACAGTGCCACTTTAATACGTCGTTACCACCGCACTCATAATTTGCCACTGACCATTTATACGTTGAACGTAGAGATCTGTATTCAGTGGCCATTCAGTCTTTGCGCTGCCGTGAATACTGGCAACCACACGACTTTGTCCAATGATGTGCCAGCCGTGGCTCGTCTCTCGCAGACTGATCTGATCTTCTACAGAAGAATAATAATGCATCGTTCCCTGTTGTAATTCCTGTAACCATTCAACCTTGGGCTGCACGTAGCCCGTCATATGCGTCAGCGTAAAATCTGGTGCTAACAACTTGCCTAACCTCACCGTGTCATCAGCCGCCATCACAGTATTATAGTCACGATAGAGTTTTCGTAATTCCTCATCCATCTTCGGAATCCTCCTTCAGTTAACAATGTCTCATTAGTTACTTCATAAGATCAAAACATCTTATCCACGGTCTTCCACAAAGACACGACCATTTTTTACATACCACGTCATTTAAATCTTAAATACTACTCCCCGGCAGGAAAGTCCGTTGACGCTGCCAAATCAGTCTGCTGTTTAAAATCAGCAACGCGCTTTTCCAGCGTGGAAATCGTATTCTCAAGCGCTTGAGAACCCAAGACCATTCGTAGAGGTGCTGGTTCTTGATCAACACTTTCAACGATTCGACTGGCCATCCGTACCGGGTCTCCGGGAGCAAGACCATTGGCTGGATCAAGCATCTTTTGGAATGCATGTGCCGGATTACCTTCATAGGCTGGCAAGAAGTTCGCAACCTGCGCACTGCCATAACGGAACTCAGTCCGCGCACCACCAGGCTCAACAATCGTGACACCAATGTTAAAACTAGCAACTTCTTGGGCGACGGCTTCCATGAAACCTTCAATCCCAAACTTAGCCGCGTGATACATTGAGTTCCCAGGAAAGGCTACTTGACCACCGTATGAAGAAATTTGAATCAAGCGTCCATGACCTTGCGCCCGCATACTTGGTAAAATCGCACGGACCATTTGGATTGAGCCCGTTAAGTCGGTCGCAATAATCTGGTTCACTTCAGCATCGCTTAATTCTTCAGCCGCACCGAACAAGCCATAACCCGCGTTGTTAACCAACACGTCAATTTGATAGTTTTGCGTTAATTCATCAACTAAATGATGAATGGCCGCAACATCCGTCACATCCAATGACTTGCTCACAAATGTGTCTGGGTATTGGTTCACTAAGTCTTGTACCTTAGCTGCATTCCGAACCGTACCAATGACCGTCTTACCTTGTGCCAAAAGTTGTTCCGTCATTGCGTGACCAAAGCCACTGCTAACACCCGTAATTAACCAAGTTTTATTTTCCATCAGTCTGATCTCCTTTTTATTTCCGATTGATTCCCAAACTGTTTCGCGTGCCCATCGTGGTATCGTGGGCTAACCGGACAACCAAGTCGGCAATACTCTTACGTGAGACATCGTGCCCACCGAATGGTTCGCCTTTTTCTGTCACTTCATAATCCGTATCAGTGCCATTATCAAACCAACCTGGCCGAATCACCGTGTAGTTTAAATCTGAAGCTTCGACGACATCGGCAGCATTCCGATACCCTTGTAACATAGGATTTTCTGCAAGGTTCCCGCCACCGACACTAGCTGGAATTTCATTATAAATACCCATTGAGGCAACGAACAATAGTCGTTTAACATCTGCCTGATCCATGGCCGTCACTAAACTCTTGGCCATCCCCGCTAAGTTACCACTCAAAGCAGCAAAAACCACGTCTTGATCAGCCAAGGCTTCCTGTAGAGCAGCACTGTCAGTCACACTACCGGTAATTGCCCGTTCACGGTCAGCACGCAACTGCCCCAAGCGGCCAGTATTCCGTGCCATTAACGTTAACTGATCATCCGTATTAGCCAGAAAATACCGCCGAGTCACGCTACCCACAGAACCCGTTGCTCCAATAATTAAAACGTTTGTCATAATGAAATTTCTCCACTTCATCTTTGAATAGCCTTAGTCTACAACCTTGAAGTAACTGCAAGGCAAGTACACTGACAAAATAAATTTCAATTTTTCAATCTCTAAGATTCAGTACCAGTCGCCGCGCGTTATTCAATCAACGTTAGCTCTAAGCTGTCCGTTTTCTTCTGCAAAATTGGTAAAAACTCAGTCGGGAAACTACCTAGTCGGCTAACTTGGTACGGCGAAATATCTTGATCACCAAAATTCAATGAAAAGGCCTGCCAATCCTGGAAAAAGTAAATACCACCAGCTGCTACCTTTCCGGTTAAATCCGCCGAGTAGTCAATGGTCGTTGGCAATTGGCCAAAATATTCATGACCCCCATTTAACTTAAAAGTCAGGGTTAAAGGCAATTTCAGTAGCACCTGCTTTTCAAAATCCGGGTTAACCACCAGTGGAAAGCTCTCTTCTTGATAACGTAATTTCATACAAATCACCGCCTATCAGTTAATATAGCTCATCTTACCGCCTTGAAGTTACTGCAAGGCAAGACCTTTTACAATTTTTTTCACCTTTCACAATACCAATCGCGAAAAGCAACGCAATCACAGCAAAAACCGACATCCATACTAAAGATTGGTTATATGAACGAGCTGACAATTTCGGCCCAGTAACCATCCTCACCATTGATCAGCGTTGCTCCCTGGACGCCCATTCGGCGTTTAACCCTCGGCTGATTGCTAAACCAACCGACTATAGGGATCCACTACCAATGCTTCAGCCATCAAAACTTCCGTATAAATATCGTGGAGTAAGCTCACATCAACCACATGCTGTCGTGCTTGTTCGGCCAGAAAAGCCCGTTCACTAGCAAAGGCCTGCATCATTGCCCAGCGCTGATCACGGCTTTGCAAAATACTGACCGCCTCATGATGATTGGTAATCCCACGCCAGCGTCGTAAGAACAACGGTAATGGATTGGTCTTATTTTGATCCTGCAGGTCATAAATGACCGTTACTTTGATTTCCGAATTGAGTTGCAATTTCTCTACACGCGCAATCCCCACAGCGGTCATTTGCTCACGAATTTGGGCCAAGAGGACGGGTTTGCTGAGCACATCACCGTCTCGAGGTAAGAGCCATTTGAACACTAACGTAGGTACCAACATGCTGGCAATAATGACCACAGTTTCTACTAAAATAACCTGTTGGAATTGTGTCGTCGGTATTAAACCCGTAATCGAGAAGGTCATGGCCAAGGTCACTGTTCCGTGAACACCGCCGAACGCAAAGAGCCAGCTATCCTTGACCTGCTTGCCGGCAACAAAAAAGTAGGCATAGATGAATCGGCTGACCAACAAGAACCCATAAATAGCCAATCCCAGCCAAAACCAATTCAGTGAAACGACCATCTGTTGGTGCTGTTCCCGCACGATTCGCTCTAAACTAATGCCCAGAATCACGAAGACACCACCATTTAGAATCTCTACTACAAAATTCATTAATTCCGTCCCAAAATACATCTGCCGCGATGCTGTAAATCGACTCCCATTGGCCTCACTGTTATGTACCAGCCCCGCGACAACCACGGCAATAATGCCGGATACAGCTAATTTTTCCGCAACCAGATAAATAATAACTGGCGTCAACAGGTAGATTAATGTCTGCGAAGAAATTACGTTTGCTTCGCTACGAACCAGGGCCTGACGGAAAAGCATTAATCCGAAAGCCAGCACCATGCCGACAATCGCACCACCAACAGCTGAGAATAATAGTCGGCCAACGTTTTGACCCAAAGATAGCTGACGGGTTTGCCACCACAATAACCCCGCTTGCAATAAAACCAGACCGGTTGCATCGTTAAATAACGACTCCATTTTCAGTTGATTGCCGAGACGCGCACTAAACTTTCGACCAGTCACGACGGATTCGAAGGCCGTGGCGTCGGTTGGCGTACTGATTGCTACCATCACTAAAGCTAGGGGAAAACTTGTTGCTAACGTCCAGTGGATACCTACTGTTGCCACAACAGCTGATCCAATCGCCAGCACAAAGGCCGTGCCCAAGATACTTGAAAAACCCCTACTAACCTTAAGTATCGGGGTAACCTGCCCCTCAAAAAATAGAAGTGGTGCTAAAATTAAAATCATAAAAATTTCATTTTCAAAGCTTAATACCAACTGGTCCAGTGCTGGTACTAGCCCCACAATAACACCTGCCAACAGCGCTAAGTATGTCTTAGAAATTTGCGGAACCCACTGCGCCACTATGTTAGCGATTGCTACGGTAACTAACAAAACAAAAGTTGAGGTAAACAGCTCCATCTTTCCAACCTCCTGATTAGCAAAAAGAGTGACCGGTCTCAAATGGTCACCCTGCTATTAATATGCCGGTTTCCTACCACCAGCCGATTCGTTTCTAGAATTAAGCATTTTTTTATAGTAATGACGTATCGTCAAAAAATTCGTAAACAAGCCCACTAAAAATAGAATAGCATTAACCCGACATCAGGCAAAACTGGCACTCTCAGAATTTCCTAGAAAGTGCCGACCTGGTTAAAATTAGTTGCGCTCACACCCGATAATACTGTCCGTCATTTCGACGCGGGAAAGGTATCAGTATCTACTTCGTATACTTGATTACTTTGGCGGGTACACCAACAGCTACTGCATTGTCGGGGATGTCTTTGGTAACGACTGCCCCGGTGCCAATAATGGCGTTCTCACCAATCGTCACTCCTGGCGCCACATTGACCCGTGCGCCTAGCCAGGCATTCTTTTTGATGTGAATTTCTTTCGTGCTAATCATCCGGATATTGTTGGGCTCATGGTTGTCCGTAAATAATCCAACCCCTGGCCCCATCATCACGCCATCATCAATCGTAATCGTTCCGACAGACATCATCGTCAGATTATGATTTGCGTAAACATTTTTGCCTAAGTTTACGCGGTTACCACAATCAATATACATTGGTGGCGTGAAGAAAGTACCATTCTGCATTTGGCCGTGTAACAAATCATTTTCTAGCGCCACAATTTTTTCACGATTACTTGGACGCGTCGCATTAATTTCATAACACAAGTCGTTGCACCGATCAATTTCACCATGAACTTCTTTTTGATACTGCGCGTCACGAATATCGATCGTCTTTCCCTGACGGAGATCTTCAAAAATAGTCATTACTGATTCTCCTTTTCTGACATAACTTCGTTGACTAACTTCAATGCGGTCAATGTCCGTGGGTACCCAATGAAAGGCAATAATACCGTGATGACATCCAGTAATTGTTGCTTACTGTTGCCCACGTTTTGATTGGCGCTGATATGGCCGCGAACTTGTGGATCTGCACCACCCATAGAAATTAGCATTGAAAAGGTCAATAGTTCTCTAGTCTGCTTATCTAACCCAGTCCGAGTGTAGAAATCACCAAAGCAATTATCAGCTAGGAAGGTTGCGAAGTGTTTTTGATTGCTCGACGCTGTCGCCAGCATCTGATCAACACTGTCACCCACAATCTGACGAGCAGTAGCTAATCCCTTCTCCGCGCGTGTTTCCGGCGTCGTCGTACTTTGTGGTTCTACTGGTAATTGCATACCTTTAGCCTGAAAAACGTCATTAGTGCCATACAAAAAATCAAAAACTTTTCCCAGTCCAGCGTAAGGAACCGCTTGATACACAATTTCTTTAATCTCAATCGGCGTTACGCCAACATTTAAGGCGGCCGTCACCATTGCTTTGTATTCATTCAGGCACTGCATGGCGATTAAGGATGCCAGCGTCACTTTCAACCGGAGCTTCGTTTCCAGGTGGCTGTGCTGTAAGACCTCATCAAACGCAAAATTATCAAAGAGATCGATAAATTCTGGATCGGTCTGTTTTAACGTTGACTTGTGATTAGGGAACATCTCATCATGATTCTGTTGCGCAATTTTATTAGGCATCAAATAGCTTCCTTTCCGATTTCTCGTTCAATAGAATCAGAATAGTCCCTTGCAGTTACTTCAAGGCAAGACTTTTTTTAAATTTGCTCCAAAAGAAAAGACGCCCCATAAGAATGGCGTCAACTCAACGATCTTATTCACTTTTCCGAAAAAGAATGCGCCCCCCGAGGCCTCTACGCCACTCTCTAGGCATCCCCAGAGGTAACCAGAAGCCGCTAGTTCCCCGCATTCTTTGAGAATCGTCGGCCATTCGGAACCAGCAACCAGTTTCAACCTGTCACCAGACTGTCACCAATTTCATGCACGGGCGATGAGCTGTTAGTCATTGGGCTAACAGCTCTTTTTACGACAAGGTAGTCAGCTCAACTCACAATTATACGGCGGTAATGTATGGCTGAATGAGTGGTTCGACCAGTGTCGCACAAAAATTTTGAATTGCCTTCTGCGGGTCGATGCTTTTATTCATCACCCAAGAGAATATCACCCCATACAATTGCATGGATAATACTTGTGCAATCATTTCCACAGGGGTCTCTTTCTCTAGTTGTCCGTGCTGAATTAATTGGGTCAACAACTCACTAACTTTTCCAAAATCATACGTCCATTTGTCATCGGGAGAATTAGGAACTGCCACAAAGCGAATCCAGCCACGGGCACGTTCTACCCCTGCCGCCGCCGTAATCTGCATAAAGTTAGCCAAGTATGCTGAAATGTTTGCGGCCGGCGTCAGTTCATCTGAAATCTCATTGATTTGTGCATTCAGTTGACTGAAATGTTCTCGTTCTAATTCACCAATGATATCTTCTTTTTTAGGAAAATAATTGTAAAAGGTTCCCTTAGCCACGCCACTGGCCGTCGTAATATCCTCCACAAAAACATTTTCATAGCCCCGCTCAACAATCAATTGGTCGGCCGCATCCAATAATTTCCGGCGAGTTGTTTTGGCATTTTCATCGCGTTTAGTCATTTCCAATCACCATTTCCTTTATCCTAACTGGACAGCATCAATCCGCTGTTACTCCCTAATCAGACTAGCATGCCGTCGTAGCAAACGCACATAAATTATCACTAAAATAATGACGACCACCAGGACTAACCCGAGAGCGGTCAGCATAATGTAATGAAGCCCGTTATACATAATCTGCCGCATGGTTGGGAGCAGTGCCTGTGGGAGTTCACCCACCACCTGTGAATTGCTCAACTTATTCAGCATGCCCATCGTCACCTGTCCATGAGACGCTTTAACCCCGGAGTTTAGCGCTTGATTTAAAATAACCCCATAAATTGAGGACATAAACGTCTGGCTTAAGATCCGTACCAGATAAGCAAACGACGTCGCAATCGGCACGTCTTTAATGCCCGCATCGTCTTGAACAGCTACTTGTAGAACGTTGAAACACAATCCGAGACCCAGACCTTCAAAAGCGCCCATGACTAGCAAAAACCAATAATTAGCATGGTTGCCCGCTAGTACCATCCCTAGAAACGCAATCAAAAACGCCCCCGTGCCAAGACTGATAATGCCATAACGACCTAATTTATGCTGGTACAGTGGCCCAATCTCAGAACCCATGAAGTTCGTAATTGACCCGGGAATCTGTGTCATCCCACCAACCAGCGCCGTTAATCCCAGAATTCCCTGTGCCCACATAGGAATATAAATATTGAACGCCACGAACGCGCCCCACAGGATGGAAAATAATGTAAAATCAATCACTAATTTAGAATTTTTAAATAGCCGACTTGGAATGATTGGATCTGCAGCGTACGCCTCAACCCGCCCCATGCCAAGCAGAACGAGTATCCCCACCGCAACTAAACCAATCGTCATCCAAATCGATGTCGTCCCTAACAATTGGATGCCAACTAGAATCAGCGACAATCCTAAAATCATCAAGGTAGCACCCTTATAATCAACAGATGCACGGTTTAAGCGTTCATCTAATTTCAAATAGACTGCCACTAACAAAATCGATAGCACAGCGATTGGTAAATTCAGGAAAAAGACCCAGTGCCAGCTGAAAGCATCGACTAACCAGCCACCAACTAGCGGCCCAATGATAGAAGCCGTGCTAAAGCTAGCGGTCGCAATACCAATCACTTGTGCACGGCGCTTCAGGTTATTAAATATCTGCGCATAAATAATAAAGGGAATCGTATTCATCCCACCGGCACCGATGCCCATTAGGCCCCGTGCCATAATAAACCAAACAATGTTGGGCGCAATTCCCTGCAAGAGGGCACCCACAGCAAAGAGTCCAGTTCCGGCCATGTATGCCAGCTTGTTTCCTTGACGCTCACCGAATTTACTCCATAGGGGCGTCGAAATTGCCATGCCTAAGAGAAAAATCGCAATGATCCAGCCCATATACTGTAGTCCATGGAGGTCACTAATAATGGCTGGCAATGCCGTGTTCACAATCGTGCCATCTAAACCAACCATCCCGTTTGATAGAATTAAGGCAAACGTGACGATCAGTTTTTTATTTCGATTCAACTTTATCATCCCTTCATAACTTCATAAATAGATGCACTAAATATGGCCTTCAGTCATACCTAGTGCATCACTTGTTTAATCCCACTTTCTTTCATCGGGATAGGCGCAACCTGATTATTTGGCTATTCGCGTTAACCACGCAGCTACCTCATCATCAGCTTCATCTACCCGATTACCATCAATCACCAAGGGTACGGTTAGTGAGACCTTGCCAACACCCTTCGTCCCTAAAATATTTTGAATGACGCGGATACTCTCTCCACTACCATAGCCACCTTCAGTTTCAAAGGGGGCAACCTTTTTGCCAGCCAGCGCATCCCCAAAGTCAGTTAAAAATGCCTTCATTGGCTGACTAAGCGTCATTGCCCAGGTCTGGAAGCCCAGATAAACCGTCTCATATTGGCTCAAATCCGGCAGCCTCAACTGTAGCTCTGGCGGGGTGTTACTCTCCCGTTCAAAGTTAGCGCGGTCAAGGGTTTGCATGTAATCTGCCGGATATGGCTGTGCCAGGGTGATTTCAAGCACATCGCTATCCGTGGCCGCCACCAATTTACTGGCTAGTAATTCCGTCGATCCTGAACGTGACCAGTAAATGACGATGCTTTTGGCCGTTGGTGTTAGCTTTCTTACTGGCGGTTGCGCCCGATTGGTGTCCTGGCCATCAGACGGTGTGTATTTACCACCGCCCCAACCAGAATTTTTTCGTTGTAGTTGATTTGCATAGATGTCCGTTCCCGCTAGCTGCCCAACGACTGGACCTAGGTTAGATTGCTTATTCAAAACTCACAACTTCCTTTCAACAAGTCCTTACGCACGCGTATCCAAGTCCTTAAAGTCATCAAAGAATGCCAGCACACCTTTTGCCGTCTCACGTTTGCCAACCACAGTTTTGTTCGCATCTAGCAATGAAATCTGGGCCATCTCAGCCGCCGACAAGTTAAAGTCAAAGACAGCCAGATTTTCACGCATTCTATCCAGATGGCTCGTCTTAGGAATTGACCCAATCCCGCGCTGCAACAGCCAGCGTAAGATAACTTGCCCGACGCTCTTGCCATGAACCTTCGCGATGGCCGTCAATGTCGGATTGTTAAAAATATCAAACTGACCGGCCGCAAATGGTGACCAAGCGACTTGCAAAATATCCTGGCTGTTTAAATAGTCTAGCTCATCTTGCCGTTGATAGAACGGGTGGGTCTCCAAGTAATTTACTTGGGGCTTGATGTCATTGAATTGAATAAAATCGGCTAAGCGATCTTGACGGAAATTATCGACACCCAGTGCCTTAATCTTCCCGGCTTGATACAACTCTTCCATCGCCCGCCAAGCACCGTAATAATCATTGTACGGTTGATGAATAATGTACAAATCAATGTAGTCCAATCCCAAACGTCTTAGTGAACTCTCAAAGCCCAGCTTGGCATCCTCATAGTTCGCATCCGTTAGCCACAATTTTGTCGCAATGAATAGCTCATCACGGGGAGTCCCGGCTCGCCGAATCCCGCGACCAACGGCTTCTTCATTCTCATAAGCCGTTGCCGTATCAATGTAGCGGTATCCCTGCTTTAAGGCCTGGTACACCGCTTCTTCACATTCAGCGACATCCGTTATCCGAAAGACACCTAACCCAATCATAGGCATTTTGACGCCATTATTTAACGTTCTATAGTCCATTTCCATCTCTCCTTAAAATATGACTCGAAGTCATTTCTTATGCTGGGACACATATTATGACTTCAAGTCATTTTTGTCAAATGGACCGTTCCGGCTTTTGAAGTCTCTTCATCTTTACTAGTCGCAAATAAAAATTTGCTGGCAGCAAGCCAAAAAGTTTTTTTGAGAAAGGCTTGACTTAAAGTGTACTTGAAGGTCCATACTCATTTTGAATCAAGGTCACCAAGGATTATGGCAACTCGCAAGAACCCGGCAATTTTTCTTGAATTTGTTGGGAATCATCATTCGTTGACCAAACGATGGACTGCATGTTTTGAAACGACCAGATAATATTAGGAGGAAATTAAATATGACTGTTAAAAATAAAGTAATCGTGATCACTGGTGCTTCATCTGGAATGGGTGAAGCTTCCGCAAAATTATTGGCACAGAATGGGGCAAAGGTTGTCCTAGGTGCTCGCCGTGAAGACCGCTTAGCAGCAATCGTTAAGGATATTGAAGACGCAGGGGGCACCGCAGCCTACCGTGTCACGGACGTTACCAACCAGGAAGACGTCACCGCCTTAGTCCAATTGGCACAGGACAAATTTGGTGGTCTGGACGTCATCTTTAACAATGCCGGCATTATGCCTTCCTCACCAATGAGCGCCCTGCACACGAAAGAATGGGATACGATGATTGACATTAACTTACGTGGTGTCCTCCACGGTGTCGCCGCTGTCATGCCTATCTTCACAGCTCAAAAACACGGCCAAATCATTACGACCTCTTCTGTTGCTGGGATTAAGAGCTTTGCCGGTGCCGGGGTCTATGGCGCGACCAAGTTCGCGGTCCGTAATTTAATGGAAGTCATTCGGATGGAAAGTGCTGAAGAAGGCACCAACATTCGGACAGTGAGTCTTTATCCAGCAGCCATCAACACGGAACTGCTTCATACCATTACGGATGAAGATACCAAGAAAGGCATGGACACCTTCTACAAGCAAGTTGGTATCAGTCCTGAAGCCGTTGCTAAAGTCGTCAACTTCGCCATTGACCAACCCGAAGACGTTAATGTTAATGAATTTACCATTTACCCAACCAAACAAGCTTAATGGCTGGCCAATTTAAACGTTCTGAAATCTAGACTGATTTCAGAACGTTTTTCTAAAACCAGACAGCCTAACGCTAAAGACAATCTGCCTTTCGCTGAAATTGTCTTAGGACTTATTTTGAGTATAGGAGGAAGCACATGCAAAAAAACGATAAAATTGTCATTCTCGGTATCACTGGGTACACCGGTTCATGGTTAGCCAAAACGTTGACCGATGCTGGATACACAAACATTACGGGCACCTATCGTAACGCGGACAAACTGGCAGCCCTAACCGAACTCTTACCCAACATTCACGGTGTCCAAGCTGACTTGTTGGACTCACCCCAGGCGGTCGCAACGGCACTAACTGGGAGCCAGTGGGTCTTCAATAACTCCGCACCGTTCACGGGCCATGAACAATCAACTGCTGATTTTATTGCCACCAAAATTCGAGCCGTCAACAATCTTTTTAAAGCCATTAGCAAAGCTGGCACGGTTCAAAAGCTCGTGCAAATTGGCTCAGCGGCTGCCATTGACATGGGGATTGCCGACCCAACCGTCACAACGATTAATGAAGACACTTGGCCCGACCTCGACCACATGGATACCGCTTACGAGCCCTTTATTAACATGAAGGTTCGTGAGGAACAACGCGTCCGTGACCTGGCTAATATTATTAATTTGCCGGTCACCGTTATCCACCCCACCAACATTGTTGGCCCCAGCTTCACCCCTTGGCAACACGACATGATTTACGCGTATCTGCACGGCAGTCGACAGCTGGTTGATGGCCCCATGGACAGTGTGGACGTTCGTGATATTGCCGGCTTGGAACTAGCTGTCATGAATAATCCTCAGAGCAATGGCACCCGGGTCCTCGGCTTAGGATTCACCAGCACCTATCGTGAACTGGAAACAGTTGTACAGGATACCTTAACGCCTGATCAGGTCACACAACTCTTCAGCAAATTACCGACCTTGATTTCTGCCCAGACGGCCTTGGCCTTATGGCAACCCATCTCCTACACGGCTTTCTACAAAGACCAGGCCTGGCGGTTAAACCCGAAGTCCGTTTTAAAAACGAAGTACCCTGACTTTTATCAGTATCGGCACACCACCGCTGAAACGACTTTTAAACAGGCCATTCACAAAATGCTAAAAGATTTTGCTTAAAGGCTTGCCTTGAAGTCGGCTTCAAGGTTTACGCTATGGTTACTTGCGTGATTCAGCTAACGCAACTCGCAGTTAATAATAGAAAGGAAGCACCAATAAATGGCTTACCAAACGATCAATCCATTTAATAACCAAGTTTTGAATTCATATGAGAACATTTCTGACGATCAGTTGGAAAAAGTTTTAACAGATAGTCATGCACTCTATCTCAAATGGCGCGACGAGCCCAGTGAGACTCGCCGAGACACGTTACACCGGATCGCTACTATGATGCGTTACGAAAAGACCCAGTTAGCCACCACGGTCACCCAAGAAATGGGAAAACTCATTGGTGAATCAGAAGCTGAGGTTGAGCTCTGCGCTGACATCGCCGATTACTTTGCCGACCACGCTGCCGAATTTTTAGCCCGTAAACCGCTCGACACCGTCATTGGCGACGCCTACTATGAAAAGCAGGCACTAGGCGTCTTGTTCATGGTTGAACCTTGGAACTTCCCGTACTACCAAATCATGCGGGTCTTTGCGCCCAACTTCATGATTGGTAATCCCATGCTCTTGAAGCACGCATCAAATACGCCAAGTAGCGCCGAAGCCTTTGTCGATATTATTCGGCGGGCCGGTGCACCAACCGCCAGTTTAACCAACCTGTTTGTCGATTACGACCAAGTAGATAAGGCGATTGCCGACCCTCGAGTCGTGAGTGTTGCTTTAACTGGTTCCGAACGCGGTGGCGCTTCCGTTGCGAAGACTGCTGGTGAAAATTTAAAGAAGTCCACCATGGAACTGGGCGGAAACGATCCATTCATTGTCTTATCAGACGCTGACATGAACAAGGTCAAGCGGGTTGCGCCAGTCGCTCGTCTATCTAATGCCGGTCAAATCTGTGCAGCTTCCAAACGATTTATCGTCATGGCAGATAAGTATGATGAATTTTTAACCATGCTGAAGCAGGCCTTTGAACAGGTTAAGCCTGGTGATCCAATGGACCCAGCAACCACGCTAGCCCCCTTGTCTTCAGCGAAGTCCAAAACCACTTTGCAAAAACAGGTCGATGCCGCGGTTGACGCCGGTGCTACGGTTTTTTATGGCAACCATCCGATTGACTTACCTGGCCAATTCTTCCAGCCAACAATTTTGACGGACATTACGAAGGACAATCCCGCCTACAACCAAGAATTATTTGGCCCTGTGGCTTCCGTCTACAAAGTGAACTCGGAAGAAGAAGCCATTGCTTTAGCCAACGACTCTAGTTATGGTTTAGGCAGTGCCATCTTCACGGAAGACACGAAGCACGCCGACGCCGTTGCACAACAGATTGAGGCCGGCATGACCTTTATCAATCGTGCCTGGGCAACGTTACCCGAGCTCCCATTTGGCGGGGTCAAGAACTCCGGCTACGGTCGGGAAATGTACGAACTGGGTTTTGACGCCTTTGTGAACGAACACCTGGTAGTCAACGCCAAAGATTAAGCATCCTTTTTTAAAATGATCTGACATTAGCGGCATAAATGGCATCCACTGAGGATGGCGATTTATACCGCTATTTTTATGCCAACGTCGCCCCTCGTCGTGTTGCGTCGCTAGGCCTTTAACCTTAGCTTTCCCCTTCGGAAGAACGCCGTCTCACCCATCTAATCAGAGCAAATTGACCTAAAATCCGATTTTTTTTCAAACTTCTATTGCCCTGAAGCTAGCTTTAAGGTTTATGATGAACTCATCAAATTAATTAAAGGAGCGTTTTTTCATGGAAACTGTAAACTTAAATGATGGTAATACGATGCCTGTCTTTGGCTTTGGTGTCTTTCAAATTGCTGATTTATCAGCGGCCGAACAAGCCGTTGTCGATGCCATTCATGCTGGGTATCACTTAATTGATACCGCCCAATCCTATGGCAATGAAGAAGCGGTCGGCAAAGGTATCAAGCGTGCTGGCGTTAAGCGCGAAGACTTGTTTGTTACCTCTAAGCTCTGGGTCACTGACACCGGCTACGACGCAACGAAAAAGGCTTTCGAAACAACTTTAAAGAAACTGCAGCTAGACTACTTGGACCTTTACCTTATTCACCAGCCCTACGGTGACGTTTACGGTTCATGGCGAGCCATGGAAGACCTGCAAAAGGAAGGCAAGATTAAATCCATTGGTCTTTCCAACTTCGACAGCGACCGTCTGATTGACTTAACCTTGTTCAATGACGTTAAGCCTGCCCTGAATCAAATCGAAATCAACCCCTGGAACCAACAACCAACCAGCATTGATTTCATGCGCCAGCAGGACATTCAACCCGAAGCTTGGGCACCATTTGCTGAAGGTAAACACAGCATTTTCACCAATGACGTGTTAAGTGAAATTGCTGCAAACCACAACAAGTCAGTGGGTCAAGTTATTCTGCGGTGGTTAACCCAACGGAAGATTGTTGCCTTAGCTAAGTCCGTCCACCCAGAGCGAATGGCAGAGAATCTCGACATCTTTGACTTCACGTTGACTGATGAAGAATTGAAGGCCATTAGTGGTTTAGACCGAAAAGAAAGCCAATTCTTTGATCACCGTGACCCGGCCGCCGTTGCCCGAATTGCTAGCTTACACTAAGAAAATTGAATACTTAAAATATCTAATAGGCTGTGGCAAGTGTTGCAACCTATTAGATATTTTTAAATTAATAAGTGCCAGAAGACAACTGACTCCGCTTAACGGGAATAACCAACCAATCCAGGACTAGGATTAGCCGGTTATCCCCGTTAACGCTCGTCAGCAAGTGCCTTCTAGCACTTTTTTATTTTTCTTTGAATTCCCCCTTGCCTTGAAGCTAACTACAAGGTTTATGATGAAACACATCAAATACAAATACGCAAAGTGAGGAATTTAATTATGTCAAAAAAAACTATTGTGTCACTCATTCTACTAGCCTTACTCATTTTTGGCGGTGGCTATTATGCCATCCAGCGGATAACCGCTAGCACCCCTGCTACCAGCCAAACGCAAGCCGCGACGACCCATACTTCTAAAAAGAATGGCAAGGCCTTAATTTTATACTATTCCAACTCTGGGACCACCGAAACCGCTGCTAAGTATTTACAGCGGAAGACCGGTGCTGACCTAATTAAGCTCAAATTGTCTCCTGCCTATCCCACAGATTATAGTAAATTAGTGACCGTTGCCAAACGACAAATCGATCGTAATAGCCGGCCCAAAATTACCAATACACCTAACCTAAAGAGTTACAAGACTATCTATTTAGGCTTCCCAACTTGGTATCACCGGCCACCCATGTTTATCAACACTTTTTTTGAAGCCAACGCTCTTCGCGGCAAGACGGTCATTCCGTTTACGACTAGCATGAGCAGTCCAATCAGTGTAAGCACCCCTTACTTGAAGCGCATGGCTAAAGGTAAAGCACTCACATTGCAGCCAGGTTTTCGTGCAAACAATGAGTCGACGATTAACCGCTACCTCAAGCAACATCATTTAATTGATTAATTTGCAAGAAAGCGTTTGCCTTAAAGTCGGCTTTAGGGGTTACCCTATAAACTAAGAGCCTTTACCTCTTGATACTGCCATCTAGCCAAGCACCTTCGTACACACACTTCAGTCTACTACACGGAGGATTGTCTATCGGGCAATCCTTTTTATTTTCCCCTTCCCCTAAGGTAGCGTTCAAGCTGTGTTCGTACTACTGCGCTTCTAGCCGTTGACACGTTCTGACGCTAGACATCACGAACCTATATCAAATAACGACAGATGTAAATATTAGCTGTACTTGTCAGACGTATTACCTAGACAAGTGCCCTGACGGAGGATGGTTTAGAATCATGACAATTCAAGAAGTCGCTAAACTTATGGGTATTTCGCAATCAGCCATTCGCTACTATGATCATCAACAGCTCCTGCCATCGGTCAAACGTGACAAGTACAATAATCGTGTTTTTACTGAGAATGATCTTGCGTGGATCAAAATGGTGATTACCTTACGCGAACTGGGCATGCCCGTGCCCACTATCAGAGAATACGTTCAGCTCTCTGCTGAAGGTAAGCAAACGCTCAGACAGCGACTCAAGATTATGACCGACGAGCAAGAAAGGATTCTGGCTGAACTGGAGAAGGTCCAAGGGCACTATATCATGATCAATCACTGGATTAATCATTATATTGATGTCCTAGTTGATCCTAAACTAGATAAGTTTCCCAAAGGAATTGATCCCATATTTCCGGATCATTTAAAATAACTTTTCTCAGCAAACGACCCGTCTAGCAACAAAGATGGGTCGTTTGTTTTGGCATCAATAGGATACTTCAAGAGCTAAGTTATATTGTAAACGTTTTTCCTTGAAATTAAATCATATCATTTGCCCTCAAGTCGACTTTAAGGTGTATTCTAGCTTCGTTAGTTAAGTCTACTTTCAATAAATTACCGTATTGGAGATGATTTCATTCCCGTAGACAATGTCAACCAAGGACCAACAGCGACTGCTAGCAGGCTCGTTCCGCTAAGCTACCGCAATCAGCAGCAGCAACCGCGCCACGCTTTAATTTATCTACCCGCTGCCTATTTCCAGCTACCATCCCAGCGATTCAACGTGACTTACCTGATGCATGGCTGGAGCATGAATGAGACAACTTTTCTACACGACGCTGCCTTCAGACGGATGCTGGATCAGGGAATGGCCACTGGCGAGTTGCTACCGCAAATCGTGGTGACACCTACCTATTACCCACCAACTAGCGAGCCAACTGGGAGCTGGGAAAATGATGACGGTTACATTACCGATTTTGTTCAAGAAGAGTTGTGCCAATCGCTTTTGCCAGCCGTTGAAACCGCCTACCGGACGTATGCAGCTGGTGGTCAGGCGCAAGACCTAATCGACAGTCGGCAACATCGAGCGTTTGCGGGCTTCTCCATGGGCGCCATCACAACTTGGTCTGTTCTTGAGCAACGGCTAGCCTACTTCGCATACTTCGCCCCTATGGCTGGTGATAGCTGGACCATCACCAATGACGGTGGCCTCTTGCAACCCGACCTAACTGCTAAAAAACTCATAGCAGCTGTGAAGGCCAGCCAACCGGCACCCTTTCACATTGAAGCAACGGTTGGTAGTCAGGACGGCACGCAGAATTCAATGACCCCGCTCATTAACCGATTGCGTCAACTATCCACTAACTTTGATGCCGAACACCTTAGCTACTGGAAAGACCCAAATGGTGGTCACACGTTGGCCTCGGCGACGAATCAATTTGCACATGTGCAAGAAACATTTTTCAAAAAGCCCTTGCCTTGAAGTTAACTACAAGGTTTATGATTTAACACATAGTCACCTAGGGCCATCACGTTGGTCCAAACGACTTGTCATTTTGAACTTAATTTGCCTATAAAAGGAGATTGCTTCTATATGAAAATTTTAGTATTAGGTGCCGCTGGTCAAATTTCTCGCTACTTAACAGATTTGTTACTAAACGAAACGACCGACGAGCTAGTCCTGTATGGTCGTAACATGACCACCCGTTTAAACCAGTACGCAGCGAACGACCGGGTCACCTTGATCAATGGCGACTTCGCGGACGAAGCTGCCTTGACTGCAGCAGCAAAGGGTGTTGACGCCGCTTACCTCAACCATATGCATTTAACTTCAGATGTTCAAAACGTGGTCAAGGCTTTAGATGCTAACCACGTTACAAAATTAATTGGTGCCAATATTCTCGGCATCTACGGCGAAGTTCCTGGCAAATTCGGTCAATGGAACTTAAGCATGGTTGGTGGCCAAGCTGGTGAAGATGCCATGCTAGCAAGTGCCGAGGTTATGGAAGACTCCGACCTTGCCGACTACACTGTTTTACGTCTGACCTGGTTGTTCAATCAAGCCGGTAATGAAAATTACGAACTGATTCCTAAAGGTCAGCCCTTCAAGAACGCCCAAGTCAGTCGCCAAGCGGTTGCCCGGGGAATCGCAACCATTTTACACGATGATAGCGGTCAGTACAGTCGCCAAAGCTTTGGTATTGGCGAACCCGATACCTACTTTGACAAACCATCTTTCTACTAAAACAGGTTAACTTAAGGGAGGCATTCTCATGGCAAAATATGAACAAGAAGTAAAGAACGATATCTTCGGCTTTGGTGACTTAAACACAGCCTTTGCGCAGTACTTTTCCGGTAACAGTTATCTCACCAGCTTAGTGCCACCAACAGACGACGTTGATGTCAGTGTCGCTAGCGTGAATTTTGCACCTGGCGTTCGCAACAATTGGCACAAGCACCACGATGGCTATCAAATCATCCTGGTCACTTCTGGTGAAGGGTGGGCCCAAATTGAGGGTCAACCCGCTCAGAGCCTGAAGCCTGGCGACGTGGTCGTATTTCACGATGGCGTCAAGCATTGGCACGGCGCAAAGAAGGATAGTTGGTTCACACACTTGGCCATTAGCAAGGGGACTACTGAATGGCTCGAACCAGTAACTGACGCAGAATTTGCAGACTTGGATAAGTAGGAGGATTAACTCATGGCAGAAAAACAAACAGCTGGTCGCGATAATTTAGGTGACTTTGCCCCTAAATTTGCAGAACTTAATGATGACGTTTTATTCGGAGAAGTCTGGTCTCGTGAAGGTCAACTCTCAGCCCATGACCGCAGTATGATTACCATTGCCGCACTCATGTCTGGCGGCAACTTTCAACAACTAAAGGCGCATCTAGCACTTGGCAAGGCCCATGGGATTACTAAGGATGAAGTCGTTGAAATCATTACACAGTTAGCCTTCTACTGTGGCTGGCCTAAAGCTTGGACGGCATTTGGTCTGGCTAAAGAAGTTTATACGGAAAAATAAGGAGGAACTGATAATGACAGAAGACTACTTAAAGATTCAAAAACAAGGTGTATTTTCAGCTGGTGGAACCTTCCAACAAGCCGCGGGCACGTTCGATCCTATCAATGGTCAAATGGCCCCAGCTGGCCAAACCCGTCACGCCGATCATGCCAGTGTCCTCTATCAGCTCCCCGTTGATGGTAACGGCCACGCAATGATGTTCCTTCACGGCTATGGTCAATCACGGACCGGTTGGATGTCTACGCCTGATGGCCGTCCTGGTTTCTCTGACATCTTCTTGAAAAAGGGCTACGGCGTTTACCTGATTGATCAACCTAGACGTGGTGAAGCTGGCCAATCATCAGTTGCCACTCAGATTCCCGCGACACCAGATGACCAAAACTGGTTCACCCAGTTCCGTTTAGGCTTATGGCCTAACTTTATTGAAAATACGGCCTTTCCCAAAGACGATGCGTCACTTGACCAATTCTTCCGGCAAATGACACCAGATACCGGTGAGTTTGACATTCCCGTTATTACCTCCGCGCTAGTTGCCGCCTATGAAAAATCCGGACCGGCTGTCTTAGTGAGCCATTCTCAAGGAGGCGTCCCTGGCTGGTTCATCGGTATGGCCAGTGAAAACGTCACCGGGATCATCGCAATTGAACCTGGTACCTTTGTCTTTCCAGAAGATGAAGTGCCAGATATTATTCCAACTAAATACCCGATGCCCGTTCAAGGTGTCGGCGTCCCAGCCAAGGACTTCGCCGAACTAGTCAAGAAACCAATTGCCATTTACTTTGGTGACAACATCCCGTCAGAACCTTCCAACGTTCCGGCTTGGGATTTCTGGCGTGGCGTTAAACAATTAGCAAACGAATTTGTCGCAACGGTTAACCGCCATGGTGGTGATGCCAAGGTCGTTTACTTACCTGATGAAGGCATTCATGGTAATGATCATTTCATGTTTGAAGATTTAAACAACCAAGAAGTTGCCGACCACATGGGCAACTGGATGGCTGAACGCAACCTATAAACAGTAGAATACGAGGAGAATAATTTATGAGCGAATTCGCAGTAGAAAAGGCACCCCTAGAAGAATTTGACAGTACCCCGGTCGTCTTTGAAAATTAAGACTCTCATCTCAAATTAGCTGGGATCGTCTATACACCAGCTAACATGCCAGCCGATGCTAAACTGCCAGCTCTGGTTGTGCAGGGACCCATGGGTGCCACCAAGGAACAGACCCAAAGTTTATACGCGCAATTAATGGCGACTCGGGGCTACTTGACGCTGGTTTATGACTATTCTTATATCGGTGCCAGTCAAGGCCAACCTCGTGGAACTGAAGATCCTGCCATTAAGGCCAGCGATATTCACAGCGCCATTAGCTTTCTGGCCACCTACCCCAACGTGGATGCCGACCGCTTAGGTGCAATTGGTATTTGTGGCTCTGGTGTTTATTTACCATTGGCTGCCCTGAATGAAAACCGATTAAAGGCCATTGCGGTCGTTAACCCCTTCACGATCATTGATACTGTTGAGACTGCACCTAAAGAAGAAATTTTAAAAGAAAAGGCGCTGTACACCAGTACCGGAAAAGCCATCCGTTTAGACTTAATCGAACCTGGCTCTGAGGGCGCTGAATACTACTTCGATCACAAGCGGGGCGCCGCCGTCAACCGGGTCGAATTCGTGTCTTGGTCCCAATTAGACTGGCAACAATTCCACCCAACTGAAATCGTCAAAGACTTACATTTACCATTCTTGATGATTTGCGGGGAGAACGCCTTTACCCGTCCTGGTGCCGAGGTCATGTTCAAGAATGCTGCCAGCACGGACAAACAACTGGTCATCATCCCTAAAGCCCGTCACTTCGACTTATACGATGGTCATGACTACGTGCCAAGTGCCATTGAAAATATCGACACCTTCTTATCAGCTCGTCTCTAGTCTAGCTTTCGCTTAAGAACAACATCCCCCGATGCTGTTCTTTTGCCATCTGCAGATGCACCTACTCCCCCCTGAAATTTCAGCTAGGAACTGCGCCCAACATAGCGTACAGTAAGGGCATCAGTATGAAAGCGGGGAAGTCCCATGAGTCTATTTGTCTCCTTCTTTGTTCTATTAATTGCCGTCGCTGTAAGCAACATCTTGGCCCGGCTGGTTCCTAAAATTTCTAGGACCTATATTAACGTTTTAATGGGAATCGTGGTCGCAGCCATTCCCTTCACAAATCACCTGGTATTGACGTTAAATAGCGACGTCTTTATGCTCATTATCCTAGCGCCCCTCCTGTTCTTCGAAGCACAGCGGACGCCCATCCTGATGGTCCGTAAGCGAATTCCTAGCATACTGGGATCAGCGGGAGTCTTGGCTATTGGGTCAGCAGCCGTGGCGACAGTGATCCTGTCTGGAACCTTTGGCTTAACCCTGCCGATTGCCTTGGTCATGATTGCTATCTGTACGCCCACCGACGCAACGGCCCTGGACTCCGTGACCACCGGACGTACCTTCCCAGCCGCCATTAAGTCTAGCCTGAAAATGGAATCTCTCTTTAACGATGCGTCTGGCATTGTTCTGCTGCAGGCCGCTCTGCTCTGGCGTACAACGGGACACCTAGGCTTACTGCATAATATCGGTGCCTTACTCTGGTCGGCCGGTGGTGGTGCACTTCTTGGTGCCTTACTGGCTGGTGGCTTTGCACTACTCCGCCAATCCATTGTGCGTAGCAGCGTCAACGTGGTCTCTTCGCAAAATCTGTTCTACGTGTTGACACCATTAGTCATTTACTTGATTGCCGAGGAAGCTGGTGTCTCAGGAATTATTGCCGTTGTCACTGCCGGACTGATTCATAACAGCGAGGCAAGTCGTAGCCGGTTCGCTGCGCCCCGCCAGATGCACCTGGGCATTCAGACCATTAATTTTATGGATCAAATTCTAAATGGTTTCGTCTTCGTTATCCTGGGGCTGAACCTGGAACGTATCTTCGCCGCTAACTACACGCAAGTCATCGGGTCCTTTGATTGGCTGCTGATTGGTATCGTGGCCTATCTTGCTCTGTTCATCTGTCGTTGGCTTTATGCACGCTTTTTGGTCGGTGACAAGAGTAATCGCACGGCCACGCTATTCGCTTTGGGTGGTGTTCACGGGACAGTCACGTTAGCCATGACCTTTTCGTTAACAACTAGCCATCTCGGAACAGCCACCTTCAATTTAATTTTACTCGTTGAGACCGTCGTGATTATTCTTAGCATGCTGCTCCCCACCCTAATCTTTCGCTGGTGGCTACCCGTTGATTTGGACGAACGCAATCGTAACCAACAAACCACGGAAGTTCGCCACAAAATGGTTTTAATCGGCGTTGAAGCGGTCCAAAATCTATCTCTGCCAAGTGAAGTCCGTAATTTGGTTATTTACGATATTAAAGATCAGGACCAGCACAATAAGATTGGTTCCTTTGTCACCCAGTGGCGGCGCGCTAGCACGCGGACAGATGTCCTATCGACCCTCCAAAGCGTGGAACAACGGCGAGCCCTAATGGCGGCCTTTACTGCGGAGCGAACTTATCTCTATGATTTAGCGCGACGCCACGTGGTAAGTTCAACTGTTGTTTATGATCTTTATAGCGAAATCCTACTAGCTGAATCACTGGTTTTAGATCCACAAAATCAATTAATCTAGCGGATCTAGGCCTTAGTTGGCAAGTCCCAAATTTTTTAAGATTTCCGCTTGCCTTAAAGTGAACTTCAAGGATTACACTAGGCTCATCAATTAAGGAAAGGAAGTTTTACGTTATGCTAATTCTTTACTATTCCAACTCAGGAACAACCGCTAGGGCGGCGCAACATATTCAAGCCAAAACGAACGGTAAACTCATTGAACTCGACATTAACCCAGCATATCCGACTGAATACGATTTAGTCACTGAAATTTCAAAACAACAGATTGATAGCGATACGCATCCCCAAATTACCAATCTGCCCGATTTAACCGATGAGAAGACCATCTTTATTGGTTTTCCGATCTGGTACCAACGGCCACCAATGTTCGTGAATACTTTCTTCGAGCAAAGTGATTTGAAGGGTAAAACTGTCATTCCATTTGCTACCAGCATGAGCACTCCCATGAGTGCCAACACGGCCTTTCTTGAAGAAATGGCCGAAAACAGCGGTGCCACTTTGCAAGCTGGCTTCCTGGCCAACTCAAACGACACCATTGACCACTACTTGAGTGACCGCGCCTTGCTAAAGTAACCGGCGCCTTCACCTCGTAGGACCTGAAAATTAACTTAATCAACACCTATTTTATTGGAGGGATTCTTATGTCAAAAATGATTTTAACGGATGCTAACGTTGCTGAACTGCCCAAGTTTAACGATAATCCTTGGGGCTTGGTTTATGCGGACGCTATCACTGAAAACAAACCCGGTGAGGTCAACATTCACCCCATCAATTACACGCTAAACGGCTTAAAGATTGCTGCCAACATCTACACGCCAGCAAACTATGACCCGAAGAAGCAGTACCCAGCCTTAACCGTTGCACATCCTAATGGCGGTGTTAAGGAACAGGTTGCCGGCTTATTTGCCCAACGCCTGGCTGAACACGGCTACATCACCATCACTGCCGACGCCTCCTATCAAGGCGGATCGGAAGGTCAACCACGGATGGTCGACAACCCTGCCTACCGGGTAGAAGACATCCATGGGATGGCTGACGCCTTGTCCCTCTTCCCCGGTGTAGACTATGATCGTATGGGGGCCTTTGGTATCTGTGGTGGCGGTGGTTACACCTTACGTGCTGGTCAGACCGATAAGCGGTTTAAAGTGGTCGCAACCCTGTCTGCCTTTAACTCCGGCCTAGTTCGGCGGAACGGCTTCATGGATTCCGAAGCCAACACGATTCAGGAGCGGCTAAAAACCGCTTCAGAAGCACGGGAAAAAGAGGTTCGCGGTGACGGCGTAGATTACACCCCTGATTTGAAGGAAATGGCCCCTGAAGATGCTGCCAAATTACCTTACGATCTCTACAAGGAAGGCTACACCTACTACGCACAAACCCACGCCCACCCAAAGTCTTCTTTCGTTTACACCGTCAGCAGTTTCTTAAACTTAATGACTTACGATGCCTCCGAGAACATGGACTTAGTCAACGTCCCCTTATTGATGATGGCCGGTAAGGCAGCTGATACCTTCTACCTAACCGAAAAGGCCTATGCAAATGCCACGGGAACCTCTGATAAGGAACTCTTCTTAATCGAAGGCGCCCACCACATTGAAACGTATTGGAAGCCAGAATATGTTGAACAAGAATTGAACAAGTTGGTGGACTGGTTAAGCACCCGTCTTTAATCCGATCTTAAAAGTTGCGCTGTTGTTTAATTTATAGCGCAACTTTTTTATTTTTATGACAAAACGCCTTGCCTTGAAGTTAACTTCAAGGTTTATTATCGTATTTGTAATATAATATTAGAGGAGTGATTTAACATGGCAAACGTTTTAATTTTAGGTGGTAACGGTGCAATCGCACGGTTAGTCACCGCCAACCTGACCGCTAACGCCGACAATCATGTGACGTTATACCTACGCAACGCAGATCGGGTCAGCGACTTGGTGAATGCTCAAGTAACTGCTGTAACTGGCGATGTTCTGGACGAGTCTGCCCTGACAACCGCCATGGCCAATCAAGACATCGTGTTCGTTTCCATGGGCGCTACCGGCACCGTTAAGCTGACTGAAACCGTGATTGCGGCCATGCAAGCTGCTGGGGTCGCGCGCGTCATCTCCGTGAATGACCTAGGAATCTACGACGAAGTTCCGGGTAAATTTGGCGAATGGAACAAGCAAATGATTGGGAAGGGCGCCCAAGTAGGGAAAGCTTCCGATGACGCCTTAGTTGCTTCTAACTTGGACTACACCACGTTGCGGCTAGCTTGGTTAAACAACCGTGACAATACGGATTACGAGCTGACACAAAAGGGCGACCCCTTTAAGGGAACCAGTGTCTCCCGTAAGAGTGTGGCCGCTGTCGTCACCAAAATCATTGCCAATCCAACGTTTGCTAGTCGGGCTAGCATTGGTATTGACCAACCTGGCACCGACGGCGATACACCAATGTAACGAAAGGAAAATTGCTGATGAACATTAAACAAGCTGGCGAACTGTTTGGGCTAACGACCGAAACTTTGCGCTACTACGAGCGGGTTGGCGTTATTCCCCAGGTCGCAAGAAACAAGAGTGGCTACCGGGAATTTACGATCAGCGACCTGAACTGGGTCTACCTGGTCACGACCCTGCGCTCGGCTGGACTCTCAATTGAATCTTTAATCGAGTTTTGCCAATTATCCCAACTGAGAGATGGCCAAGATATTGGCGGCGCTCAGAAGCAAGTCCTGCGTGATGAACGCGACGAGCTTGATGACAAGATCGATCATTTAAAAGATGTACGCGCCTTGTTGGATTACAAGTTAGAACATTACGACGACCACGTGGCCAAATTTAATGCTGGCGAACCCGTAGAAAAATTGTGGGAAAATCCACCACGGCATCAGGACTAGACTGTTTTTTAGGAAGGTCATCCACGTTTTGTGGGTGGCTTTTTTTCGTCACCAAAAGAAAAAGGCGCCACATAAGAATGGCGTCAAATCAACGATTCTATTCACTTTTCCGAAAAAGAATGCGCCCCCCGAGAGTCGAACTCGGATCATGAGGACCGAAATCTCATGTGCTATCCATTACACTAAGGGCGCACAACATCTTTATTTTAGTCCTAAATTAGTCCAGTTGACAACTATTTTATCGGCCCCCGGCAGCGCGGATGGCCTCTCGCTCTAAATATTCCTCTGTTGCGTCCGAACTCTTACGGAAATCGGCAATAAATGTCTCTTCCTTTGGCGCGACCGTGGCCATCTGGTCGCCATTGATGTCCGTGACCGTTAGCACGTCTCCCTGCCACGCGGCGGTATCGTAATGGCCATCTTCAATCTGGTCTAATAAATTTTGGAAAATATCCAGAACGGCTTGGCGAATAATCACGTCCTCCGTAACCATTTCTCCCTGTTGCTTCAATTGTAGCTGGCGCATCTGCACTTCATCCATATCAGTCGGTACTTGAATAAACACGGCGGTGCCTCCCATAATTAGTTTTACTGCTATTCTATCACTTCCTACTAAAGAAACGAGTCAAAGCATTATCGTTCCACACAATCTGGTGTAAACTAGGGGTAAGTTAAACAATTACGATTAAGGAGGCGGCTCATGGAAGACTCGATACTCGACTTTACCACGAATCTGGCCATCCTCCATCGCCAATTTCAACGGGCAATGAACCAGATTCTGGAAGCCGACAAAATGCCAGTCAATATCACCGAATTTTATTTGCTAGTTCTCGTTTCGGAAACCAGTCAACTCAATCAACGGAAGGCGGCGTGGACCATGGCCGTCGATGAAGGTCTCATGGCACGGATGGTCCATCATCTGGTCAAGCTCTCGCTCCTACAAAAGGAGACCGACCCCACCGACCGCCGTAACCGCCGCCTCAAATTAACCGCGGATGGTAAAGAATTGGTCAACCAGGCCATTACCGTTCTCCACGATTGGTGGCAACAGGCCACGCCAACCGACAGTAATTTCGATTACGCCGCCATCACCGCTCAGCTCCAATTGCTCTCCAGTCGCGTCTTGCAAGTCGACGACCGGCAATCGGAGAACCACTAGTCGCGTTTTTTCCCAGAAGGAGGAATTTTTGATGAGTAAAGCCATTACTATTGCTGAAGCCCAACGCTACGATGCCCACACCATTAATGAAATCGGCATCCCCGCACTCGTCCTGATGGAACGCGCAGCCTTAGCAACCTTCAACAACATCTTAAACGACGACTTCGACCTCAGCCGAATCGTCGTGGTCGCTGCCACCGGCAACAATGGCGGCGACGGTATCGCCGTTGCCCGATTGCTCAAGGTTCGCGGACTCAACGTTGAAATCTACCTTTTAGGCGATCCCGACAGCGCCACGCCACAGACTAAGCAACAACTCAAAATCGCCGATTATTACAGTATTCCACGGATTACCGACCTTAACCGCATCGTCAACGCCACGTTGATCGTGGATGCCATCTTTGGTGTCGGCCTGTCCCGACTGATCACTGGCAAATTTGCCGATGCCATCAATGCCATTAACGCGGCCGATGCCAAGACCGTTGCTATCGACGTTCCATCTGGCATCAACGCTGATACCGGTGATGTTCTTGGCGTCGCGGTCGTCGCCGACAGCACCACCACCATGGCCTACAACAAGGTTGGTCTTTTAACGACCAGCGGCAAGCAACACAGCGGTACCATTCACGTCGCCGACATCGGCATTTACGCTCAGGACCGGTTGGAGCATGCGCGTTAAGCTAAGTTTGTCATCTCAGCATACCAACTAGCAGTTAAATGCCCTAGTCGTTAACCATTTCATGTAAAATAGAGGGTACGGAAGTGGAGTGACTTTCGTGTTTCCCGACTAAAACAAGCGCCCAACCCTTTGCTTGGTTGGACGTTTTTTTTGCTTTTAGAAACAGATTAGTTAAACCTGGCGCACTGCGGCTGCCAGAGATTCCGCCGTTTGTGGGGACGCTCCGGACTAAGGAACGGTCCGCCGACTTAGATTGCACGCTCCCACAATAAGCGTTGCGTTCCTGAAAATGATTCAAATTGCTTGTTACCGCAGTAACCAGAGAACATCAAAATTACACTGACCTTCAAATTGAAAGCAATAACTACTCTGTCATCGTAATCCTACAGTTTCCATAGAGCTTCCATATCTGTATCTGGCGGCCGGCAAAGCGAAAGCAACGCTGCCACACCAATAATGGTAGCGCTTTATACCACACCACAATTTTTGTCGTTTATTTCCGGCCAAACTGAGCCCTTTCACAAGCTTTTCTTCACAATACCCGGTATACTGGCCCTAACAACTACAGGAGGTGCCCCATGTCATCAATCGAAACTGGCTTTACCAACGTCCAGGCGCTGGACCCCAGCATCCTTGTCGACCTGCGCTACGCCACCCCGGACAACTTTACCCATCACGTAATTTACGACTTCACCACTGCAATTGCACGGACTGGCACGGCTAAGAAATTAGCGGCAGCCAGTGCGGCATTGCGTGAACAGGGTTACCGCTTAAAAATTTGGGACGCCTACCGCCCCGTATCTGCTCAGGAACGCCTCTACGCTGTTTATCCCGATCCTTCGTTCGTGGCTAAGCCCAACCCCAACTTTTCTCATCAAAAAGGGGTGACCTTCGACCTCACGCTCTGTGATGCCGAAGGAAACGAACTGGAAATGCAAACGCCTTTCGACGACTTCACGACCGCCGCACACCGCGACCAACCGCGAACGCCTCTACAGGAAAAGCACTACCAGATTTTGGACCAAGCCATGCGCAATGCCGGTTTCTTCGGCTATGAAAACGAATGGTGGGACTACCGCGACGCGCAAATGGACGACTACGGCCCGGCCGCGGCCAATCCGAATGATTTCTAAGGTTAGTTGTGTTTTGCACCACGTTAGTCACTCCCCCGAGTACGACGAAAAAAGTGAGCCTGAGATGAACGCTCGGACTCACTTTTTGTATTCTCTTATTGGTCTAGCATGAACGAGTGATCCGGAATCCGAATCAACGTGAAGCGACCCGCTAAGCGACCCGCATGCAGGCCCAGACCGTTCACAAATGATTTTTTATAGGTCGTTTCAATGACCCCAACCCACGCCTTTTGGTGACGTTGATCGTACTTGGCTACCTTTTTGGCATCCCATTTATATGCGGACGCCGGCAAGTTGATGGCCTTTTTTCCGTCCGATACGGTGGCATCCGTACTGCTGACCTGGTATTTTTCACCCTCGGTCAAGTATGTATACGTCTGAATCGGCTTGTTGCCCTTACTATTGTTGACCGTCACGTAATAGGATGAGCCGCTGCCATCCCCCGTGTTGATGACCAATGGTTCGTAACGCGTCGTTTGACTGATTCGGTCGCCTAAGTGGTTCACGTTTTGGAAAAAGGTTGTGTAGCTCATGCCCCCAAAGACCAGGAGCCACACCACAAGTTCAATCGTCGAAATGGTAAAGTTGCGCCACGAAAAACTGTGGTGTTCCTTAACAATTAGCTGAATCCGGCGGACACGCATATCGTGCACCATCCAGACCAGCGCGATGAGAATGAGCAGCCAAACGCCCATCCCCACCAAATTCCAAGTTGATTTCATTTTCCCAATTCCCTTCCAATGTTTAAAACCTAATTCGGGTATTTCACTTCTTTACTAGCTTACGAGATTCGTCTCGGGAATACAAGCCACAGTCTCGGCCAATTTACGTTATACTAAGCTTAATATGAAGAAAAAAGAAGGAATCCCTTGTGTGTACTAGTCTAACCTATACCTCCGCCGCGAACCACCATTTTTTTGCGCGCACCATGGATTTTCCCACGACTACCCCCTGGCGGCCAGTCTTTTTACCGCGTAACTACCAGTGGCAAACGGCATTGAATACTACGCGCACCACGCGTTACGCGTTCCTCGGTGGTGGCCGACCCGCCGCCGATTTCTCCGCTTACTTGATGGCTGACGGCGTGAATGAAAGCGGTATCACGTGTGCGGAGCTCTACCTGCCCGGTGCTGTCAATTACGCCGCTGACCCCGTTGCCGGTCAAATCAACCTAACGCCGCAAGACTTTATCAACTGGGCGCTAGGTGAACACGCCACGCTGGCCACCATCGTCGCCGACCTCTCCCGCGTGACCCTAGTCAGTCGTCGGTGGGGACAGGACCGCTACGTCTACCCCTTTCATTGGATCCTAAGCGACCGCAGTGGTCAAACGCTGGTCATCGAGCCGACTGGTGGCCCCTTGACTGCGCAGCGTAATCCTGCGGGCGTGCTGACCAATACCCCCGTGCTGAGCACCCACCTCAAGAACCTTAATGACTTCCTCGGCGTTTCTAGTCCGGAATTTATTGGGGAAACGGTCACTGCCGCCCAGCGTTACTTAACGACTGGTGCTTCCCTGCCCACAGGTACCGTCCCCACGCAACGCTTCATTAGTACCGCTATTCGCCGTTGGGGCGCTTTCCCTTTGGCTGCCACCGATGAAACGGTGACCGGTATTTTCCACTGGTTAGCTGCTGTTATCCTCCCTTACGATGCAGCTCGTCGCCACCAAGCCAACCACAACTACACCCATTACCGGGCAGTAATCGATCTGGACACCTTAACTTACAATTTTATGCCCCGCACGACGAACCGGTTGCAACAAATCACATTAACGTCTGAAATGGCGTCCCACCGGCGTTTTCCTCATGCTTATTCAGCCAATTAACTGTAAATGTTGCAAAGCTTAATCTAACCTTTAATCCGATTGATATTGGTTTGAGACATTTCTGTAACAACTCCCTGATAGTATTAAACACATCGAAAGATATTCAATACGAAAAACAAATTTGAAATTAAGGGAGTTTACTTACATTTATGAAGACGACGTTTACGAACATTATTTTAACTTTACTGGCTACTGTTGCTTTTGCTGTTGCAGGTTTTGAAATCATGCAGCCTACCGATGCTAGTGCCGCAACCATGTCCTACAGCAAGATTCACAAGGTCGCTAAGGCCCAACTGGGCAAACCTTACGGCTGGGGATCAACTGGTTCTTCTAGCTTTGACTGCTCTGGTTTTACCAGCTACGTTTACAAGAAGGGCGCTTCTAAGAGCATTCCTCGGACTGCTCAAGCCCAATACAACAAGTACCAACATGTGAGCTACAAGAACATCAAGAAGGGTGACCTGGTCTTCTTCGGTGGTTCTACGGGGTCCATCTCTCACGTTGGCTTATACGTTGGTAATGGTCGGATGATCGATTCACAAAACCGCGGTGTTGTGACGGAAGCCGTTCACGCCCCATGGTGGCACGCAGTTGGTTACGCCCGTGTCGGTTCCGTTGAATAATTAGCTTTCAAAAACAGTTCCAGCCTTCATAAATGAAATAAACTGTGCCCCCGTCGTACGTCGCGACGGGGGCTTTTTGGTAAAGCGAGAAGCGAGGCGCTTAGGTCCTGAGTATTAACGGGAAGAGAGGTTCCTATTTGGCGCGACCTCTCTCTTCATGTTAAGTGCAGGGACCTGCCTCGTGGAACGCCTTTCAGAAGTCATAGGTGCTCAGAATTGTTCCGCAAAATGCCGTCTAAATCCTAATCACAGCCAGTAAACTAAAGAAGACTTTAGTTGGTATGGGATTAGGTGGTCTCGCTTATACATTAAGTAAGGCTATCGATTATGCATTAGACTTTACCGATGTCGGCCATGCCATTGCAAAGTATCTAGATAAACATGATAAAAAACCAAATAATGGTTACCTAGAATGGTGGTAAGCAATGCATAAAGTTATTCAACTTGTTCCAGTACTAATGATGATAGTAGTTACTTTCTTTGTTGATTTTTATAAGTCCGTACTGCCAACCTGGTTAGTGGTGGGCGCATACATTTTATTATTTTTAATTGTCGCCAACTACGTTTATAGACTTGTAATAAAGAAATAGATTTTACCATAAGTAACCACTGGAAAAAGATGGACGTAACATCCAATTCGGATGTATACGTCCATCTTTTTTATTAGCTATCTGAAAGTTAAAGTGCTCGCATTACTCTTGCGCCAGTGAGGTTTATCGCCGCTAAATTAGTGGAAAATATTGGCACCCCCACTCAGATTGCACACGTTCACTTCAAACACTGAATTACAAATGAGTGCTAGCATTTAGCATAAATCAGTAACGTTTCCATAGGCATAAACACATGCTGCCTCAAACTAACTACGTCAGCCGAGAGGTCGGCAGATATGGGCTCAGGTGCGTCGTTCTACTTAGTCAGTGGGTGGTTTCCCCGCTGGCTTAGTAGAAAACCAAGCTTGGAGCCTCGGTCCTTTCGAGGCTTCAAGTTGTGTTCGCACCGATCCAGCCCACATCTGTCGGCCGGTAAGGCGATAATTAGACTACGTTGCCTAATTTCAACCGCAATATCGTTGTTACAAGAGGCATAATAGCTGTTTTGCAACCTTTAATCTTTTTCCGGCTGCACAGACGGATGCGCCGTAAACCATTCCGTCATGTCGTCGAGTCGTTGAATTCGTAGGCTCGGCAGCCCACTGCGGGACACACCATGGAAACTCTGCGGGTAGCGAATAAAGTCGGCGTCGACGCCGTGACGTTTAATCGCCGTGAAGTATTCCTCCGACTGACTGATAGGGCAACGCATATCCCACTCGCCGTGCAACAAGCGGACCGGCGTCGTCACATTTTGCGCGTAGGCAATCGGCGATTGTTTCCAGTACGAAGCCACGCCCCCCTTGTCAAAGAGGTCCGTGCCCAACTCGATTGGGTTAAAGTAAAACCCAATATCACTGGTCCCAAACAAGCTGATCCAGTTAGTCACCGACCGTTGCGACACGGCCGCAGCGAAGCGGTGCGTGTGCCCAATCGTCCAGAGCGTCATGAACCCACCATACGACCCACCAGCAATGTACTGACGCTGCGGATCCAACGCTGGAAACTTCTCCAACGCCGCATCGAGGCCACTCATCACATCGTGGTAATCGTTCTCACCGTAGTGACCGTTCACGTCGTTCTCATACGCCTGGCCATAGCTGGTCGAACCGCGCGGATTGAAGAAGACGACACCAAACCCACGACTCGCATGAACTTGAAATTCATAGAAGAAGGTCTCACCATAATTAGCGTGCGGCCCGCCGTGAACGTACAACAGAACCGGTTGTGTTGTTGCCCGCGTTTGCGCTGGTAAATACCAGCCGTCTAACGGTTGTCCGTCGGCGGCTTGGTATTCGAAATGTTGTGGGTGCGCGAACTCATGTGTATCTTCATAAGCGGCGTTTGGATCGTAAACGACCTTTTCTTGGCCGCTCACCAAGTCTAATTTCACCAATTCACTCGGCTTATCCTGATAAGAAACGGCAAGAATTACATGTTCGGTATCGATCACGTCAAAATCGACAATCTGCCGGGCCGTATTGTCAACCAATTTCACGGTATCATCCCCAGCCACATACAACTGGCTATGGGCATGAAAGGCCGCCGCAAACACGATATGGTCGTCATCCAACCACCGTGCCAGCTTGCCCTCAGGCTGTTGCACGAAATCCCCAGCAAAGTCTGGCACCAAGTCCGCCTGCAGGTCCGGCGTTAGATTCGTCAACTCGCCGGTCTCCCGATTTGCCACATACAGTTTGGAAACCGTCTGTGACCCAAATTCACCGTCGTTACCGACCAGTGCTAACTGGTGACCGTCCGGTGAAAAGCTAGCATCACTGAAGCGCCCAGTCGGTAACGTTGCCGTTAAATCAACAACATCCCCAGTGGTCACATCGACACAGTAGGCCCCATGCGCAAAGTCGCGGTCGTTTTCGGGGTGGTCATCCTGCAGTATTGCCACGAATCGGCCGTCAGCACTCACGGACGCTAAACTAAAATCATTGGCCTGTTGGAACAACTCCTCGACTACCCCCGTCGCTGGTACGAAACGTCGTAACCGATACGTCACCTCCAGCGGTAACCAGCCATAGCCGTCTGCTTTGTTGATCAGGCGTTCCACGTGTCGCGTCTGGGGAAAGGCTTGCGGACTTGGTAATTTAGGCTGTTCAACCGTTGCGGTCGTCTTAAAGAAGACACTGGACCCATCGGCCGTTGCCAACACCGTATTGACAGCTTCCGCTGGTGTCGTCGTGGTCACCAGCTGCGGTTCGCCACCAGTGATGGGCACTTGAAAGAGTTGCGCCTTGGCATCGTCGACGTTCGCCGCAAAGAAGATTTGGTCGCCCGCCACAGCAGGTTGGACGTTTAATTTGCCATTGACCGCGATAACCTGTTGATGGCCGGCGTCGTCAACGCGGTTAAGTTGGGCGCGGTAGCCGTTACTGGCCTGATCCACACTATTTTCAACGAAGACATACGACTGGCTCGTTGCTAACGGTTGTGACACTGATTTCAATTTAAAAAGATCCTGAGCACTAACACCTTGTGGCATACGCATCGCTCCTCAGCTTAATTTCTCATTATATTCTCATTTGATTGTTTTTCATGTTAGCCTAGTCGTCAACCGATGTCAATTCCTAAGCCGAGTTTAAGTAACATATAGAAGTGATTGACCACACCTGTCAGCCAGTGGCGAACAAAGCATGGTAGACTAAACACAACTACATGACAAGGAGTGTGATTCAATATGAAAATTGCAATTGCGGGCGCTGGCGCCATGGGCTGTCGCTTTGGCGTGAAGCTACAGACTGCTGGCAACGATGTCACCTTGATCGATAACTGGGCTGATCACGTGGCAACGATCAACACGACTGGTCTCACCGTCACTACCGACGAGGGCCCCGATCAGGTCACGACTATGACCGCTGCGGCGCCACAGGACGTCACCGATCATTTTGACCTCATTATTCTCTTCACGAAAGCGATGCAGATGGACCATATGTTGACGGAATTGGGCGACGTGCTGAGTAATCAGCCGGTCGTGTTGACCCTCGCCAACGGTATCGGCAACATCGAAACGATTGAAAAACACGTGCCGAAAAACCGTATCGTGGCGGGAACCACCATCTGGTCCTCCAGTCTCACTGGTCCGGGTCACATCACGGTCACGGGAACTGGCAGCATTTCGCTACAGGCCATCGTCCCCGCCGAATTTCCTGACCTCCCAGATGTGCTGAACACCCTCAACCATGCTGGACTCAACGCGAGTGTGGCCGAGGACGTGTTGGCCGCCATTTGGAAAAAAGCTGGCCTCAATAGTGTATTGAACACCTACTGTACCTTATTCGACTGCAATATTGGCGAGTTTGGTGCCTTGCCTAACTGGCGAACGCTTAACGACGCCGTACTCGATGAGTTCCAAGCTGTGGCGGATGCTGCTAAGATTAATTTCGATGCGCAGGCTGTGACCAACCTCATCGCCGCGCAATTCGACCCGATGACTAACGGTGGCCACTATCCGTCCATGCACCAGGATATGGCCAAGCACCGCCCGACCGAAGTCGATTTTCTGAACGGCTATGTGGCGAAATTAGGCGCCCAACTCGGTGTTCCCGCGCCTATCAATGCCAACCTGGCGCAGCAGATTCATGCCAAGGAAAGTTTACGCGGAATCTAACGGAAAATCCGGAGTACCACGCTCTGTGGTTTTGCTACTATATGTAGAAAAAGTGTCTTTTACCCCCCAATATCTAGTTGTAATTTCTGTTCATTCATCGTAACATAGACTTATACTCATTTTGACCGAACGTAGAAATCAACTAGATTTACGTTCCCCAAGGCTTGGAGGGCTAAAGACGATGGACGTTTTAAGAAGATCACAGACCACGATGCATCCCGGCGGACTAACCGTGGAAAACTTAGCTGGGGAGCACGTTCCGTTTAACTCGCGGAAGATCCACGCGGCGTTAACGGCGCTCACCAACGACCCCACAGTCGTCCACCGGGTTGAAAGCCTGATTGTTGCCCAATTGGCAGGCTTTGACGTCGTTGCGACCGGCACGATTGAATCAACCGTGGTGGAAACGCTGGAACAGCTTGGCTACCAAAATATGGCGCAGAACTATCGGAAGCAGCAACACGCTTAGTGGTATTCTAATATTTTAACTGAGAGATTAAAAGGGTATCGTCGCAAGCAAACAGCTGGCATGATACTCTTTTTTATTACTCAGCATATTTCAATATCCAATCAAAGATTACTTATACTCTAACATTGTGCGTACCACCTAAAATTGCATCCAAGTCGGTGCCGGCGGAGAAAACCATAGCGTTGCTAAACTAAACGCAAAAAAAGACCACCACCACAATCTGCAGCAATGATCTCTCATAATTAATTCTTCCCAAAAAAGCGTGTTTTAACAAAACTCACAACCAATATGGCAAGCGCTAACACTAATGTCGCTTTAAAATCCGTCACAAACTTAAATATCAAAAACAAAAGCAAGCCAACCACTATGCACAAACACAGAATCTCAACAAATTTTTCCATACATCTTATTCTATACTAAGCTATCCATGGTCACAACAACTACCGTCAAACTGCCCAAATTAGAACTCAAGAAACTCGGTAAAAAAAGATAAGCAGGAACGCCAATAACGTGGACCGCTGAAAACTAAAGGATCATTCCTACAAGTCCCACTTAGATGCCTAAACAGCGCCATTCCCTATTCATTCTCATTGTTTAATTCATCAATCGTCTCTAAACAAAAAAAACCGATCAGCACTCCCCCGAGAACTGATCGATCTAGTCTATGAACTTAGTTGTGATTCCAAATGGTGTAATTCCGCCGTCCGCACGTCGCGAGGCAAGAACCGCCGAATTTCTTCTTCGTTGTAGCCCACTTCAAGACGCTTGTCATCAAAAATGATGGGGCGCTTGATTAAATCAGGGTACTTTACAACCAAATCAACCAACTGGCTAACCGAGAGCGTATCTAGGTCAACGTGTAGTTGCTTGAAAACATTCGACCGGGTCGAAATGATGTCTTCACTGCCGTTTTCGGTTAAGCGAAGAATCTGCTTAATTTCGGCTGCGTTCAATGGCTTGGACTTGATGTTCCGTTCTCTGAACGCAATATCATGTCCCTTCAGCCATGCACGGGCCTTCCGACTGGATGCGCTACTTGGCGCAATGTATAAATTGATCATATCTCAGCACTTCCTTATCGTTGGATTGAGTAACGATAGAAAAAAACAATTGACTTCGCTTGGTCACTACTAAATATTTCACTGAATTATCTAGTAGAACCAACTTATATGTTACCACAATTGAATGAATAATCAACCTTTTTTGGAAACTTTCTAAATTACAACCAACATTTTTTAGTGGGTTGGTTGTTGTCCCCAACCATTACCTTTGACCCAATCGAATTTGTGATATTAATTAAAAATTGTGGGATTATCGCCGTTAGTTTCGTCACAAGGTTGTTAAAGTTAGTAAATTATCTCCTGATAAGTCATTTTGATTATCCATTAAATACGCCACGTGTGTCTTTTTCATCGAGATGTATTAATATCCATAATAACAGAATTTATATTCACTTTTAATCGAGATTTTAATCAAAATTCAACACTCCAAACTAACCAATGTGGCTAAACCGGCGTTTCTGCTATGTAAAGATATTCGTTTCCCCCTTTGTTCGCTATTAGTTGTAAAATAAGGGCACTAAATCATTTCCACTGGGAGGAAATTTCTTTGAACGTCTTCTATGCCGTCCTACTGCTAGTGCTCGCGACCATCGTCGCCAACACGCTCTACCCGTATTTTCCCTTGGTTCCACAAGCTTTTTATCAAATTTTTGCTGGTGCCCTCCTATCCCTGGTGCCCCTCTATCACCACTTCATCCTTGAACCTGAAGTGTTTATGTTACTGATTATTGCGCCCCTTATGTTTTATGACGGGAGTAACGCCGACGGTAAGGAACTCCGCAAAAATATCGGATCGATCCTTTCCATGGCGGTCATTCTGGCCATTCTCACGGTCATCTTAATGGGCTACCTGAGTCACGCCATGATTGCCAGCATCCCCTTAGCACTGGCCTTTGCCCTCGCCGCCATCGTCACACCAACCGATGCCGTGGCCGTTTCGTCGATCACCACCAACATCGCGGTCCCCGAACGGGTCATGGGTATGCTGGAACGCGAGTCGCTTTTCAACGACGCTTCCGGTTTGGTGGCCTTCAGTCTCGCCTTGACCGCATTCACAACCGGTAAATTCTCTGTCGGCGGCGGTATCAAACACTTTCTGTTCGTCTTTCTCGGCGGCCTTCTGATTGGCCTGATTCTCGGGGTCATCGCCGTTTGGGCCCGCGTTTATCTGGTTCAAAGTGGGAAAGATTCTGCCAGTGTCATCGTGCCCTACGACGTCCTCGTCCCCTTTCTCATCTACTTGGCTGCCGAACACCTCGGCCTCTCCGGAATTCTAGCCGTCGTTGCTGCTGGATTGATCTACAGTGCCTCTAACAACCAACTGCGCCTCTCCAGTACGCAGTTGCAGCTCGTCTCCCGGTCGACCTGGAGCATCATTACCAGCGTCCTCAACGGCTTTGTTTTCGTCCTATTAGGGGTCTCGCTACCAACCGTCTGGGTAAATATTCAGCAGGACGATACCAAGTCGCTGCCGATCTACTTTTTGTTGGCCGTCACCCTTTACCTGGTCATGCTCGCACTCCGGTACCTCTGGATTCGCTTCGACTGGGCGTTGGTGCACTCCGATAAGTCCGATCGCCGAAAAAATGCGTTGGTCGGGGCCCTCTCCGGCGTTCACGGAACCATCACGCTAGCCATGGCCTTCTCGCTCCCCCTGACATTTAACGGCGCTGCTTTTCCCTTCCGCAATACCATGATTTTTATCGCCGCAGTCGTGATTATCCTGAGTCTGCTGGTTCCCACCATTGTATTGCCATTCGTTTTGCCAAATAAGGAACTGCCCGTGGATCCCGCAGCGGCCCTCAAGGAACGTAAGGCGCTGGTGGCCTATGCGACCGACCGTTTGGCCCAGGAGAGTACGGCCGAACCTGCCGCCACCCAATCCGTGATTGAAATTCTCAATAGCCAAGCCACGGACCAACGACCGGACAAGAAGAAACTCCAAACCATTTTAAATCAAGCCACGCAGGTCGAAGTCAAAACGGTGCAGGCCTTTGCTGATGACGGGACGGTTCCCCAAAGTTTCGCCTCTAGGTATGTCCGCATGCTGGTCCTCAAATCACAAATGAGTAGTAACAATCCATTCGTCAACCTCACCTTGTGGATTCGCTTCGTTTGGCACCGCGTTGCCCACGCTGTCACGCACAGAATGATCCATGGATTGATGCGCAATCGTCGGCGTGACAAGCGTATCGCTCAGCAACGACAACAGTTTCAACAGCGCCCGCACATGCCGGGACAACAAGCGGCGCAGGAACGCCGTATCGCCCGACAAAAGGAACGCGGTCAACGTCGCCCACCACGTAATCAACGTATCAACCAACAACGACGCGAAAATTTCTACAAGATCGAAGCCGGCGTCTACACCAACGTGATTGATTTTCTTACGAGCATTGCCAGCGTCGACAATCAAACCGAGGTCAATACCGTGCGGAACTATTACAACGCCCGTCATCGGCGCATCGACACCAATCAAGATGACAGCCAACAAAACGAATTATTTATTCAAGCCTTCCAGTTTGAGTACACCTACGTCCGCGAACAACGCAACGCCCGTAAGCTTTCACCAGAGCTTGCAGACGAACTCTACCAACAAATTTCAACCGACCAAATGCTTTACATGCAAGAAATTGCGGCGACTGATTGATTTCTCCACGAAGCGTCACATTTTCTTCACAATTAACTGTTATAGTTGTCGCATAACTTACGAATTAACTACGAATAAGTTACAATTTTACTCCTCCAAAAGTAAAAATAACGGGCGGCTCTGCTACGGCGGTCGACCCCACTACTCCAAACGTAGTATAGTATGAAAAACGGCGACGCAGACAATTCCGGTCTGGTCGTCGTTTTTTGTCGGTCAAGCGAAATGAACCGCGAAATTACCCGATTTCAGTTCGCTAAGTTAGAAAACATCTCATAATTGAATGATTTTTGCCACCAGAAATTTACACTCATCGCAAACTAGCTTATAATTTCTTTAACACGTTAAAGATTTGGCGTCTTTTCGCGAATTGGAGGGTGACAGTTATGAAGCTGACAATTTTATCGACGAGCGATACCCACGGGTACGTCTTCCCCACGAACTATGTGAAAAAAGGAAGTCACCAGGGATTTGGCCTGGCGCGCGCTGCCACGGTGATTGCCCGCGAACAAGCCACTGCTCAGGGTCCCGTGGTGACCATCGAGAATGGTGATTTTTTAGAGGGCTCTCCACTGGCCTACTATGTGGCCCGGGTCAAGCCCGACCGCAATCCACAACCGCTCATGAACATTTACAATCAAATTAATTACGACTGCGGTATTCTAGGTAACCATGAGTTCAACTATGGGCAGGAATACTTGCAGGACGCCATTCGTGACGCCAAACGGTCAATCCTGTGCGCAAACATTTTGGACGCTAACGGCAACCCCGAATACGGGCAACCTTATAAGGTCATCGAAAAGAACGGGATTAAAATTGGTGTTCTGGGCTTGACCACCCAAGCCGTCTACAAATGGGAAAAGGCCACCAACATTAGTGGTCTGCAATTCGAATCGGCCTTCATCGCCGCCAAAAAATACGTTCCCATCATCAAAGAACTCGCTGACGTGGTCGTTGTCTGCTATCACGGCGGCTTTGAGCGCGATTTGGTCACGGGTCAACCTAACGACATTCATGTAGGCGAAAACGAAGCCTACCACATCCTAGAGGCCATTCCCGGCATCGATGCTCTGGTCACTGGTCACCAACACCGCCAACTGGCCACCAATGTCTTTGACATTCCAACCACCCAACCCGGTTTCCGGGGTCAAGCCGTCGGTAAAATTACGCTGGACCTCGACCGCGACGCCGATGGCACGGTTCACGTCACCCATCACCATGCCGAATTGGTCAGCGCCGCAGATGCCCCGCTAGATCAAAAAGTCTTGACGGCGGCAACCGACCTCAACAACGAAGTCGGTCATTGGCTCGACCAACCGCTGGGCCACATCAAGGGTGACATGACCTTCACCGATCCCTTTGCCGCTCGGATTCACGAGACGCCATACATCGAATTTATTCAAAAGGTCCAAATGGCGACCATGGGGGCCGATATTTCCGCGACCGCGCTGTTTAACGACGAGGCTCGTGGGTTTGAAAACCCCATCACCATGCGCAATATCATGACCAATTACGTCTATCCCAACGGCCTGTCGCTGCTGAATATCACGGGAGCTGACCTGAAAGCGGCGCTGGAGGTCAGTGCGCGCTACTTCACCGTAAAAGATGGTGAAATTGCTGTGAATCCGGCCTTCGTTCATCCGAAACGCCGGCAGTACAACTACGATATGTACGAAGGTATCGACTACCGGCTAAACGTGGCAAAGCCCATGGGTCACCGGGTCGAAAGCCTAATGTACCACGGTGAACCCGTTACGCCGGAGCAAACGTTACGAATTGCATTGAACCAGTACCGCGCGGTCGGTGGCGGGCACTATGCCATGTACGGTGCGGATAAGATCATCGCCGAAAGTCAGGGCGCGATGAGTGAGATCATCGCGGACTACCTGCAAGAACACCCGACGATAGATGCGACCACAAATGATAACTTTAGTGTGGTCAATGAGCCACAAGATTAAGCTGAAACAATTGAAAAACGGTTATCCTTTCTACCCTGCTATTGTTAGCGAGATTGAAAGGATAACCGTTTTTATTTTGTCGTTCAAAGGGGTTCGGCGCTAAGTCATGAAGATACTGAACGCATTAGTTGCATGATTTGTTTTGTTGCGATTTTAAATATTGACCCAATAAGATTCGGAGAACCAAAGTAGAATGGTACGATGTTGCAAATGAATCACCTTTGGTTTCAAAGATGATGTGCCCTGTTTCACTATCATAAGACTTCGCTAATCTAGTCATACAAACCTTCAAGATATGAGAATTCAGTTCCGAGTCTAAATCACATAAAACATAACCGACTAATACTTCTAATAACACATCGATATCATTATCCATTAACGAGGTCGATAAGCACAAATCAAGAAGATGTTCTAGCTGAACAGTATCAACAGACGACTTCAGCAAATTCTTCTTCCAACCAAAACTAGATCCCCAAAAAATAGTATGCGTAATTTCATAAATAAAATCGCGGTTTCCAAGGACTGCATTTTCACTTGGCACACTCGCCAAATAATTCATTAATCCACGTCGTATCAGAACCTGGATGTACTGACTATGGTCCGTTTGATTTTTCAAATCATAAATAGCTAGTAATTCAATTTGCTCGTAATCTGTCTCGGTTTGAGAAATAACATACTCATGAAGCTCTTTATTTGATAGACTCTTATCAATGCCTCTAGTGAATAATGACTCATAAAGTAAGTCAGCATAGCTTCCAATTGATGCACGATTCAAACAAAACACCTGCATAATATAATATTCCAAAGTTGATTTTTTATTTAAAAGAAACAAGCGTCGATGGTTGTTAATCCAATCGTCAACGCTTGCTTCTAAAAGACCAAATGGAATTCGAGACCTCTCTAATTCCATGCGCTTTCTAGTGCTCCTTTAACTGCAATTTGATTAATCACAATTGCAGGCTCACCATTCTTAAAGTAAGTAAAAACGTGTCCTTCACCATCCCTGTACGTATTGAACGGTAAAGTAATTCCTTTACCATTTCTTTGCAGCTTTAAACTAAATTTCATCATCTTAGTCATAATTTAATTCCTCCCTTATCTAAGATTAACTATGAGTATAATCAGAATTCAGGTAGTGTCAATAACATTGTGTAATCAATTTATCGATTGTTTTTCGCATTTGAAATGACTCACTTTTTTGCTTAGAACTATGACGAATTATATAATCGATTTTTGGAAGAAATATAGTTGACCTCATAAATGAGCTCTGGGACACAACAAATTGAATCAGCATGATATCAAGAGAAGTCAGTACATCATCATTGTACAATTGTAAAATTAAGAGACCATCTAAAATTGAATCTATATTTTTAAGAGATGCCAACTGATTCGTTAGCAAACTTTCCTTTTGAGGAGAAAACTCCAAAATTTCTTGTGCTAATGGTCTTAATATTCTTTCTCGTTGTGGTGAAGCAAACAGATCAATAATCCTTGATGATGTATCTCCAACCGTTGTATTCACAACCTGACTTTGAAGATAACGAATATAGCTTAGCATCTGGCACCCCTCTTTAGTTTATAACAACTGCTCCTCAACATACTGTTTGTAGAGCGCATGCGTCTGAATAAGTTCTTGGTGTGTGCCGGTTCCCGTAACATGTCCTTTTTCGATAAAGAAAATTCTATCCGCATTCTTAACCGTTGCCAGTCGGTGTGCCACAACAATGACGGTCTTATCTTGGCGTAAACGATCAATCGACGTTTCAATCGTACTTTCAGAAGCACTGTCCAGATTAGCCGTGGCTTCATCAAAAATAATAATGGATGCTGGCCGCAAAAAGGCTCTGGCAATCATTAACCTTTGAATCTGACCACCCGAAAGATTTTGCCCTTGCTCTGAAAGGGGTGTATCTAGGCCTTGCGGTAACTGCTTAACAAAATCCGATGCGGACGCGGCGTCTAGGGCCTGCATCAGTTGCGCGTCCGTTGGCTGGCTGAGAAGACCAAACGTTAAATTGTCACGCACCGTCCCAAATAAAATCGAAGTCTCCTGAGAAACGTAAGAAATATTCCGCCGCCAGTCTTTCAGAGAAAGCGTCTTAATGTCCTCTTGACCATAACGAATTGTGCCAGAATCTGTCATATAGAAACGCTCAACCAGTCCTAAAATTGTCGATTTACCGCCGCCACTAGGTCCAACTAACGCAGTAATCTTTCCTGGATCAAAGCTCAGTGATAAATCATTGATTATTTTTTTATCGCTACCGGCATAAGCAAAGTTAACCCCGGTAAAGGTAACCTTGGCATTCGTTCCCTTTGCTAATCGTGTTTGACTCGGATTATCCTTTTCAACAGGTTCATCAAATAGGTCAATTAAGGTCTGCGCCGCGCCATCAGCGGATTTAAACTCCGCAAAAGTGTGACTCATACTAGAAATTGGCGTCATAATTTGGAAAACGTAGAGTAAAAATGACGTCAACGACCCTACTGAAATAATATTCTTAGCAACCAGTGAACCGCCAGAGACGAACACAATGAAAAAGGTTCCCATTAACAACGTATACTCAATTGGATCAATGATTGCACTCAACTTGGTGATGCCCAGATTAGCCCGATATAATGTCTTAATTCGACTAACTAAGCCATCAGAAACATGGTCCTCGGCATTAGACGTCTTAATCAAGTGAATTTCGGATACGCCTTGTTGCAGGTCAGCACTATATTTGCCTAATTCGTTTTGCGTCGCGTGTTGTAAAACTGATTCTTTCTGGGCGATCGGTATTAGTGAAATGGCCATAATCGTAATGGTCAAGCCAATAATGAGCGTCAATATCTTGCTCAGCATAAACAAGATTACGACAGAGCCAATCGTCATAATCGTCCCTGAAACAAAGAAACTAATATTATTACTGATCAAATCATTGATTTTCTGCGTATCACTGCTAATGTGACTGGCAATTTCTCCTGAGCGTGTTTTATCAAAAAACGGAATTGGAAGATGAATCACGTGAGCCGAAACTTCAGCTCTCAAATCACGAACAATTTGTTGCCCGGCAACGCCCAACAAGAAGTTACTTCCAACACTAAATAGCGTTGAGCCAACCAGCAAACCAACAATCAACACCAGCCGACTCGCCGACAAGCCAGTTTTGAAATTGTCGACAAATGTTCGAACTTCCAAGGGCAACACTAGCGAAAATGAAACGCCAAACAAAGTCAACCCAATTCCTGAGACAAATAACAACCACGGAAATTTTATCTTTGAGAATAAGCGAACAACATTACTCTTACTCGAAGACCTCATGCAACTCACACTCCTTCAATTTAGATTAGGGGCAAGTCTACATCTACTGAAAATTTGTGGTTCAAAATGACACTTAGATACTTTATTAACTGTCATAATAAAAAGCGCATGCAGTCCGTTTGGCAAGCTACACTCACTTGCGCAACGACTCCATACGTTAGTTAATCAGCCACTACTCGTTAGCGGCTTTTTTCTTACGCTTCTTTTTCTTCTTTTTCTCATCACCGATGTACTCAACGGCGGCGAGTTGGCGAATCGTGGTGACCTTGATTTTCCCAGGATACGTCAGTTTATCCTCAATTTGCTTAGCGACTTCCTTGGTCAGGTTAGCCGCCGCCTTGTCGTCGAGTTCTTGTGGCTTGACGACGATTCGCAGTTCACGGCCCGCCTGAATAGCATAACTTTCGGCAACACCGGTTTGTTCGTTCGCAATCTGTTCTAACGCCCGTAATCGGTTGATGTAATCCTCAACGGACTCGCTCCGGGCACCCGGACGCGCACCAGAGACGGCATCGGCCGCAGCGACTAGGTCGGACAGTGGTGACGTCTTCTCAACGTCGCCATGGTGGGCCGCAATCGCGTTGATGACGACCTCTTCCTCACCGTACTTTTGGGCAAATTCAGTCCCGATTTCCACGTGGGTCCCTTCGACTTCGTGGTCGATGGCCTTCCCAATATCATGGAGTAAACCGGCCCGCCGTGCTAACCGGGTATTATACCCCAGTCTAGCGGCCATGGCACCAGTTAGCTGAGCCACTTCGATCGAATGCAACAGAACATTTTGACCATAACTGGTTCGGTACTTGAGACGGCCGATCAGTTTCATCAAATCGGGATGCATCCAGCCGACATGTAATAGGCTAACGGTCTGTTCCCCAGTCTCCCAGAGACTGTGATTAACATCCCGCTGTGCATTTTCCACCTGCGTTTCAATCTGGTTAGCCGAAATTCGACGACTGGCAATCAAATTCGTCAGGGCGACCCGGGCCACTTCTCGGCGAATCGGGTCATGTGTACTGATGAATAGGGTCGTGTTGTCGTCCGGAACAAAGATCAAGTCCGTCCCGGTCAACGTTTCCAGCAACCGGATGTGTTGGCCATCGCGACCAATAATTTTACTGCGGATCTCACCGTTCGGCACAACCACTGTATGTTCCATGTGTTCCTTCGGCAAGTCTTGCGGGCCACTCTCCGTCGCCGATAAAACGACATCTTTGGCCCAACGCTCGGCACTGGCAACGGCGTTATCGTTCAGCGCTTTAATTTCCACGTCGCGGTCACGCTTGAGTGCCAATTCGGTATGTTGTAACACCGTATCCTGCGCACCCTTGGTATCCAGTTCCGCCCGATCCGCCAACGTCTTTTCGCGGTCTTCCCGTAACGTTGTCGCCTGATCGTGTGCCAAATGAATGGCTTGGCGTTGGTCGCGGTTGGCCTGACTACGCTCATCTAACATCGCAGTCTGGTCATCCAACCGAACAGTCATCTGCCCCAGCATTTGTTCGCGCTGCTGACGACGTTGTTCACGTACCGCAATGTCGCTCTGTTGCTCGGTCAATTCGTCTTTTACTGATTGCTGATAAGCCAACGTGTCACGGCGACTATCCGCCTGTAGCTTGCTGACCTGTTTCTTAGCCTTCTCGGTTGCCTGAGCAATGATGTCTCGCGCCTGGGCCTGGACCGCCATGAGTTCTTGACGGTGCTGATGTTGCCGCACCAGATAGCCGAGCACTAGCCCAATCACCAAAAGACCGATAATTAGTCCTGTGATTAACAATTTGCTAAGCTCCTTAATTTCACTCCCACAATCATCGTGGGTCCCGTTAATAGGTAATTTCGGGGGAAAGATAACGCAAAATGGCGTTACTGCTGACTTTGAGCCACCCAAATCAAAATAGCGGTCTAGTCTTCACCCGATTCTAGTTAATTATACGCTATTTACGGCCACAACCCAACCAATCATCCGCGCGGCTTTTCCATTGCAACCGGTAAAAATAGCCAGCAGAGGAGAATTAATTTTAAGCCCGTAGCAATCCACAGAACCCCAAGCGCCGTTAACATGGCCAACCAGGCCCCCATGGCACAGCCCAGAATGAAGGTGATCAGGACGAGGGCCCATTTCCCCTGCCGTAACCGAGCAACACGGTCACCATCGATCCAAGCCCGGTAGGTATCGGTCGCCAGATTCTTGGAATTGCCGGTCATGATGCCATTGTTGATGCCAATACCACCGACCTGCCGAAAAATCGTCAGCTCGTATCCGGCCACGACGCCAAGGAAAAAGACCAGCCAGAGGGTCGATAAGGTCGTCTGCAGGCTCGCCAAAACGGCGTAGGCGAGCACGTCCAGGAGTAGCAGCCAGCGCATTTGTCGGCGCTGATTGTCCTGACTAATGTGTTCACTCAGTCCCTGCGCACCAAAACAACCCAGAAAATAACCGATCCAGACGGGCACGTTGACCCAAGCATCACCCCAGCCGTGTTCCATCAATTTGACCACAAAAACGACTAGGTTCCCCGTCTGAGCGCTTACGAAAACCGCACCGTGATTCAGAAATGTATCGGCATCGATCATCCCCATGACCAAGGTCGCTCCCAGCGTCAAAATCGTTTCGGTCATGGGTCGAAATTGTCGTTCAGTCACTGGTCCCATCCCTCCTTTTGGCTACCGCCCGCATCGTAAAAGCTAGACGTCAAGTATCGCCCGCGGCTGCCAGAATTCCGCCTGCCAGGGAGTTGCTCCAGCCCAAAGTTCGGGCCTCCGACTCGACAGTCTACGCGTCTTCAAGGTCGTCCCATGGCCTAAGCTGCCCAAGGACACCAGCTAACGCCATCGATACAACGCTCTGTGCCCGCTGACCTGCGACTAAGATAGCTGAAAAATTAGGTTGCTTAATTCAATCATAAGCTATCAACGACAGTTATCCATTAGTCATATCACAAGAAAATTTTGACGACTAATAGGCGCTGTTATTAAAACTATCCAGTGAATTTAAATATCCGTCATCGTTGCCAGAATCCCACAATCTAAGCCGAGAGGCCGGCAGGAACGCTAGAGTTGTCCGGTGCATAACCTTACTTAATATATTTCGCCAAGTAGGCCTTGACTGTCTTTTCATAGAGCTTAGGATTGTGCGACAAGGCCGCGGCGTGCTTGGCGCCAGGAACGACGAGCAGCTCCTTAGGCCCGGCATCCGCCCGGTAGACCGTATAGACCATCTTAGTCGGCACGAATTTGTCCGCGCCACCGTGAATGAACAGCATTGGCTTGTGGTTCTGCTTGACCGCGGCCGTGGCATTGGCGTCCTTGAAGTAGAAACCGGCCTTGAGTTTAGTCATCAGACTTGTCAGTGGCACTAGTGGCCAGTAAGGCAGGTTGTACATTTGCTTCGCCTGATAGGCAATTTCGGCATCAGCATTGGTGTAACCGCAGTCCTCAATGTAGGCCTTCAGCTGACTTGGCGTTTTCATCCCACTGGTCATCATGGTCGTGGCGCCGCCCATGGACACGCCGAACAAGACGACTTGGGAATCCTGCCCCTGTTTGGCAATGACTTGGTCGACCCATTTCAAATAATCCTTACTTTCATAGTGACCGTAACTGATGACCTTGCCTTGGCTCTGACCCTGACCGCGGGTGTCTGGAATCAACGTGTTGTAGCCGAGATTGTGGAACATGGCGACGTACCCGCCCATGGCTTCCTTGTCAGACCCGAAGCCGTGGACCAAAACGACCGTCTTCTTACTCGACTGCGCCGCCGGAATGTAGTCCGCAACTAATTTTAAATTGGCACCGGCTGCCTTTTCCGTCCAGTGTTGCTTGGCGACATCGCGATACCATTTTTTCTGGGTATACATCGGGTCCGACTTCTTCAACCGGGTGTCCGTAGCAACGAAACTCTTCTTGCCACTCGCCACCGTCATGTTATAAAAGTACAGGCTCGCCCCCACGAGGCCCTCTGCCACCAAAAAGATCACGATACCGAGGCTAATCAGCCACCATTTCAATCGTTTTTTCATCTTACGCTTCCCCCTAATCATCTCTCAACTCTCTCTTATTGGTAAGTATACGGAGTTCTTTAGGCCAGCGCAATCGTTACGAAGTTTGCTATAATGTACCCAATTGCGGTAGCACGGCTTGTAAGTCAAGTCAGCGCTGGATTAACCGCAATCATGGCCAGCTCAAATCGTTAACTAGGAGGCAATTTCTGTGAAATATTCTTTAAATTGGGACCTCGATTCCCTATTCGCGGGGGGCATTACCTCATCGCAACTCAAAACGAAACTCACTCAGATCAAGAGCGCCATCGCAACGCTTGGTGACCTCCTGGATCGCTGGGACGCCGCAAGTGACGCGCCAGACTACCAGCAATTTGTGAAGCTTATTGACCAGTTACAGGCTATCGACGCTGGACTGGCTCAGGCAGGAATCTTTATCATGGCAGTTGGCGATGCTGACATCAAGAATCCCGACGTGGCACCCAAGGAAGCCCAATTACTCGACTTGGAAACACAGGCCGAAAACGTCAGTGGCAAACTGAAAAAGGTGTTGGTTCAGGTGCCAGATGCCAACTTTACGGCGATGCTGACCCGACCAGAACTCCAACCGATCGCGTTTAATTTAAAAGAAATGCGCGACGCCGGCAAGGAACTCCTCGATGACAAGACGGAGGCCCTGATCAACCGCCTCAACATGGATGGCAAGGCGGCCTGGAGCGCGCACTATGATTCGTTGGTCGCAACGGTCAGTGTGCCGTTCAAGGACGCCACGGGCAACTCGGTCACCCTTTCCGCGGGCCAGGCTGATAATAACTTGTTGGGAAATGCCGATCCCCAGTATCGTGCCGAACTCTTACCGGCCTGGGAACAGGCATGGACGGATAAAGAACAACTCTTCGCCGACACATTGAACCATTTGGCTGGCTTCCGGTTGACCGAATACGCGGCTCATGGGACCACTGATTTTCTTCGCAAACCGCTAAAGGACAATCGGTTAAGTGCAAAAACCTTAGCAACGATTTGGCAAGTGGTCGACGACAACAAGCAGTTCTTGCTCGACTACCTGGACCGCAAGGCGGCCTTACTGGGCAAAAGACATGCTGGCTGGCAAGACGTGGAGGCACCACTGAACCTACCAGGAAGTCACTTGCACCACTTTACGTTCGATGAGGCCGCGGAATTTATCATTCAACATTATGGTGAATTCTCCCCGAAGATGGCGGCACTGGCAAAGCACGCCTTCGAACACCGTTGGATCGAAGCCGAGGACCGCGCAGGTAAGGCGCCTGGTGGCTGGATGGAAAGTGCCCCAGAAACTAACGAGTCGCGCATCTTTATGACCTTTACGGGCTCGCCGAACGACGTCTCAACGTTAGCGCATGAACTAGGTCATGCCTTTCACTCTAGTGTTATGAGCGACCTCCCCCTGCTGCGGCAAGGCTACGCCATGAACGTGGCAGAAACGGCATCAACGTTTGGTGAACTCATCGTGGCCGATGCCAATGTGAAGGCGGCCAAGAATGACGCGGAAAAGATTACGTTGTTAAACGCTAAAATGGATAACCCCCTAGCGATGTTCTTAAATATCCGGGCGCGGTTCCTATTTGAAACCCATTTCTACCAGCTGCGGCAACAAAAATTAGTCACGCCGGCCGAACTCAACGAGCTGATGCTCAACGCACAAAAAGAAGCGTTCGGTCACGACCTATCGACCTACTCACCACACCTGTGGGCCAGCAAGCTCCACTTCTACATCGACGAACCCGCCTTCTACAACTTTCCGTACGTCTTCGGCTACCTGTTCAGTCTGGGCATTTACGCCAAGGCCCAACAGGAAGGCAACTTCGAGGACGCCTACATTGCTTTGTTGCGGGATACGGCCAACATGTCAACCGAAGAGCTAGCACAAAAGCACTTGGGCGTTGACCTGACCCAACCGGACTTCTGGCTGGCCGGCGTCAAGCTCATCAAGCGCGATGTGGCCGAGTTCATGCGATTAACTGATCCGTTAGTTAAGAAATAAGGGCGTCGTGACCCCCTAGTATGGACCCCATCGCCTTCCTGACTGGTGAATATAGGCTGGAACAGTGCAGATTCAGCTGCATCGACGGTGGTTAGTCAGCGTACTTTCCCGTCTTACAGTGTGGACGACCTGAGAGACGCGTGAATTTCACGGCTTGCAGGCGAGACGGAAGCGCGTATTTTGGCTGGAGGCGTTTCTCCTAGCAGATGCAGTCCTGGCGCAACATAACCGCCCTTCTTCCAGTTATCTTTCATTTAAAAGTAACGTAGAGTGGTATAATGAAGATAATAATACGGGATGAAAAGGGTGATTGGTATGTTTCCTGAACGACTTCGGGCCTTGCGACGCGGCCAACACATTACACTAGAACAATTGGCAACTGGGTTAAACGAACATTCCGTGGGGCCGGATGACCACCACGCCAACACAGCGTCACAAATCGGCAACTGGGAACGGGGGATTCGAACACCGTCCTTTCTCGAGGTGCGCAAGTTAGCCGAATATTTCGATGTGACCATGGACTACTTGACCGGTAAGGCAGAACGCGACGAGTACGATTTAGGCCGGCTCTTCCTCTCTGGCAAGCAGCTCAGCTTTAACCGTGAATTATTGAGTGGTCGCGATCGCTATGAAATTTACCAGTTGATCGATGGCTACCTGCATGGCAAGGAAAACCGCTACACCAGCGCTGAGCCAAACCAGCAGGAAGAGTTAGATCTCCATTTAGATGATAACCATTAACCGCGAGTCGGCTGGTCAGCGGAAACGCTAATCGGCCGACTTTTATTTTAATTTTGAAAGGATCTTTCCTGTGAATCCAAAAAAGCTGAAACAACTTAGAAAAAAGGTTCGCCACCTGCCCATGAGCCAACGGAAGACGGCCTACATGGACCGGATGGCAGCCTACTATAAACAATTTAATGATTTTCCCGCAGCTAAAATTTTAATCAGTAATGTGCTGTTGGCCGACAAGATGTTGGCGGCCGGCGACTTGCCACAACAATTGCCCCTCTTGCAATTGCCGGACGACATTCAGGACCAAATTTTTCGAAAACTGGAGGGTCAGTACCCGACCGGCGATGCTACCGGTGACCAATTATGGAATGACCTGACCGATACATTGCCCCGGCTGGACCACGACCTGCGCGCCTTCCGTGACTATCTGGAAAATCACTATGGTATGTGGGCCTATACGTCTGCCCCGTTTGTCACTGATTTGGCAAAATTTGTCGGCGACCGCGCTGTGCTGGAAGTGATGGCCGGCAATGGCTACATCTCAAAGGGCCTGCGAGACGCGCACAAGACCGTGTACGCCACAGACAGTCAGACCTGGACGACGGAAAACGAGACTGGCCGGCATGCCCTGACGACGATCGAGCCACTGGGGGCCGTGGAAGCCTTCCAGAAATACCAAGATAAAATTGGCGTCGTGGTCATGTCATGGTCGCCGGATGGCCTGCCGGTGGATTGGGAATTGCTTCAGGCGATTCGCAACTCCCAGGCGAGCGTCGACTTTGTGGTCATTGGCGAAAAGAACGGGGCAACGGATTCGGCTACCTTTTGGTCTCACGCCGAGTTGGTTGAAAATGCGGCAACTCGCCAATTGAACCGCCACTTCACTCCGTTTGATTTGGTCAAGGACCAGGCTTACTTAGTCAAGTAAGATTACAATTTGGTCGGAACGGTTTACCTCAAATTCCCACTTTGATATGCTATTAGAGGCATATTAAGAGATGGGGAGGATTTAACATGATTCTGGGGAACATTCTGTTTTACGGTCTGGGCACTCTGTTAGTCGTGGCGTTAGGCTATGCCGCGTTCGCGAGTTACCAGGCGCATCACGATGAGTAAAGTTAAAACGAGGCTGGAACATAACTCAAAAGTTGCTTCTTTCAGAATTATTATATTCTGAAAGAAGCAACTTTTATTTACGCTACTATGGTGCCGAAACGTGGGACATAAGGCGATGACTAGACAATGTTGTTTAATTCCTAAGGTTGAAAGTTCCCAAACGCACATTATGACTGTTGTCACAACGATACTGGTTCTAAAAATAGGCAACGTTGTCCAACCATCGCCTTACCGGCCAGCAGATATGGGCTGGATCGGTGCGAACACAACTTGAAGCCTCGAAAGGACCGAGTCTCCAAGCTTGGTTTTCTACTAAGCCAGTGGGAAAAACCACCCACTGACTAAGTAGAACGACGCGCCTGAGCCCATATCTGCCGACCTCTCGGCTGACGTAGTTAGTTTGAGGCAACACGGATCATACCGTTTGAAGCGCTATTGAATTATGCTTATAGCGACCACTTGGGATTCAGTGATTGGAATTGACATGTACCAATCAGAGCCGGAGGCGGCCAGGGATGCAGCTAGCCGTGTCGACGATGTTAGTCGGCGTCTTGAAGTGCCGTAAAATTATTAGACAGAAAGACTAATAATTTTGAGGTGGTTTTATGAAGAAATATACGTTTGAGTTC
>NZ_RHNX01000010.1 GCF_003946335.1 Levilactobacillus fujinensis
GTACAAAAAAGAGGCCCAATTCGTAAATGAATTGAACCTCCGAAATTCCCTCCATCAACACCGGTTGACAAAGAGCCAAACAAAATAAGTTATACTGCATCTCTACTTCACCTAAATTCTACAAAAAAGCACCAATGATCAGCGCCTCATCTCTAAGGTGCCACCATTGATGCCTGTTACTTTCTATTCTACTGTGGTTATCGTCTAAGGTGCCAACTCCAGTGTCCAGTCAATCGTCCCCGTGTAGGAGCCGTTGACCGCCCCACCGTTCACATTGAGTAGGATGCCAGAATTACTGGTCCAGTCGCTAGCAATGTTAGTCGAATTAGCCGTGCCATCCGTTGTGTCACTGGAAACAACCGTACCATCATCGCTATTTAAGGTTGTGGTTCCAGCAGCGTTCTTGTAAATCAAGGCCCCATCTAGCTCACTGTCCGGAACGTTATCGTTGTACATACCAGCCGTCTTGGCAGTCACTTTCCAACTACTCCCAGCAATCAATGAACTGTCCACATCCAGACGCCAAGCACCATTCGATTCATCTCGAGGCACGGTCTGCGTCCCACTGCCGCTCAACGTCGTGGTCTCAAATGTCATTGCCCCGCTGGTATCACCGAAGTCAACGGTTCCCCCAGTCACAGTTGCCGTATCACTGGCACTATAACTGCTCGACTTAGCGCTGACCTGAACTGTAGAACTTCCAGCGAGCACCTTATCAATATTTACGGTAAAATCATACCCACCAGCAGCATTGGCCGTCGTGGATAAATCAATGTCCTTAGCGGCAATGTCAGTCACCGTCCCATCGGGTGCCGTCATAGTCGCTGTGAGTGTCGTGTTACTTCCCGTAACGGTACTATCCGTCGAGGAAACACTTCCCTTGACCGTCGTTGCCGTGTTCGCGTTAGCGGCGATCGTCTTAGGGCTAAGACTGACAGTAAATGGTGACGCTGTAATCTTGAAACTATTAGTTTTTGCACTAGTGATCGCATTATCCCCGACAAATGAAGACACCGCTGTGGCGGAAGTTGCGGCCACATTATTGGCCGTCCCCTCAAGGGTAATGACTGCTTGATTGTTGCTACTATTCAGGTTATCCACGTTAACATCTAATTTATTATTACTAATATCTGCGGGTGAAAGTGACTTGGTCGCGGTCGTTGAATTCGGGTAGGAGATTTCTGCTTTGTTCCAATTGATGTTCGCCGGTAAATTCAGTGAACTCTTAATGTTGGACCAATCTTCTTCGCCGCTCTCATAGTTTAACGTATAGGTCGCCTTCACGGCATCGTTTCCACTGACCCCGTATCCCGAAGTAATCGTCGCGTTGTTCTTAGTTTCATCGGTCAACGTTGCGGTGGAATTCACATTAGCTTGACCCGGAACTTGTTCAAAGGCCACAACACTGGTTTCACTGTTGGTCCCAGTCGTCCCAGTGAACCCCCAGTAGACGTTGGGATCCGATTCAGAGACATCTAAATTAGAAAGATCGATACTTTCTCTCGCATACGTATTGTTGTTCTGGGGCTTAGGGGCTCCGGTCGTTGCGTCTTTATCATTGTAGGAATACGTGATGGTCCCCGTATTGCCACCATCAGTGGGCGCCGTGTAGTCTAACGTAATGTGTTGCCAGTTCCCCAAGGACATGAACCGATCCCCGGAATTATCACGGATCAACCCCCGGTGAGCAAGGCCAAAGTAATTGTAGGTACCGTAGCTGTATTGCGGGATGTTAAAAATACCACCATATCCGGTAAAGAACTTTCCTGCTTGTGGATAAGCGTAATAAGAGGTGTTCATATCAGGATAATTTGACGCAATGTGTTCCCCTTTAATTGTTTCATTAATATCATCATTACCCGAGCCCGGATTATACCCAATACCATTAAACACCGGATTCGTACCATCATCATTAGCCGTATATTGACCAATATCAAATGAATTTGGATCCGTTTGGTTCACTATCCAGTTTTTTGCGGGAACTGTTTGGTCAACTCCCGTATCGAACTCCAGTGCCCAGCTCTTTTGAATCGCTGAATTCTGTAAGTCGGTCGTGGTACTCCCAGCCTTTCGGGGATCCACTCCCCAGACGCCTAACGACTCACCGGTTCCGGAAAAGGCGCTATTACTGCTATTCTGAAGAACAAAAGCTATCCCGTCACCAGGGGTTGCCCCATTGGTGCCAATGTACACCCACATTGATGCTCGCTGGTTTTTGTACATGTTAAATGATTTTCCGTTAGACCAAATGGCACCACCCGTATTCGCCGCACCATCTTGCGTCAGCGAAACACCATCGCCCTTGCTCCCCGTCAAGATTTGCGCCGCGTTGCTAATCTGACTGGTACCAGAGCCAATCGTATCCGGCTTATTAAAATAACTATTCCCCGCAACCTTAAGTGATTGTGGTGCTGAATTTAACACGGACTGCGGATCCGTCGTGACGGCTTGCCCCACAACTGTCCCGTGCCACAACCCCCAACTAAAGCTGGCCACAACAGCTCCAGTAATTGCTAACATCTTATTTCGAAATCTCATAAAAAAGCTCCCTTCGCCCGACCCTCATCAGGCAAAAAAACATCCGGTGCACGCCCTAGTCTACTCGTGTCCTTTTTACTGCTATCACTCAACTTATGACCCGATTACTATCTTACCAGTTAATGTATTTGTGAAAAAATGCTATTTACATCTTATCGTGACTGGTACTACCGGTGAACTTACTTAACTGCGGCTAACCATGTCCTTCACTAAAGCTTATCACTAAATATAGTATACCATCAGAACCAAAAAGGTAAAGGTCAAAAATTAATTTAATCATAGTTGATTATTATCCTATTTATACAGCTGGTTCCTTTAGTAGCAATACTTACGACAGATTTATCGTCTGATTACGAAATCCAAAAGAAGCGCACTAACTTCCGAATGGTCCTAGCCATACCAGTAAAAGTGTAACCGGAATTTTAAGTCCTGGTTTTCCTTGCATCAGGCAATCAATCTCGAAAAAAGCGTCTTCGCCTATGTGCCTCCCAATTAGTCACCACAAAAATAACTGCTACAGCTAGTCGTTGTCGACCAGATATAGCAGCTACTTTCAAACGTATTCAACTCATTGTTTATCCTGGTGCGTTCTCCAGTCCCCACTGAATTGTGCCCGTGTAGGTCCCAGCAACGGCCCCACTGCTAACATCCAGCAAGAGGCCAGAATCGTCGCTCCACTGACTAGTCGCATTAAACGAATCATCATCACTGGTGGTCGTCCGTTTAGCCACAACTTCGGTCGATGATCCCAGCACAACCGGCGTCGCGTCTGCCGAGGATTTGTAGACCAAATTCATCGTCGTCGCGGGCAGATTACTGGCCTGCAACGGCGCAGACATTTGCGCCGTCAACTGCCAGCTAGACCCCGTACCACGTTGATCATCAACATTAATTTGCCACGGTCCGTCTCGCGGAACTAACATATGAGAACCGGTCAAGTCGGCCGTGTATGATACATTATCGTCAACGTTACCAAATGCTAATGGCCCGCTGACGGTAATATCCGAAATGAGATCATCAGTTGTATAGCCATCGTAGCTTAGGAGATGCAATAGCAATTCGTTTTTCCCGTGTTGCAATTTAGCCGCGGGCACCGTGTACGAGAACGTTCCCGTGTAGCCACTCGTTGTATTTCCAGAAACAGAACTAGGATCGATAGTCATATCATCGATTGGCAAGCCATTCAAACTCCCTTGCAAGGTGAACCCGCCACTAGTGATCGGCGACCCTGATAGCTTAAATTGTCCCTTAACGGTCACATCCTGATTAGGCTCAGTCATAATCGAATCGTAGCTTTCACCAGCGAGCCACCCAATTCTAAATTGCGTCGTGGCTTTGTACACTGTATAGGGCACCATATCTGCCGTCGCAACCCCGTAAGTTCCCACAAACTTACTCGTGGTACCGCTAATGGTAGCCGTCGAGCTTGTCGGGTTGTCTTGCCGACCATAAATTGTAATGTCCGCTGTCTTATTTTTGTTGTCCAAAGCCTCACTCAGCGCAAAATTCAACTCTTGCGCACTCTGAGCCGAAGCAAGATCAATCGTCTGCGTCGTCCCATTCGCATAAGTCACCACACCAGACTTGGGGACAAAACCACTAGGCATACTAATCTTGGCTTTGGGTTGCCACTCACTCCGTCCGGAATTATACGTTAAATTATAGTCCAGACGCAAGCGGCTCCCACCCATGATGATTTGGCCATTGGTCACGGCACTGTTGTCCGCCTGGTTATGAATACTAGTAGATGCATCGGCATCCACTAAACCAGGAATTTGTTCGAAGACCACCAGGTTATTTTCGGCATAGGCCCCTGTCGATCCAGTAAAGCCCCAATAGGCGTGGCCCGTTCCATCGTCAACCGTCGTTGGATCTAATTCATAATGATTCGACTGCTGAACGTCTGACGTCGTTGCCTCTCCCGTATTGGGATCCTTATCGTTGATTGTGTATACCACGTCACCCTTACCACCACTCGTTGTAGGCGGTGTGTACTGCACGGTTAGATGATGCCAAGCCCCATTAGTCAACCAACTTCCACTATTTGCAATGGGACCATTATGATTCATTTTGGTAAAATACGTGACGCTATCATATTTTGTCAGTTTACGATAGTAAGTTGCACCCTGCCCGGTCGCCGCCGGATAGGCAGCCGCAATATGCTGTTTTCCAGTAATCACAGCATCGTTTCCAGAAGTATTTTGATTGCCAGTTCCCAAATCAAAGCTAGTGGCAGCCTTGGCCTGATCAACAGTGACACTCGAGCTCGTATTAGGAAACGTATCAAATTCCAACGCCCAGCTCTTCTGAATAGCTTGTGCACCGACTAAGGTCGGGTAATAATTCGAAACATCATCGGGGAAACCCCAGACCCCCATTGTTTCCTGTCCTCGAGGGTTGCCATCTTTATCAACTGAGGTCGCGTTTGCACCCTGATTTTGAATCACAAAGGCCATACCATCGCCCATTTTACCCACAGCGCCATTGCCGAAATACATCCACATTGAGGCTTTCTGTTTCTGGTTTAAATCAAAGTAAAAATCATCTTTTTTTGCCCAGATCGTTCCCAATTGTCCAACGTCATTTGTTAACTGCACGGCCTGAGTATTGTTTGAATTCAACGGTGTCACGTCCGCTGAATTAGTCATTGTAGCATTATTAAATGATGGTACATTAAAATACTGCTCAATGGGCAAGCCTTGTGGCATTGACGCCTTTGCACTTGCAAGGTCGGCATCTGCCGCCGCATCCGCATGACCAATCAGTGGCTGGCCCAATCCCAAAATTGCAAACGCGCTGACCAATGCGACTAATAATCGCTTACATTTCATGGGCGATTTCTCCCCTCTATCTTTGACTTCCGTAATCGCCCCCAAGAACAACGGCCAATGTGCGCATTGTTTTATGGGTAAAATTAAATAGCATAACCACTAAACCCACGTCAGCAGTTCACATTGACTGTAAATTCACAATCGGGTGACACATTTTTAACAGAATTAGGTGTCATTTTAGACGTTACAATTAGTCATTTATGTGGAATGCGTCATTTAAGCCCATTTCCACCCGTAATCAGATGCTAGTCCCTAGTTCTAGGCTATCTGCCTAACCCCATTATACGGTATAAAGGCGAATAATCAAAGCTGTTCATGTCTAAAACTCGCAATTAATTCCATAAACACTTTAAACGAAGAATGGTTAGCTAGTTGTGTAAATATACTAACTTGTGAGCAATTCCAATCACCCTTAAAACTTAACTTTGTAGGACAATTTTTTAACCTCAAAATAAATTTAGTGGTGTCTTGCCCCCTAATTAACCCGTAAACGTTCTTTATATAACCTTTTATGTTTGTAACTTTACCTGCCTAACTTAGCTCTTGTCACATTCGCATGACTCGAACGTGTCCATTGGCCCTGTGTTTGGCTGGAAGCGTTCCCCAATCCCTGGCGGCCGGAGTGCGGCTGTTTTCACTAATTTAGCTGTGACAATTCCTACTATCGCAAGAGTAACGCAAACATTTTGGCTTTCAACCTTTCGCTTGGCATAGTAAAAAACGTCACGGTGAATGAATCCGACAGTTAGTCGTTTCCGTCCACCATGACGCTTCAGTATGCCAATTTATTTAGTTATTTTTCATCACTATCATCGTCATCGTAGTACTCATCGTCATCTCGGCGACGCTTCCACAAGAGGTAAATAATGATTGCGATCAACAAGAGAATCAAGATACCACCAGCAACGAACCACCAGAAGTAATTCTTTTGTTGTGGCGTATTAATTTTGTTCTTTAACGAATTGATCTGTGCTTGCGTGATACTAAAGTTCTTAACAAAGTGCCAAGTATACCCACCCTTGGCAGAAGCATCCAAAGTTAACGTGTAATCTCCCGCTGCAAGTTTGGTGTCCCCCCAAGGAATTGAGTAGTTAAAGTTACTATTAGGTGCCATCGCCATGTTTGCTTTTTCATTGCTCAGGACAGTCTTACTTTCACCTTGTTTCGTCACTTTAGCCTTAATCTTTAGGTTCGACATAATTCCGGGTTCTGGGTTTTGTAAGTTAGCTTGAACTTGGTTATAGGCGTTAATCTGGCCGGCCTTAACCGTATTCAGCTTCATGTTAGGCCCAACGTACGCACTACTTTCACGTAAGCGAACACCGATAACATATGCGAACTGGTTTTTAATATTAACACCCTTTGAACTGTTACCCTTGGTAGAGCCCATCTTCTTAACGAAGACACCACCTAAGATCATTCCTTTTATTTTATCGGCCGGCATCTTATATGTAACGTAAACTACCTTTTTACTCTTAGCAGGAATCGTTACCTTTTGCGAACGCGATCCAATAAAAATATCACTAATCCCAATTTTTAATGAGCTATCTTTTTTAGGATTATGGTTACTGTAATCAATGACCCCATTATCATTCGTAATCGATTGGTTAACGCCATACTGGAAAGTCGCTTTCTTTTTTCCTGAGTTAGCGATAATAATTCCCAGCTTTTGCTTCTGATTTGGCTTAACCCGTAACGCAAAATAGGTTACGGATTTATCATCCTGATTTTTAGGCAATTGCGCTGCAACGGAAAATCCTACCCCGTCCGCATGAGCGACAGCTTGCCCCCATGAACCAAAGACAAATATAGCCCCCAACAACATTAATATTCGCAAATATCGTTTCATGGTTCCAGCCTCCGACTTCTCACATAATACCTACATTATACCAAAAATAGCGATGACTGTCGTCACCGCTATCATCTAAATATTCCTTATTGTGGTGTATCCGACAACAACCATGATAGTGTGCCGCGATACGTTTGCTGCTGTGTAACAGCAGCACTCATCACAAGTAACTTAGTAGGCGCACTTGCATCGTAATTTAAGTTCATAATCCAAGTACCCATACCAGCATTCTTGCCAGCCCTACCAATTAATGAATAGCTTCCAATTGGCAGTAATTGGGTTGATGTCGCAACGACGCTAGGTGTTCCACTAACATTTTTTCCTGAAGGAATAAACCTCGCCGCACCTAATTCGATACTCGCTTGAGAAATGGCTGTTGAATCCTTATCACCCACTAGGGCACTCGGCTTCACTTGCAATTGCCAGCCAGCACCGGTTGACCTTCTATCACTAATTTGAACGAAAGCCTTTGTGTTAGTGGCATTTGAAACTATCTGAGTGCCACTAATTCCCTGCTGAACAAAGTTTAAATTAGAAACGTAATCCAAAGTCAATTTACCTGTGGAATCTGTTCCCTCACCCGGAAATTCATTGCCCGATCCATTTGGATCTTTCGGATCAACGGGTGAAGTGTCTTCATTGGGATTAAGTGTGGCTTCCGCATGTGAAGTTCTCGCACCCGAATCAGTGGACTGCGCAAGCGCGGTACCCGTAATACCAGTTCCCAGAGCTAGCGAAGCTACTATCAATAACAGATATCTAGTCACTGCGCAACCCCCCTTGCTTTAATTTAAAAGCTTAGGCCACTGTGTTAGTTGGGGCGTTAGTTAATTGCCAGTTCAGGTTAGCGGTGTAAACACCAGCAACAGTTTGTGAAGGGATGCTGATCGTGGCATTTGTGAATGCTTCGTTCCAAGTTCCCATACCATCGCCTGCAGCAGCGGACATAACAGTTTGAACACCATTAGCAGCCCCACCATTAAGTTTTACAACTTGGGTTGTAGGAGCGCCCGTCGTACTGTCAACGGTTGTCCCATCAGCACCTACGTTGGTAGAAGTCAATGCCCCTGGATTTAAGACCATTTGTGCACCGGTCAGTTGATGCGTTTTGCCAGCATCCTTCATCGCATCGGCAGTGGATACTTGAACGATCCAGCCGGTACTGAACCCAGCATTCTTAACTTGTACAGGGTTATCGATGCTGCCTTGCACCCCAGTAGCATTACCATCTTTATCAGTTCCTGCTGGAACCTTGCTAGTGTCCAAAGTTAAGTCAGAACTAGCATCCAAAGTTGCAGTCCCAAAGTCGATATTTGGAACAGTAACTAATTTGATACCACCAGCATCACCAGGGTCAGTCGTGTCAGGCTTTGGCGTGTTCAAAGTTGCAGTAGCCGTCGTGTCTTTCCCAGTACTGGTAGTTGCGGCGTTAGCAGTTACAGTCGTGAATCCAAATCCAGCAACGAGTGCAGCAGTAGCAAGTAATTGTAAAGTTTTCTTAGTCATGATATTTATCTCCCTCAACTTGATTGTCCTTGTCTTTTCTTCTACCAATTAAAATCCCTATCCAAACGAACAACATTAGGATGATACCCGCCATGGCCCCTAGGCCTGCGCGTTCCTCAGAAGTTTGAGGTAAGCGTCCGGTCAAACCTTGGCTTGTAGCTGGCGTTCCTTTGTCAGCACTCTGACTGACGGTAGCCCCCGAACCCGAATTGCTCACGTTCGTTGGTATCGTCGTTCCGCTGTTAGAGCCCTCATTCACGAGGTCCCCGTCGTTACCCGATTCCAATGTTCCGGAAGTGGATGACTTTGGCGGTGTTAACTCTACCGTATAAGTTGATTGCTGGACATCGGCCCGAACGGCCATTGGAAATCCCCAACCGACGATTAGCAGGCTCAGTATCAGCAATCCTATTTTTCTAAATCGCATCGCTGTCCCATCCTCACATCCTTGATCCTTGTAGCCTCTTCAACTTGCAACGTACCATTTTCATGGTGTTTGTTTGAATCATCTGATGACCTCTCATCTGATTACATTGTTATAGTACCACGCATTTTGAGTTCTGTCCACAATTAATCATGTGTGGTACAAAACGCGTCCTGTAGAATTCTTTTATCCCATCAATATCGTTTTATAGTATAAACGTCATTACAGTTAAAACGTTATTATATCAACGTTTGTTGCTCATTCATCACTACAGTACAGTTGGTACTTTTGGTAGACTAACTTGAAAAATATCGTTTGATAAGCGAATTTCAATGTTTGTTCATAGGGTGTTTGCTCAGTTAGATTAGTCGCTGGTATTGTAACGCAACCTTTGAAAGCCCTTGCAAATAGCCATGCTATCGACATTACAGTCTTAAAGGCGCCTTAAAAATTTCACAAGCATAAAAAATCATAAAAAAATAACATTTTTTGCTTTTTGGGCAAAAAACGTCATTTTTCGAAGGATTCCCTTCAATATTTATTGTTAAAACTTCCTTGAAACCCTTTTTGAACCGATGCTGGTGCGTTCTTATAAGCCATCTGCTTGACGTAAGTCCCCTGGATCATTAACCGGTTAGCACCAGTTGCATCACACGTAATCAGTGTGACCAACTTCTTTTGCGTCTGCGCAACCACCTGTACGTCGGTCGCTGGAATAAACTTACGCACGCTGACCTTATACACATAGACCTTCTTCGCATTAGTTAGGTAGATAGACTGACCAACTCTGGTCTTCCAATAGAGTGGACTAAACAAGAGCGTTTGTGAACTCATATGATGCCCAGCTAACGGGTAATTTCCTTGCCCCATTGTCTGGTCTGGTCGCATGGTTCCCGCCGTTAAAGCAAGCACTTCATTGCTGACGCCCTTAGCAATCGGTAAATGAATCTTAGACTGCGGCATGAGGATCTCCCCAACTACGTGAATATCAGCCGTATTCCAACGCGCCTTGGCCACCGTCGAGAAGTCTAAGGATTTAACCTTGCTGAAGTCGTAGGAAGCCTTTTGCTTCTCATTTTTCTTAACTGACTTCTGCGTAATCTGTGGTTGATAGGACGAAATCAACCAATTCTTGATCTGCTCGTTAAAAATCAGACCCAATGAAATCACAATTAACACTAGAAAAATTACCGACCAGAACCACCGCCACCGGTGCTTCTTGGGTTGTTGCTTCTCTGCCATGGTTTTCCACTTCCCCATTTATCTCTTCGCTGTGAAGTTTACCCTATTTCTTACAAAAAGGAAACAGGAACGATTGGGGGGTACCGGAAACAAAATAGCTTGTCAGGGTGCCTAACAGCGCCAATGCTGCTCGTTTCTCTGTTCCGAGAGGAATTGTCCCGGCCGCGTGTCACACCCCTTAAACCGGTCGCCATTCCCCTACAGCTTGTCAAGTTCTCTCATAATTATCTCGTGGTCTGCACCTAAAGACCCACAAAGTAGTTATCACAACCTGACCGGTCACTTACTGATCGGTGGTTACCCGTACCTGATTGGCCACTTACCAATTAGCAATGCAACGTTCTGTGGCGTGCCAAAACGCTTACCCATAGATAAGTATTTAATTAACTCACCGTCCACCGCAAACCACCTATCGCCTGTATTTCTTCAATTAATGACCGAACGCGCGGATCATTGCCCCAACCTGTCTACTATTTCTGTAAATAGGTGCTATTTTCTTCTGCCAAATATAATTTTACGCCATTAAGGCTATACTCCCACCGCAACTAGTCCCCCTATAATTTTGATTTGTCTGTGTAAGCACCCTTGACGTCACAACTTAATTAGTACCCGACTGCTTGCATTGTAATTTAAGGATTGAAAGTTTCAAAACACCTATTTTGACCGTTCTCGCAACAATACTGTAGCTAAAGCTAGGCAATATAGCCCTATCATCATCTTCCCAGCCGGCAAATTTAGGCGAGAAACGGTGCAAACACAACTTGAAACCTCTAAAGGACCGCGTCTCCAATCTTACTTTTCTATCAAATCAGCAGAAAGTTCACTCATCGGCTTCAGCCAATATCTGGCAGTTGCCAAAGCAATAAACCAGATTCAGTTGTTCAATTCTAGTCTCAGTAGCATCGTGACGGTATTTAGGATCTTTCAACCGCAATAACTGCACAAAAAAATCCGGTAACGGATAAACCGTACCGGATCAGACAAATCATAAATTTTATAATTAGTCGTTGGATAAGCCGTACTTCTTGTTGAAACGATCCACAGCACCATCGGCTTGAGTAAACTTTTGCTTACCAGTGTAGAATGGGTGGGAATCTGAAGAAATTTCGACACGGATCAATGGGTAAGTGTTACCATCTTCCCATTCAACCGTTTCAGCTGAAGTTGCCGTTGAACCAGACAAGAACTGGAAACCAGTACTTGAGTCTTGGAACACAACTTCGTGGTAATCTGGATGAATTCCTTGCTTCATAATGTATTACGCTCCTTTGCCCTGAACCATTTACTGGAACAGAGATTGATTTTAATCGTCAACCGTTGAATTATAACATGAAACCAAGCCTGCGGCAATGGCTAATCTTGGCCATTCTCCACCAGACTATCCTCAACGATTTCTACATCGGCGTTTAACGCCGTTAATTTATCTACGATTCGATCGTATCCGCGCAAGATATTATCCGCTTGGCTGATCTCCGTATCGCCATCGGCCATTAACCCAGCAATCACCAGCGATGCACCAGCCCGAATTTCACCAGCCTGGACCTGTGACCCCATCAGATCGTTCGTCGGGTCGACCACAATGGTTCCCTCCTCAGAACGAATATTGGCGCCCATCTTCCGCAGCTCGGCAATGTGCTTGATTCGTTTGGGATAAATCGTATCGATAACCACACTACTCCCATCTGCTTTGAACAACAACGGCGTAATTGGCTGTTGTAAGTCCGTCGCGAATCCTGGGAATGGCATCGTTTTAATCTGAATGGGCTTTAAGTTGTCCGCGCGAGGCACATAAATACTGTCCTCGTTGATTTCTAACGGCACACCCATTTCAATCATTTTGGCGGTGAAGGCTTCCAAGTGTTCTGGAATGACGTTCTTCAAAACGACGCCATCCCCCACTGCAGCCGCCATCGACAAATAAGTACCGGCTTCGATCCGGTCCGGAATAATCGTATGTGTATTCATCGCCCGCAACGTGGCAACACCTTCGATTCGAATCACATCGGTTCCCGCCCCACGGACGTGAGCACCCATGTTATTCAAGAAGGTCGCAATATCGATGATTTCCGGTTCCTTAGCCGCATTTTCAATCACCGTTGTGCCGACCGCTTTAACAGCCGCCAAGATGGAATTGATCGTCGCACCAACAGAGACCATATCTAAGAAGATACGGGCCCCGTGTAAGCCTTCAGGTCCAGTCGTGATGCGGACCGTTCCATCATGTTCCTCGACCGAAGCACCCAAAGCTTTGAATGCCTTAATGTGCTGGTCGATTGGCCGTGGCCCAATATTGTCGCCGCCAGGAAAACTTAGTGTGGCCCGTTGGAACCGCCCCAACAAGGACCCCATAAAATAATACGACGCCCGTAAGCTCTTGATGGCCTTACTTGGGAGTGGTGCCTCTACGATTTCCGTAGGGTCAATGGTCAAGACCCCCTCTTCAAACGTCGAGTGCACGTTCATTGATTTCAAAATTAACATTAGGTTATGCACATCAAGAATATCCGGTACCGTATCGAAGCGAACCGGTGTATCAGCTAAAATTGCTGCCGGAATTAATGCTACTGTGCTATTTTTAGCGCCGCCAATCGTCACTTCACCTGTGAGGCGTTGGCCGCCATGAATAATCATTTTCTTCATTGTGATGTGTTCCTCACTTAATTTTTCTTCCATATAATTCCATACAGTCAGATACCATGATAAATAATGCCAGGCAAAAAGACAACTGTTTCCCGGCATTTCGGGCAAAATGTAATATTTCTCGTGCACATTTACGTGATTTTCACATAATTTTATTAATAACACGAGTTGCGCCTACTAAACCACCTACAACACCACGTCACGCATATCATCCAAATCTTTCGCCAGAATAGTGTCGATAATGATACGTGTCAGCTGTTGTGGGGTCTCCGGCATACCATCTTTGACCCATTTTTTCAAAATACTTTGGAGCCCGGCCCCAATGTAGACCCCCTGATAGTTGTTGATCAACGGTGGTTCCGGTCCGCTTGTCCTCATCAACTCCTGCATGCGTTCCAACAACTGGGTCTTGCCCTCGACAAAGACGAGGTTGCTGAGCTTCTTATCGCGATAAAAAGCCGTCAGTAGGTGTTCCAAGGCCTGGGTGGGTGTCTCCCCATCCAGTGGATTGAGCGAGGTCACAAAGGCCTTCTCGATGCTTTCGACGCAATCATAAATGTCGTTATAATACCGGTAGAACGTGGTGCGGTTAACGTCGGCCTGTTCACAGACTTCGGTGACGGAAATCGCGTTGATCGGTTTACTTTCCAATAAGGACAGCACGGTCTCTTGAATCACCTGCTGAGTGTACTGGGCCCGGCGATTATTTTTCACACCAACCATAAAGACTCACTCCCATAAATGCAACAGTTATGCGTAATTTGTTGCGTTAACAACAGTTCTGCTAACATTGCTGATTGCCAGCGGCACTGTTTGTTTTTAGAATATAAGACACAGTGTTGCAGTAATGCCATTTTATCAGAAAAAATGCTGGAACGATAGTCATACTCAGAATATGAAAGGATTATTTTAAATGCTGGAACTCAAACACATCAAGAAATACTACTACGTCGGCGATTCGGTCACTAAGGCCCTCGACGACGTTTCTGTTGCTTTTCGTTCCCAGGAGTTTGTCGCCATCCTCGGGCCCAGCGGTTCCGGGAAGACGACCATGCTGAACGGCATTGGTGGCCTGGACATCTATGATTCCGGCGACCTCGCCATCGAAGGCAAGTCGACCAAGGATTTCTCCGAAGCCGATTGGGACGCCTACCGAAACAACTCTGTGGGATTCATTTTCCAAAGTTACAACATCATTGGTCACTTAAGCATTCTCGATAACGTTGAAATGGGGATGACACTGAGTGGTGTCCCCAACCAAGAAAAGAAGGAGAAGGCGCTCAAAGCCCTCGACCGGGTCGGTCTGACCGACCACATTGGTAAGAAACCTAACCAACTATCTGGTGGGCAACTGCAACGGGTCGCCATCGCGCGGGCCATTGCTAACGAGCCCGAAATTCTACTGTGTGACGAACCAACCGGCGCCCTGGATACCGAGACCAGCGATGAGATCATGCAACTGATCAAAGAACTGTCCGCTGAACGCCTAGTTATCATGGTCACGCATAATCCTGATTTGGCGCGACAATACGCCGACCGGATCATCGAATTTGCCGATGGAAAGATTCAACACGACTCCAACCCCTACGACGAACACGCCGATGCCGAACAATTTGAGTTAAAGAAAACGAAGATGACTTTCTGGACGGCGCTGAAGTTATCCTTCAACAATATTCGGACCAAGAAAGGCCGGACCGCGCTGACGGCATTTGCCTCCAGTATCGGAATCATCGGTATTGCCATCGTTTTGGCGCTATCTAACGGCTTCCAGGCGCAGATCAACAAGACCCAAGCCAACACGCTGGCTCAGTTTCCTGTGACCATTTCACAGACGGCCACGAGCACCACGGGTGGGACCAACAGCAATGACAAGGTCAAAACCAGTAAGTCCAGCAAGGTCACGGCCAAGGTCAGTGACGCGGATAAGGCAACTCATACCAATAAGCTTACCAAAGGTTACTTAAACTACGTTAAAAAACTCGACAGTAAGCTGAGTAAAAACGTGACCTACACCTATTCGACCGGGATGAACTTATTGCGTGAGGTAAATGGCAAGACCAAGACGGTCTCCTTCTCCAACACTGACAGTAGTAATGCGAGCTCCGCAAGTGCGATGTCCGCAGCTATGGCCAACTCGACCGGGGTCGGCGTCTCCGTCTACCCCAGTGCTAACGATGGTGGCACGACCTTTCTGAAGAAACACTACAAATTGTTATCTGGTGCCTACCCTAAGGGCGCCAACGACGTGGTTCTGATTGTCGACCGCGACAATTCGACCAACATCAACGCCCTGAAGAACCTAGGTTACACCGTCAAGGACAACCAGAAGTTCAACTACAGTAAAATCGTTGGTACGACCATCAAGGCCGTCAACAACGACGACTACTACCAAAGCCTACCTACCGGGAATTATGTTCCTAATAAGGCAACGACTTCCTTGTACAACAAGAATGACAATACTACCATTAAAATCGCTGGAATCTTGCGGGTCAAGTCGAAATCATCCGAGAACGTCTTGGCTTCCGGAATTGCCTACAGCGACAAGTTGACCCAAAATATGATTCAGGCCAACAAAAACTCCAAGATCGTTAAGGCCCAAAAGAAGGCCGACAGCAATGTAATCACTGGCCAAAACGTTGATAGTACGACCAAGAAGACGCTGGTCAGCTATCTGGGGGGCTCGACCACACCCGCTAGTATCCTGATCTACCCAAATACGTTTAAGAACAAGGACAAGGTCCTAAGTTACTTGGACAAGTACAACAAGGGCAAGAGTAAGGCAGACAAGGTCATCTACACGGATATGGCCGGTACGGTCTCCAGCTTGACGGGTGGTCTGATGGATGCCATCACCTACGTTCTGGTAGCTTTCGCTGGTATTTCACTGGTCACGAGTATGATCATGATTGCCATCATCACCTACACCTCCGTTCTAGAACGGACCAAGGAAATTGGGATTCTGAAGGCCTTGGGGGCACGGAAAAAGGATATCACCCGCGTGTTCGATGCTGAAACCTTTATCCTCGGTGTCGGTTCCGGTGCCCTGGGCGTTGTGATTGCTTGGCTGTTGACGTTCCCCATCAACATCGTCTTGCAAAACATCACCGACCTCAGTAACGTCGCGCACCTCAACCCAATTCATGGTATCGTGCTGATCATCATCAGTACCGTCCTGACCATGCTGGGTGGCCACATCCCTGCACGGATGGCGGCCAAGAAGGACGCGGCAACAGCTTTGCGTTCGGAATAAGCTTTGTTTCATGGTAAATGAAAAGGAGAGTGGGACATAAGGCGGTTAGTTTGCGAGCATTAACGTGATAGCAGGAATTATGCCTGATTCTGGCATAATTTTTGCTATCGGGTTAAGCGCAACAAACTGCCTTATGTCCCACGTTTCGGCACCATAGTGGCGTAAACAAAAGTTGCTTCTTTCAGAATTATTAGATTCTGAAAGGAGCAACTTTTTGAGTTATGTCCCACTCTCCTTTTGGTATGTGCTGAAGGTTGAAAGTTCTCAAATACTCATCATGACTGTTGTCACAACGATATGGAAACTAAGATTGGGAAACTTAGTCCAGTCATCGCCTTACCAGCCAGCAAATATGGGCTGGAACGGTGCGAACCCAACTTGAAGCCTCACGTTGATCCATGGCAATCACTCCCATGCGTTCAACACCGGCACAAAAAACAGCGTTATCTGGACATCGACCGTAATCGGTGTCCAGATAACGCTGTCTGATTTATAACTTAACCTTCCGCTTGGTGCACATCTTCCTTGATGTTATCCTGCGCGAAATCGTGTTGTCGGTAGTCATCGTTGTCAACAGGCAAGTGCTGTTCCAACGTTGAAAACAGCTGGATGCTGACGTCACCAGTGACTGCTGCAAAATCTAGCAGGTGGCCGCCAAAGGTATGGTCGTCCGCCAAGAAATGGTGGTGGAATCCGCCCACAGCAATGCCGTCAAACAGTTGTGGTGAGTAGTAGCCAATTAACGTCCCGGCGACCTCATCACGGGTGAAGACGCTCTGTTGCTTAGCCGTTTCGGCCAATGACTTGTACGGTTGGCTCGATTTGGCAACCGCCCGGGTCTTCACGCCACTAAATGTCCCGGTAATTTTAATCGAGAAGAACGCGTTCTGTAACCCACTCAGCTCCAAAATCTGTTGGTTCAAATCCGTCTTGCTGGCAGATTCCACCGACATCAGAGGTTGGTAGTCCGCAAAGTGACTGTTGGCAAATGGCAACGTGAAGTCATCGCCGACCACGTGAACTTCGCCGCGACTATTGACCTGATAGGGCTTGCCCGCTAAGATGATCAGCTCGCCATCCAGACCTTCACCAGTCCCAATTCCGGTATCACCGTGTTGCAGCAATTCCTTCATGGTCAGCGTCCCGGTCAAAAGGCCAGGAACCAGTAATGCTAACGTACCGTGTTGATAAAGTGTGTCTGTTTTCATTCGATTACTCCCTTTAGCTGAGGACGTCCTCTAATAATTGTGACTTCAACTTAAGGTTATCACGGTAGTCAACCGGAATCTGAACTACAACGGGGCCGTCAGACTTGAAGGCTTCGTCTAAGATCTTGCCCAGATTGGCAGCATGGTCAACTCGCAATCCTTTGGCACCAAAGCTTTCAGCATACTTCACGTAGTCCACCGGACCAAACTTAACGCCGGCGTCTTTGCCGTATTTCGCCAATTCTTGGAACTTAACCATGTCGTAGTAACCGTCATCCCAAATCAGTTGCACGATTGGCAAATGTAAGCGGACAGCCGTTTCCAGATCTTGGCCAGAGAACAGGAAGCCCCCATCCCCAGCAACAGAAACGACTGGTTGGCCTGGACGTTCCAGCGCAGCAGCAATCGCCCAAGGTAAGGCAACCCCTAACGTCTGCATTCCGTTACTGAACAGTAGGTGACGGGGTTGGTAGCTCCGGAAATAACGGGCCATCCAAATGTAAAAACTCCCCACATCAACCGCCACCGTAGTGTCATCGTTGACTTTTGCTTGTAAAGCCTGGATGATAGCCAGTGGGTGAATCCCATTAGCATCATCGGCAGCAGGCACTTGCGCTTGGTCGTCAAAGGCTTTTCGGTGTTCGCTCAATTCCTTCTGAACGTCATCGGCCAATGCCCAGCCAGCTGGCAACTTGTCAGCGATAGCGGTCACCGTCTTAGCAATGTCAGCCTTAACCACCATTTCTGGTTGGTAATCGGTTGAAATTTCAGGAACGATACTATCAATGTTAATGACTTCCCCATTACGGTCGGTATTCCAGATCCGCGCTTCGTATTCCACGGGATCGTACCCAACGGCAATGACGAGGTCACTACGTTTCAGCAAGCTGTCCCCAATTTGGTTACGGAACAGGCCAACCCGGCCAAAGTAGTCGCGCACTAAGTCATGTGCAACCACCCCAGCGCCCTGGAACGTTTCAACAACGGGAAGATCAGCTTGCTTGAGCAAGGCCCGAATCGCAGCCGTTTCGGCTGGTGCGGAGGCCCGCATGCCGGCTAAAATGACCGGTAATTTAGCAGCTTTGATCTTGTCAACAATGCTAGTAATCGTGGCGTCATCAGCGACACCCTGATTGACCGTTGGCACTGCCCCAATTTCTGGGCGGTCAACATCACCGTTCAAGACGTTTTGTGGCAGGGAGATAAACGTTGCCCCAGCCTTAGCGGAGCGTGACGTCTGATAGGCGTTGGCAAAAGCTTCGGATAAGTTATTGGCGTTTTGAACTTCCACGCTGGACTTGGTTGCGGAATCCATCAGTTCCTTACTAGGAATACTTTGATGGGTCAACCGACCGAGGTCATCTTGGGGCACTTGGCCACCCAAAGCGATGACGGGGTCCCCTTCGGCAGTAGCCGTAATCAGGCTGGTCGTCATGTTGGAAACACCGGGACCAGAAGTCGTCGCAACGACCCCAGGTTTACCGGTAACCCGGCCGATTCCGGAAGCCATCAAGGCCGCATTCTGTTCGTGACGCGTTACAATTAGTTTTGGTGTGCGTGGATCTTTGCTATACTGTAAGCCTTCAAACAATTGGTCAACCTTGGCCCCAGGAATACCAAAAACGTATTTGATTCCCTGATTGATCATGCTTTGGATCAATGCTTGTGCACCTGTTTTTGAAGTTGTCATTAGCAATACCCCATTCTTAGATTTAAATTTGAAATTAAATTTAGTTGTGTTGACAAATCAACATGAGTTCATCATAATAGCTGTAAGTTGTTTTGTCAACATGAAAATCCATGAAAGTTTGTGAAAGGAGTTTTCCCAATGAAAGATCTCGGTTACTTAGCACAAGACATCTCGATTCTTCACCGAAAATACTACAAGGATACCCGTGAGTCCTTCAAAGAATTGGGGCTTAACCCTACGGCGGCTTGTGTTTTACTGACCGTCCACGAGTACCCCCAGGTCAACCAGAATCAGGTGGCCAAGTCACTCGTCATCGATAAGGGACTAACCACCCGCGAGGTCAATAAGCTCCAAAGTCTCGACTACTTAGCGAAAACGGCTGGCAGCGGTAAGGCACAACTCCTGACACTCACAAAAACTGGTGAGGCCGTCGTCGACCAAGTCCAAACCATTCGTCGTAGCTGGTGGCAGGCCCGCTTTGATGAGACTGGTATCGACGCCCACAGCCCCCTGATTCCAGCGATTGAAGCGGCAGTTGCTAGTATTATTGATGACTAGACTGGCTTAGTAGAAAAGCAAGCTTGGAGACTCGGTACTTGCGAGGCTTCAAGTTGTGTTCGCACCGATCTAGCCCATATCTGCTGGCTGGTAAGACGATGATTGGACTGTGTTGCCTAGCTGTAGCCGCAGCATGACTGTTGTATTGCTGTTACAACAGTCATACTAGATGTTTTGCAAATTTCAATCTTTAAATAGCAGAAAAGAGCCTGGGATAATAACTCCCCAGGCTCCTTTGATATCTCCGAATTTATAGTGCTAAAACGTGGGACAAAAGGCAGCTGAATCCGCTTAAAACTGATAGCCAAATAATCCAAACCCGGGATTATTCGGTTATCAGCCTTAATGCTCGCCAGCTAATCGCCTTTTGTCCCACTCTGCCTTCAAATTTAGTCCTTAACTTCCTTGCTAGCTGCAGCCACAAAGTCACGGAACAAGCCCTCTGGCCGGTTTGGCCGTGAGAGAAATTCTGGGTGATATTGGGCAGCTACGAAGAACTTCTTCTTTGGCAGCTCAATGACTTCTACCAAGTGATCGTCAGGTGACGTTCCGGAGAAGACCAATCCCTTAGCGGCCATTTCGGCACGGTACTGGTTGTTGAATTCGTAGCGGTGACGGTGGCGTTCTTCCACCATGGCTTGGTTGTCGTAAGCGGCAGCAGCCTTGCTACCGGGCTTCAACTTGCAAGGGTACAGGCCCAACCGTTGGGTCCCCCCCATTTCATGCACGTCGGCTTGGTCAGCCATCAGGTCAATGATCTTATGCGTGGTACCCGGATTCATTTCCGTTGAGTTGGCGTCCTTATAACCTAAAACGTCACGTGCAAATTCAATACTGGCAACCTGCATCCCCAAGCAAATGCCCAGGAATGGCACATCTTCTTCACGGGCATACTTGATGGCGGTAATCATACCTTCGATTCCCCGGTCGCCAAATCCACCGGGAACGATGATCCCATCGGCATCACCCAAGATGTCCTTGACGTTGTCATCGGTGATCTTTTCGGCATCGATCATGTCCAAATCAATGTTGGCATCAACCGGGTAGCCAGCGTGTTGCAAAGCTTCGGCCACGGAAATGTAGGCATCGTGTAACGCCACGTACTTTCCTACCAAGGCAATCTTGATGGTCCGTGTTAAATTCTGCATATGATCGACCATCGCTGCCCATTGCGCCATGTCCGACTTTGGTGCATTGACCTTGAAGTGGTCCAAAACAATTTGGTCTAGCCCCTGGTCCTGTAAGCGTAGCGGAATCGAGTAAATCGTGGACACATCCATCGATTCAATCACGGCTTCCGGCTTCACGTCACAGAACAACGCAATCTTTTGCCGCATCTCGTCGGTAATTGGATTTTCCGTCCGTACGACCAAAATATTTGGCTGAATCCCAATGCTCCGAAGTTCGCGCACAGAGTGTTGTGTCGGCTTCGTCTTCATTTCGTGTGCCGCGTGCAGCGTTGGCACTAACGTGGTGTGGATGTAGACCACATTTTCGTCGCCGACCTCCGACTTCATTTGCCGAATGGCTTCCAAGAACGGTTGGGATTCGATATCCCCAACGGTCCCACCAATCTCGGTGATCACAAAGTCAGCGCCGAGCGTCTTGCCGGCACGCATAATCTTTTCCTTGATCATTCCGGTAATGTGCGGAATAACCTGAACCGTGGCACCCAAGTAGTCGCCACGGCGTTCCTTTTCCAAAACTTCAGAGTAAATCTTACCAGTCGTGACGTTCGAATATTTATTCAAATTATTGTCAATAAACCGTTCATAGTGACCCAAGTCCAGGTCCGTTTCGGTACCATCGTCGGTTACGAAGACTTCCCCATGTTGATAAGGATTCATCGTGCCGGGATCCACGTTGATGTACGGATCAAATTTTTGAATGGTTACGTTTAGACCACGGTTCTTCAATAGTCGTCCTAAAGAAGCGGCCACAATCCCCTTACCTAGTGATGAAACCACGCCGCCAGTGACAAAAATATATTTGGTCATGTGCAAACTCCTCGTAAGATTATTTAGGGTCGGAAAAAATTATAAAAAAAGCTCCCTATCCATTGCGAATAGGGAGCTTTACCGTCCAGTTGTCCTTGCTACAAGTAGCAGGGAGCCCAAAAAACATAATACCTGCTTTTAGGGAGGAGGTCAAGCGAACGACGACATTTATTTTTGTTGCTCGTCGTCCTCTTCATCATCGTCGTCAGATTCGTCATCGTCGGCTGAGAAGTCAAGATTATCATCTTCATCGTCGTCCGGCGTTTCCATTTGGGAAAGCTGGTCTTCGATACCATCCGGAATATCTTCCGAATCGTCTTCTTCATCATCGTCGTCGATGCCTAAACCGGTCTGCAACTTACCCAAATCAGGGGTCGTTGAACCAGTATCATCGTCATCGTCGTCATCAGCCGCGTAGCTGGTGTCGTCGTCCTCTGGATCGTCATCGTCGTAATCGATCACGTCATCATCGTCGGTCGTGTCGGCCAAGAAGGCGTTAACCTTCTTACGCTTCTTACGCTTAGGTTGATCTTCATCTTCCTCAGCGTGAACCGTCGCTTCATCGATGGATTCAAACGGATACCAAGTTCGCAGTCCCCAAAGGTTATCACCCAGAGAAATGAAACTACCATCGACATTTAAATCCGTATAGAATTGGGACAGCCGGTCACGAATCTCTTCGTCGCTGTCGCCCAAATACGATTGGACGGCGTTGGCTAAGTCGGCAAACCCCATCACGTCGCCGTGTTGAGACAAAATGGCGTGAGCAACTTCGATCATTGATAATTCCTTTTTATTCTGGCCCTCAAAGACTTTTAATTCCAAACTGGTGCACGTCCTTTCCACAGTCTACGAAATATGATACTCGTTTATGCCGTAAATTGCAATCTAATCTTGTAGTTCCCGACCAAATCGTCGTTGGCATAAAGCAGGTAATCAATCTTAACATTGCCACTAAACGGCTTTTGCTTGAAACTGGTCTCCAAGTACGGTGTGACCGTCTCAATCGGCATAATACCATAAGGCGTGCTATACCGGGCCGTGACTCGCTTGCCACTGACAAAATGGAGCCGCAGTTCGGCCTCAGCATTTCTAGTCAGGTGGACTTCACCATCCGGCGTAAACTTCATGGTAACCGGTGTTTGTTCACCCGTCTCTTTATTCGGCTCCAAGTACCGCAGATAGAGGTTGCTGCCCATCTGGACCAGCTGACCATCCACGTCCAAACGGTAATCGGAAACATTTTCGTCTTGCTTGATATGCGTTTCCAAGTGAATCATAACGGGCACCCCCGTAGATAATTGATCCATTTACACCCTTCCTTTCCGCGAATTGTCTGGCCTAATTATAGTTCATTTTCCATGGAAAACCTACCATTTGTGTAATTGGATTTTCGTTACTCCGGCTTCGGTCAGCGGGTACGCCTCTGGCTGTCGGAAATTCTGTCTGTTGTGGGGAATGCCTAACGAGAGTGGAACAAAATATGACGCACGCCGTCAAACCGGCCAAACAATGACGTAGCAAGCGTTTTCTAGTATAATAAGACGTTGAAGTCTGTCTACGGCGAGTAGAACATCAAACACCGTCTTTAGACTTACGCTAGTCTATTTATCCGTGTTTCCTTTACGCTATTGATGCGTTGCCGTTGGTCATCAAAGTGCCACCTGATGACCACACGACCGGATATAACCATTTTACGACCCAAACCTAAATAAAAAGGAAGGTGGGACTATGGGTCCCTTTGCTTTACCGACTACAACCATTCAAACCGTGACCACGCCCATTTTGGCCACAAAAAAAAATCAAGCGTTCGGGTATACCAATGCCCTGTTAGACCTCGTGGTGACCCTTCAGCAGCCCATTTTGCACTTCTGGACCATGCAACCGACCGTTATCATGGGACTGAAGGATAAGCGGCTGCCAGACCTTAAAGCGGCAATTAGAGCCATTCAGGGACACGGTTACGATTACGTGCTTCGCAATTCCGGTGGCTTGGCCGTGATCAGTGACGGTGGCGTGCTCAACGTTTCCCTATTTACACCGCTGACCTCGCCCCCCATCAGCGTTGACGCAGCCTATGCGCAAATGATGCAACTGGTGGCCGCCGCCTGGCCTGAACTGGCGATCGATCACTACGAGATTACCCGTTCCTATTGTCCCGGCGACTACGACCTTAGCGTTAACGGTTTAAAAATCGCCGGTATCGCGCAACGGCGGAGTCCTCACGCGCTGGTGACCATGCTCTACCTCGGCGTGACTGGCAATCAGACCGCACGTGGCGAAATCGTTCGTGATTTCTACCACGCTGGGTTAGGCGGCCACACCAACGACTGGGATTTTCCAAACGTTGACCCCGCCGTCATGACCACGACGGCTGCCTTGCTCCAACAAGACATGACCGTGGCTGACGCTCAAACTCGCTTCATTACGGCCTGCCAAACGGCCGGTCTCACCGTCGAACGTGAAAAACTAGCCACTTTAATGGCCACACCCACATTCACTACGGCGCTCGACCACGCCACCGCGCAGATGGCCCGCCGCCAACCGCAACTAGACTAACCTATGAGGAGGAATCACTGTGAACTACGCCCAAGCACGTTTACCCCGGGAGAAAGTCTTTCGGGACCCCGTGCACAACTATATTTACGTGCAACACCAGATTATCTTAGATTTGATCAACACCCGGGAATTTCAACGGCTCCGGCGCATTAAACAGCTGGGAACCGCCTCTTTGATTTTTCACGGCGCCGAACATTCGCGTTTCACCCACTCACTAGGCGTTTACGAAATCACGCGGCAGATTTGCGACAACTTTCAACGCAACTACCCCACCAAGGTACCGGGCGATGGCGGTTGGGACGACCACGAACGCTTAACGGCATTGTGCGCGGCCCTGCTCCACGACATCGGCCACGGCCCTTACTCACACACGTTTGAACACATCTTTCACACCGACCACGAAGCCATCACGGCCGAAATCTTGACTTCACCAGAAACGGAGGTGAATCAGGTTCTGCGGCGGGTCAGCGCGACCTTCCCCGCCGAAGTCGCCAGTGTCATTCAGAAAACCTACCCGAATCCACAAGTTGTTCAGATGATCTCCAGTCAGATTGACGCCGACCGGATGGACTACCTCCTACGTGATGCCTACTACACCGGCACCCAGTACGGGACGTTTGACCTGACCCGGATTCTGCGCGTGATGCGCCCTTACAAGGATGGCATCGCCTTTGCCATGAACGGGATGCACGCGGTCGAAGACTACATCGTCAGCCGCTTTCAAATGTACCAGCAAGTCTACTTTCACCCCGTCTCCCGTTCCATGGAGGTCATTTTGGATCACCTGCTCGGCCGGGCCAACGAGCTCTACCAAACGGGGCAAAGTGATGAGAGCTTCATTCCTCACTTGCTATTGCCCTTCTTCGATCACGAATTCAACCTACAAGACTACCTAAACTTGGACGATGGCGTGTTGACCACTTACTTCATCCACTGGCGCCAGTCACCCGACGACATTTTAGCCGACATGGCCCACCGCTTCTTGGATCGCAAACCGCTAAAGAGTGCCGTGGTCACCGAAGACACGGCGACGCTCTTACCACAGCTACAGGACATGATTCGCTCCGTGGGCTTCAATACCGACTATTACACGGCGACCGACAATAGTTATGATCTCCCGTACGATGATGCTTACGACCCCAAGGTGACCCACCCATTGACACAGATTGAATTGCAAGAACCGGATGGCACGCTACAGGAACTCTCGACGGTCTCCGACTTGGTCAATGCCATTCGGGGAAAATTCACCGGGGATCAACGCTTCTTCTTCCCAAAGGAAATGTTGAACCCGGGCGATGACGCCCCCGAGATCTTCCAACCGATTTATGATAACTTCGGCCGTTACATTCAAAACAACCAACTTATTCACCCAAAGGAGAACTAATTTCATGACGATCAAATTGATTGCAATCGACATCGACGGCACGCTACTTAACGAAAAGAACGAACTCGCCCCAGCCACGGTTGCGGCCGTGAAAGCAGCTAGTGCCCAGGGGATCAAGGTCGTCCTGTGTACCGGTCGACCTTTGACTGGCGTACAGCCTTACTTGGATGCCATGGACATCGCTGGTGACGACCAATATGCCATCACGTTTAACGGCTCGGTCGCCCAGACGGTGGCCGGCAAGGTGCTGACCAACCACTCATTGACCTACGACGACTTCATTGACCTTGAAGCCCTATCCCGGAAGCTACAATCCCATTTTCAAATTGAAACACCGGATTACATCTACACGGCCAACAAGAACATCAGCGCCTACACAATTGCCGAAAGCTACCTGGTCCGAATGTTGATTCGATACCGCGAAGTTGGTGAAACCTCTCGCAACCTGACTATTTCTAAAGCGATGTTCGTCGATGATCCAGCAGTCATTACGCGTGTCAAAGACAACATGCCCGAAAGTTTCAAGAAACGCTTTAGCGTCGTTCAAAGTGCGCCGTACTTCATCGAGGTCATGAACAACCATGCCAGCAAGGGTGGCACCCTTGCCGAACTGGCTACACAACTCGGCATCACAGCCGATGAAGTCATGACATTAGGTGATCAAGGCAACGACTTGACTATGATTAAATATGCCGGTCTCGGGGTTGCCATGGGCAATGCCATCGATGAGGTCAAGGAAGCGGCCCAAGCCGTGACGCTGACCAACGCCGAAGACGGTGTGGCCGCAGCCATACGGAAGTACGCACTGAACTAAAGGCTTGTGAAAGAAAGACACGTCATGAAAGTTAAACTGGAATCGTTCCCGCACAACTAGAGGAATTCCTGACTGCCGGCGTGTCCCTATTTTCACTAACTCATTAGGAGCACTTCGTACTGTCACAAGCGTAACGTGATCATTTTAGCTTTCAACCTTTAATTTTGAACAGTAGCATCTAAAAAAGCGTCTTCTCTGAGTTAATTCGAGGAGACGTTTTTAGCTGGATAATTTTCAACTTACTGCTTTGAATCACGCCGCCGCTTCTTGTTGCAGTTTCTGAAATTGCTTATCGTAACACAACCCAAAATCGGCTGGAATTTTTAGAATCGGTTCTAGTTGTTGCGCAAACTGAGGCGTAATGGCTCTATTTCCTTGCAGCACAGCTTTCACATAGTCAACTGGCGCAAACGTCTCTTGCGCCAAATCTTCCGGTAATATCTCTAAATACCAGCGTGCATCGGCAATACTTTCTCCAGGCGCAACTGGGCGATTCAGTTTAAACTCTACTTGCTTATTTATCACGATAATCACTAATCTCCTTAACCGGTATTTTTACAACATTGGCTTTAATTAGGATTGAAATTGCATTCTGACATTTTTCGTTACATCAACTGCATAATAGCCTCTAAGATTTCCCACCAAAAGATGCCATTGTGATGGTGGGAAATTTGATATTTCACTTAAGTAACAGCAACTCTTCCCTCAATCGTTTTACAGTGCTTTCCGGTTAATCAGGTTAACAAAAAAGGACATTCTCCACTTTCTCAGCGGAAAACGTCCCCAAGTTATTCTAAAGTGTAAAGACGATTCCCAAAACCAGGTAACAAGTCCCAGAAATCAACCCAAATCGGGCCGGCGCGTTGACGACGATCGGTGCATTTTTAGCGGTCGCCACATGATGAACCTCGACCTTTTCTCCGGGCATGAGGTCTTCTTTATCCTTTCGACTTTGCCGCCGGAAAAGGTGCCGCCATCCCGTGAACAAGTGTCCTTTTAACAGAACACAGATGGCGCCAAATACGATGAGGGCGAGACCGACCAGAAATAAAATATTGCCGATCACCATTAACGGCTGTCCCAACAGTTTCATGACTAATGCCACCAACACTCCCGCCGCTACGGTTCCCGTCGCCCATCTCTGCCAACTATTCATGTAATCACTCCTAATACTTACTAAAGATTGAAAACTCTAAAACACCTAGTATGCTTGTTAACAGCTAGACTGAGACTAGGCAACGTCGGCCAACCATCGCCTTACCGGATTACGTCGTGGGACGACCTGCGCTTTCAGGCGAGCTGGAAGCCAGTCCTTGGGCTGGAGGCATTCCCCACAGCCGGCAGAATCCCTAGCAGCCAGAGTACGACCGTTTCAACTAGTTTAACGGTGACAACGCTTACTGTCGCAAGAGTAACATGAATATTTTAACTTTCAACCTTCAGATACTTACTAAAAAACTTGAGCCAACGCACAGCGCTGCTCAAGTTTTTGTCATCTTTATTGTTCATGACTCCGAAAACGGTTCTTGAACAATGGGCTGACCGGCCGGTTTTCATTGATCCGTTTGATAGCTTGACCAATCAGGGGACCAACCGAAATTTGTTCGATCTTATCGATTTGCTTATCGGCCGTTAATTGAATTGAATCCGTCACAACCAATTTCTTAATTGGCGAATTCTTGATTCGCTCAATTGCGGGACCAGACAGAACTGGATGGGTACAGCTCGCGTAAACTTCTTTAGCGCCAGCCTCCATCAATGCCTTGGACCCTAAAGTGATCGTCCCAGCGGTGTCAATCATATCATCGATCATGATGCAACGTTTACCTTTAACGTCCCCGATGATGTTCATGATTTCTGCGACGTTAGCCCGCGGACGCCGTTTGTCGATAATAGCAATCGGTGCCTTGAGAAATTCGGCCAATGCCCGTGCCCGTGTCACACCACCATGGTCAGGTGAAACGACGACAGCATCTTCTGCCAAACCGTTGCTTAAGAAATAGTCCGCCAGTAACGGTGCGCCCATCAAATGGTCGACCGGAACATCGAAGAATCCTTGAATCTGCGCAGCATGTAAGTCTAACGCTACGACCCGCGTTACACCGGCCGTTTGGAGCATATTTGCGACTAATTTAGCCGTAATGGGTTCCCGTGACCGGGCTTTACGATCTTGACGCGCGTAACCGTAGTACGGAATGACCACGTTAATGGTCGCCGCACTTGCGCGCCGTAAAGCATCGATCATGATCAGCAATTCCATCAAGTTATCGTTGACGGGTGCTGAAGTCGACTGAATCACATAAACGTGACTGCCCCGGACACTTTGTTCAATGTTGATCCGGATTTCACCGTCACTAAAACGATCCACCGAAGTCTTCCCTAATTCGACACCAACCTCGTCAGCAATCTTTTGCGCCAACGGTTTGTTGGAGTTTAACGCAAAAATCTTTAATTTAGGGTCAAAATATTGCGTAGCCATAATTTCCTCCAATAGCAACTAGTCTGCCTGAATTTACTACAACAATTTTATGCTATCGGGTCGGGAAACACAAGACCTTCAGCTTAATCTTCACCACGATATGGTAGTTTCTGATAGTAATTAGGCTTGTTGGTTTGCCGTTGCCGGGCAATTGCCATGTCATATTTGTTGACAGCGTCGGTAATTGTTGAGCCTGCCGCAATGAAACTGTGGTCGGCCACAGCCAATGGTGCAACCAGATTTGAGTTCGATCCAATAAAGGCATCATCGCCCACAACGGTCTCATGCTTATTCTTACCGTCGTAATTAACGAAGACGACACCACAGCCGACGTTGATGTTCTTGCCGAGCTTGGCGTTACCAACGTAGGTCAGATGACCGACCTTCGTGCCTTCACCAATCGTAGCTTTCTTTACTTCGACAAAGTTACCAAGGTGTACCTTAGGCCCAATGTGTGATTCTGGACGCAAATGACTGTTTGGTCCAATGTTGCTCCCGGTCGCCATGTCGGAATCTTCCAACAGAGAAGACGTCACGGTCACGTGGTCGGCCAACTTAGCGTTCCGTAATTCGGAGTGCGCCCCAATGTAACAATCTTCGCCAATCACCGTGTCGCCCTTCAGTAAAACGCCAGGCTCGATAATCGTGTCTGCACCGATCTTGACGCCGGCATCAATGTAAGTTGTTTCAGGATCAATCAACGTGACCCCGTCTTGCATATGCTGCCGGTTGATCCGGTCACGCATGATCTTGGTAGCAGCGGCCAAAGCTACCCGGTCGTTAACTCCCATGGATTCATCGAAATTGGCCATTTGGTATGCCGCAACGATGTCTCCTTGGTGCTTCAAAATTTCAATGACGTCGGTCAGGTAATATTCACCTTGGGCATTATCGTTGGACGTTTCATGAAGCGCCTTAAATAACTTCTGGTTGTCAAAAACGTAAACACCGGTATTGATTTCGTGAATTTCTTGTTCTTCGGAGCTGGCATCCTTTTGTTCAACGATTTTTTCAACGATGCCAATATTGTTACGAACAATGCGGCCATAACCGGTTGGGTCCGGCGCAATCGAGGTTAAGATGGTTGCTGCGGCATGTTTCGCTTCGTGGTAGGCAAAGAGGTCTTCGAACGTTTCAGCACGGAACAACGGTGTGTCCCCACTAACGATTAAAGTTGTTCCTTCTTCATTCTTTAAGATGGGCTCCGTTTGTAACACGGCATGCCCCGTCCCAAGCTGCTTGGCTTGCAGGGCGTATTGCGTCCGGTCACCAAGGGTGGTCTTGACGTCATCAGCACCGTAGCCAACGACCGTCACAATTTTATCCATGTTGGTTTGTTCAACCTGCGTCAACACATGATCAACCATGGCCTTGCCACAAACCTGATGCAACACTTTATACAATTTTGACTTCATCCGGGTGCCCTTGCCGGCTGCGAGGATAATGGTATTTCTAGTCGTCATTTCTAAATATACTCCTAGCTTTATTTAGTTTCGTCGCCAAAAATCTGTGTGAGATAGTTCCCTGGTGTCACGCGAATCTGTTCGTCTGCCGTCTGAATCTTCAAGAGCGACGTATACTTGCTAACGGTCCGTTGTCCAGCAAAGTCGCCTTCAGCAAATACCGCCACGCCAGCCAATTGTGAATCAAACTCGTCGACTAATGAGCGCAGACCACCAACGGTTCCGCCACCCTTCATATAATCATCGACGATCAACACCCGTGAATTTGGCTTCACACTGCGCTTGGACAGGGCCATACGTTCGATACGCTTGGTCGAACCAGAAACGTAGTTCACACTCACGGTCGACCCTTCGGTGATTTGCGAATCGTGCCGGACAATCACAAACGGCACATTTAGATAGTTAGCTACGCTTTGTGCTAATGGAATTCCCTTGGTTGCCACGGTCACGACCACGTCGACGTTTTGGTTCAGATACTGGGTCGCCAGAATTCGTCCGATTTGCCGTAAAGCGGCTGGTCGGCCAAGAATATCTGACATGTACACGTAGCCCCCTGGGAGGTAACGGTCGGCTTCAGATAATTCTGAAATCATTTCATCAACGAATTGTTCGGCTTCTTCACGTAGGATATACGGAATGAACCGCGCACCACCAGCAGCACCAGGAACCGTCTCCAGAAGACCGGTTCCCCGGGCTTGGAAAGTTCGCTTCAAGATGGTCAGGTCTTCACTGATGGAAGACTTAGCCGACTCGTACCGAGCTGCAAAAAAGGTCAATGATACCAATTGATGCGGCCGTTCCAATAAATACCGGGTCATGTCCACTAACCGGTCACTTCTTCTGACTTTCAACTTCTTCACCTCAACTATTTCTTTAGAGTTAATTGTAAAGCTAATTTTAGCATAAATGTTCGGGTTTTTCGCGATATTTTCGTGAGAAATGGAAAAACTTACGGCAGATGATTTTCTGTAAGCGGATGAAACCCGTTCACACCGGCTATCACCTGGGCTTATTACAAATTTTGAATTATGGGGGAGATTGCGCGTTTAAGAACACCACCTGCGGCTAGGAAAGTCTGGCGCCTTGGCCAACGGTGCTCCAGACACAGTCAACTAGTGCTCCCCAGCACATTCGGCCGCTACAGTTCAATCCAACCTTACTCCGGTCTGTCACGTGAATTCAAGCAATGACCATCGATAATCACAATTTAGCCGTTGATGGCCACAGCGCTTTCAATTTTCCCAACAACCCGCGTAAACGCGAATTCCGAACGGTCGTGATCGTAGCCATAGAAAAATGAGACTGGGAAATAACACAAAAGTTGCTCCTTTCAGAATCTAACGATTCTGAAAGGAGCAACTTTTATTTATGCCACTATAGTGCCAGAACGTGCGCGCCATAAAGCAGTTTGTGACGCTCAACCCGATAGCAAGCGGAATCTCTGGCAGCCGGAATACGGTTGTTTCACCCAGCTTAGCGGTGACAACCCTCACTGTCGCAAGAATAACAGGAACACTTTAACTATCACCGTTGTAACAACGATTATACTGCCAAAATTACTCAGCCGTTTGGAGTTTCTGCCAGCCAAGGGCGATGAAGTAGAAGACGGCTTCGATTGCCGCAATAAAGAAGGACACTGGGTAGTTCGTCACATAGCTCAGCGTCAAACCACTCCAGACACCGACCAGTGCCAGCACGATGGCCAAGACCATCATGCCACCGACCGTGTGGGCAAAATACTTTGCAGTCGCCGCGGGCAATGTGAGCAGGATAAATATCAGTAACGATCCCACGATTTGCGCCGCAACACTCACGCTCAGTGCCAGTAAGACCAAGAAGGTTACGGATAGCGCGTTAGTCCACAGTCCCTTGACCCGTGCTCCGGTGTGGTCGAACGAATCGAATTTCAAGAAACGATAGATGACGAACACGACCAGCAACACCAATAAGGACAACCACAACATCTGCTGAACATCGCCAGCACTGATGCCGATGACACTCCCAAATAAAATGCTAGTGGCGTAACTCGCATTTTTATTGGCTAACGATAAGAACAGAATCCCCATCCCAATAAAGAGTGCTGAGATGGCACTGGTTGCCGCTTCCCGGCGTTCACTGCGGGCACTCAATTGGCCCACGATAACCGAACTAACGACCGTAAACAGGAGCATCCCGTTCAACGGTGCCCACCCGGCAAAGACCCCAAAGGCCGCACCAGAGAACCCAATTTCAGATAACGTATGCGTCAAGAAGGACATGTTTCTGGCAATCACGAAGACGCCCATGATACCACAGATGATGGCAATGATGGTCCCAGCCGCGAAGGCGTTGCGCATAAATTCATAACTAAACATTTTCGCCCTCCCAAACCTTTTCCTGCGTAAGGCCACCGATTGGCCCTTGTTCTGCGCCATTTGGCGTCAACATCAAGTACTGCGAACTGTATTTACGCGCCATCGGAATGTCATGCGTGACAAACAGCACGGTCAAATGCAGCGACTTGTTCAACTCAATGACCAGGTCTAAGAGTTCCGTTTTAGTCACGGGGTCTAAACTAGCTGTCGATTCGTCTAGAATCAACAGGTTCGGTGCCTCCACCAACGCCTGAGCGAGGTAGGCCTTCTGCTTTTCCCCACCAGATGCTTGTCCAATCGGTCGATTCGCGATGGCTTCTAATCCTGTGCGCGTCAAAATCGTCTGGACTTTTTCCCGTTCTTTACGTGATAACCACGGCCACTTCCAGCCGGTCAAGTTTAGCCCGACAAAATCACGCATGGTTAAGGGGTAATCCGCGTCGATATTTCGAAATTGTGGGACGTAGCCAATTTTGACTTCGTTGGCATTGGGCAAGTAAGCGACCTGCCCGTGCGTGGGCCGCAACTGATGCAATACGGTCCGCATCAACGTCGTCTTGCCCACCCCGTTTTTACCGACGATACTCCAGAATTCGCCTTGCCGAATCGTCAGATTGAGGTCGCTAAAGACTGGATGATTCGGGAAAGTGACCCCGAGATGTTCCAATTTTAAAATGGGTGCTGCCGTCATAGTTACTTCTCCTTTTGCTGGATCCGTTGGACTTGCTGATACTGTTTCAACATCCACGTCCGGTAGTCTTGGTTGGCGGGCATGGTCTCGGTCACCTTGACGACGGGAATGCCGTACTTTTTGGCCAAATGGACCATATTCGTCACGTTTTTACTGGTATTCTGCGTATTCTCCACAAAGAATGCGACGCGGTGATGCTTCAGTTGCGACTGTAATTGGGTAATGTCAGCTGGTGTCGGGTCGCTATCTTCCTCAATGGACTGGGCAAAGTGCCCGTCACTGATACGGTAGCCCATCGCAGTCAGGGCAAAATCAAAGACCGGCTCACTGACCGCCACCCGTTGTCCACGCCCATTTTTCGCGAGTTGCTTGGCTAAGCGTGGCAAGACCGTCAGCTGGCGTTCATAGGCCGCTCCCCGTCGACGAAAGGCCTTGGCATGGGGGGGATCAATTTTACTAAACTGGGTCACCAAGTGGCGGGTGACTTTAATCATCACATTAGGATCTGACCACAAATGAGGATTGTCCCCAGTCTGCTTGCCCATCAGCTTGCCAATGTTGAGCGTCTTGGTGCCGGAGTCCTGATTGGCCTGAACGACGCGGTCCATCCAGCTATCATAGCCGAGACCATTTTCAATCACCACATCGGCTGTGGCAACCTGTTTAGCTGTCTTGACGTCTGGCTCGTAGCTCTCGGCGTCGATACTGGGACTGTTAATGACCGTAGTCACCTTGCCCTGCTGCCCTAAAATAGCCCGGGCCGCCTCGCCGTAAAAGTCTAGTGTGGCGACCACATTAATCTTTCCCGACCGTTTCGGCGTCGTTGTCTGACACCCAGCCAGTATTAAAATTGCCGCCAAACTCATGATTAGCGTTAAAACCCGTGACCACTTCCGCATGTTCATCCACCTTTTATGTAAATGATAATGATTACCATTTAGTATTCTACCAGAAACTGAAAGCTTGTCAATAAGTCTCAAAATTGACCAGACGAAAAAAGGGAGAGTCCCGCATGGGGCCCTTACCTTTTAGGCAAATCTTTCAATTCAATTAAGTTCAAAGTTAGTTATCTGCCAGCAATAACTTAGCCCACCACGTACGGCTGCAAGAAATCCGCGACCATTTGATCGTAACGTTCGGGATCTAGCTTGCGGGTCTCAATGTGTCCCGCAACCGGATCACGATACTTCTGTTTTGGACCAGCCGCTGCCTGGTAGAGAATGTTGAGATTCGTGACCGGCACCGTTTCATCATTAGCGCCTTGAATCAACAGTAATGGCAATCGTGTCTTCCGCAATTGGCCGGCGATATCACCATCTGCCAACCGGTAACCAGCCAAACGTGAATATTGATCGGCAATCGGAAGCGTTGGCGTTGTTGGCACATGGTACTTGTGGTGCAAGCGGAACCGGGCCTCAGCCATGACGGAAGCGTACCCGGAGTCGGCCACCACCGCCTTCACGTTGCTGGGAAGTTCTTCCCCAGCAGTCGCCATAACGGTGGCGGCCCCCATGGAAATTCCCAACAGAACAATCTGACTATCTTCGCCACACTTATTGAGAATCTCTTGAATCCACCCTTGATAATCAATGCGATCCGGCCAGCCATAGCCAATGGTACATCCTTCGCTTTCACCATGTGCCCGCGCATCCGGCATTAACACATCGTAACCCCAATCATGAAAGGTCCGGGCCCAGGGAATCATTTGCTCGCGAGCGTGGCCTAACCCGTGCGCCAAAATGACGACCTTCGTCGTTGGGTGGTCAGCGGCAATGAAGCTTGACCGTAAGACCAGACCATCTAAACTTGTTTGCGTCCACTCAACCGGATGCTGACGTAGATACCACGCATTATCCGCCGGTGCATTTTCCGCAATTGCCCGCAGTTTGGACTTTCGACGTCCCCGTGAGAAGGACTTCGTGATTGCCTGATATACAACCGCTGAACCACCTAAAACGCCAACTGCACTAGCCGTGGTCGCAACCACCGCACCAGTGACCCACTTTTGCCAAGTCTTCAACTGCACGACCCCATTTCGTTTTTTGTTTGTTACCTTAACTGTACCCAAAATTCGTGAGGAGTGCCACTATTTACGTCAGTTTTGACGCGTCATTTAACTGCTTACTGAAGGATGAAGGGTCTAAAACGCCCATCATGACTGTTGTCACAACAATACTGAGACTAAAATTGGGCAACTTAGGCCAGTCATCGTCTTACCGGCCGGCAGCTATGGGCTAGAAACGGTCCGAACGCAACTTGAAAGCCTAAGTATCGTTCAGATTTTTCAATAACCGCAACTCACTTTCAGGAAGTGGCGGTCACAATTAGTCGCTTAAATCCACATAACAATAACTAAAATCGTCGCCAATACTAGGCGGCTAATGTGGTGGGACCAGTGAAAGCTCTTTAGCGCCTTACCATGAAGCATAGCTGCGACGACTATCACTAGGATCAAGCCTGTTCCTACCCACACGAAAGCTGGCCGTAAGAATAGCACAACGACCCAAGCCACTAGCATGCTGAGGACGTTGGCCATCCCCGTTGCCTGTACGAGAACATTTGATTGGCGATAACTCTGCCAATTGACTAGTGTTACCACACCCATTACTGAAAGGTAGGTTAGAATCAAGCCTTCTCCAATTAGTCGAACCATGGCGATCATCCCATTCCTGATGAATTACTCCCATCATAGGATAGCCCACCAAGACCTAGCAACTTATAATTGCCAGTTCACTCTGTGTCCGTCCGAACGTCTTGCTCAGTTGATTCTGATGAGCATTTGTCCCGTAGCTTTGACATTTGACCATGCAGCAGTTGAAATAACGCCAACTGGGTTCGCTTCGTTTTCAATGTCGTGTTTAACTCCGCTGCTAGTCCTGTATCCAAGCGTCGTTGCTCCCTTGCCACACGTCTCACCTCTGGTAACAGAATGCCGGACTTGGTCACGAAAGACAATAAAAGCACCTTATAAATTTCGTTATTGAATTGTGCTTAAACTTTAGCAACCATTTGGGATTTAGTGATTGGAATTGACCTGCACAATCAGAGCCGGAGTGCGACCAGAACCACTAATTTAGCGGTGCCAATTCCTACGATTGCAAGAGAAAGGTAAGCATTTTGACTTTCAGCCTCTTTAGTTTCGTTATGCAAATATCATTGTGAACAAGGGCCGTCATTCAGTTACTATAGTAACAAAAAGAACCTCATCGGCTTCAAATTCAAGCCAACAAAGTTCTCAAAATACGTCTATCTTAACTACCGTGCCTCCAGCCGCACAGCACCTTCCGCCGGTTCATCCCCGTTTTCCACGTAGAATTGCCGGACCGCGCCAATCAGATTAGCGTCGTTCAGAAAACGGCAGGCCCGCACATCGGCCGTCAAGGCGGCCTTGTGTTCATGCATGAGGTGTTGAATCCGTTGCTGCAGGTCGGCTACAAATCCCGGTCGGGCCGAGATGCCGCCACCAATCAACAAGCGTTGTGGGTTCAGGCTGACGTACAGATTAAATGCGCCCATGCTCAGCCAATTCAGCATTTCACCCACACACTGTTGGGCAATACTATCGCCGTTATTGGCGAGGTCAAAAACATCCTGTGCTGTAAATGCCATGGGCAATTCCTTCAGTCGTTGGTACCGTGCCGCCATTTTGACTGGGCTCGCTAGCTGACTGAACGTTTCGCCAGCCGGATTCATCACCATATAGCCAAATTCCCCGGTAAAGTTATCCTGGCCAGCCATCAGCTGCCCGTTGATGGTCACGGCGCCGCCAATACCCGTCCCGATAATCATGTAAATGGCATCGGCAACATCCTTGGCGTTACCCCGCCAGGCCTCGGCCAATGCCGCACAGTTGGCATCATTTTGAATGCTAACGGGAACGCCGAGAGCCGTGCGCAGCGTGGCCTTGATGGGAAAACCATTCAGGTAGTCCACGGCACTGGTCCCGGAAATTTTCCCCACAATCGTGTCGACGCCACCCGGCAGACTGACAGCAACGCCGGCAAATGGTAAGGCAAGCTCACGTTTGACCGCAATCAGCTTATCTAATAGCTCCGGCCAGGTCTTAGGCGTGTTGAAGCGGTTCTTGCGCGTTAAGTTTTCCGCCGCCCAAACGCCATATTTTACAGTGGTCCCGCCAATATCAATGGCCAGGATTGGTTCAGGCTTTTGTGTCATCATGCTCACCATCCAATGAAAGGTCCGCTCCGTTGGTGGCAATCACCCGCTGGTACCAGTAGAAGGAATCCTTCCGGTAACGGGCTAAACTACCGCTGCCATCGTCATTGCGGTCAACATAAATAAAGCCATAGCGCTTCGACAGCTGACCCGTGCTAGCGGATACAATGTCGATGGCACTCCAGGGCGTGTAACCCATGACCGGCACACCGTCTTCCACCATGGCCAATTTCATTTGGACAATGTGGTCCCGCAGATAGTCGATCCGGTATTGGTCGTGAACTTCGTGATTGGCGGTCAGTTTATCGATGGCCCCAATCCCATTTTCCACGATAAATAACGGTAAGTGGTACCGATCGTTCATCCAGTTCAGCCCGTAACGCAGGCCTTCTGGGTCAACTTGCCAGCCCCAATCGGATTGTGGCACGTATTTGTTCGTGACCAAGTCACGGCTCTCATTGTAGGAGAACTGCTTGTCTTCATGGTCACTCGCCTGTGTTGCAAAGGACATGTAGTAGCTAAACCCAAGGTAGTCGACGGTCCCGCGCTTCAGATTAGCCAGATCGGCCTTGGTGATGTCTAAGTCGTAACCCTTGGCGTCGAAGTACTGCGTCAGCCAGGTCGGATATTCCCCTTCACATTGAACGTCAGAGAACCAGAACCGCGCTTGCATGGCCCGTTGTGCCTTCAACACATCACTCGGCTTGTCCGTCGCTGGATAAACAGGTGAGAAGGCCACCATGGCCCCCACTTGGAAATCCGGATTGATCTGGTGGGCAATTTGCACCGCCAACGAACTGGCAACGACTTCGTAGTGACTGGCCTGATACATGACCTCTTCGGCATTTTCACCGGGCTTCACTTGAATCCCCGAGTTGGTAAATAAAGTGAAGGCGCGGTCATAGTTACTCTGATTATTAATTTCGTTAAACGTTAACCAATACTTGACCTTGTCTTGGTAGCGCTCGAACACCGCCTTGGCAAAGCGCGTGAAGAAGGTAATCGTCTTGCGACTCCGGAAGCCACCATATTTTGTGACCAAGTGATAAGGCATTTCAAAATGAGACAGCGTAACAACGGGTTCGATATTGTACTTCAGACATTCATCGAAGAGGCGGTCGTAAAACTTCAGCCCCGCTTCGTTCGGTTCAATCTCATCGCCCTGAGGAAAAATACGTGACCAGGCAATCGATGTCCGAAAACTCTTAAAGCCCATTTCAGCAAAGAGCTTCACGTCTTCTGGATACTGGTGATAGAAATCAACGGCCTCATGGTTCGGGTAGAATTCGCCCGCTTGCACACCATCCGTAATTTTCCGTTCGTCGTGGTTCCCAGCAGCGGTCATGACATCGGCAACACTGAGGCCCTTGCCACCAACGTTATATGCCCCCTCAACTTGGTGTGCAGCAACTGCACCGCCCCATAAAAAGTCCTTCGGTAATCCATGTTTAGTCAATTCAATTTCCTCCTAAAAATAATTCGATTATGTGGTTCGCCTACTATGAAGACACGCTTGGCGTCTGAAACTCACCGGCGGCCCAACGAAGACCATTTCCTGATAAAAATACGATACCGGCCGACCCAATTGCGAGCCATCCTGTATCGTATTTTCGTGAAGTCTGTTAGTGATGAAAAATCAGTCGCGTTCCGTTCATGTTAAGCACCCGGTGAATGGCGAGTGAAGCGCCGCCTAAAAGCGTTGCATACTTCACATCCTTCGACATGACCAGGGGTGGCACCAACGACATGAACCCCAATTTCATCTGAATATTCTTTAAAATTTCAGGCAACCGGTCAATGAGTGGTGAATTGAAGAACACCATCTGCGGATCATACGCCGCAATCAAGTTACTTGTGACCAAAGCCAGGTAGTAACAGAAATCCTCGAGTAATCCCATAATCGCCTCGTCCTCGACTTGGTAGTCGTTGACCAATTGATTAAGGTCATAGTTCTTAGCCTTCTTCAGCACCCGCGCCTTCTCTAGCAAAGCGGTCTGTGACCACTCCGCGTCGAAACTGGCGAGCTTCGAGAGCGGCCGACGATGATCACGCGACTCTTGAATAATGGTCTGCCCGATTTCCCCGGCTTGACCGTAATTACCCGTATAGAGCTGCGTGTTGAGGATAATCCCCGCACCGACGCCCTCATGAATGCTGACGGACACAATGTGCTCAAGTTCCTGCTTACTAAAGTCCTGTTCAAACACCGCCGACAGGTTCGCTTCATTTTCCATCACAATGGGCACCTGGTACCGATCGTGGAAATAGCCGACAATATCAAAGTCCGCATAATCCACAAACGGTGACGTAATGACCTTGTTATGGTAAACGACCCCGAAGATGGCAATGGAAATTGCCTGCAACCCGTTGACCACCTCGAAATGGGGTAGTTGATTGATCAGACCTTCCATCTTAGTCACAACATCTTCAACCGACTGATTATCAATGGGACTCGTACTATACGCCAATGCTCGGCCATCCATTTGGGTGACAAGTAACTCCACGACGTCGCCAGAAATACTGAAGTTGATCACGTAGCCGTAAGTTGCATTGAATGCCGCTAACTCCGGCCGTCGACCACCAGTACTGGTCCCCCGAGCTTCACCAAGGCTGGTCACTAATTTCCGTTCGATGAAAGATCCAATAATATCGGAGACCGTCACCTTATTTAGTCCCAAAAGTTTTGAGACCGCGTTCCTGGAAATCGGACCATGATTGACGATGGCTTGAAGAACCGAACGTTCGTTGTGAATGCGCATAACGTCCTTATTAATAATCATCTGAGTCACTCACTTTTTCCGATTAGTCTTCTTTAGATTCGTCGTCGTCTTCGGCGTTTTCACGTGCATGCTTTTCAGCCAAGTCGCCTTGCATCTGCTTTTCGATGCCGTCAACGTGGTAGAACATCAGCGCGATACCTGAAAGCGCGAAGCCCAACAGTGGAACCCAAATGTAGTTCAATTCGATACCGTGTAAGGCACCTGCGGATTGTGTATGGTTGGCAACGTAACCAGTACCAGTCAAAATCCAACCGGTGATCACACCACCAATACCCATCCCTAACTTCGCACTGAAACTAGAGAAGGAGGTAACGATCCCTTCGGCACGGACACCGTTCTTCCATTCACCGTAATCAACGGCGTCAGCAAGCATAACGGCAATCAAGCCAGAAACGAACCCAGTCCCCATGTAACCAACAACGGTGGCAAAGATAATCATAGGAACACTAAGACTGTTAGCACCGAAGCTCAAGAGTAATTGACCCACAACGGCCAAGATCATCCCACCGAGCATGGTGTTCCGCTTACCCAACCACTTAGAGGTAGCTGGCGTTAAGACAACGGCAATCAGAGAAACAAATTGTAAACTCAGGATCAATGAAGCTAACGTTGCATCGTGCATGTTGTACTTGAAGAAGTAAACAGTAACTTGCGAACGCGTTTGCATCCCCATCCAGTAAATGAAGTTAATGAAGATGATGATGGCCCATGGCCAGTTACGTTTCAAAGCTTTCAAGGATTCCTTAATTGGAATAGATTGACGAGAGCTCTTCGTTTGTACCCGTTCGTTCGTGTACTTGAACACGAAGTAGAAGATAACAATAACGATTACAGCAACAATCAAGGCCCAGATGAACCAGCCACGTGCGCTAGTCGTTGAACCGTGACCGAAGAAGGCAACCATGGTCAGCGTGATACCAGTAATAATAGTGGCACCGGCAGTTCCCATGAATTGACGAATGGTCGACAACGTAACCCGTTCTTGTGGGTTACTAGTCAATGATGGCAAAATAGAAGTAATTGGAATGTTAACGGCTGAATACAGCACATCAACACCAATATAAGTAATGTAAGCCCAAACTAACTTACCCGTTAAACTCATGCTTGGCGTGGTGAAGACCAGAACACAGAACACCGCGAATGGAATTGAGAACCATAACCAGTATGGCCGACTCTTCCCCCACTTAGTATGCGTATGGTCAATCATGATACCCCAGAATGGACCATCAAAGGCATCCACAACCCGGGCAGCCAGGAACAGAGTCCCAACAGCAGCAGCACTGAGACCAAAAGTATCAGTGTAGAAAATCATTAAGTACGTCCCAACCATTTGGAAGGACAAGTTGCAAGCGAAATCACTAAAACTATAAGCGATTCGTTCATTCCAAGGAACCATGTTTTTCGTGGTAACCTCGGCTTTGGCAGCGTTTTCACTCATATGAAGCACCTCTTAGAAGTAAGTGTATGACGGTGATAAAAAATTCAATTTCCAATGCAAATCATACTGTAACCGCTTCCAGTTGTCAATAGCTATTTTGGGATAATCTACCTATATCAAGTTCTAAACGAAATTTAATAGAAATATTTATATGAAAGCGTTGACAATTAACAGTTGCTCGGCTACACTATTGGTGACGATTAAAAAATTCAATTTCCGAAATTTTTTGTCAGAGGTGTTGTTCGTTAGAACTACCGAATTGACGCGGCATGAAGCCCCGTCTCAGTTGTTTTATACCCGGATTTCGCTCCGAGTAGTGTTGGCGTCCAGCCCACGTCGACCAAATTAAAGCGAGTTGGTTGTTTACATATTTATTTTTGAATTTAATTTGGGGTACTCCAGTGAGATTGGTCGTTGGGGTACCCTTTTTGCGTGTTACTGAAGACATGAAAGTTCCAAGACACTCATTATGACTGTTGTCACAACGATACGGGGTCTAAAATTAGGCAACGTTGGCTAACCATCGCCTTACCGGCCGGCAGATATGGGCTGGATCGGTGCGAACACAACTTGAAGCCTCGAAAGGACCGAGTCTTCAAGCTTGGTTTTCTACTAAGCCAGCAGGAAGCCCACCTGCCGACTAAGTAGAACGACGCGCCTGAGCCCATATCTGCCGACCTCTCGGCTGACGTAGTTGGTCTGAGGCAACAAGGATCATGCCGTTAGGAACGCTGTTGAGTTATGCTTAAACTTTAGCAGCCACTTGGGAGTCAGTGATTGGAATTGACGCGCACAATCAGAGCCGGAGGCGGTCAGGGATGCAGCTAGCCGTGTCGACGATGCTAGTCGGCGTTTTTCCCGGCTTACATCGTGGGACGACCTGGGAGACGCCTGATTTTGGCGGCTTTCAGGCGAGCCGGAAGCCCGTCCTTTGGCTGGAAGCGTTCCCAACAGCAAGCGGAATCCCTGGCAGCTGGAGTGCGACCAGTACCACTAATTTAGCGGTGACAATTCCTTATACAGCTACTAACGGATTCAACCTTCTCCCTTACGCATAGCTAAGGAAAGTTCAGTTACCGAAGTGACTATTTGAAGCGATTTACGACATAAATTGACTAAAAGGAGCGATCTACTCGTCGCCACTTATTCGTGGCAAACGGGCAAATCGCTCCTTTTTGAGTTTTATCTTGATTGCGTAAACCAAGCAACTTTTTAAAACCGGTCTAATTCATGATCTCGTGAACCCGTTGTTGGAGTTCCGGAACCACCGACTCCACAAACCACGGATGTTGATGTTGCCAGCCATAGTTGAGCGGCGATGGGTGAACTAATGGAAAGTAGTCCGGCAAATAGTCGGCATAGTGTGCGACCGTTGCGGTTAACGTTTTTTCGTGATGCGTCAGATAGGCCTTCTGGGCATACTGCCCAATCAATAACGTCAATTTGATATTAGGCATCAATTCTAGCAGTGGCGCGTGCCATTTTTCAGCGAAGCCTTTCCGCGGTGGCAGATCTCCCCCGTGCTCGTGCTTTCCGGGATAGTAAAAATCCAGTGGCAATACCGCCAACCGACCTGAATTGTAAAACTGATCCTTAGTCACGCCCATCCAGTCTCTGAGCCGGTTACCACTGGTGTCATCCCAAAATGTCATAGATGCTTGCGCTTGACGACTAGGCGCTTGGCTGACCAACAAAATTTCCGCGCCAGCCGTCACATGATACAGCGGTAAAATCCCCTGAGATGTGAAGTCAGCGTTTTGCGGATCATCTTGAATTGCTTGAAAAATTTCGTCTGCTTTCGTCATTACTGCCATCCTTACGCCATCCATTTTAAGGTAACGGCCGAACCAAATAGACTTCCCGACAGAAACCTTTCATCCCATTAAAGACTCGTTGGGCGCGTGATTGCTTGCCACACAGGCCAAAAACGGTCGGCCCAGTCCCACTCATCTGGGCAGCGTCGGCACCAAACTTCATCATCTGTTGCTTCAACTGCGTGATTTCTGGATAACGACGGGCTGTTAACGGCTCTAACGCATTCCCCATGACCGCGCACATCGCCTCAATATCTTGATTCCGAACTGCGCGCAATAGAGCGTCGATATCTGGATGCTCCAGATTGTCATACCGAATCTGCTGTAAAATACTGGGCGTGGAAACACTGACCTTCGGCTTGGCTAGGACAACCCAGGCCGCCGGCAATTTGGACAACGGTGTAATCCGTTCTCCCCTGCCACGAACGTGCGCCGTACGACCATAAACGCAGTACGGCACATCGGAGTCAATCTGCAAGCCTAGTTCCGCCAGCTCTTGCCAGCTTAAATTGAGGTGCCACAGCTGATTAAGCCCCCGCAGAACCGCCGCTGCGTCGGATGATCCACCACCGAGACCAGCCGCTACCGGGATATTCTTCTTGATGCGGATATTGACCCCTTCATCAACGTGATATTTTGTTTGGAGCAAATGTGCTGCCTGAAATGCTAGATTTCGCTGATCATTGGGCAAAAAGCCACTATCCGAGGCTACCCGGATGCGTTTGTGCTTGGTTAGTGTTTGAATTTCGACATAGTCCGCCAAGTCCACGGACGTCATGACCATGTTCCACTCCTCCGCCCCATCTTGGTGGTGATAGGGGGTATCGAGCCCGAGGTTTATCTTGGCAGGCGCCTTTTCAATCAGTTGCATGAGCTCACCTTAATTCTAAATAGGCCACCGCCTACCATTCTCGTGAATCTGATTAAGCCTATTATACTATGGTTACTCCCAAAAGAAAAAGGGTTCTCCAAGCGCTGTGAATTCTTTCTGGAAATACATAGAGAAAGCCGGCTTGCTGCTGACTGGTGATGCACGACGACCGCCAGAGATTCTGTTGGCTTCGTGTTTGAAGACGCGCTGCAAGTTGGATTAGCACCGTTGCCAGCCCCTATCTGGCACCCCGGTAAGGTAAGGCAAAGCAACCACAACGTTCTCAAATTTTGTTGCTAAGAAATTTTGGGCAAAATAAAACCGGACCGCCTCTTTACTATTCCCAAATGGGGATTACCAGAAAAGGGGTTTAGTCAGGCACAGTTCACAAACGCAGAACCAAGAGTATGAATTTATATTACGGGAAAAAAGTGAAGAAACATGCTACATTTAAGTAGAAAAGGAAGCAACCAAATCAAGTGATAGCTTTGTATTGGTAAATAACACACTCGACTCAGTGGCTTTTTTCTGTCCCCGGCATATCTAAAACCAGTGGCGGTAAGACAACCATGGTTAGCAAGGTTGGGGGGCGCCGGAGAGCGTAAGGAATTTTATACCGCTTATTATTAATTTGGTTGTTATGGAGATGCTAATGAATACGCAACGAAAATTAAACATTGCTACTGTTTCCTTTAGTCTAATCGCCGGAATCCTATTGTCTATCAAGATAACTGATTATTATCAACTATCAAAGATGTGGGTGGATCATCCTGACGCCCACTTAAAGAATTATATTTTGATTCTTTGGATTTTGGTAATCATTTTAATCTTAAATGATTTAGTATGGTTTTATTTTCGCACTAAAGAGTTAAATTTTAAAACATGGCTAAACTTTAGTATTCTAGTCGTAACTTTGAGTGGCTATATTTTTCAATTCACACAGTCTCCCAATTATAAGAGCTACCATGTAACACCTTATCCAATAAGCGCTGTCACAGTTGAAAAACAAGTAAATTCCAAGTCGTATAATCCATATAAAGACTTCCCCATTTACTTCTATAGAAAGACAGATCACTCATATAAAGACGTGAACCATCTAATTCGCCTGTATTCATTAGAACAAAGTAATGATCTACCCAGTATTAATATGGCAACTTTAGAAAAAGAGTTGGGCAAGAAAAGATATGATGTCGTTATTAAAAATGCAAAAATAAACGCTAACAACGCTTTCTTTGTGAAATATACTGACTCTAATGCCAATTCTCGTAGAATTACATTTAATAATCTACAAAAATCAGGGAATCTAAATAAAGCATTGAAATTCATTGACAATCACTAAGCTCAAGCAGTTGTTCAATTAACACACCTTTATCCCATTTACTAATTAAAAGCCCTCCCCTATCCAGTGATGATTGCGGCTTAGGGGAGCGCTTTTAGTTACCAGCTAAAGGTTGAAAGCCAAAATGTTTGCGTTACTCTTGCGACAGTAGGAATTATCACGGCTAAATTAGTGGAAAACAGCCGCACTTCGGCTCTGACTGTGCCCGTCCATTTCGAACGCTGAATTCCAGGTAGGTGTTAGAATTCAACACGGCGCAATAGCTATTTCTAATAGGCATGATCTATGTTGCCTCAGACCAACTACGGTAGCCGAGAGGTCAGCAGATATGGGCTCAGGCGCGTCGTTCTACTTAATCAGTGGGTGGTGGTTCCTCGTTGGCTTAATAGAAAACCAAGCTTGGAGACTCGGTCCCTTCGAGGCTCCAAGTTGTGTTCACACCGATTCATCCCATATCTGCCGGCCGGTAAGGCGATGGTCGGCCAACGTTGCCTAATTTAGACCCAGTATCGTTGTGACAACAGTCATAACGTGTATTTTGGGACTTTCAACCTTCAGTTACCAGTCAACTCGGCGTTACTACTGGTTAACTCATTACATCACAGTGACAGAAATGTCCGCAAAATAAAAAGGCCGCAATCGGCCCAATTATCTATTCATCAAAGTCAACTTCGATGTTCTTGGTTAAAATATCGGTGTAACTGTATGAAACCCGTTCAAACGAGTTTTCGTCTTGGTCTAGATCCACTACGAAAACGGCTGGATAGGTTTCCCGAAGAATTCCATGCCGCTCTGTCGTCTTCTTACGCCCGGCCTGTGCAATCACCATCAACTTTTCGCCGATGCGATCGTCCAGTTTGTTCTTAATGTTCGCTAAACTTGTTGGCATGCACTTCACCTCTGTGAAACAATTATAACATCGTTTCACAAAAAACGCAAATTATACCACAACCGGCTTAAAACCGCAAGAATCCTCAATTGGTAAGGGTTACATAAGTCCTTCATTGTGAAAAGCATTGGTCAATTCGATGAAATTTATCAAGGTTAGCCGCTCTGGGCGGAGTTGACGAGAAATTCCAGTCTGATTTAAAGCGGCTTCAATTCGTTCACGGACTTCTGGTTGTTTCCCGAAAATCCCCTGTAAATTGTTCCACAATGATTTCCGGCGATGAGCGAAGCAGCCCTTAACAAACTTGAAGAGGGCCTGGTCTTCGTACGGTTTAACCGGTAACGGGTCGCGACGGGTCAACCGAATGATTGCCGAGTCAACGTTCGGTTGTGGAATGAATGCCGTCCGGGGAACCGCAAAGGCTACCTCAACGTGCGCGCGGTATTGCATAACCACCGACAATGATCCATACGCCTTGGTGCCGGGTTTAGCGACCAAGCGGTCTGCAACTTCGGCCTGCATCATGACCACAATCGTATCAAACGCCACGTCGCTCTGCAGAACACCCATCAAGATCGGTGTCGTGATGTAATAAGGCAAGTTCGCAATTAATTTCAGTGGATGACCGGGCTCAAAATCATGCTTGACCACTTCTGGCAAATTCGCCTTTAAAATGTCTTGATTGATGACCGTGACGTTGTTGTAATCCATCAACGTTTCGTCCAAGACTGGCAGGAGGTTCTCATCGATTTCAAATGCCACCACATGATACGCTTGTTTGGCGATTTGTTCGGTCAAGGCACCAATCCCAGGACCAATTTCGATAACATTATCATGAGCGTTCACATCGCCAGCCGCCACAATGTTGCGTAAAATATTCAGGTCGGACAAGAAGTTCTGGCCTAAACTCTTCTTCGCAACCAAGTGGTACCGGTTGAGAATCGCTTTAGTCCGGGCTGGTGACCCAATTTCTGGTACGCTGTTATTCATTTGCATTCTCCTTTGCTCGAACCCGCTTCAAAGCCGCGGCAAAATCTGCCGGCTGGATGCTAAACATCCGCAAGCGTTTCTCGAGCTGTTTGCCATTAACGTAACCGATCTGCAAGAGTTCGCCGAGTTGTTCCCGTCGCTCTTTGGCCCCAGCGCCACCAATCAGTCCAGCGGCCAACAAGTCCTCATGAGTAATCAAGGTTGGCGCCGCCGTAGTTTCCGTGTACACGTGATCTAGTGCGGCTCGAATTGCTTCAGGACTGGCATGCTCCACACCCAGTGAGCCACCGGCCTTGTCTGGTCGTCCTTCGGCTTTAGGTAAAAAGGCGTGTTTGGCGTTTGGAACGGCCTCGGCCACAATTTTACGAATCTTTTCGCCAGAGAAATCAGGATCGGTAAAAATGATGATACCGCGTTGGTCGGCTAATTTTTCAATTAAGGCCAGCGTGTCGTCATCAATAGCAGAACCGCGCGTCTCAATGGTATCGGCATTGACCGCCCGGTTGATCTGCTTAGTATCGTCCTTACCCTCGACCACGAGGACCTCTTTAATCTTCTTCATTTATTTTGTAAAACTCCTCTGCATTTTTAAACGTGGCAGCAGCGATTTCTTCCGGTGTCGTTTCCCGTTCCTTGGCAATGGCCTCAACGGTGTAACGCGTGAATCCGGGTTCGTTCTGCTCCCCACGATGCGGTTCCGGCGTCAAATATGGCGCATCAGTCTCGACCATCATGACGTCTAGCGGCGTGGCCCGTACGGAATCATGGACTTCATGAGCGTTCTTAAAACTGGCGACCCCGGAGTAGGAAATGTGCATACCCAAATCCAAAAACTTTTTCAGCCATTCCGGATTACCGTTGAAACTGTGCATAACACCACCGATTTCACTAATACCAGCTGCTTTAATGATCCGATAAGTGTCTTCAAAGGCATCGCGGTTGTGGACAGCGATGGGCTTACCAACTTCTTTAGCAATCGCAATTTGCCGGGCAAAAACTTTACGCTGAACGTCCTGTGGCGACGAATCCCAGTGATAGTCCAGTCCAATTTCGCCCAAAGCCACGACTCGGTCATCGGCCAACTGTTCTTCCAATAGCTTCTCAGCTGCGGCATCGTAATTCTTAGAGTCTTCTGGATGCCAGCCAACCGCCGCATAGAGTTGCGGATATTGGTGAGCCAACTTGATTGCGTCGGCGTTCAGTTGCGTGTTGGAACCAATGTTGGTCATCTTGACAACGCCCAAATCGGCCGCCCGTTTCAGGTAGCCGGGCACGTCGTTAATAAATTCCTCGCTGTTCAAATGCGTATGCGAATCAAATATCTTCATCGAATTCCTCCTTGATTTTTAAGAGTTAATCTCAAGGTTAAGCACTAAAGGTTGCGTGCTAACTTTTAGTGTAAATCAATAACGTTTCTATAGGCATAACCTATGACCAAGTCAGCCGGTCGGTTAGACGATGCCTGAACATTTTAGTCTTAGTATCGTTGCCAGAAGAAGGTGCTCATAACCAACAAAACGCGGGTTGGCGTCTCATCGACCCGCCGCCCACGTTTTGGTTATGGTTATTTTTGAATTTTCTAGCTAACGTCAGAGCCGTTGACCATGGCGCTTGGTAGCGTCAGGAGTTGAACCTTGCCATCATGTTCGGCAGAAAGCAACATCCCTTGACTGACTTGGCCACGCATCTTCCGTGGCTTCAAGTTGGCCACAATAACGACCTTTTTACCCACGAGTTCTTGTGGTTCTGGATACCATTGGGCAATTCCGGACAGAATTTGCCGCGTCCCCTGGTCACCAGCGTCCAGTTGGAACTTGAGCAACTTGTCGGCACCTTCAACGTGGTCAACCGCTTTAACTTCGGCCACACGGAGTTCAATCTTTTCGAACTTGTCAAAACGAATCTCCGGCTTGTTTAACGTCAGGTCACCAGCATCGTCTGCCTGAGCAGCCTCTTGTTGGGCTTGCGCCTTAGCAGCCATGGCCGCACGACCCTTCGTCTTTTCAGACTTGGTCATTTGGCCTTGGATGAAGTCGACTTCTTCTTGCACGTCGATCCGTGGGAAAATTGGCGTCCCCTTAGCAACGACCTGCTTGCCGGCTGGTAAGTCAGCAAGTTTCAAATCGGTCATGGTCAACGTCTCTGGATCCAAGCCCAATTGCGTAAAGATCTCCTTAGGCGCATGGGTCATCACTGGACTGATCAGCGCAGCGATTACCCGCAGACTAGCAGCCAGGTGGGCCATAACGGCGGCCAACTCGGTAGCCTTACTATCGTCCTTAGCCAAGTTCCAAGGGGCAGTTTCATCAATGTACTTGTTGCTCCGTGAAACCAGTTTCCAGATCTCAGACAGTGCATCGGCGAAGTGCATTTGGTCCATCAAGTCATGGTAGTTGGCAATAACGGCATCAGCGGTGGCTTCGAGGTCACCGTCAAATTCAGTCACACCAGCTGTATAGACTGGCAATTTGCCATCCTCATACTTGTTGATCATGGCAACGGTCCGGTTCAACAAGTTCCCCAAGTCGTTGGCCAAATCATAGTTCAAGCGGTCCACGAAGTCTTCGGGCGTAAATGTCCCGTCGTTTCCGTAAGGCATCGCACGCATCAGGTAGTACCGTAGCGCATCGAGACCGTAACGATCGACCAACGTTTCAGGATAAATGACGTTTCCTTTAGACTTGGACATCTTACCGTCCTTCATCAATAACCAGCCGTGCGCAAATAATTCATCGGGTGCTTCAACACCTAACGCGTGCAACACGATTGGCCAATAAATGGAATGGAACCGAACAATTTCCTTACCCACCATTTGAACATTAGCGGGCCAGAACTTCTTGAAGAGGCTCTCATCGTCACTGGTGTAGCCCAACGCCGTAATATAGTTGAGCAAGGCATCGATCCACACGTAGACCACGTGCTTGGGATTACTTTTGACCGGCACGCCCCAAGTAAAGGTCGTCCGGGAAACGGCGAGGTCTTCCAGACCAGGCTTGATGAAGTTATTGATCATTTCCGTCATCCGTGATTCTGGTTGGATAAAGTGGGGATGGCTGTGATAGAAGTCCAACAGCCAGTCAGCGTACTTGCTCATCTTGAAGAAGTACGACTGTTCCTTAACCAATGAAACTTCATGACCAGATGGGGCCTTCCCACCAATCACCTTACCATTATCATCATGGTAGACTTCGGCGAGCTGCGTTTCCGTAAAGTATTCTTCGTCGTCCTCGGAATACCAGCCTTCGTACTCACCTAAGTAAATGTCGCCCTGCTTCAGTAAGCGTTCGAAGACTTCCTGAACAGCCGCAACGTGTTCCTTATCGGTCGTCCGGATAAATTTGTCGTTAGAAATTTCCAACGTCTGCCACAGTTGCTTGATTCCCTTAGCCATGCCGTCCACGTATTCCTGAGGCGTCTGGTTTTGAGATTGGGCCTTATCTTCAATTTTTAAACCGTGTTCGTCGGTCCCCGTCAAGAAGAACACGTCGTAACCGTTGCTCCGCTTATAACGCGCAACCACGTCACACGCAATCGTCGTATAAGAATTCCCGATGTGTAACCGCCCAGATGGGTAGTAGATCGGCGTTGTAATGTAAAAAGTTGGTTTGTCTGCCATAAAAGAAAAGCCTTCCCTCGCTCTAAATTATTCCGTTGTTTTCGGGTTAAAATTCAATGTAAATTCTAATTAAGTATAGCATAAACCCCGGTTCAGCCATAGCGCTTTACCGGGGTTTTATATCTTAATTTTAGGGGATAATTACCCAAATCGAGCTGAAAAATTAAAGCCCTTGAGGTCATGTAAATTGGTCATACTGCAACTGCCAGGGATTTCATCTGCTGTGGGCGTACTCCGTTTCCCCGACTCGGCCGACGACATTCTAGCTCTGATTTTACGCCGTTGAAGGTTACCCCTGCACCGCATACCGCACCTACTTGATGATCAATTGCTGGTTCTTTTCACCCACGGGTAGAAACTTCGGATGCTCCTGATAAAAATCATTCGGCGAATGCAAAACATATCGTTTTTGTCCGGTCAACGTCGTAAATAGCATGCCATGGCCCCCCGTTTCAATTACTGGATCGGGTAACTGTTGCCAATCGCCAAAGATATCCCCGGACTTAGAAATAGCCTGTCCAACTGAATATCCCGCATTTCCCCAGCTTGACCACAACATCACTAGGGAACCATCGGGCTGTTGATAAACAGTTGGTCCATCAGCAAAGTAGGCATCCCCCTTAATTCCAAACTCCTTTTCTGCAAATGGCACTGGTTTCGCCCACTTGGCTTCTGCAGCCGAGAATAAACGAACCGGCTCGCCGACTGTCTTAGTCCAATCGTCAGTCAAAGCTACCGCACACATATCGCCTTGTGGCACGTCCTGTAACGTATGCGAGTAAACTAAGTAGGACCGACCATCCTTTTCAAAAATTGTTGCATCGATTGCTTCACTGTCTGCTGCGGTCAATTGTGTCACGTAGTGGTAGGGACCCAATGGCTTATCCGCTTTGAACAAGTTAATGGACTTCTTCCGATGCGCACCACCTAGGGTCGTTACCAGGTAGTTCTGGCCATTATGTTCGTACGCTTCCGGCGCCCAGTAGTTTTCTGTTGCCCAAAAGCCCTCTGGTCGATGAAAGACCTCATTAGGCCCCTGCCAATTTTCAAGGTCTGAACTGACATAGCAGTCAAAACCATCCATCTCACCCCAACACGATTGACTACGCGTGCCAAATAAATAATACTTACCATCTTGAACAAGAACATACGGATCACGAATATTGATATCAGCTGTTTTCAAACTAGTTTCCTCCCACCATTAGATTATCCTTTTTAAGCATTTTCCGTTTTTCCAGATTGACCAAAGGCCTGTTCGACAATTTTTCTTTGCAACCCAATTGCGGCAATCAAAATGCACAGAACCAGGCTAGCCAGACCACTGGTCGTGAAAATATTTAACGCTGATGTATCGCTGCCGGCCAAAATATTCATTAAGAATGGACTTGCAAAGCCGCCAATCGCCAACCCAGCCGAGTAAACACCAATCGACATCGGGACACTGGTCTTATCAGCAGAAATTGAAATTAAGTAGGGATATTGGGCCATGCACAGGCTTAATGCGGCACCGGACAAGAAACTACCAACCCCAATCATAATCATTGAGTTCGCAAAGCCGATAATCAAGAACGATAACGCCATTAACAAAAATGATGAACTAATCGTATAGTTTTTTAGGACCTTAGCTAACGATCCAACGATAATTCCGCAGAGCAACCCACCTAGTAGCCCAATCATTGAGAGACCACCGGCTAGGGCGCTACCACCAAGATGATGCGCGGTCACGAACAATGAAATATTGTTGGAAAAAACATTGTACAGTACCATTGAACAGAAACCACCTAATGCAATGAGCCACGTAAACTTATTCACGGAAATTTTAGTCTTCTCGACAGGTGAATTTTTCGTCTGAACATTTTCCACAGCTTCACTCTTATGCAATGGCAGCGCTATCAAAACAATGATTAAAATCAGAACTGGAAAGAGATAGGCCAAATAGTTGTTCACCCAGGATTTGGCGGCTAAGACGCCTCCTGCAAAAATAACCAGCATTGCCCCAAAGTTCGTAAACGCTGTGTTCTTTCCCATAACATCCTGCCGTTGATTTTCCGGCAACTCTTCCGTAATCAAAACCTGAACGATGTTCGTCACCATCCCTTGGCCAAACCCAATTACAGCAGAACAGACTAACAGAAAACTTAAACTAGCATGGTATACCAGCGGTGCCAGTCCTCCTAAGCAAATCAGGGCAACACCGGTAATCGCCAAATATTTATGTGGCATCCGCCCGGCAGCTAATCGCCCAATGACCAATCCAGCAATCAAGGCAGCCAGGTTTGGAATCGACGTCAGCATCTGAACAAACGTATTCCCTGCATGGAAAGCTTGCGCAATCGCAGCGTAGGATGGTGATGTTGTCAATGAGATCATCGACAATGTACTTAAGGCTAAAATTCCAACTTTTCTTGATAATATACTCTTCGTCGCCATTATAATCTCTCCTTAATTAACTTTGATTTCAGTCGTCACTTCTGCTAAATTCTCGGCCGCAACACGAACCGTTACTGTCCCCGAGCGCTGTCCTAAACGAACGATTCCAAGGGCCTGCCCCTTAAATAGATGCTGTGTAGGTGTCGTAAAACCTTCTTCTGGACACGGATCACTCGTCCCCAATGCCTGTAGTGTCCCCGGACCGGTGACGGTTACCCTAATGTCACTGGTATCAATTGGATTACACAAACCATCTTGGTCAACTGCTTCAATTTCAATAAAGCATAAATGGTCTTCTCCGGATTGAATCTGTGCATTATCAACTTGCACGGCTAAATGATTCGTCGCCTGAACTGTCTGTAAGTTGCTTTCACCGACAACGACACCATGCTTATAGGTCACTGCTTTCAAGGTTCCTGGCTGATAGGTCAATTGCCATTTACTGTAAAATTTTTGAAAATCATCACCAACTGGTTTCTTTCCTAAGGACTGATCATTCAAAAACAGTTCGACCTCATCCCCCGTTGCGTAGACTTCTACAATGATTGGTTGATCATCAAATCCCGGCCACGTCCAAGAGTGTTCCGAATCGGTCCATGACCAATTGCTGACAAACATCTTCTTACCAAAGTTTTCAGGCCGCTGAACGGCAATGTATGGCTCATTTTGTTGGCGATTCCAGATCATCGATCGCCAATACGAAACGGGCTTGCGATTACCAGTCAAATCAAAATCACCACAGTAAGCCGTTACCCACGGATAAGGGGCCGTGAAGGACTGATTACCGTCATCGGGTACTAAGCGGCCAACGCCGGTCTCTCCCAAATAATCCCAAGCCGTCCACGAGAAATCGCCTAAGACGTACGGATGCTGCGTGACTAAATCCCAATTGGTCGCTAAATCTGATGGATTTGTTTCCGTTCCAATAAAGACTCTGTGCGCATCCCGTTGATGATCAAGTTCATACCGCGCCGCCGCATAATTGTAGCCAATGATATCTACCATGTCACAGGACTCCGCAATTGCTTCGGTCGTGATTGGATGCGTATTGACCAACGGCATAAGTTCCTTAAAGTTATTCATCAAATCATTGATATTTTCCTGACTCATTTTGGTCTTCAGTGAAGCTGCAATCTGTGGTAATTTGTCCATACTAGATAAGGTTGGATTAATCGCATTAAGCACATACCGCGTCGCGTCCAAAGACCGAATCTTATCGATAAACTTCCGGCCCCAGAAAGCGGATGTCTCGGTTCCCGTCTCGGGAATTTCATTGCCAATGGAATAGATAATGACAGACGGATGATTGAAATCTTTGTTGACCATTGCCGTGAGGTCTTGTTCCCATTGCTGTTCCATGTAGAGTGCATAATCATAAGGCGTTTTGGGTTGCGTCCACACATCGGTAAATTCATCGATGACGAGCATGCCGTACTTGTCGCACGCAGCAATTAATTTGTCATTCATTGGATTGTGCGCCGAGCGAATTGCATTGTAGCCAGCCGATTTAAGTCGTTTAACCTTACGTTCCTCATTATCCTTAAAGATGGCTGCCCCCAAGAATCCTTCGTCAGGATGAACACAACCACCTTTCAGGTTAATCACTTTTCCATTCAACATTAGGCCTTGTCGATTGTTTAATGCCAGGGTTCGGACACCAAAGATAGCTGACTCCTTGTCAACAATTTCATCGGCCACTAATAAGGACACCCGACACCGGTATAAATTCGGCGTAGCCACGGACCATAATCTTGGCGATGCTAAATAAATTCTGGTTGAAAGTTCAAGCTTAGAAGTCGACTTTAAATTGACCTTCTCAAGTCTGCTTGCAACAACCTGCTCTTCGCTATCAAAAATCTCATATTTCAGATGAACCGTCTTCGCACCAATTTCCCGATTAACTAGTTGTGCGCTCACAACTAACGTCGCATTATCCGCATCCGCACTTTCCGTTTGAATATGAACGCTATCGTCGCTGAGGCGCAATGGCTGACCAAACAATAGCCACACATCATCGAAAATTCCCGACCCGGTATACCAGCGACTAGCCGGTTGCGCTTTATTTTTCACAACAACTTTGATCGTGTTGGTTTGACCAAAGACAACGTAGTCCTGAACGGCAACCGTAAAGCCGGTATAACCATAGGGATGGCGGCCAACGACCTGGTTATTGACTAAAATCGTCGTATTTCCCATGACACCTTTAAATTTCAAAAATACTTCCTGATTTACATGTTGCGCATCAATCAAGATTTCCTTGACATACTCATAGTCTTCACCAGCGAAGAATCCCATGTCTGATCCTGTATCATTTTCTGCACGTCTCTGCGTTCGCAGCATCCCATCGTAGGGCAAGTCGACATTAACGTCATGGATCTTTGCGGTACCACCTGACACTTGATCACTAACATCCGTAGTCCCATTCTTTACTTTCCAAGACTCATTAATTAAAATAGATTCCATCTAAACCGCTCCTTAACTTGTTGGTTTTTACGAAAGCGCTTTCCTAATTGACAAGTCCTATCTTACGGGACGGGCGCCTTAAATTTGGTATCATTTCTTTACCTATTCAGACATCCATGTACCTTTTTTAAACATCATTAGCTAGTGAGGTGAACGCAATTGTCCGAACAAGATTTTTTCGTACACAAGAATTTACGCACAGAGCGAGAGGAAAAAGTATCTATTGCGGAAATTCGGTCAACGCGACAAAGTGACTATGATATCTCTCTCGAAACATTCGAAAAAGGCGCAACGACAAATTATTTCTATCGTTACACCTTAAATAAAAACTCAGCATTTTCAATGAATACACAGGAGTCAAAGTACTTTGAAAAATTCAATCTTCTCCATGCGCAAAACTATTTTGTCCTCATTTGTCCGCTAAAAGGTGAGCTTTCTGTCAACCTTGATGGTCATGTTGTGAAGCTAAATGAGGGTGATGTTTGCATTGTGGACAAGAATCTATTTCACACAGAGGTTGCTCGGCAAAATGAAGTTCAGACTTTCTTTTTAAATATTTCGGCGGACTTAATGCGGCAATTATTCAATAATCGTTTTGTTTATTTTCACCGTTCAGGTGCGGTTTTCGACTTTTTTCAACAGACACTCGATGAAACAACAACTGAGAAGCAAGCCCTCATTCTAAAACGAAATTATTCGCCGGCAAAGATTGCCTCAGTTCTAGTTGGCTTTTCAGCTATTGAAGCCGAGTTCAAAGTAAAACAATCTGGTTTTGTTTTCATGCTAAAAGGACTGCTGGTCAGACTGCTAGACGCCCTGGCCAATGGCAACCTCTATACTGGATCTGCTATTCGCGTACTCTCCCCTGAACGTAATATTGTCATTCAACAGGTTAAGCAACTTATCGACCTTCGAGAGGCGAAAATTTCCTATGTCGATTTAGGTGCGGCGCTAAAATATAACGGTAATTATTTAAACCGACTATTTCAAAAAGAATACGGCCTTTCCATTAAGCAATACAGTAACATTGTCTGTATCCGTCGCGCAGACTACCTCCTTATCAACTCCAACAAATCGGTTAAAGAAATCATTTCCCAACTTGGCTTTACGAATCGTACTAGCTTTAATCGCCTCTTCCAACAGAAACACGGCATGGGACCAGCAGAATATCGTAAAGAACACCAGGTTCACTAACAGCGGCAAAACCGGGTTCAGGTGCGTCGTTCTATTAAGTCAAGGAGTGTTTAGTAGAAAAATAAGCTTGCAGACTCGGCATTTTCGAAGTTTTAAGTTGTGTTCGCACCGATCTAGTCCCATAGTTACCGGCCGGGTATGGCGATGGCTGGACAACAGTCATATGTCATGGCTTAAACCTTTCAGTTATCAGTTTTAAGCGGAGCCGGCTACTTTTTCACCCGTTTCGGTAATATAGATTTGGAAACACAAAAACATACTAAGATTAGCTCAAAAAGTTGCTCTTTTCAGAATCTAATGATTCTGAAAAGAGCAACTTTTATTTACGCCACTATGGTGCCGAAACGTGGGACATAAAGCAGTTTGTTGCGCTTAACCCGATAGCAAAAATCATGCCAAAATCAAGCATAATTCCTGCTATCACGTTAATGCTCGCAAACTAGCCGCTTTATGTCCCACTCTCCACCGCTGACTTTATTCTTTTAAAACAAATCCAACTGCTGTGGCGCCAAATTCGCCCAATGTAAGCCTAGAATCGCCTGCAACCGTTGCGCATTCGGTGCGGCATCTCGGCCGGAGTTGTTGTTGAAGATGACGCAGACATTTTTTGCCTGTTGATCTAGCCGTTTAGCCAGTGCCGCAAAGTTCTGCAGCTCCTCTTCTGAGTACCGATACAGCGTCCGCGTCTTACGCCAGCTAGCGCCTTGATTAAACCAGCCTTGCGCGTTGCGGCCGTGCAAGCGGACCACCGCCAGTGCCGATGTCGTCACTGTGTCGATCAACGGAATCCCATCGTTTAAATTATGCGGTTCGTCGGTCGTCACGTTGGTCAACTTCAGTGACTTGAGATAGTCCAGCACGTCGGTCGTCATCCCCGGTGTTGCGAACCAACTCGGGCTTCGAAACTCAACGGCTACTGGCAGATTGCCCATCTGCACACGCACGTCACGGAGATACTCAATGTTGGCCGTCGTCCGATTGAAAAACGGCGGAAATTGAAACAGCACCGTTAACAACTTGCCACTGACTACCAGGGGTTGAATGGCTTCCTTAAACTGCTCAAATACCGTTGCCAATGCCACTGCATCAACTGGCTCCTTGCGATTGTGCTTGGTCATGACCTGATTCGCCTTCAGAATATACTGAAAGCCATCCGGCACGGTAGCGGCCCACTTGCCAATCGTAGTCTGCCGCGGAATCCCATAGAATGGCGTATCCAGTTCAACCACCGGAAAATGGCCCGCGTATTCAGTTAAGGTCACTGGCCGATCTTCACCGCCAATCAACGCCGGGTGCTCGGTCCAAGTGGTTAACCCAATACTAATCATCCGCAGAGTCCTCCTCTAAGATTTTTAAACTAGTTACCAAAGGTTGAAAACCAAAATGTTTGCGTTACTCTTGCAGCAGTAAGAATTATCACGGCTAAATTAGTGAAAACAGCCGCACTCCGACCGTCAGGGATTCCGCTTACTGTAGAGAACGCCTCCAGCCAAAGGGCGGGCTTCCGGATCGCCTGAAAGCTGCCAAGTTCAGGCGTCTCCCAGGTCATCATCGCCAACAAATAGAAACGCCACCCCCCGGGTAAAACCTATTTAAACCGCTCGAATTGCTTGATCAGTTCAGCCTCGGGCGTGGTCAGGCGACCGCTAAGCTGACTGATCAGCCGTTTCCCCGCTAATCGATCATTGTAGCGAATCCCGGTGACACACAAATCGATCAAGGCAAACAGTGCCGTCACCAGTACCGCCTGTTGCCGCGTGAACGTCACGCTAAATAGTGTGACTAGCTGACCGTTGAACGCCACCTGTAAAATACCATAGATGACCAAGGTGTCCGGAATCAGTTGCAGAAAGCTAAGCCAGCGTAATCGCCGGACCAACTGCTTGAGTTGATGAATCACTTCTTGATGGCTCATGCGCGTTACCCCCGGACCTGGAGTTCGTTAAAGAAGTCAGTGGCGTCGGCTTGGACCATATCATAGTCAAAGCCTAAATCTAATTTTTCCTGATTCACAACGACTACTTTGGCCGCACTGTTTCTGTAATCGAGTAAACCAGCAAACGGGTAAACGCGCATCGACGTCCCAACGATAACCACCAAATCGGCCTGATTCATGGCCGCCACAGACCGTTGAATGTTCGTTTCGTTTAGTCCCTCATCGTAGAGCACGACGTCTGGCCGTAACCAACCGCCATCCACGTCATGGTGTGGGTCCTTCAGATAGTCCTGCCACGCCACTTTAGCGCCGCAGACCTGGCAGTGCACCTGGTACATGTTGCCGTGAAATTCCACCAGATGCTTGGTGTGGGCCACGTTGTACAAGTTGTCGATATTTTGCGTAATGACCATTGCACGGTCCTGTTGCGTCAAGGCCGCTTGCTTTTCGTGAATGACGTTGGGGGTGGCATCCGGGTAGTAGAGGTTCTGTTTTACGTAATCGTAAAATACATCTGGTTCCTGAACTAAACAGGTGTGACTCAGATAATACTCGGCGTTGCGGTGTCCAGTGTATAGGCCATTTTTCGACCGATAATCTGGAATCCCAGAAGGCGTCGAGACGCCCGCACCAGTTAAAAATACAATGTGCTTCGCCTCGTCAAAGGTTGCTTGTAAGCTCGCTTCCATACCCAATCATCCTTTCTAAAATTAACGCAAGATGTATGGCATCTTCAACTGTTTGAAGAGGTCTTCCACCGACATATCATAGATCTTCGTGTAATAATCCGGCGTGTCATCCTTCGGTGCTGGTGACGGCAAGACAAAGGCGTTCTGCTGATCAGCCCGGTTAAAGCCAACGTAGCCGCGCCGCTGGGTCGTCTTTTCGTGCATATCTGAATGGTACAGTTCGAAAATTTGCTTGACGGTCAAGCTTAGTTGACGCTTGGATAGCACACTGGTCAGCGTTGTGAATTCCGTATTGTGCAGTGCTGGCAAATGCCAAGCCTCTAATTGGGCGTCGAATGCCTTGAACAATTTGACTACGTTACGGCGTAAGGTAAACGGCGAATCCACTGGCTTTTCGCTAATGATATCGTATAACTTCCGCGCGGCAGCGTAACTAATTGGATAGTCGCGCTTGAACTGGGCGATGATTTTATCGTTGTCAAGGCCAAAGAAGACCAGTGCATCCAACAGTGTCAGCGTTCGCAACGTCATTTCATCATCGACCGGTGTGGGTTCCGGCTTGAGTGTCGCCGTGACCCCATTTAAGTATAGTCCCGCAATCTCATCAGTGATCAGTCCATGCTTGCGTTGTTCACTAACTACCACAATGTGGCTCACGATATCATAAAGCTCGGTCCCCATGATCATCAATTGTTCGTCGAGCTGGGGTTGGCCGGTCGTCAACGAGAAGAAGACTTGGGGGAAACCAGACAGGATCATTAGCAAATGAACCAGTTCGTGAGAAGCCGTGTAATTTGGTGCCGTCAAATCGGCGACCTGAATATTAATGTCCTTACCCATTTGAACCTGTTGGGCTTGGTCGTGACGGACGAAACCCGCTTGGAGTTCACCAATAAATTGAACTTCGACTTTGCCGGGATAGAGCGCGTTAACCTGATTTAAGAGGCCTTGAACCTCATCGTTTAATTGCACATCTTTTGCTTGCATAATTTTTAAGTTCCCCTATTTCTTTAAATTTGCCTGACGAACGGCTTGAAGTGCCGCCGTCGCTTGCGCCGTGGTCGGCTGCTTGAATTGGGCCAACCGTTGCGTCACGGCTGGTAATTCTGTTGGGGTCGCTCCCACGGACAGTGCTAGTGACTTGCGCTGAAGCGACATGTGACCACGCTGAATGCCATCGGTCACGAGTGCCCGCAGTGCCGCCACATTCTGTGCCAGCCCCACGGCGGCCGTCATGCCCATGAGTTCACGGGCGTTGTCAACCTGAGCGAGTTGCTGGTTTATCTGCACTAACGGCAACACCTTGGTCGCCCCGCCAACGAAGCCAAGCGCTAAAGGAATCGTCAGTTCACCGTGCAGGACTCCTGCACTGACCCACCAGCGACTTAGGCCTTGATAACGCCCATTTCGGCTAGCATACGCGTGCACGCCACTTTCGACGGCTCGCCAATCGTTGCCCATGGCAAGCACCACGGCATCGATACCGTTCATAATCCCCTTGTTGTGAGTTACGGCGCGGTACGGATCGACCTGCGCGTAATCGCTAGCCTCAGCAATTCGTTTGGCCACTGTGGCACCCGCAATTGTCTTCGTCTTTAACTGCCCAACCGGCACGGCACAACTCGCCGTTACCAGACTGTGCGTGGCGTAATTACTAAGAATACTCATCAAAATATCCACGTCGAAGTGTGCCTTGATTTCGGTAGCGACGGCTTCAGTCAGCGTGTTGACTAAATTGGCTCCCATCGCCTCACCAACGTCGATGAACAGGTCTAAGGAGACCCAGTCCGGCGGCAAAATACGAACGCGCAAGGACCGAGCGCCGCCACCGTGCGTGAGCAACGTGGGGTGCGCCGCATCGGCCACCTTTAGGAGTTTCTTCTCATGGCTCATCAGCCAATCCTGTAAGTGCTGTGGATCACGGACGTGGCTAAACACAATCTGGCCCATCAACTCGCGCCGAGAGACTTCGGTCGTGATTCCTGTAGCGCTAGTCAGCAAACGGCCACCATTGCTGGCAGCGGCAATCACTGACGGTTCCTCGGTCACCATGGGAACGGCCACGTCGCACCCGTTGACCCGCAGATTGACAGCCACCCCCTCGGGCAACCCATAAGTCGTTAAATAGTTTTCAATTAAATCTTCATCGGTGGCCTGCCGACGCTGTGCCAGCAATGCCAATTGTGCCACCGTCAAATGACTGGTACGCGCAAGCTGATCGCGTCGTACCCGATAAGGTAACCGGTAAAAAGCCGTCATCGACCATCGACTCCTTTCAATCGTGTAAATATTGCGAAGCTAGTGCGTGTCGCTTATTGTACGAACGCTTCACAGGCTTCGGTCGGTCCCCACAGTATGGGCGTCTGCCAGCCGCAGAAAAAATCCACAGTCCCTAAACCACTCTCTCTAACACCCACCACTAGGTAGCGAAAGGCCACTGGAAAATCCAGTCAACGTTAACTCGTGTTGCCGGAGCCGGAGGAGACTAGGTACGGAGTCCGTGTCGGTGCTGTTAGCTAGCGTTTCTGCTAGGTTACAGCACGGGACGGCTTGGAGACTCGCTCTTGGCGGCTTCAAGGTGAGACCGAAGACCGCTGCATAGGCTTCGGTCGGTCCCCACAGTATGGGCGTCTGCCAGCCGCAGGTAAAATCCCCATAATCACTAAACCAATCTCTCCAACAACCCACCTCTAGGTAGCGAAAGGCCACCGGAAAATCCAGTCAACATTAACTCGGGTTGCCGGAGCTGGAGGAGACTAGGTACGGAGTCCGTGTCGGTGCTGTTAGCTAGCGTTTCTGCTAGGTTACAGCACGGGACGGCTTGGAGACTCGTCTTTCGAGGCTCCAAGCCGCCTCTGAAGACCGCTCTTCAGGCTTCAGAGGTCGCCCCACGGACGTAGTACCTAGTCTCCGCAGGCGGCATCAGGGTTACCGTTGACTCAGGTATTCCGAGATGATGCCTTCGCGGACGCCGCTTTCGGAGAAGATGACCCTATCCGAATCCAACATCTGCAGCAGTGTCACCAACGGCAACATCCCGCCAATGATAATGTCGGCACGTTCCGGCTCCAAGCCGGAGATTCGCCGTCGTTCGGCTAGTCGCACTTCCAACAACCGTTCAAAGGTCTTCATAACCTGGCCGGTAGTCAGTCGGTAACCGTGGATATTTTCCACGTGTAAGATTTTTTGCTGCTGCCGATTCATCCGGGCCAGCGTCCGATTCGCGCCACCCAACAAGACAAGCGGGAGGTGTTTCGCATCATTTAGCCACCAGATGTCCTGAAGCCGTTCGCGCAGAAAGACCTGAGCCGAGAAGAGGTCAACGGCTGTCACTTGGTCGTCGAGATGAAACTGTTCGGAGAGGTTGACGGCACCAAACGGCACACTGATCAGATTGGCATCACGACTATTTTTTACGTGGACCAGTTCACAACTGGCCCCACCGGTATCCAAAAGGAGACAGTCCTTAATTTTCAAGCGGTTGACGGCCCCTAAGTAGTCATAGTAGGCTTCCTGATCACCCGACAGCACTTCAAGCTGAATATCGGTTGCCTCGGCCACGCGTTTCAAGAAATCATCGCGGTTACGCGCTTGACGCACTGCCGCTGTCGCAATCCCCCGGACAATTAAATGGGGAAGTTGTTCATAGTAGGGCCGAAACGACTTTAACGCCGCAATCGTGCGGTCCATCGCATTCGGTTGGAGAATTTTCTCGGGCCCCATGCCCTCTGACAAACGACTATCGACCTTGACTCGGTTAACTTCCCGATAGGTGCCGTCATCGTGCAGCTCATTAACGGCCATGCGGACCGAATTTGACCCCAAATCAACAATGGCTAAATTTTGCATTGTCTATCCCCCATTTCAACTTAGCCGAAGTAGTCCACACCAATTGCGTGGCGTACTTCGTGCAAGGTTTGCGCAGCCACTTGGTTCGCGCGTTCGCTCCCCTGCTTCAAGATGTCATAAACAGCCCCTTCGTCGGCAGCAAACTGTTCGCGGCGTTGGCGGATCGGTTGTAATTTGGCTTGCAAGACGTCATTTAAGTAGCGCTTGATCTTGACATCGCCGAGGCCACCGTGTTGGTATTGAGCTTTCAAGTCAGCCACGTGTGCTTGATCTTCAGCGAAAATATCGAGGTACGTGAAGACAGTGTTCCCTTCAATGTGACCTGGATCTTCGATGTGAATGTGTTCGGGATCGGTGTACATGGACATGATCTTCTTTTGAATCGTATCTTCACTATCGCCGAGGTAAATGGCATTGTCCAGAGACTTACTCATCTTAGCGTTGCCATCTAACCCAGGAATCCGACCTTGACCCTTTGGTGGGAAGTAGCCCTCAGGTTCTACCAGAATTTCTTGACCATAAACGTTGTTGAAGGTCCGGACGATTTCACGGGTTTGTTCCAACATTGGCTCTTGGTCTTCACCAACAGGTACCGTATCGGCCTTGAACGCCGTGATATCGGCAGCCTGGCTAACCGGATAGATGAAGAAACCGGCCGGGACACTTTCACCAAAGGCCTTTTGCTTAATTTCTGCCTTGACCGTTGGGTTCCGGTTCAGCCGAGAGACGCTGACTAAGTTCAAGTAAGCCATGGTCAATTCGCTTAGGGCTGGAATCTGAGACTGCACCAGAATCGTTGACTTGGCGGGGTCGATTCCCACGGCTAGGTAGTCTAAAGCTACTTGTAGCAAACTGTGCCGAATCTTTTCGGGATCGCGGGCATTGTCGGTCAACGCTTGCGTGTCAGCGATCATGATGTAGGTGTCGTAATCGCCGGTATTCTGTAAAGCGACCCGGTTCTTCAACGAACCAACGTAGTGTCCAATATGAAGCTTTCCGGTTGGTCGGTCCCCAGTTAAAATGACGTGTTTTTTACTCAATATTTTTCATCCTTTCTGAAAAAGCGCCCCATTGGCCAATGCCAATAGGACGCTTATGCGCGGTACCACCTAAATTGTGACCATTTTAGCCACCACTTTTGTCGTTAACGGAGACACCGCGATAAAATTAGTTATCGGTTAAATAAAACTGACTCGACCCATTTCGCCCACAAAACCGTTTCAGCACTGCCGGTTTTTCTCTGCAATTGGCCTACTTTTTTCGAGTCCCTATTCCTTTATATTAGCGGTTTTTACGGGCAATGTAAACTGTCAGCCCCCAGAAGATTTATTTCCATCAAAAACGGTGGGATTGATTGACACTGCCCCGGAATATGACTAAACTTGTTAAGCAATTTAGGACTTAAAATGTGGCATTGCTGCATACCGGTTGCCAAAGTTGCTACCTGCTGTGGGCAACACCACTGAAGGATTTGAAGACTCACTCATTAAGACTTCAAGCCGGGATTCAAAAGCTTCTATATGCTCCCCCACAGCGTAGCGTCTGATAGCCGGAAGCGAACCACCAATGAACAATCTACACTTAATCAGAATTTGAAAAAAGGAGGCGGTCAATTTGACCACCAGCGAACAAGCAGAGGAACAACAGCGTGTGGACCAAGTGGCCGACCAGATTGGCGAACGCATCGACAAGACCGTCGCCGACTACACGGCCGCCCACAAAGAACTGCGCAATGTGTTAAAGAATTATAGTGAAAACACCTCAGTCAACTGGTTTGAAGTCGATGACCGAATTGAAACTAGTGCCGAGCTGCAACAACAACGGGCCTTGGTTTCCCGGTTGACCGAAAATCAAAATATCATTGAAGGCCAATTAGATACTTATAAGGAACTCAAAAAGTCACCTTACTTTGGCCGCATTGACATTCAAGATCCCGGTGAATCTCAGCCGGAGTCACTTTACATTGGGACCGCCTCATTTGTCGACGAGGACCAGAACTTTCTGGTCTACGATTGGCGCGCGCCCGTCTCCAGTATTTATTACAACGGGGTGCTCGGCGAAGTCGCTTACAGTACGCCCGCCGGCGATCAAGAAACTAACCTCCTGAAGAAACGCCAATTTCTGATTCAAAACGGTCAAATTACCAGTATGTTCGACACCAACGAGACCGTCGGCGATGAGATGTTGCAACATGCCCTGGGTGAACAAAACGACGCCACCATGCAGAACATCGTGTCGACCATTCAACGCGAACAAAACGACATCATTCGTGACACTAAGAGTGATTTGCTGGTCGTTCAAGGGGTCGCCGGTTCCGGCAAGACGTCCGCTATCTTACAGCGCATTGCCTTTTTGCTGTACCACAGTCGGCGCGACCTAGAAGCCGATCAGATTGTTCTGTTCTCACCTAATCGGTTGTTCAGTCACTACATCAGCGACGTTCTTCCTAGTCTGGGGGAACGGAACATGCGGCAGGTCACGTTGGCCGAGTTTTTAACCCAACGTTTCCAAGGGCTTAACGTTCAAACCCAATTCGCGCGCTATGAAGAAGACCAGCAAACACCGGTCAACTTGCCCCTCCGAAATTTTCGTGAGAGTGCCACCATGATGACAGCCGTCAACGACTACTGTCATCAGGTATCTCCGGATGAGTTGCAGTTCACGGACATTCGGTTTAAGGGTCGCGTCTTTTTTGATAAGGAAGAGATTCGCGACATTTACAGTCATTTCCCAGCAGCCACGGCACCAGCCGACCGCTTTTTGCGCACTAAAAATGAACTAGAAAAGCGACTTAAACATCGGATTCGCGAAGAAGCCAAGGCCGACTGGGTGCGTGACACCATCGACCAGCTCAGCGACGAGGACTATCACAACCTACTAGGCGAAAAACACCTGGGTAAGTTTGAACAACTCGACGATGAGATTGACTTCATCGCCCGGCAAATTGTTCGCCGTCGTCTACGGCAGGTCGACGACGCCATTTACAACGGCTACTTTCTGGATGCTTACGCGCAGTACACCGCCTTTCTCAAGCAATGTCCGCTTCCCGACGACGTTTTGACTACAGACTGGCAAACTGTTATTGACGCCTACCAGCACGACATCGAATACCATAAACTCGCGCTGACTGACGCCGCTCCTCTGCTGTATTTGCGTGACATTCTCGCTGGGGGCGGGGCGAATCACCGGATGCAACACCTTTTCGTCGACGAAATGCAGGACTACTCGATGGCCCAACTGATTTACCTGCAGCACGCCTTCCCGCGGGCTAAGCTGACCCTTCTAGGCGATAGCGAACAGGCCCTCTTCAAGGCGGTGGAGTCACCGGAATCCATTCTGAAAAAGTTGGATGCCGCGCTCAATGTCAAACGGTCGCGCCTGATTACGTTACGGCGTTCCTACCGTTCAACGCTACCCATCACTACCTTTGCCAAGGCCCTTCTACCCGACGGCGACCAAATTGAAGCCTTCAACCGGCCAGGCGACCTGCCCAAGGTGGTCATCCGTTACGATAACGCTGCGGCTTTCAAAGCCCTTGCTCACGAACTACGCTTAGAGCTCGCCACAAATGGGACCGTCGCGATTCTCACTAAGAGTACAGCCGAGGCCAAGTACGTCTATCAGGAACTTCATACCGAGTTCGACCTGACGCGGCTGACCGACACCGACCGCTCCTTGCCAAAGGGGATCGTCGTCTTACCAATCTACTTGGCCAAGGGACTGGAGTTCGATAGCGTCATTGCCTACAACGTATCCGCCGAGAACTACCCCGACGAGCAGTTGACCGGGACGCTCTACACGATTGCGTCGCGGGCCATGCACCACTTGACCCTGTTGAGTATTGGGGCCGCCTCCCCGTTGATTGCATCGGACAAAATTCCGCAAGCCGATTTAACGATCGAACATGAATTCCAGAATTAAACCAGTTTATTGTAACAGCGATACTAAGATTAGAATTAGGCAACATTGGTCAGCCAGCGTCTTATCGGTCGGTAGATATAGGCTTGAGGCGCTGCCCACTCCTGGCAGCTGCAGTGCGATCATTGTCACTAACTTAGTGGTGACAAGTCCTACTGTCACCAGAGTCATTTAACTCATTCAGATTTCAAGCTTTAGACACATCTTAGACTAATATCCCATCAAGCAAATAGCGGCGCTGTCAGCTGAATCTTTCAGACGACAGCGCCGCTATTTTATTGACTATCTCGAGAAATACGTTTGCCACAAGCCAGCGTAATTCGGCAACGGCTAGGCTTTCTCATCATCCCCGCCATTCTTCGCGCAAGCAGCCATACTTGACCGAATCCCAGTACTGCCCCTGCCAATAACGAACTTGTCGGCTGCGGCCCTCTTCTTGCCAACCGATACTTTTCGCCAAACGACACATGCGTGTGTTGCCCGACCAGGTCGTCAGCCCTAGATGCGGCAACGTTGTTTGGGCCCAGACCTGATTGACCCATTGAGTCAGTGCCTGTTTGCCAATGCCCTGTTGCCAGTTATTTTGACGATAAATGACGATACCGACTTCCAACCACCGACGTAGATTGCCATCCGCATAGTGGTAGGAGACGCTACCAACCATTTTCGAATCGGCCCAGATGACCCGCTGATTCGGCTGATCAATAAACTTCGTTGGCACAATGTTGCTTAGAAACTGCTCACGACTCGGTAATTGATCGTGAAAGTACGGCCCATTCCACCGCGTCCATTCGGCATCTTCATCCCCATACGCCAGCTGCCAAAACGCCGGTGCATCCGCCATTGTTAGCGGCCTTAGTGTCACCCTCATTTGACCTCATCCCCCATTTTTCTCAGTATAGCAGGTGTCGCCATCAAGGGACTCAAAAAGGACCTACGCGTATCGCAAGTCCTTTTCTGTCAATTCCCTATTCCAGTCCCTTTGGCGTCTTCATCGTCGCAAAACTCGCGTGCCGGTCATAGTTACGGTAACCCTTGTAAAAATGCAGATGGTTCTTAGTCAGCCTCAACTTGTAACTCAGTCGCTGCCCATCGAACTGGACCTGACTGTTCTTAGGCGAATACTGAATGCCGGACAACCGATAAATGTGGTGACCCAACGATTGATATTTCAGCTTTTTCAGGCCATAACCCGGCAACCGGTAGTAGTGGTGACTAGTTTCATCCCGTGCAAAGAGGTTCCCGGTGCTAGTCGACTTGCTGTACGTGATGTACGCCTTATTATCACCATGACCATTATAGATCCACGTATGCCGCAAAGCTTTAGGCGTTCCCTGATGCCAAGTTGCTGCTTGTGCCGACGATGTCAAACTAGTTGCACCTAACCCCAACGTAATCGCCGCTAAGCTCAGTAAAAAGATTGGTTTTTTCAAATCATTTTCCTCCCCAGGAAATGCTGTGTTCATCTTGCTCCCTAAAGTTACGCGACTTCGGGTCAGAAAGCAAGACGAACCACTGGCTCTTAGAAAATAAGTGTGCCCCCACAGCAATACCACTATCTTTGCCACGCTTTCGTGGTAAGCTGAGGATACCTGGGGAGGTAGCTTATGCAAATGACGAAACGCACGTTATTCATTGAGGGACTCATCAACGCCCTCTTATAGTTTTGCCCGTCATCCTATTTATCATTGGTGGTATTGGAATGGCCGAACACAATCCGTCCCATCCCGACGCATTAATTCTCGGTGGCAGCCTACTAATGGGCGTACTGAGCCTGATCATGCTGACCATTTATCTTTTCAGTTGGCGGCAGCACGGCTGGCACCAATTGTCTGTCCTGCGCCGTTGTCTGATTGTTTTTTACGGTCTCTGGCTGATTATCGGCCTCCTGACCTGGCTAGGTTTTCTAGGTGTCATGCCTTGGAGCTAGCCGATACGTCTATCGTTACTGATTCATTCGCCAACAAGCCTAGATTTAGGGAAAAAACTATGGCAAAACCAGAATAAGCTAGGCTAAGGACACTAACCGTAAGTAGCAAGCGGAAAAGGGCGCCAAAGAATTAGATAGCGACTTGCCACCCTCTTTCTTACCCAAATGATCAAAGGGAACTGCTGACGACTACTGGTGACCATTGATCTAAAGGTCGCTCTAAAAGCTGTGAAGAACAGGGAACGTCACCAAGTACCCGGCTGAAGCGTTCACGAAACATCTACATGACCTCAAAAAAGAGTAGAGAAAGGCCGCCAGATTGGAAGAAAATACCAATCTGGCGGCCTTTCTCTACTCATATTAATTTAAGTTTACTGTACTGCGGTTACCTATTTCTACCTATTTTCGAATCACAAACTGCTTATTTGCTGTAATCAATTGGCCGTTTGTGAGCTCCAGGCGTGCAATTTGACCGTGGAAACGAATTGCCTTGATTTTCAAGACCTGTCCCTTCTTGATCAAACGAACCCGTTGGCTGGACTTAAAAGTCTTGCCACGATAACTGTAGATACCGTGCTGACTGATGACCCGCACCCGCCGTGGATTCTGCAGGTAGTAGAGCGAGGCCACGAACTTCGAATTAGCCGTAATATAACCACCCTTGACTCGGTAACGTAACGCACCGTTCTTGGTAAAGGCTACGCCCAGCGTCTTAAACGTCCGACTGTGAACTCGCGGCTTGGCCGTGTAGTGCCGAACCCGTTGCGTCAAGTTGACGTCCTTATACAGGTTCAATGCCCCCTTGGCGTAAACAACCTTTGGTGCCTGGGCAACGACTGGCGTTACCGGTTTGGTTGGCTTGGACTCTGATGTTGCTGGCTTTGATTCGCTCGACGCTGAAGTTTCAGCTGTTGCCGGGGTCGTTGTGGTCCCAGTCGTATTATCACTTGTCGACTGGCTGTCCAAGAATTTTAGTTGATTCTTACTTTCAAAGAGATCACCCATCGCTAACAGCAGCCGGTCTTGGTTCTTGGCGGCTTCCAATTGAATCCCCAGCGGCATCCGACTAGCACTCACGTACGTTGGCAAACTAATTGCCGGTTCGCCGGTCACGTTAGCCAGTTGGGTAAATGGCGTCTTGCTCAAGCCATGTAACCAAGCATCGTAGATCAACTGCATCTGGTCCTTACTGTCCAGCGATGCAATGTCGCGCATCTTCTCAACGTACTCGGGCAAGTAAGCCGGATCCGTGTTGCTTGGCGCTGTGGTGGCCGTTGTTGGTGTCAAATACAGACCATATTTTTGGTGAAAATCAGTCATCTGTTGTTTGGCCGTTGCAACCACACTGGCATAACTGGCACGGTCTGGCGCGGTTAATTTCTTGCTGGCTTCAAATAACGCATAGGTCATGATACTCCCATCATCAGGTAAGAGATCACGTTTATAAGCCGCTTTCGCCCACGAATTAGCGGCAAAGCCACTACTTGTTGCCCCCTTGTAGTAGGCCTGCATCAAGGCTTTACCATCGACTGGACTGTCGACCTGCTTGACGTTAAATCCTTGGCTCTTCAGGAAAGACACGGCCTGGGTGACCGCGTTCACAGCATCCTGACTGACCGGCGTGCCCACAGGCGATTTGGTCGAGTAGGCAATCGTCACCGACTTCAGGTCCTTTGGTGCGGCCTCTGCCGTGACGCTACCACTCAACATGTTATCAAATAAGGTCTGCGTATCTGCCATACTCTTGGTCTCAGCGAAGCTTGCCATGGTGCTGGCGGCACTGTCTCCCTTGATCATCCCCGCGGAGGGCTTCAGACCAATAACGCCAGACCATGACGCTGGAATCCGTAGTGACCCACCGGCATCGTTCCCGGTTGCAACTGGAACCATGTCGTCGGCGACACTCGCTGCCGCACCACCGGAAGATCCACCGGGATTATCGGCGGTGTTCCATGGATTATTCGCTGCCCCATAGAGCTTGGACGTCGTAATATTGGTCAGCCCCAACTCGGGATAATTCGTTTGCCCAATGACGACAAAACCCAAACTCTGCAGCTGAGTCACAAATGGCTTGGTGTACGACGAGACTCGCGTGCTGGAGTAAGGCAGGCCCTGCGTTGCGGACTCGCCCTTTAATTCCTGTGCCAAGCCTTTAATCAAAATGGGCACGCCATAGAATGGCTGACCGGTATCCTTCATAGCGGCGGCTTCGTCTAAGGCCTTATCCTCACGCATGGTAATCACAGCATTCAACTGTGGATTATCCTGTTTGACCTTGGTCATCGCCAATTGAATCAACTGTTGACTGGTAACCTTACCAGAACGCACCATCTGCGCGAGTTGCGTCGCGGTGGCGTGCTCGTATTGCGACAACGTTAACGGATTAGCCGTAGCGGTTGTCGTGACGTTGCTGGTAGTACTATGTACACTGGTATCACTGGCAGTCACGCCGGTAACGGCGCCACCTACGATGGTTGCAGCCACCACAGCCGCTAACACCGCTTTGGTCTTTAACCAGTGGCTAAACTTAACTTGTTTCATCCAAAATTCCTCCAACCTTTTCCAACCTAATTTATGTTCTGCAGATGACATAGGAACTAACGACGAATCGCCATTTTTTTCTTAAGCGTCAGAATAAACAACATAGGAACCACACTATTACTGCCATTCACCAGTTGTTAGCTCCCTATCCTCTGTAAAACACAACCTCACGTTCCATAGTACAGGTTTTAAGCCTGAATGAAAACGCTTATTTGCCATTTTCAATAAGCAAAATATTATCAATACTATATTTATTTCACCTACTTCATTCATTACATCCGGTAGGTGACCGCCTCATCCCGCAATTTAGAACTATTCCATCCCTTGGATTAATGATAATACCGGCGTTTGTATATTCATTTATAGTTTTCATTATTTAAAACTTATTTCATACCATGAAGTAGCCGCTACCCGCCTTATTTTCCCCCAAAAAAATCGGCATCCCATGCATCCCGCCTTTGTCAGGTTAACTGCATGTGACTACCGATCTTTTCTGAAACCTCAAAGAAAGCTAACCCGCGCCCGTGTCTCTCGTGGCACTGGGAATCGTCACTCTGCTTGCTTCCCGTTAAGCGCCTCAAACTGAATCGTCTCATCAAATAGCGCTTGTGTCTCCTCATGTGGCGTGTGACTGATCATAATTAGCGTTAACGCTGGGTTTTCCAGCAAGTCACGTTCAATCTTCACCGCATTCACGGTATCGACTGCCGATGTCCCTTCATCCAACAGAATCAGCCCGACGTGTCGCAGTAGCCCACGTGCTAAAGCCAGCCGCTGTAGCTGACCACCAGACAGATCACTGCCACCATCCCCAACGTTTTGATCCAGAAACGCCCGGGCACTCTCCTGGTCCGGACACAGTTTCGTTGCCAACAAGACCGCCACCAGCTCTTCGTCACCGTAGTCATCGGCTAGGCGGAGGTTTTCCCGCACCGTAGCCGTCAACGCTTGTGGCCGTTGGTCCAAATACAACAGTTGTTGCCCCAACTGATTCGCTGAATAATCTTTAAGTGACTTACCGGCCAGCCGAATTTCACCGGTATAATTGGTCAGGTAGCCCGTCAAGACTTTCAGGAAGGTCGACTTACCACAGCCACTTTCACCCAGGATCAGATACTTTTTGCCTTGCTCAAAGTTGTAGGTCACGTGACACAAAATGGGGTGGTCGGTGTGATAGGCAAAGCTTAAGTCGTGGACCTGAATGATGTCTGGTACCACGGCCATTGTGGAGACGGCTAGCTCTGCCATCTCCGGTTCGACTGGGAATTTTTCACGTTCCAGCTCAAATTTTTCAAAAATGGGCTTCACCCCACGAATCATTCCTAAATACGTACTCATATTACCCAGGTTATTGAAAATGTTCCCCGACAGACTGCTCACAGCACTTAATGTCCCAATTGAAACCAACTTCATCATCGCTAAAATCCCGGTCAACCCCATCAACATGACTTGGGAAATGACGTTGCCCAGGAATCCCACAACTTGTACGCTACTCTGCGCACGCCGTTGGTTGACGTAAGATCGCTTAAGCGCCTTAGATGCTGAAATGATCCCCTGCTTCAGTAACCGTAACGCCTGAAAGGCATAGAGCAGGTTGAACACGCCCATCACGTCTTGTGTTCGATTAACAAAGGCCTCATTTTGGTGCGTTAATTGTGTGTTGGCCCGCATGATCCGCTTGTCAAAAACCTTGGGCGCCACGATGATCAGTCCCGCCAAGATCAGCGCCGATAACGCTAAACTCCAGTGATACGCGATCAGCGTGAACAATGCAAAGACCGTCCCAAAGACGCCTTCGACGACGATAAAAAAGCTTTCAAGGCCCTGCACGTTGATCGTCTGAATGTCATTATTGACCCACGACTCATAGACCCCCATCGACCGCGAATTGTATGATTCATAATCCTTAGCGATCAAAATATCGGCCAGATCCTGTCGAATAGAGATGTCGATATTCTGAATCACCTTTTCCTGATAGATAGACGCCCCGTAATTCAAGGCCGCAATCACGAGCCAATCCAGCATCAGCAATCCGACTGCCAGCAAAAATAGATTCAGTTGGCCTTTGATTAGGGCGTTCAACAGGTTCGCATTGAGTACTGACCCCAAGACCGTCAGTCCCTCAATCACCATCAACAGAAACGTCTCGACCAACACTTCTCCACGATGTTGTAGAATATATTTACGCATACTTGGAACCACGACCTCTCATTTATATCACCACAATAATTAGGCTTTTTTCATTTAAGTGTACTAATTCTAATTTTTTTATAATGATGGTCAATAGAAAGTCTTTAGAAAAAAAAGGTTCGCCCAGTTAGCGAACCTTCTCTCAACAGACTTATTCAGCAGCCGGTTGCGGCATGCCCTTCAATGCTTGTTTCAACACGAGTGGTGCAATAATTGTTGCCAAGACAATAACCAAGATCATGGCGGAATAGTCTGCTCCACCAAGCAGACCCGCTTGATGCCCAATCTGGGCGGTAATCAGCCCCATTTCACCCCGGGCGATCATCCCGGTACCAATCACGGTGCTGCTCTTCAGGTCGAAACCACACAGACGTGCGCCCAAGCCACAGCCCAACAATTTTGCCAGGCACGCCAGGACCGTTAAGCCCACGATGATACCCAGGTTATCCGCCAAATGGTCCAGCGTCATGTTCAAGCCCACACTCACAAAGAAAACAGGAATGAAGATGGCATTTCCCAGCGGTTCCACGTGATCGGCCAACACCGCGCGGTACGGCGTGTGCGCCACGGCAATTCCGGCAAAGAAGGCGCCAATAGCCCCACTCAACCCGACAATGTCAGCTAGCCACGCCATACTCAGACAGATGACCATCGACATGATCGTTACACTGGATGCCATGACCAGCCGCTCGCTCAAATGCATCAGGTACGGTGCGATCCATTTGACCACGACGTAAGTCCCACCGAAAAAGGCGACCTGTTCAAGTAAGACTAAGCCCAGCGCCGGTTGACTGCCCGCGGCCTGGATTCCTTGACTGGCCAGCAGACTGATCATCAGTGACAACAGGATGACCCCCATGATGTCGTCGGCCACCGCGGCCCCCAGAATCGTCGCACCCTCACGCGTAGAGAGGGCGTGGTACTCCTTCAAAACGGCCACGGAAATAGAGACCGACGTTGCTGAAAAGATGACACCAATAAACAGCGCTTCGAGCGGCGTGAAGCCCCACCACCAGGAGGCCAACCCCATCATCGCAATGGGAAAGATTACCCCGGAAGTCGCTACCACGATCGCCGGCTTGAGATACTTCATCAAAAGTTGTAAATTACTTTCGAGCCCGCCCAAGAACATTAGGATCACCACCCCAATGTCGGCGAATAAACTGACTAGACTGTTGAGTTGAACCCAGTTGAGCAGGGCCGGCCCAATGATAATTCCAATCAGCAACTCGCCGATCACGGCCGGAACGCCTAACCGGTTGGCAAAATTCCCCGCCAACGTCGTCAGTACCAGAATCAAACAGAGTGTTCCCAGAAAAGCCACACGGACGCCTCCTTTAGAAAATATTAATAGTCCTATGATACGCCAAAATCCGGGAACATTCACTAGTGGTGATTAGGGTTTAGCCTAAATCAAGAACCTTTCTATAAGCTTACGCCTCACTGCCCCAGGACAATCAAGTAACCTAAGAGGTCAGCCGCTATGTGCTCAGGCACGCCCTACGCCACATCCTTAGCCTGAATCAGCGCGCGAAGGATTGCAATCAGCCCCCAGACGATTGCGATAATGTTAATCGTGAAGTCGCCCAATCCCTCATGCGGATAAACCATCAGCCACTTTGCCGCGGGTAAAAATAGAAAAAGTCCCAACCAAAACGAAAACGTGCTGTAGAAGTGCTTGCAGAATTTGATTCCCATAACGCTCTCCCCCATTCGTGGTGTCTGCCAGTTCAGCTACAACTTAACACGCACATGTAAAGAGTCCGTATACAAGAATCATTTCCCGCTCGATTGGACGCGCAACTTAACAATCTAGCACCTGCCCCAAATTTTGTATCGCCCCACAATTCCCTTGATAGTAAAAAAGTGTCTGACCATCATCAATTAAGCGATGGCCAGACACTTTGCGGAAAATATAACTTGGTAACAACCGACGTCATATTCAGGCTTTAGCAGTTTACCTGCCATAGCCCACAGGACAGAGATGCAGCTAGCCATGTCGACGATATTAGGCGGCGTTCTTTCCGGCTTACATCGTGGGACGACCTGGGAGACACCTGAACTTAGCGGCTTTCAGGCGAGCCGAAAGCCCATCCTTTGGCTGGAAGCGTTTCCTACAGCAAATGAAGTTCCTGGCAGCCGGAATGCGACCAGTACCCCTAATTTAGCGGTGACAATTTCCACAGTCGCAAGCGTAAGACAAACATTTTGATTTTCAACCTTTAATTAAAGTAAGTCAAGTCTGAAGCCAAGGTTGGGTAGGCCATGATCGTGGCACTGATGTCGTCCATGCTGAGCTGATTACTGATGACGAAGTCGAGATAATTGATCACTTGTTCCGCCTCACTACTCAATACCGCGGCGCCAACGATTTTATTCGACGATTTATCCACGACCACTTTAATCCGCGCATGAGGATCTTGAATCCGCTGGTAACTGTACCAATGGGTTAGATCTAAGTCATTGATCACATACTTCTCCGACTGAGATTCCGCCTGAACGGTTGAAATGCCGAGCTGGGCCAACTGTGTCTTCCCATAAACTACCGCTGGAATCACTGGATACTGAATGGCTGGTGAGTCACAGGTCGTCAGCGTTTCCGTCAAGTAGCGGCCTTCAAACCCGGCCACCGGCGTCAGCTTGGGTTGTGGCCGATCAACCACATCCCCTAACGCAAAGATATGGTGATTAGAGGACTGTAGGCGTCCGTTGACCGTGATGCCATGAGTAGTCGTTTCTACGTCGACGCGGTCCAAATGAAGGTCCGCCAAGACCGGAGTACGCCCAGCAGTTGCAAAGACCAGACCAGTCGTCCATGTCTCACCAGTTGCCGTGGTCACTTGATACTGGTCATCAGCTGGCGCAACAGCCGTGATGGTCGTATCCAATCTGACATCCACACCATTTTCCCGTAACCGCTCAAGTAGATCATTGACTAAGTCTTGGTCAAACGCCCGCAGTGGCCGCGCGTTGTGATGGACCAGGTGGACGCGACTCCCCGCGGCGTTGGCGATTGCCGCCAGTTCAACCCCCACGAAGCCAGCGCCCATCAGCGTAATATCTCCAGGAAGTTTGTCGAGATCAAGAAAGTCGTTACTGGTGCGGAGCCACTCCTGACCCGCGATTTTCGGTAAGCGGGGTTCCTGACCGGTCGCAACGATCCAGTTGGCCGCGCTCAGCTGCTCAGCACCAACGGTCAACGTACCATCGTCATTGAAGCTCGCAGTCCCGTGAAAATTGGCAATACCGGCTGCTTCTAACCCGCTTTTCGTCCCACCGGGAATCTTTTCCGTGTAAGCCCGCTTAGCTGCCATCAGCGCCGCCCAATCGATTTGGGGAATACCGGTTAAGCCATGGCCCTGCAACGCCTCACTGTGGCCCTGAGCCTCCACAGCGGCCATCAGGATCTTCTTAGGATCACAGCCACGGTTCGGACATGTGCCGCCCCAAAGGTCCTTTTCGACCACGGCCACGTTCATCCCCCGTGCATGGAGACCGTAAGCGGCCGCTAAACCGCCGGGCCCGCCACCGATAATCCCGATATCAAACTCTTGCATACATTGACCCTCCCTTTCCGTGTCGCATGCTTAGCCCATCTGACGGTCCTAAACCGTCCCAATTTACTGCTAAACATTCACCATGTACGCCTTTGATTCTAGCACGGAAAGGCCAGATCAATCGTCAATTTGCTTGCCGGCCGCTAATTTCTGTTGCACAATCAGGAGATTAACCCCAATGTAAACCAGCACGACGATTCCGGTCATGGCGTAGACGGGGCCAGCGGATACATGTTGGAAGAAGATGCTGTAAAATGCGGTACCCACGGGAACCGCCAGCTGCATCAGCGTCCCAAACGTTGACCCTACGCGCCCGAGCAATTCAGTGGGCACGGTCATTTGCATGTAGACGGACATTGGCGTGTTGACGAAGGCTAGTGTCAGTCCTACCAGTAGGGCCCAAATGACCAAGATTAAGACCAATTGGGTGTCGGGTAATGTGCTCATGAAGAGCATTCCCAGGGCAAAGATTGCCCCGCCGACGACCATTGACAGACGCAGAATCGTCAACAGAACGCGTTTGAACGTTGGCAACATAGATAAGACCAAGTTACCAACTAGAATTCCGGCAGCGAATCCACTCATGACCACACTTAGACTCGTATTGCTCATGTGGCGAGTCTGCACAATGGCGTATGGTAAGCCGACGTCGACCGAGCTAAAGAGAAAGTTCAAGAAAACCCCCATGATAACCACGGAACGGAGCGTAAACCGATTCCAGATATACCGTAACCCGACCTTGAATAGCTGCCACTGGGTCTGGGCCGGTTGGGTTGCTGACTTTACCGCCCCTGATTGGCGTGGTTGATCTGACTGACTCGTTTGATCGGCAGGAGTGGCAGCACTGACTTCTTTCGTTTCAGCGGCCTTTAGTGGATGAAAGCGCATGGAAAGTGTAATCAACCACACACTAATTTCGGCAGCAATTTCAACTCTAACGATACCGTCAAAGCCGATCATCCCGTACAGTGCAGCGGCTAACACTGGCGAAATCAGCTGAATACCGGCAGTCGCGGCCTGTTCGATGGTGGCTAACGTCTTGATATGGTTATCATTGACCAATTCATGAATCGACGCGGTGAACCCGGTATTGGTGACCTTATCGCAACAGGCAATAAACGTTAAGACTAAAATGGCAAGCAACATTTGATTCGCAACACGATCGGCCAATAAGGCATACACAATATACGCACCGATGTCTAAGGCCTTACTGGTTAAAATCAAGGGCTTGTGATGACCCCGGTCAATCAGGTTCCCAACAGGAATCATCAACAAGAGGCCCACAATGGGATAGATGATCGATCCTAACCCAAAGCTCAATGCAGAATGGGTCGTGTGTAGGAGCATGAGGCCTAAGGCAAAACCAAAGGTGTCACCGCCTAAGGTACTGATAATGTCACTGCTAGCCGCCCGCACGATTTGAATCACAGACTGGCGATTGGTAATTTGAACTTCCATGACGGTTCCCCCTTCAAGTTATTAATCTAATTCTAATTGATTTCTCATCAAAAGTTCCGTATAATATGTGGCAAATTTGCCACATTGCTTAGGGGGCCATTTCTCATGGAAGAACTCGGTACTACCATCAAACAAATCAGACAAGCTAAGGGTCTGACGCAAAAAGAAGTTTATTCAGGCATCGTCTCGCGCTCATTCGCAACCCGACTGGAAAATGGCGATCACGACGTCACGGCAACTAAACTCTTTGAAATTTTAGAGCGACTGGGCGTCTCTGCAGACGAATTCCGCTTCATTCAAAACGACTACCGCCCAGACGACGGTGAAATTCTTCGCAGTCAGGTCATGTTGGCTTATGACCAGCAGAACTTTCCGCAACTTAGTCACTTAGCACAACGCTACGGTCAGAGCAAAAATCCCGCTGAACGTCGAATAGCGACGATTGCAGCGGTCCTTCTGACAGCCTACAGTCACCGACATGCCACGTTAACTAGCGATATGGATCACCTGTGGCAACAGATTATGTCCACCAAATCCTGGACGCTACAGGAAATTCGGATGGGCCCCATTTTGATGGCGCTGATGGGCTTCAAGGACGCTGCCGTGTCGGAAACGATTCGTAAAATGCATCAAAGTTGTGACCGGTATGTATCCGAACTGACCGATCCCTTTCACGTGATGGATCTGCGACTATCGTTCGACCTGGTAGCCCTACAGGTACTCCTCAGTCACCGTGACTATGCTCAGGCCCGGGCGTTTAAAACGGAACTAATGACTGGTCATCTCGAACAGCTCACCAGCGAAGGTAACCTGACGCTCCAGCTCTGCCTGTGTATTTGGACCTGGTTCTTTGGTGATTCGTCGACTGCGGACCAACAGGCCAGTCTACTACGCCAGCTGAAGGTTGCGCGGATTGATCCGGGGATTCGGGCCATCCTGAGCTCTTGGCAACAACAAGCAAAACGCTATCATTTGAAATTGGCGGACAAAAAATAGTCGCTTTCCTTCTTAGAATCATTAAATTTAACCACACAACGGCTACTAGAGATGTTATCTGCTGCGGTTGATTTTCCGGCGATTTTATATTTTTCAACTTCTAAATTAGGCTCATGACTGTGATGAGAACACACTTGGACATTGCCTCATATCGTCGTTCATCTCTTGCCAACCCTTCTAATTTATTGTCCCACAACGACTAGCTGGAAAAGTGCTACACTAAATTTAAGAAAGCTGGTGACCGCAATGGCCGCGGATCGGTTAACGGAACATTGGGATATTTATAATCGGCAACTACAAGTCGTGGGGCGCCGCCAACGAAGGGAAACGCTACGCCCGGGCGAATACCATTTGGTGGTCGACGCCTTCATTTTTCATCCAAATGGTCAGGTTCTTCTTCAGCAACGGACGGCAGACAAGCTGAACTTTCCCAGTTGTTGGGACTGTTCGGTTGGCGGGTCCGTCCTCGCCGGTGAGACGATTGTGGCCGGCATGCACCGGGAAATGCACGAGGAGTTGGGGTTAGAGTTGCCAGTGACCGCAACGGATAACTACTTCTTACGCACCTATAGTCACTGGATCGAAGCATGGTTCGCATTTAAAACAACGACGCCCTTGGATGGTCTCACCCTCCAACAATCGGAAGTTCAACGTGCCGCCTTCTTCTCCCCTGCAGCAGCCCACAACCACCTTGAACAGATTGGTTTCAACGCCTACGCGCTGGAACTTCGGCGGGCATGGGAACATCTCAATCAAAAATAGGCGACAGCCGCGATGGCGGTGTCGTCTATTTTTGAATCGTCCGGTAAAATTTCGATACACGCCAATAAGTCATCCATGATGATTGTGCTCCTTCGAGTCCTAAATTATATTTAGTGTGCCCATTTCCTTTTGTGCCGACAAGTAAAAAGAACCGATTAGTTATCCGGTCCGCACTTACTTATGATGACGATTTAACGCCCAACTGAGGCCGATTGCTCCCACTAAAGTTGCCCCCAACCAAGTTAATTCGATTGTCTGGTGACGTCTAGACTGGGCGGTTACCCGGTGAATACTCGTGGTTACGCCCCGCTGAGTCCCAGGTGTTGTTTCTATTTGCGTTGCTTGTGCTGCCACGCCCCCACTCCCCAGTAAGGTCAGGCTCAGCATGAGTGCAACTAGTCCCTTCATCATCATTTTTCTCGTCATGATTACGCCCGATCTCGACGCCGAGAAACCCGCCAGCCAGTCAATGTTAGTGCCGCCATCAAGGCCCCCAACCAAGAAAGTTTGGAGCGTGCTTCGGCGGTTTGAGGCAGAATCTCACTGTCACTACGCGTGGTCCCAATCGTATTGCCTTCCGCATCGTAAACGTTCGTCGTGACACCGACGGAACCGTTGTTGGCGCGCGTGGTGCCGATCATTTTATCATCAGCACCATAGACTTTACCCGTCTCATCCGCATCACGCGTGGTACCGACTACTTTACCATCCGGATGGTAAACGTTGCTGGACTCGTCGGCGTCGCGAGTCGTCCCAATAACTTTGCCATTAGTCCCGTAAACCTTACCGGAGTTGTCCGCATCGCGGGTGGTACCAATGACCTTACCATTAGTTCCGTAAACTTTATTGGACTCATCGGCGTCACGAGTCGTCCCAATAACTTTGCCATCAGTACCGTAGACATTCGCCGTCACCTTAGCCGACTCACTGCCAGATGACGGTGTCGCCGCGTAACTCGTTTTCGTCCCCCAGAACCCAATTCCCATTAAAGCCAGAGCAATAGCAACCCCAACCCGGTTCAACTTCTTCATAATACTTCTCCTTCACCCGTGAGCTATATTCTTAACACTTCATATACTATCAAATATACATAGCCATTGCCATAAAAACTCTAGCTACATTCAAAATGGGAATAACTGGCGGTTAAGTCTGACTGAGTTTTAACTTATTCAGAAACATAGTTGTCGTATTTATTAATATTACGAATCTATTTCGGTTAAAGACTGGATTAAAATATTCAGTTTGACTCGATCACCACTGGGACCTTTCCTATTCCGTTGACACCCACAGTTGTAATAAAAAGGCTTGCATTTCTGAACGTACGTTCGTATAATATAACTTACAGAGGTGATGACCATGGAACAACGCGCTCTAACCGGCAACATTATTAGCGATCCGAAAGTTTTAAAGATGTCGCCCATTCTACTCTTCGTCAAAATTGCTGATACACGCAGCGGCCAACTGATTAATTGTCTCGTCCATAAGCATGGTCTAAACTTTCTCTATCAGGCCACCTTGGGTAGCCAGATTGCGGTTTACGGCCACTACAATCTACGTAAGCAGTTCGTGATTGATAAATTCATGATCAATGCGCAGGTATCCGCATAACAAATTTAACGTTAAACGGCAGTAACCGCCAAAATCAAAGTGTGATTTTGGGAGCTGATTTTTTAGGATTAATTCGGTTCTAATTGCCATTTCCCCCACATTTTGCGACCGCCATATACACCCCCGCGATTAAGCCAACGATTCTACAGTGAGAATATCCATCGTGATTGAAGTAAATTGCAACGTTTCCGCGCTCTTTCAAAGTTAAATGGTGACCCTTGGGACGATTCATGGTAAGCTGTTCTTGCATCAAGACGAAAACCTCTTTCATTGTTTGTGTAGGAACTCCAATGATACCTGAGATTTACGTCTTGGTGTATTTATTTTGTCCCAAATTCTAAGTGGCTACCTTGATTATAAAATTCGCCGCAAACTTTTTTTGAGATTCTAGTGCATTCTAGTGGATACTAAAAATAGGAACCGTGCCGGAATGCTGTTCCAGCGCGGTTCCTATTTTGCAAAACGGTTCTAATTCGTACTAATAAGCCGCTTATTGGATTTGAACCAACGACCTCTTCCTTACCATGGAAACGCTCTACCTTCTGAGCTAAAGCGGCATACTGTCATTATCACCGTTTTTGATAATAATGACAAATAAAAAAGAACCCAATCACTGGGTTCTTTCCGTCGCGTGGCAACGTCCTATCCTCGCAGGGGGCGATCCCCCAACTACTATCGGCGTGCTAAAGCTTAACTTCCGTGTTCGGCATGGGAACGGGTGTATCCTTTAGGCTATCGCCACCACACTATAAGAGAACTTCTTCCCTCAAAACTAGATATTAGTCAATTATTTCCTTTTTGAGAACACCACGTTTTACAACTTGGTTAAGTCCTCGACCGATTAGTACTGGTCCGCTCCACGCCTCACGGCGCT
>NZ_RHNX01000100.1 GCF_003946335.1 Levilactobacillus fujinensis
ATAACGTTGCCTAATTTTAGACCCAGTATCGTTGTGACAACAGTCATAATGAGTGTTTTGGGACTTTCAACCTTCAGCTAATCAATCAAAATAAGCTCTGAATCCGCTAGCTGGCGAGTTCAGAGCTTATTTGTTCTACTAGAAGAACTGAAGGTCGAAAGTTAAAATACCCACGTTACTCTTGCGACGGTAAGAATCGTCACCGTTAAACGAGTTGAAATGGTCGCACTCCAGCTGCCAGGGATTGCACTTATCTGGGGCCAAAGAACAGCCGGAGAGCCATGCTAGTAAGTGATCCAATATTGCAACCCGGCGGCGAGAATACCGCCGACCAATGGCCCGCACATTGGCACCCAGGCATAATCCCATTCCGCGTTACCTTTGTTTGGAACCGGTAAAATAGTATAAGCCAGCCGAGGAGCCCAGTCACGGGCCGGATTCAGCGCAAACCCTGTGGTGGTCCCTAAGCCCATCCCAACGACCATGATGAGAATCCCGACGATGAATGGCTTTAGGCCTTGGGTAAAGTTGCCCAAGTTGAGGAGGATAAAGACGAACGCCCACGTGGCAATGACTTCAGAGATGAAGTTGAACACGGGACTCTTGATAGCTGGGCGGGTCGCAAAGATACCAACCGAGTTGCCAGCAGCCTCATCCGGCGTTGCTTTAAAATGAGGATAGAACTGCAGAACGACTAACGCTGCCCCCACAAACGCACCCAAGAATTGGCCCAGTAAGTAAGGAACCACTTCAGCCCACGGGAAGTAACCAAATACGGCAAATCCAATCGTAACGGCCGGATTCAAATGCCCTTGTGACCCTAACAGGCCAGCTACATATACCCCCATCGTCACAGCCATTCCCCAGGCGACACACACAAACGTCCAGTTTGCGCCTTTCGCGTACGTTTTATTTAAATTGATACTAGCACCCGTCCCCGCACCGAGAACGATCAAAACCATCGTGCCAAAAAATTCACCAATAAAGCCACTCATACTAAAACACTCCTCAAATCGTTATGTCAAAAAATAAATGCTGAACCCAGTTTACCATAGCTAAAACGTTAACGGTGGGTTATTTCTGAAGTGCAAGCAAAATGTTAGACACTTTTCTAACCTAGGCAACTAGCATCTTCTGACAATACTCGACTGGGGTTAA
>NZ_RHNX01000101.1 GCF_003946335.1 Levilactobacillus fujinensis
GCATTATCATACGGACAACCCTTACGGCTGTATGAGTGGCGGATATGTAGTTCAGTTAAACGTTGATTGTAATCATCGCTGGTATACTGTGATCCTAAATCCGTATGGATAATCAGGTCCCCAGTAATGGTTCGATTTTTAACCGCGCTTTCCAGGGCCTTTAAGAAGCTGTCTAAAATCTCTTAAGTAATAGTGCTAAAAACGCTAAAACGACCATTTGCAGACTGGTGGTTAATTGACGCTCACAATTTTTCCAAAGTCGCCGACAATTCTCTAGCCAACTAAAAGATCGTTCGACTACCCAACGTTGGGGCATGACTTCGAATCGATGCAACTCATTGCGCTTCGCAACCTGCACGGTTGCGTTTAAATTACTGGCTACATCGAGCTGAAAATTAACGCCTGAATAACCACCATCAACTAAGACATTTTGAACCTGGCGTAAATGCATGGCATGTAAAGCGATCATGGCACTGGCCCCGTCTCGATCAGAGACGTTCGCTCGCGTCATGTGAATGGCCTGCGGAAAGCCATTGATATCAACTGCCAGATGGCGCTTAATCCCCGAGATTTTCTTACCAGCGTCGTAACCTTTGTTTTCAGCAGTAGCGGTGTTTTTGACGCTCTGAGCGTCAACGATAATAAAGGAAGTTAAAGCTGAACGTCCTTGGTAAGTTCGCCGAGCAATGACAATTTTTTTAAAACTTGTTCCAATAAAGAATCAGCCGTAGGCTCAGCTTTAGTTGACCAAATTTTGTAATAGTTGTAAACTGACCGCCATTCTGGGAAATCACCGGGGACTTGACGCCATTGGCAACCGGTTTTCAAGACATATAGGACCGCACAGAAGACCTCGTAGAGGTCATATTTTCGAGGCTTAGTTCGCTTACGAAAATTTTCTAAAGCTGGTCGAATTAATTCAAATTGTTGCCGAGTAATATTGCTGGGATAATTTTTCATAGCTTAAACTCGCTTTTTACATAGAAGTATATCAAAAATCATAGATCTTGGACAGCTTCTAAGACTAAATCAGTATCCATCTTTTTTGAGAATGAATAGCCGATAATTCGTCTTGAGTGCAGATCCATGATGGTTGATAAGTAACACCAGCCATTACGCTTCGTTTGAATATAGGTCATATCAGCGGTCC
>NZ_RHNX01000102.1 GCF_003946335.1 Levilactobacillus fujinensis
AAAAAGACTTTTTATTCTAGACATTTTAATCCTCCTACTTGTCATCATTTATGTAACTTCGGTAGCAACCACTTGACCGTTGTCTTTATTTTGCTTTCAAGAGAATATTCCTTACTAGAGTAATAATCAGAGCGATATTTCTTAATATTTCGATTGAAGCTGTCAAGAAGAGCCTGGTTACCACTGTACATTCCAAGATACATCATGTAGCGGAAATATACTGCTATATTGAACATAGTTGAGTGAATGATGTCCAATGCTGGCTTACTAAAATCAAAATCACACATAATTTTATCGTAGGAGTCAGCACATTTTAAAGAGTCATGGTCACTAAACACATTGGTGATGTTTCTAACAGCACTGTCTTGATTATCACAATAATAGTATAGTGGCTCTGCTAAATAATACATCTTTTGTGCCCTCTGCATCCCTAAACATAGGAAGTAAGTGTCTTCTAGAATATCCAGGTCTTCGGGAAAATGATTACCAGCGATAACTTTCTTTTTATATAACTTGTTCCAACAGTAACCACCAAATTCATTGTCAACACAACAGTGCTTCACAACCTCGTCTTGATTAATAACGTGACTCCGCATTTTTACAGAGGAAGTAAAACTACCCTCACCCTCCAGATAGTAGCCGCTGATCACAATATCTGCATCTTGATCAATGGCAGCATGAAGTACCTTTTCAACATGGTCAAGGCTGTAGTAGTCATCTGAATCACAGAAGGTTACATAGTCACCGCTTGCTAGTGCCAGACCAACATTTCTGGTATGAGAAACACCTAGGTTGGGATTGTGCACCACCTTAATTCGAGGATCAGTGTAGTTGTCAATAATCTCGCCACTCCTGTCCGGCGAGCCATCTTCAATTAGAATAATCTCGATATTCTGATAAGTCTGTCGCAGCAATGAGTCTACACAGCGCTTGATAAATTCTTCTGCCTTGTAGACTGATACGATAATACTGACTTTCTTTTCCATTAATTTAGCTCCTTATATTATTTAAAGCAGAAATACGTATAGTATTGGTTAAATAGGATAAAGTAACCTAGAAAAA
>NZ_RHNX01000103.1 GCF_003946335.1 Levilactobacillus fujinensis
GAGGTCTACTTCAATCACGACGAGTATTCTCGGCGTAAGATTGCCGAACTAATTGGCGTTAGCCCGCAGACCATAAACAACGAGATCAAGCGGGGCTTGGTAACCAATAAGCAGCTAGTCAACGGTAAGGAGAAGTTCTACGAAATTTACGTGGCTGAGCTTGCTGAAGAACGGTACCACGAGAACCGTAAGACCTGTCACCGTCCTTATAAGTTCCTCCAGGCGGTCGGCTTCATAGCCTTCTTTGTCGAGCACTTTAAGAAGGACGGCTGGGCTCCCGACGCTGTTGTGGGCCGTGCTAAAGCCTTAGGACTCTTTCGACCTGAAGAGATGGTCTGTACCCAGACATTGTACAAGTACATCGATGAACAGCTCCTAGAGGTCTGTAACCTGGATCTCGCTGAGAAGATGAGCCGCCGGATATCAAAGCACGTGGTTCATAAGCATAGTCGTATCTTGGGGCGGAGTATTGAGGAACGACCAGCGGCGGTGGATTCTCGAGAAGAGTTTGGTCACTTCGAGATTGATACAATCGTTGGAAAGCGCGATGGTAAGGAGAGCGTGATTATGACCCTGATTGAACGCCAAACGCGCTTCCAGATTATCCGCCTCATTGATGGTCGTGACGCTGATTCAGTAGCCTACGCTATGAAGGGAATCATTAAGGAATACGGCTCTGTTATTCAGTCCATTACTGCCGACAACGGGCCAGAGTTTGTGACTCTCGAACAAGTGATGACCCCAATTGCCCCAGTCTACTTTACACACCCTTATACGTCCAGTGAACGTGGCACTAATGAAGTTCACAATCGCATGGTTCGCCGGGACTTTCCTAAGGGTGAGTCACTTGATGCGGTCAGCCCAGCCGATGTTGCCAAGACCACCGACAAGCTAAACAACATGCCTCGCCGCCAATTGGCGTTCCAAACTCCAGCTGAGCTCTTCGCTGCCGCTTGCGGCTAGGCGCCTCGCTCCAACCAGCTTCAATCCCCTGAGAATCCCTTGGTATCAGTATTCAGTCCTAGTGACTAATTTGTTCTTGCAATTTGCG
>NZ_RHNX01000011.1 GCF_003946335.1 Levilactobacillus fujinensis
TGGCGCCCTCAAAACCCGAGGACGCCATTCTTCTTTTTTGGTCTAAATTTCAATACGGTCAGTTATTGGGTGCTTACGGGGGAGCGTGATAAAGATAGAACCAATGACTGCTTAGCTTAGCAATAGAAAGCATGGTTGTGGGTTAAAAAAATCATGACCACCGTCAAGAAGTCATGATTTTTAATTTGTTATTTGGCACCTAAAAACTGGCGGAGATGGGCATCATGAGCGTAGATGTAGAGACCTTGGACACCGCGTTTCATAAGGACGTTGACGGCGTTTAAAATGAGTTGTTTCTTGACAGCTATGAGCTCTTGCTTGTCTGTGATGTCAGCACGGCGCTTGAAGGCTTCAACATCTGTATATCGATCTAGATGAACTTCTAGTTGATCTTGTGGAGAGAGAGTCAGCGGCGGTCCTAGGATGAGGCCGACATAGTTGAGGTCAAATCCCTGACAGGTATAGATGGAACCGACCTCATCAATTGTTTGAGGAAGTTCTGCCCAGGGTGTACTGGTGTAGTTGTATTGATCCCACGGTAAATGGAAGTGACCTTCTGTAATGTAATGCTTACCGCCATCCAGTGTGGAGGGATAGCCGGAAGTTGAAACGATTCGCGAAAGACCAACCTGATTGTTCTTCGCGACAATTGTTTGGCGCATTTGCTCAGCATCATTAAAGATCCGCAGGTCATAATGGGTACCAATGTCCTTGGGTAGGTGGTGCACGTGGCCGTGAGTAAAGTCGTTGATCCAGGTGACAAGCGCATCGCTAGCCTGCATTCGAAATTGATGGGTCAACCGCACGTGTTGGTGGGGATAAGGCATAAGCAGACGTTCTAGCCGTTCTTCCGTCCAATAACTCTTCATTCGTAGGACTTGCGTCTCATCAAAGACTAGGATAATAACCTTAGCGGCAGTCAGCAGTGAGCGCAATTGATTATCGCCATAGAAGTTGTTGTAGTGATCCGATTGAGACAACAACAGATGGGCCTCGTCAATGACCAGAACGTCAGCTGTGGTTTGTCCCTTTGCCAACTGGTTGATCAGCGTAGTCGGTCGTTGAAAGTCTTTTTTTAACAGGTGAGGTGCCTGACCTGCAATTTCTCGATATACCTTCAGAATTTCTGGATGGTTGACCAAAAAATAGTTGGTCGTCTGAGTTAACGGACTGTTAGGTTGTGTGCGTGCTGCCGTCTGCAACTGATTAAAAAGGTGAGCAAGAATCACACTTTTACCAGTTCCAGCGTCACCATAAACCGTAAAGACAGCTGGGCCGGTTTCGTTGACATGGTCGGTCGTGAAGGCTAAAATTTGGTCGACCAAGTGTTTCTGATCGCGCGTCAGTGGTAGCATGGGCGATATTTTTTCAGTCGCTGCATTAGAGATAAAATGACTCAACTTTACGCCTACTTTCTAAAAATAGAATATGATTATTGTACTGCGATTTGTTTGTGAATGAAAAGTGCTCGGGATTTCTCCCAAGCACTAATGGTTAAATTTAGGCTGTGATGTCTGGTGCATCGGGCTTGACCTGGTGATAGTTTGCCGTGTGGAAATGGTTGGCACTCGTAGCATATTGGTCGATAGGCACAAATGATGCTGAATGCCGCCAGAGGGAGAAGGCCTCACTGTCGACCCATTGTGTCAGTAAGACATACTCACCAACGTTATGTTCTTTGGTCAAGACGTACATGGCTGTCATGCCAGCTGGAAGAACATTGCTGGCCAACTGGTTCATTTTGGCATCGAACACCGTCGCGGTGTCATGGTCAAAGGTGAAGTAGGCGAAGCTAAAGAAGCCCAACCAGTCACGAGATCCCTGGTGCAACTGGACCCGGTAATCTAGGCCACCAGTAAAGATGGTGGGTTCATCGGTGACGTCTAGAAGTTGTAGCCCTTCGTCGTCCCCAGCGTTTTCCATGAGAATGAGTTGGCGTTGCGGGTTGCGGGCAATGATTTTGGCTAGCAAATCCCGGGTACCGAACGTTAAAGATAATCTATGAAGCATGCTGACCCCTCCTAACGAATGCGTACAGACTGGGTAATTGGTCAAAATAGTTAGCAATTAATCCAGTCGGAGATAACTACCTTCATTATAAGGGTTTCTGATTAAAAAGCGAACCGTTTACACGCTGTGTTTTGCGCGCTACACTGGAATATGACGAATGAGAAAGGGTGTTTTTAATGCAATTAACAATTTTAGGGTGTTATGGGGGATATCCACATAATGGTGTGGGAACCAGTAGCTACTTATTAACTAGTGGAGACTACCATCTCCTATTAGATTGTGGTTCAGGAGCCTTATTGGCACTTGAAAAGGTGCTGAATCCGTTACAGTTAAACGCCGTGCTGTTAACGCACTACCATCATGATCATACGGCCGATGTGGGTGTTTTGCAGTATCTCTGGCAATTGGCACCAGGAAAAAAGGCGGAGCCACTACTGCCAATCTATGGACATACGGCTGACCCGTTAAATTTTGGGAGTTTGACCTGGCCCAATGCCACGGTGGGTGAAGCTTATAATCCAGCGCAAACATTGGAACTGGGACCGTTTAAAATTGATTTTCTGCCGACCCATCATCCCGTACCGGCCTATGCACCGCGTATTACCGAGGTCAAGACGGGGGCGACGTTAGCTTTCACGGCTGATACGGCGGCTTTCGAGGGTATCGCTGAGTGGTCACGCGGAGTCGACGTGCTCTTAGCGGATACAAACTTCTTTGCCGATCATCAGGGAGTTGCTTGGCATTTGACCTCGACTCAAGCAGGGACGCTAGCCAAGCAAGCCGGGGTTAAACGACTCCTATTGACGCATCTGCCGCAAATTGGAAGCTTGGATCAATTGCGACAAGAGGCTCAGGTCGCGGCGGGAGCCACAGTCGATGTTGCCGTAGTAAAGCCCCAATCTATTTATGATATCTAATTGTTTTTATTCGAATTAAATTAATTGCCCATCATCTTTTTCTAGGCGTAATGATTACTACATGTCTCTATTTATCAGCTAAATAGTCAGATAGTATAATATTGTTTATTAATTAAAATTACAAAAAGACTTCCATTTTTATGAAAAAATAGTATAATATAATTATTAAATAATTTATATGCCGTACAGGCTACTCAGGTTGTTCATCGGTTGTCGACCATGATAGTCTAATCGTTTGCTAATGAGAGGGAGGAAAAGATGATGACAGTTATGCTCTATACATCACCCAGTTGCACGTCTTGTCGTAAGGCTCGGTTATGGTTTGAAGAACACGGAATTGCGTATCGGGAACAGAATATCTTCTCCGAGCCCTTAACTATAGCTGAAATTAAGTCGATCCTACGGTTAACGGAAAACGGAACGGAAGAGATTATTTCTCGCCGGTCGCGCGTCTACCAAGAATTGACGATTGATTTGGACGATTTACCGCTTCGTGACTTGTATGAGCTGATTCGCCAACACCCCGGCATTCTACGCCGACCGATTATGGTGGATGATAAACGGCTCCAAGTTGGTTTTAATGAAGAAGAAATTCGCCGTTTTCTACCTCGTGAGGTTCGGGCGCTAGAATTAGAACGGGCCCAGCGCCTGGTAAATGGCATCTAATAAGCTTAATTAGTTGCATCTGACCGGATTTGTGAGAAAATATTACTTGCAGTCCGGTTTTTTTGTTATGATTACTTTACAAGTAACAAAAAATGACTAGAATGAAAATCAAGGACAATACCCAAACCCACGAGAAAGGGGTGTTATTCATGGAAATGGAACGAATCAATGAAAACACGATTCGGGTGGTTATTGGTAACGATGATCTAAGCGAACGCGGCATTACTGTTTTGGATCTACTGGGTAACCACAAACAGATTGAAGGCTTTTTCTATAGTATTCTAGAAGAGGTCGATGTTGATCACCAATTCCAAGACAATGATGCGGTGACCTTCCAGGTTCTACCAAATCGTAATGGTCTAGAATTATTTATTAGTAAGAACGTAGACGAGGATGACGCAGCGGATGATAACGGTGCGGACGCGAGTGTTGATAGTGATCACCCCGATCAAGTGTCGGATCAGATTAAGGAGCATTTGTTGGAAAAAGATGATCAGAAAGATTTCTTCTCAAATTTCAAATCGCAGGCTAGTGACTCCAATGACATTGAAGACTACTTGAACGACGATGGTCAGCAAACGACGACGCGCGTGGTCAAGCTCCACTCCTTTGAGGATATGATTAGTTTGGCGCGTGTTCTGCATCTTGAAAACGCAGCCTCTAATCTCTACCAATACAACGGGGACTATTACTTAGAATTAATTTTCTTCGTTAACGAATCGTCTAAAGAGTCCATCAAGGATGAACTAGCGGTAGCGTATGAATATGCGGACCGTAGCAAGGTGGCAGCCGATGTGCTCGCCGAACATGGGAAGTTAATTATGGAACACTCAGCACTGGAACTTACTCGGTTCCATTTCTTAAGCGCTGATAAGTAAATCGTTAATCGGTGGACACCAATGGGGGACTTAGGCCTATTGGTGTTTTTTTGACGATTAACGACGTGAAAAGTAGGCATGGTTACAGACTGGAGTGATTGGCAATGTCCTTGGAACAACTTGAAGCGGTTCTCTTGTGGATGACGGGTATTATGGCAATCATTGTTGTGGGGACCATCACAATTTATTACTGGTACTCGCGCAAGAGCAGCAATAACTATTTAGAGAATCATGAGCTCGAGCTGCGTTACTTTATTCAAAAGCAAGTCGATTTTCGGGGCAATACCACCGGCTATGAGTGCTTGCTACGACAGCACAATGTTGATGGCTCTTGGTCACTGCCGCAGCAGCTCGATTCATTGCCCCTTCAGCGGGTGATTTTTCTGCTGGAGGATACCTTTAAGGCGCTACCAACGGAACCGATTACCTTATCCATTAATCTAGAGTATGATCAAATCATCAGTCCTGATTTTCATTATTTCGTTCGCTGGGCCATTTCGAAGATTACGCCGATGAATTTAGCCGTCGAGTATACAGCAGACCACGTTGATGGGCGAATCAACCGTCGCTTATTTACCAAACGTATTAAAGAAGCTCGCCAATATGGTATGAGGTTTGACGTTGATAACGTGGGCTCCACGCTCGGTAATCTTAAAAACATCGAATGGTTATTACCACAAGTTGACTCGTTGAAGTGTTCCATGCGGAGCTTTCGTAAGGAAGACCCGTCTGTTTGGCTTGACTTGAATCTTCAATTTTGGAACAAGCTTTCTCAAGACAATCACATTCAGTTGATCCTGATGGGAATTGAAGATGAAGCAGATGAAAAACTCGCCGAACAACTTAAAATTCGGGTACGACAAGGCTATCACTTTGGTCGTCCAATTAATCCCCGGGAGGAATCGTAATGACACAACAATCACAGCAGGCAGCAGAAAAGTCTGAACAGGAACGGCAACAGCTATATACCGATGATTATTTTGCGAAGGGCCATTGGGGATTAAAAATCTGGCAAACGGTGGTCGCTATTTTCGGATGGCTATGTGTCATTGTCCCCATTGTCGTCACGGTGCTCTCGTTCTGGTCGGCTTATGATCCGCGAGTGCCCCACATTTGGACATATCAAGAGGGAATTTTTGAAATCAAGTTTATCGGTGTTTTACTCTTATTTTCATTTGTTGTGGTCTCTTTATTTGCCGTGGGGATGACGATTATTCAGAACCGCAAACGTGACCGGGTCGTTGAACAGTGGCCAACTTTTAACCCCATCAATCAGCAGAAGCGAGAGAGTGAGCTGGGGCGTTTCATGACGGAGCGGTTCGGTGACCAGAAGTTTCGAGAAAGTGTGCGTCACTATCAGGTGAAGCCGGAACAGAACTTGGATACGGAACAAATTCATGATTTGTATGCCAAACATGATTTAAACGACCTGGACGACTAGCGTGGCAGTAGGTGTGAAGAAGGAGAATTAACAGCTCGTGTGGAATATCTTTATCGATAGCATTTTAAAAGCAACTCTGGGACAAACGCTTCTCAACGTTTTTCTGTTAATTCTCTGCCTGTATCCCGTGGTGGGGTCCTTTTTCTGGTTTGCCGGCGCGCTATCATATCGATTCTTAAAAACCAATAAGCGAGACGGCGACTGGTCGCCAATTCTTCCGAGTAAGCAACCGATGATTACCATCATGATTCCAGCCCATAACGAAGAAGTCATGATTGAAGAGACCATCACCTATTTGTTTGAAGAATTGAATTATGACAATTATGAAGTCTTAGTCATGAATGATGGGTCAACCGACAAGACTGGAGAAATCATTACGCGACTGCAGGAAAAGTATCCGCGGTTACGGACCGTCGAAATCCTCAAGAACAAAGGGAAGGCCCACGCCTTTAATATTGGCATGTATTTTGCCAAAGGGGAGTACATTCTAAGCAATGACGCTGACACAATTCCCGAACCGGATGCCTTGATGAAGTATATGAATTTTTTTATGCGCGACCGGGACATGAACACGTCGGCTGTAACGGCGAACATGGACGTTCAGAATCGCTCAACGCTTTTAGGAAAATCGCAGACAGTCGAATTTTCAAGTATTGTGGGGGTCATCAAGCGCAGCCAGACTGCTATTAATGATTCAATGTACGCTTACAGTGGGGCCAACACGTTGTACAAGAAGGATTTCTTGATCGATGTTGGTGGTTTCCGGCAGAACCGGGCAACCGAAGATATCAGTATTGCTTGGGATCACCAGATGCTGGGGGCCGTGCCACGGTTCGCCCCGAATGTCATCTTCCACATGAACGTGCCAGAAACCATTAAGGACTTGTATCATCAGCGCAAACGCTGGGCTCAGGGTGGGACTGAGGTATGGTTGACCAACATCAAAAAATTTTTCCGCCATCCCATCGAGCACCGCTATCAGATTTCGATGTTTATCGACTCAACGTTGTCCATCATCTGGTCGTTTTTCTTTACGATCACTTCAGTTGCTTTTATTGCCATGATGCTGTATTTCCTCTTTACAGGGGATTTTGAACGGGTCTTTCACGGTATCGTCATTTCCTTTATCTTTGTGACCTTCGAGCTGTTTGCAGGCTTTATGCAGCTTATTGCGGCTCTTTTGTTGGACCATCGAGGAGCTAAACTAAAGTACCTGATTTTTGCGCCGTTATATATGCTGTTCTACTGGATGGTTAATCCGGTTACGGTGGTCATGACCTTTATTCCAGCACTCAAGACAATTCTTGGTTTCGGATCGGGAACGTGGGTCAGTCCGAAGCGGAAGTCGTTGCATAAGGACTGAAGTAAGCTGGTATTGTCCAATTTTAGGCTCTATATCGCTGTGATAACAGGCATAATGAGTGCTTTGAAACTTTCAACCTCAATTATTAGTTTTAAGTGGAACCGGTTGCCCGTCTGCGCACATTTTGGCCATATAAACTTGAATAAGAGACTGGGACATAACTCAAAAAGTTGCTCCTTTCAGAATCTAATGATTTTGAAAGGAGCAACTTTTATTTACACTACTATGGTGCTGAAACGTAGGACATAAGACAGTTCGTTGCGCTTAACCCTAGAGCAAAAAATATGTCAGAATCAGACAATAATCTCCACTATCACGTTAATGCTCGCAAACTAACCGTCTTATGCCCCACTCTCTTACAGGACGGTTTGTTTTGCATGGTGGATAAAAGTTTGATAAGCAGCCTCTTCGTTAGTCGTATCGATGTGTGCTTGAGCGAAGCTTCCTGTGCGCAGGTCCTTTTCGGTAAGAGTAACCTTAGCAGTAAATGTTGCGTTACCGATGAGCCGAAGCGTACTGGTCGCCACCGTTTTGCCCAACGTAACGTGTGTTTTGACTAATCCGCCAGGGTTTAAGACGGTGAGATCGCTAGTTGGGTCGAACTGCGTTGGGTGTTGCATAGCAAAGGCTAGACTAGTTGCGGACATCCCCGTTCCACAGGCATTAGTGAAGCCCACACCACGTTCGTATGTCTGGACGAACAGGCGATTAGGACCTAGAATCTTTGCAAAACTCACGTTGACGCCCTCTGGAAAATAGGAGTTAGGGGCATTTAAGCGCTGTCCCAACTCACCGAGTGTGTCTAATGAAATCTGGTCGACAAAGCTAATCAAATGGGGATTGGGAACGGCGATGGCCGTAAACGTTTGGTGAGCGGCGAATTCGGGAATGGGCACATTTAAGAGTTCCGGTAACTGGTGGTAGGCCAAGGGCAGGTCCATAGCCGCCATTGAGATTGGTGCGATTTGGACGCTGAATGCCGGTACATTTGGCGCGAGGTTTGCCGACCGGGTCACGTTGAGATTGGCCTCTAGGGTAGTAATGCGGAAGCGTGATTTGCCTGTTTTTTCTGCCAGATAACGACTGACGGTACGAAGACCATTACCGCACATTTTAGCTTCACTACCATCGGCGTTGAACACGCGCATGGCACCTAGACAATCAGGGATTGTCGACGAGGCAATTACGAGCAAACCGTCGGCACCACCCAGTAGGCCAGTCTGAGGATGACAGAGCTGGCGAGCTAACCGAGTCAGTGCATTGATGGTCAGTGGTTGTGTGAGCTGGTTCTGGTCGAGTAAGAAAAATTGGTTTCCTGAGCCGTGAGCTTTAATCAAAGTCAGCATAGGCTACACCTCACTTTTGACAAAGAATGTGTCATAAATATGGCGAACAGCGGCGGGCGCGTCCTTGCGCTGGGTTCCGATCATGATTGAGATACGAGAGGCGCCCTGATTGATCATATGAATCGCAATGTTATTTTGGGTGAGTGAGTCAATGATTTTACCCATGGTGTCAATCGTGTGGGCGATTCCTTCGCCAACAACCATGATGATTGCGTAGTCATCAATCCACTCCAGATAGTCCGGATGGAGTGTCGTACGGATATCGCGGCAGAGACTGTGGATGGTTGTCGCGTCTAACTTACTACGGTCGAAAATAATGGTGAGATCATCGATTCCAGACGGTATGTGCTCATAGGAAAGGTTATATTTCTGGAAGATCTCGAGCAATTTTAGGGTGAAGCCAACCTCTTTATTTAGCAGGTAACGGTGGAGATAAAGCGCCGAAAATCGGTCGGAACATGCAATACCCGTGATGGGATTAGCGGGATTAAAAAGAAATTGTTCTGGAACGATCAGGGTTCCCGGGGCGGTCGGATTGTTCGTGTTTTTTACGTTCACTGGGATCTGTCCCTGAATGGCGGGGATGATGGCCTCATCTTGAAAGACCGAGAAGCCGGCGTAAGACAGTTCGCGCATTTCACGGTAGGACATCTTGGTAATCATCGCAGGATGGGGCACGATATGGGTGTCGACCGTAAAAATGGCATCGACGTCGGTAAAGTTCTCGTAGAGATCGGCACGGAGACCACGGCTGAGAATGGCTCCGGTAATGTCCGAGCCACCCCGGGCAAAGGTACAGATGTCACCAGTCTGGTTATAACCGAAAAAGCCGGGGAAGACGATTCGAGTATCTGGTAGGGTCCAACGTGCTAGATTGGCATAGGTCATCGGTAGTACGGTAGCGTCATCAGGGGCACCACCGACGAGAAAACCGACCGTCTGGGGGTCTACAAATTTTGCGGGAACCCCTTGCTGATTCAAAATGGCGGCGAGTAAGATGGCGTTCAACAATTCTCCTTGAGCTTTATAGGTGGCTAGTAGGTGAGCGTTGTCCGCAAACGTTGTTGTGGCTATGTTGTGGAGGCGGTTCGTGAGGGCAATCATCACCTCATTGGGGAGGTCGAAATAGTCGCTGATGGCCTGGTAACGTGCAAGAATCTGCGTGACGACGGGCGCGGTTTCTTGATGGGTTATGGCACATTGGGCATATTGAATTAGGAGGTCAGTGACCTTGATATCGGTTGGATTGCGCTTACCGGGAGCAGACGTGACGATGACCCGGCGTTCCGTGTCAGCATTGAGAATTGAAACAACCTTGGCGACTTGCTCACCAGTGGCTAGGGAGCTGCCGCCGAATTTAACGACTTTCACAGATATCACCTCAGAAATATTTAAAAGCTACAGTTATTTTTAACGGCAACTTTAGCATCTGTCGAAATTAAAGCAAGCAATGAAAGTTGAATTCAGTTCGTAAAGTTAGAAAACACAGCGAATTCGCGACCGATGTCTTGACGCTCTGGGTGAATTGCCTTACTCTGATGTCAATATCTAAGAGGTTGCAACCAACAGTAGTACGTAAGGGAGTCCCTGAGTGGACGATGAGCTTGCGGAAAGGGGCGGTTGCCGAAGCACCAGTTGACTCAGCGACTGGTTAGCTGGGCCGTTGATCTAAGAGGTCACGGACTGTCGTAGCAAGATATCTGCTACGGGGTGCTTACGACGAATTCGATTCGGACTGTGAAGTCCTGGGATCTCTTTGTTTGTAGGCAAAGAGATCTTTTTTGATACTTTGTTAGGGAAGAGTCAAAGGTCGTGTGGCTGAACTGGTCGTACTACAGTTGTAAGGACGCATGGGCCGAAAGGGTGTCAGGCCTGGGCACAGGTGTGTTATTTTCGATATTTTAGTCTAATCTGGCTGATAAGGTGGAATTGAAAGGACGTGTGAGGCCAATGGATAAGCAAGCGTTACGGGTAAATGAGCAAGGTCACTTGGTGTTGGGTGGCGTGGATGCCACACGGCTGGTACAGGCGTACGGGACCCCTCTAGTGGTCTATGATGTTGCCGTTATTCGTCAACAGATTCAGGAATTCCAATCTGCTTTGAGACATAGTGGTCTTCGATATCAAATCAGTTATGCCAGTAAGGCCTTCGCAGCGGTGGCGATGTATCAGGTTATTGACGAAGAAGGGTTACACGCCGATGTCGTTTCTGGAGGCGAGCTTTATACGGCGTTGCAAGCCGGTTTTCCGGCAAGCAACCTTAGTTTTCACGGAAATAATAAGTCGTTGGCCGAGCTTGAAATGGCTGTTGAAAACCACGTTGGTGTCATCGTTCTCGACAATTTTCACGAGATTGATCTGCTAAGACGGGTATTGCTGGCCCATAAAACCAGTTGCAATGTGATGTTGCGCCTAACGCCAGGAATTACCGCCCACACGCATCGCTATATCCAGACGGGACAGGTCGACAGTAAATTCGGGTTTGACGTGGATTCCGGCCAGGCAACACGGGCAGTGCAAGAAGTTCTAGCCATACCACAGATGACTATCATTGGCATTCATGCGCACATTGGGTCACAGATCTTTGGTGTAACTGGCTTTGAGCTGCTGGTCAAAAAGTTAATGGCACTTTCCGCGCAGTGGCGAGATCAGTTGGACTTTACGCCAGGTATTTTAAATCTTGGTGGTGGTTTCGGTATCGCTTACACGGCGGCAGATGACCCGTTGACACCAGCTGACTTCATCCAGCACATCGCCATGGCCTTACGAGAAGCAGCAGACCAGCATCAGGTGGCGTTACCAGAGATTTGGATTGAGCCAGGTCGGGCCATCGTTGGACCCGCTGGTTACAATCTCTATTCGGTGGGCTCGCGTAAAGACATCCCCAATTTGACACCGTATCTCAGCGTCGATGGCGGGATGGGCGACAATATTCGACCGGCTCTGTATCACGCAAAATACGCTGCTGTTTTGGCAAATAAAATGGACGCGCCGACCCAAGAGACCGTCCATCTTGCCGGAAAATACTGCGAATCGGGCGACGTCTTGGTCGATCATTTGGCATTACCACGGAGTGAACCGGGCGACCTGATTGCCATGCTGGACACCGGGGCCTATGGCTACAGTATGGCCTCTAACTATAATCGTAATCCGCGCCCAGCCGTCATTTTTGTGGAGGATGGTCTAGCTAAGGTTGTCGTGCGGCGGGAGACATATGCAGACCTAGTTCGGTTGGATGCACGCTACGAATAATTGAGGGGGAAAACGAACATGCAGAAAATGACAGCAACGGAAATTATTCAGTATATCGGCACCGCCAAAAAGGCGACACCGGCTAAGGTCTATCTGCAAGACACACTTGATTCGGCAATGGTTCCAACTGGAGTGAAGTGTTTTACGACGCCTGGGTTAACCATCCTGATTGGAGATTACCAGGCGATTGCGCCGCTGTTAGCCAACCGACCGGCAGAGACATATGAGGTGGAAGTTGGGGCTCGTAATTCAGCCGTTCCACTACTTGATATGGAAAACATTAACGCCCGCATTGAACCAGGGGCGATGATTCGTGACCAAGTTGAAATCGGGGCCCACGCCGTTATCATGATGGGGGCCATCCTCAACATCGGTGCGGTTGTCGGTGCTGGGACCATGATCGACATGGGCGCGGTTCTGGGCGGTAGAGCCACGGTGGGTGAAGAGTCCCATATCGGTGCGAATGCCGTGCTGGCGGGTGTCATTGAGCCAGCCTCGGCGACACCAGTTTGCGTCGGCAATCGTGTAACAATCGGCGCCAACGCAGTTATTCTAGAAGGCGTTCAAATCGGGGATGATGCAGTTGTCGGTGCAGGGGCTGTGGTGACAAAGAATGTGGCGCCAGGGACCGTGGTGGCTGGCGTTCCGGCGCGGGTCATCAAGGTCAAGGACCAACAGACTATGGCGAAGACGCACATTGAAGACCAGCTGAGGGAGTTGTGAGCTATGTTGACGGAAGCCAAATTGATTCAGATTCGCCGGCAGTTACATCAGATTCCGGAACTGGCTTTACAGGAGACAATGACGCAGGCCTATTTGAAACGAGTGATTGCGGCGTTACCGCAGACCTATCTGACCGTGAAGACTTCGGCAGACCTGCCCACGGCGTTACTGGTGCGAGTTGCTGGAAGTCAGCCCCAGCGAACGATTGGCTATCGAACGGATATCGACGCCTTACCGGTCACGGAACATAACGGCCTGGCTTTTCAGTCGACACATCCGGGCATCATGCATGCTTGTGGTCATGACGTACACATGACAGTGGCCTTGGGGCTCCTCAGCTATTTTGCCGATCAGCAACCGCGCGACGACCTAGTCTTCTTTTTCCAACCCGCGGAAGAAAGTGAGAGTGGGGGAAAACTCGCTTATGATCGGGGGCTATTGACCGGGAAATTTCGGCCCGATGAGTTCTATGGCCTGCATGACCACCCAGATTTACCGGCTGGGACCATTGGTTGTCAGTTAGGAACACTTTTCGCTGGTACAAGTGAAGTCAACTTGATCATTCACGGAACGAGCGGCCACGCGGCATTTCCCCAAAAGGCTAATGATGCCATCGTGATTGCGGCGAGTCTGGTCATGCAACTACAGACTATCGTGGCACGTAACGTTGATCCCACGGCCTGTGGTGTGTTGACGATTGGTAAAATTACCGCCGGGACCATTCGCAATGTAATTGCCGGCGAGGCACGGCTAGAGGGCACGATTCGTGGATTGACGCAGGATATGATCAGCTTCATTCAACAGCGGGTGCGTGAGATTGCGGCCGGTGTCGCCTTGACCTACCAGGCACGAATCGATGTGAGCTTTAATCAGGGCGGCTACTATCCGGTTGAAAATGATCCAACGTTGACGACTAATTTTATTCGGTATATGCAGACTGCCACGGACGTTGACTTTCAGACAACGCCACCAGCAATGACGGGTGAGGACTTTGGTTACCTACTAGCCAAAATTCCGGGAACCATGTTTTGGTTGGGCGTCGACAGTCCAGGAGGGCTCCACGCCGCTAATTTCCAACCGAATGAAGCTTCGATTTTTAAAGGAGTAACCGCAATTCGTGGATTCTTATGTGACCGAATGACCCAGTGAAGGAGTGAGCGATGATGTTTACCAATGCTGATCTGATTACGGCGATCATTACGCCGTTTACGAATGATGGCCGTGCAATTAACTACACGGCGCTTGAAAAATTAACGAATCATTTGCTGGATACAGGAACTAAGGGGTTTGTCATTGGCGGGACGACAGGCGAGACGCCGACGTTGAGCGAAACGGAAAAGTTGACACTTTATCTGCGGTTTGCGCAAATCGTAAACGGTCGAGTACCGATCATTGCTGGTGCTGGCAGTAACAATACGGCTGGGACGATAGACTTTGTCCAAAAGTTGGCACAGATTGCTGGTATCGACATGGCCTTGGTTGTAGTGCCGTACTATAACAAGCCTAACCAGCGGGGGATGCAGGCCCATTTCAAAGCCGTGGCCGATGCGTCCTCTTTGCCCATCATGATGTATAACATTCCGGGTCGTACTGGCGTCCTGATGGCCAAAGAAACTATTGTTGAGTTGGCCCAGTATCCGAATATTGCCGGCGTGAAGCAGTGCCATACCATGGCGGATTTTGAGTACATCGTTGAACACGCTCCCAGTGATTTCATGGTGTACAGCGGAGAAGACAGTCAAGCCCTCTTCGCAAAGGTTGTGGGGGGCAGTGGCGTAATCTCCGTGGCGGCCCATCTCTATGGTACCGAAATCAGACAGATGTTTGATGCATTGACTAAGGGAGATTACCGGACGGCCGGCGCGTTGCAGCGAGAACTAACCCCCAAGATGGCGGCCCTCTTCATGTATCCGTCGCCATCGCCGGTCAAGGCACTACTCAACGATCAAGGCTACGATGTGGGGACGTGCCGGCTACCGGTACTGCCACTGAATGCGGCAGAAAAGGCGGCATTGTATCACGCCTTAGCGTTAAAGGGGGCGATGGCGTGATCTCAGTAATCATTGCGGGATTCAACGGTACAATGGGACAAAAGGCGGTGCAGCTGATCACAGCAAGTCCGGAATTTCAGTTGGCCGGGGCCTACAATCCCCACGTCACAAGTCGCCGCGCCACAGATTATGGCTTAGATGGTGCGGTCAGCATTTACAATGATCTCCAGCAGATCACTACGCCAGCCGACGTGTGGCTCGATTTCAGCACACCCGGTGGGGTCGCCAATAATGCACAATTTGCGATTACACAGGGGATGCACCCAGTGATTGGCACCAGTGGATTAACCGCTGAGCAGCAACATCGGTTGCAGGCCACGGCTAACGCCCGGCAACTAGGTGGCATCATCGCCCCAAACTTTGGCGTGACAGCGGTGCTCATGATGAAATTCGCTCAGCAGGCCGCGACCTATCTCAAACGCGCAGAAATCGTAGAATATCACCACGAGGACAAGCTCGACGCACCCTCTGGAACGGCACTGAACACGGCCCGATTGATCTATGCTGCTCAGCAAGCTGACGAACCGCAACCATCGTCAGAGCAAGATCTGTTGGGTACCCGTGGTGGCGATTACCACGGCATCAAGATTCACGCCGTACGGTTGCCAGGTTTTGTGGCCGACGAGGAGGTTATCTTCGGTGGTCCCGGGGAGACGTTGACTATCAAGCAGAGCACGACCGACCGACAGTCGTTTATGGCTGGAGTGAAGTTAGCGATTACGGCGGTCATGCAGCGACAGGACTTGGTGATTGGGCTAGAAAATATCTTATAAGGCGAGAAGATTAAGGGGGAATCGGTTTGCCAGAATTAGATGCTAGGCTTAAAACAATCGTTAATCACAAAATTCAGGCGATGGGTGCATCTCAGATTCGTGCCTTCGCCCAGAAGTTTGATCAGATTCCAGGAATTATCAAATTGACCTTGGGTGAGCCGGATTTTAATGTTCCAGAACACGTCAAGGATGCCGCCATGCGGAGCATTCAAGACAACAAGTCACACTATACGAATCAGCGAGGAATTCTAGAACTACGGCAGGCCATCAGTCACTATCTCCAGCAACGTTTTCGGGTCGCCTACAATGCTGATACGGAAATCGTGGCGACGGTCGGGGCTTCAGAGGCTATCTTTAGCGTACTGGGAGGGTTGATCAACCCGGGTGATAAAGTCTTGGTGGCCACCCCAACCTTTGCACTGTACTGGCCGGTTATCGCAATCTTTGGTGGAATCCCAATTCAGGTCGATACCACGACTGATGGGTTTCGACTGACGGGTGACCACTTGCAAGCAGTTCTTGACCGGGAAGGGGCGGACACGGTCAAAGCCGTGATTTTAAACTTCCCGGGGAATCCCACGGGCGTCACCTATGACCGCGCGCAATTGCAAGATGTGGCCGATGTTGTAAAGCGTCAGGGGTTGTACGTGATTACTGACGAAATTTATGCGGAACTCACATACGATCGCCCACATACGGCCATGGCGGAACTTCTGCCGGAACAGACGATTTTGATCAATGGCTTATCCAAATCACACGCTATGACAGGGTATCGAATCGGCTACTTTGCCGGTCCGGCCGAGGTGATCTCAACCATCAGCAAGCTCCACGGATTTGTGGTGACTTGTCCTTCTAATGCAGCTCAGTATGCGGCATTAGAGGCATTGACTCATGGACTGGATGATTCAAAACAGATGCGGCAAACGTACCAGCAGCGGCGGGACTACGTGGTGCCCGAACTCAATCGACTAGGCTATGCGACGATGATGCCGGCGGGGGCCTTCTATGCGTTTGCGAAGATTCCCCCGGAGTTCGGTCTAGATTCCGTCACATTTGCGACCAGGCTGGCGGAAGAAGCTTTGGTGGGTGTTACACCGGGAAGCTGCTTTGGTGCCGGCGGTGAAGGCTATGTGCGCCTATCCTACGCTTCTTCTATGACGGATCTTAAAGAAGCCATGCGGCGATTAGCGGTCTTCACGGCGCAGTTACGGTAGCACGTTTTAACTAAAAATGGGGGATGATGGGATGCAGGAAGGATTTACAGTTGCTATTTTAGGGGCAACGGGTGCTGTGGGAACCCGAATGGTGCAGCAGTTGGCCCAGTCGACAATTCCAGTGAAGACAGTCAAACTATTGGCGTCGGCCCGTTCTGCGGGGAAGCTTTTGTCATTTAAAGGACGCGCACTGAGGGTCGCAGCGACGACAGCTGAGTCGTTTGCAGGCATCGATCTGGTCTTGGCCTCCGCCGGGAGCACGGTGTCGCAACGATTCTTGCCAATTGCAGTTGAACAGGGTGCGGTCTGTGTTGACAATACCAGTGCTTTTCGAATGGATCCGACCGTGCCGTTAGTCGTCCCAGAGGTCAATAAAGAGATCTTACGACAGCATCACGGCATCATTGCGAATCCAAACTGTTCGACGATTCAAATGATGGTGGCATTAAACCCGATTCGCCGGGCGATAGGGCTGAAACAAATCATCGTCTCGACGTATCAGGCAGCGTCAGGGGCCGGACAGTCGGGGTTGGACGAGTTTTATCAAGAAGCCAGAGATTATCTGGATGAGCAACCCATGACGGCCGAGATTTTTCCAATCAAGGGTGATCATCAGCACTACCCGTTGGCCTTCAATCTATTACCGCAGATTGATATATTAGAGGACAACTTATATTCGCATGAAGAGTGGAAAATGATTCATGAGACGAAGAAGATCATGTTGGGCGATATGAATGCCAGCGACATCAAAGTCACAGCGACCTGTGTGCGAGTACCAGTGCCATTCAGTCACGGTGAATCTATCTGGATTGACACTGGAAAGCCAGACGCGACGGTTGACCAAGTACGACAGGCCTTAGCGAATGCTCCAGGGGTCGTGCTGCAAGATGATCCGCGACATCAATTGTATCCGCAACCATTAAATGCAACCGGAACGCGTGAGACCTATGTTGGCCGAATTCGTCCAGACTTAGAGAATCCAGGTGCTTTTAACCTGTGGGTCGTGGCGGATAATTTGTTGAAAGGGGCGGCATGGAATACCGTTCAGGTTGCGGAATGCTTGGTGACGGATGGACTGGTTCATGCGCCAGCTTGATTGTGCCCGTCTTCAAACACTGAATTCCATGGAGTTGCTAAAGTTTAAGCGTAATTCAATAACGATTTTATAGGTACACTCCATATGCTGCATCAGGATAACCACGTAGGCCGAGAGGTCAGCAGATATGGGATCAGGCGCGTTCACACCGTTTCTAGCCCCTGCCGACCGGTAAAGCGATGACTGGACGACATTGCCCAATTTTAGGGCCAGTATCGTTGCGATAACAGTCATAATGAGTGTTGTGGAGCTTTCAAGCTTCGAAATAAGATTCGAAAAGACACAATCAAGTCCAAACGGGGACTTGATTGTGTCTTTCAGTTACCGCCGTTCGATTGCTAACAGAAACGGTGGCGTATGAATTTGATTAATAAAACCATAACGCAGAACCTGATAGATTTTTTGTGGAAGTTTCTGACAAAAGTCAATGACGGCATCACGTTCGGTCGGGCCACCGGGATGACCAGCATAGACAACCAAGATAATGCGGCCGCCGCGTGGCAGATGAGGCAATAAGGCTTTGACTGCCGTTAATGTTGTTGCGGGGCGAGTAATCACTGACTTGTCACCCCCCGGCAGATAGCCGAGATTGAAGACAGCCGCTGCGATGCGGTCATTTGGCGCCAGAAGGGTACCGACATTTTCATGGCCAGTGGCGTGCAGGTCGACTTGAGCACCCAGACCGGTTAGGGTGAGCTGCTGTTGTGTTTCATCGAGCGCCGCTTGCTGGATATCAAAACCAATGACGTGACCAGACTTACCAACCAGATTTGCTAGGAAAATTGTGTCGTAGCCCTGACCCACGGTGGCGTCAACGACCGTATCGCCGGGACCTACGCATTCCGTGAGCAACGTATGACTATAAGTTAAAGCATTTGGTAAATTCATTTATAATGCATCTCCATAACGCGTGAGAAACCATTGACTGACCGTTAATAGGAAGAACCCTAATGACCAGCCCGCAACCACGTCACTGGGGTAGTGGACCCCGACGTAGACTCGGGATAGGCCAATGCAGACGATCCAAAGGCCCAGAACCAATGTGCCAAACCAGCGCCAATTATGATGCTGCCGCAGGGACCAACCCAGTAGAACAATCAAGGATCCCCACAGGAGCATAGCTGTAATGGCGTGCCCACTGGGAAAGCTGTACGAGCTAGCAGCGACTAACCGGTTAACGGTTGGCCGTGGGCGTTGAACGATGTTTTTAATGATGGTATTCCCCAGCCCGGCCCAGATTAGTACGTTGAATGCCAAGAAGAGTGCGCCACGGTAATGGCGGGCGATGACTAGTACGGCCACAAGTAACAGTGTGACCCAGGTCACGGGCTTCGGATTGCCAGACTTGGTTACCCAGATAATGGTTTGCGTTAAGCCGTGTGGCAAGGGATGGCGTACCCAGCCGATGATCAGCTGGTCAAATGCCTTGATCCAAGGCTGCTGCAAAGTAACTCCGAGTAAGTCAATGAGAAATAAGATGCCCGCGGCCCAAGTAAAGCGCCAGCGGGTTTTTGAAATGGTCGTCAAAGGTTGACCTCCTAGATGATTATAATAATTTTAGTATAGCACAGTGTTCTGAAAGGACCGGATTTGATTTTGGAAAGTATTGAGACAAGCCTCGTGAAAATATTGCAGAAACTACACGAGACGTTTCAAAGTAGCGTGCCATTGGCCTAATATGCGTTTTGATTCAGCATTTTATGGGGTAATCTAACTCTTGTCTTTTAGCAACTGATTTGTTGTGACCGATGTGTCATTCAATATATGCTTAAAGGCAAAGTAAAAACTAGATGGTTTTGAAGAGTGAGAATGTCAGTATAGCAACAACTTGGCAATGTATCTGAAGGATGAAAGTTCTAAAATACTCATTATGATTGTTGTCACAACGATACGGAGACTAAAGTTGGGCAACGTCATCCAACTATTAGTAAACGTATACGAAGCTTATCCATGATCAAATGGCTCTATATGAACAGAAAAATAGATAGAGAAGAGATGAAACCAGATTACAATAATGATGACGGTGGTCGCGTAACGCTCCCTGTATGTGATGTGCTATTTTGGATTCTTGTTAAGGTAAGACTGATTACCGATTTCCAGTAAAAACGATAGTTAAGTTTACAGCGAAGAAATCTAAAGGGTCGTTTCAGCAATTTTGGGTCATCACACGGTGTCACAGAAAGAATTGGCCAGAACCACGGCGCTACCAGGTATGCGGTTAGCGGTCTTATTTTTCGGTTTACTGAATTATTCCCCAAGAAATCAGTGTGGCCCTTGCTTTTCCTTAGGGGGTTTGCTAAGATGAAAATAATCTGATTAGACAAAGACATTGATGAGAAGTAGTAGTTTAATGGGGTATTCAGCAAGCGGATGGTCGCTGTAAATCCGTTATCCTGTGGGACGAACTTGTCTCTGAGTCTTCTCCGCTGCAAGGTGGGCGTTTGGCGACGTTATCAGCCGGAATGAGCCTCGGTACAAGACCGGGGAAATGTAGGTGGTACCGCGCTAACACGCCCTGCAGAAGTCGTTTTATGGACTTCTGGGGGCTTTTTTTCTGGCTCGGCGTTGAAAATGAGAAAGGGAGCGAAGAATTTTGGCATACAAACACCAAATTATTGAGCATAAGTGGCAACATTACTGGCGGGTCAACGAAACGTTTAAGACCGCTGACACTTCAAGCAAACCAAAGTATTACGTTATGGATATGTTCCCATATCCTTCTGGGCAAGGTCTGCACGTGGGACATCCTGAAGGTTACACGGCGACCGATATCATGGCGCGCTTGAAGCGGATGCAGGGTTTTAACGTCTTGCACCCAATGGGCTGGGATGCATTTGGTCTCCCCGCTGAACAATATGCCTTGAAGACTGGGCACAACCCAAAGGACTTCACCGCGCACAATATTAAGAACTTTAAACGTCAAATTCGTTCACTCGGTTTTTCTTACGATTGGAGTCGTGAGGTCAACACGACCGACGAATCCTTCTACAAGTGGACGCAATGGATTTTTGAACAAATGTACAAGAAGGGTCTTGCTTACGAAGACAAGATCATGGTTAACTGGGCCCCTGACTTCATGGGTGGAACCGTTGTGGCTAACGAAGAAGTTATTGATGGTAAGACGGAACGGGGTGGGTATCCCGTTTACCGTGTACCAATGCGTCAATGGGTTCTGAAAATCACGGCGTATGCTGACCGATTACTTGATGATTTGGATGACCTGGACTGGCCAGACAGCATCAAGGAAATGCAACGTAACTGGATTGGCCGTTCTGAAGGTGCCAGCGTCTTCTTCCCGGTTGACGGGCAAGAAGACACCAAGGTTGAAGTTTATACGACGCGTCCTGACACGTTGTTTGGGGCAACCTACATGGTGCTGGCTCCGGAACATGCTTTGGTCGATCAAATTACGACGTCAGAACACGCTGCTGAAGTGAAGGCTTACAAGGAAGCTATCGACAGTAAGTCTGACCTTGAACGGACCGACTTAAACAAGGACAAGACGGGGGTCTTCACTGGTGCTTACGGTATCAACCCGTTGAGTGGTAAGAAGCTGCCAATCTGGATCGGTGATTACGTGCTGGCCTCTTATGGGACCGGAGCAATCATGGCCGTTCCAGCACATGATGACCGGGACAACGAATTTGCGCAGAAGTTTAATCTGCCAATCATCCAAGTCATTGCGGGCGCTGAGGATACCGACGTTCAAAAGGCTGCTTACATTGGCGACGGTGAACACATCAATTCTGACTTCTTGAATGGGATGAACAAGAAGGATGCCATTGCTGCGGCCATTAACTGGCTGGAAGAACACAAGGCTGGGCATAAAAAGGTCAATTTCCGGTTACGTGACTGGATCTTCTCGCGGCAACGTTATTGGGGTGAACCAATTCCAGTTATTCATTGGGAAGATGGCGAAACCACATTGGTTCCAGAAGACCAGTTGCCACTGAAGCTACCAGCTGCTAAGCAACTTGAACCTTCTGGGACTGGTGAAAGCCCACTGGCAAACCTGGACGACTGGGTAAATGTCGTGGACGAAAACGGACGTAAGGGGAAACGCGAAACCAATACCATGCCGCAATGGGCTGGAAGTTCATGGTACTTCTTGCGTTACATTGATCCACATAACGATCAAGCGATTGCTGATCCGGAAAAGTTGAAATACTGGATGCCAGTCGATCTGTATATTGGTGGGGCAGAACATGCCGTCTTGCATTTACTGTACGCGCGATTCTGGCACAAGTTCCTCTACGATCTCGGTGTGGTCCCAACTAAGGAACCATTCCAGAAGTTGGTGAACCAAGGGATGATCTTGGGAACCAATCACGAAAAGATGTCCAAGTCGAAGGGCAACGTCATCAATCCTGATGAAATCGTCGAGAAATTTGGTGCCGACACGCTGCGACTGTACGAAATGTTTATGGGACCATTAGAGGCTTCCAAACCATGGAGTACGGAAGGAATCAACGGGTCTCGTCGTTGGCTGGATCGCGTTTGGCGGCTCTTGATCGATGACAATAATCATCTGCGTGACCGAGTCACGATGATTAACGATGGCACGTTAGATAAGATCTATAACCAAACCGTGAAGACGGTGAGCGAAGACCTTGAAGCTATGCGGTTTAACGTTGCGATTTCGCAGTTGATGGTTTTTGTCAACGAAGCTTACAAGGCGGATAGCCTGCCATTGATCTACATGGAAGGGTTCGTCAAGATGATCTCACCAATTGTGCCACATATCGCCGAAGAGCTGTGGGCCTTGATGGGTCATGACGACACGATTGCTTATGCCAAATGGCCAACGTACGATGCCAAGCAATTGGTTGAGGACGTGGTTGAAATGGTCGTTCAAGTCAACGGAAAGGTTCGTGCGCATCTGAAGGTTGCTAAGGATGCGGCTAAGGATGACATTGAAGCCCAAGCATTGGCTGACGAAACGGTCAAGGTGCATACGGATGGCAAGACGGTTCGTAAGGTCATTGTGGTCCCAGGGAAACTGGTCAACATTGTTGCAAACTAAGCTAAACTAACTAAAAGTTGAAAGTTTCAAAACGTGTGTTATGACGGTGGTAACAGCGATTTCGAGACTGAAGTTGGGCAACTTAGTGCAGTTATCACCTTACCAGCCGGTAGATACGGGTTGGAACGGGACGAACACAACTTGAAGCCGCGAAAATATCGAGTTTCCAAGCTTGGTTTTCAGCTGCTTTAGCAAATTAAAATGAAGTGTCGGTAACTTTCCAAATGGTGAGCTACCGGCACTTTTTAGTTGGCAAAAATTACGGTTAGGGAGATAATTCGTGGCGATTTATGAGGAAGACGATTCTTGGAAATAAAACTAGATTAGTGAATTGCTACCGAATTTGGGATAGCAAAGTCCCTATTCTGTAAGCCAAGGATAATGAGGGAAGGGATTCTCGTGTGGCGTAAGTTAAATATTCTCAGTCGTTTTGAATTGCGACAGACCTGGGATGACAAGATGGTCTTATTTTATACGCTGATTGCACCCGTGGTTTTCTTTGTGATTACGGATCTTAGCTCAAACGGCCATCCATTTGGTGTTCATGATTTGGCCTCACAGCTACTAGCCTATTGGGTCTACATTGTATTAGTGGGCGTTTTAAATGGGTTTCAGTTTACTCTGATTGGTATGCGCGAATCGAATTTTCTAAAGATGTTTACGGTGATTGCCGGTGATAAGCGATTGATCTTCTTCAGCAATCTTATTGTGCAGGTTCTATTTATTGAAGTTGAAGTCTTCTTTTTTGATTTAGTCGTGTTGGGCTTGAATCCGGCATCATTAACCTTACTCCCCATGATGGCGGGGGGATTACTGTTAAATGTGATCCTGATTCCAATCGTTGTGGGTTTCACGAACTTTCTACTGATTCTTCCCCTGCGCGTCAATCTAGTGTCTCTGATAACCGCGGGATATATCTTTGTGGGGATGTTTCTGATCAGCCCGGGGCTAGGATTAGCTCCCTGGATCAATGAGGTTCTAGCAGCCTTCAACCCTTGCTCATACATGATTCAATTCTACAGCGTGGGACTAGATATCCTGAGACGGGTAACGTTACTGCATGTCGGTTTGTTGACCGGAGTAGCGGTGTTTTACTTGCTCATTGGCTACTACCCAGTACGTCACATGAAGCTACAGTCGAATACGAATCGTTACTGACATCTAAAACGGCTGTACTAAAATTGGGCTGAATGGTGGTCTCTTTGCCTTACTGGCCGGCAGATATAGACTGGAAGGGGATAAGCACCACTTGAAGCCTCGAAAATGTCGCGCTGACAAACTTGGTTTTCTACAAGCCACCCACCGAATAAGCAGAATGACGTATCTAAGCCCATAATTGGCAACACTTGGTAGCGGACAATATAGCACTCTAAACGGGAGGTCAGTCATGCGAATCCAAGATTTTTCATATCAATTACCAGATGACCGGATACTATTTGATCATTTAACGGCTGACTTTGAGCCGGGTAAAGTTAATATTCTTTTGGGCGTAAACGGCGTGGGGAAGACGACGCTACTCGATTTTATTGCTGGCGTCAGTGAGCGAAAGGGCTTACCGTTTAAGGGCTTCCCTGAGATGTCACGAATCGCTTATCAGATGCAGGGAGCCCCATTTACGGGATCAGCCAAGGTCATGGAAGCTATTCAAATGATGGTGAACTTAGATCAACCGACCGCTGATTTTGATAGCAATCAGTTGCCGGAAAGTCTAAGGGAGATTGCCAATAGTCGCTTTCGTGATCTCTCTGGGGGGCAACGGCGACTGGTTATTTTGGAAGGGATTTGTCTGCTCCAGCGCGATCTCTATTTATTTGATGAACCGGAAAGTGGTTTGGACGTTAAGGTTGCTGCACAGATGATGTCCCAGATTACGGCCTTAGCTGATAAGGGGAAGACAGTGATTATGACGACTCACCAGTTTCGCAATCTTCCTGAGAGAAATGTTCAACTGCTGGTGCTCGCTGGCAAGTGTATTGCCTTCACGGGGACGCCGGCCAAGTTGATGGCAGAGACTAACACGCAGAGTCTGGAAGACGCGTATCTGAAGACGGATTCTTAGAGATAGCCCTTGAGGTTAGAGGTAAGAATTATACTAAAAAGCTGGTTGAGAAAAATCTGCGGATTTTTCTCAACCAGCTTTTACATTGGAGACTTACGTCACGGCCTCTATTTGAGCATCTAAATGGGAACCTAGAAGACGCTTGGGCCTTCAGGCGAGCCGAAAGCGGAAGAATTCTCGCAGCAAGCGGAATCTCTGGCAGCTGGAGTGTGACAATCTTTACTGACTTAGGGGTGACAATTCTTACTGTTGCAAGAGTAATGTTCGCCGCCTAACCGCCTTTATTCGGCGCTCTTCTGTCATTGTCTGAGATTAACGTCGCCGATGTCGCACGAACGTAAAGAAGTGTAGGAGACTGGCTAAGAGTACGTAGAAGATGATGACAAAGCTAACGTACGTGATCCAAAACTTACCGGCCGCAAAGACACCGAACCACCACGCTTGTAAGCCCATGGTGACGAGGGCCATGACGGCAATCATGGCGAACAGCAATAAGTAACGTTTCAAGGTATTATCATCCTTTCGTGGTCGGTTGGCGATTTTCTTGGCCCAACGTTGACATTCTGCTAATTTTTCTGGTCGAGGAGCATGGGTACCACCCCAAGTGCCCGTGCCAACGAATTCACCGACCTTGATCAAGCCGGCACCAGTTAAAACGCGGTCGATGGTCACGAAGGTCTGATCCGTGATTCCGGTGAAAAAGTTTTCGGTGGAACTGATAAAACAAGTCGTCATGCTCAGGTAGTGCCGGTCCTTATACTTGCCAGGTAAGGTATCGGCCACGGAGTTCATCCGCACTAACCGAAACCGCATACAGTCGAAGAACTGTTTCATCACACCCGAGAGACCACCCCAATATGTAGGTGCACAGACAATCCAAAAGTCACTGGTTGCCATTTTGTCCTCGATTTCATCTAACGCCGGACAAGCCTTTTCTTTGGTGTCAGGATAAATATCATAATCCCGTAGAAAAACAGTCTCGACAGTGGCATCGGATGGTAAATTATCGGTGACAGCCTGCAAGTAGCTGGCCGTGATTCCATTCCGCTCATGACTTCCTAATAACGCCAAATAACGCACAGTAATCGCCTCACAATATTAAATCATCACTAAGTTGCGTACAATAAGTATACCGCATTTACTGGGGGAATGAGGATTAGGGATTTTCCTAAAATCAATGAAAATTGTGAAATTAAATGGTTAGATGACGCTGAAGTATGGTTATTGGTTAGCGCAACTGGTGATAGGGGCTTTAAAGCGGCTGCGGTGAGCGCTAAAATGATCACGTAAGCTTGCTGATTATTTTGCGTTGCACAAAGTAAACGAATCAGCAAGGATAGAAAAAAGGTCTAAAGAGTCCAAATACCCATCATGATTGTGTAATAATGCTAGTGTAACTAAAATTAGGCAACTTAAGTCGTTGCTTTATGGCTGGCAGGAGGTAGCCGAGAGCAGCCGTATTTGGCTATTCTTGAACCTAAAACCCAAATAAAAACCCTCACGGCAGAAGCCTGTGAGGGACAAGACGTTAGAGAATTTCGGTGAGAATGGCGAAGAAGCGTTGGGAAATGATTTCCCCTTGACCTGCCTTAGAGAGTTTATACTTCAGTAAGTGGCGGTCAATTTCGTGGAAGAAAACGTTGGCCATAGTCTGATAATCGCTATCGTTGGTTTGGTCGATGCGTTTAAAAGCCCGCCAGGTTGAGTAGATCAACTGAGCGTCGGAAACGTCTGCCAGTTCTGGAAAATGTGCGCGGATATTCTTGGTCATCGTAATGACCTGTTTGGCCCGCTCGGGGGACATTTCCATCTTCGGTGCCGTGGTTGCACCGGCTGTTGCTTGCGTCATATTGGCATTCCTCCTTGAATAAGTTCTGAATTCTTCCTACTTTCAGCATACCACTGTTAGTCGTATCCGGTAAGCAATGTCAGCTGGTTTCAGCGAATTTAGAGGAGGTTCTCCCAAATCTTTAACGAAACCTGATAATTTTTAAGAAAAAGCTATGGTATAATGTTGGTTTGATTAGCTTAGATTCGGTAAGGGCCTAAGTAATAGGAACGTTTAATTTTACAAATTGAAAGTAGGGTGTCAAATGGCGGCAAAGTCTGGTAATTCTGGCAATCAAGCTGACGCACAAGAACAGATGGTAGCGGGCTCTGCGTGGATGACGGGGGGAAGTATCTTTTCGCGAATCCTGGGCGCAGTTTATATTATTCCCTGGAACATCTGGTTCGGCGCCTTTTATCTCCAAGGAAATGCGTTGTACGGAAAAGGGTACAATATCTATAGCTTCTTCCTGATTGCTGCAATTGCGGGGGTGCCCTCGGCGATTGCAAAACAAGTGGCGCACTACAATGCGTTGAATGAATACGGTATTAGTGTCCGCCTGTATAAGCGGGGCTTGGAAATTGCCATTATGACCGGAATTGTGATTGCCGCACTGATGTACTTCGGTGCGCCGCTCTTTACAGGAGGGGATGACAACCTGATTCCAGTTCTGCACTCGTTGGCGTGGGCAATTCTGATCATCCCAACGATGAGTCTAACTAGGGGATATTTCCAAGGATTTCAGCAAATGGCACCTTCCGCCATTTCACAATTCGTTGAACAACTTGTTCGTGTCCTGTACATGTTACTTTCTGCCTACGTGATCATGCGGGTTCTGAAGGGAAACTGGATCACCGCGGTTTCGCAATCCACTTTGGCTGCCGCAATGGGGGCACTAGGTGGTCTACTGGTTTTGGGCATTTATTATTGGCGACGCCGGCGGCATTTCCGTTCGTTGGTCCGGAACAGTAATAATCAAATGGTTGTGCCTGCATCACAACTCTATCGTGAAATTATTGCGCAAGCCGTCCCATTCGTGGTCTTAGGTGCTGGGATTACGATTTTTCAACTGATCGACCAGTATACTTTTGCACCCATTATGCATATGGCTGGGAATTATTCAGCAGCTTACTTAAATGATTTATTCGCGCTGTTTGGGGTTAATGCCAACAAATTAATTATGATTACGATTTCCTTAGCATCGGCTTTGGCCGTGACGGTCGTGCCGCTACTCTCTGAAGCCTATACGCGGGGAGATAAAAAATCAATTTCAGACCAATTATCTAATGCATTTTTGATGTTTGAATTCGTCATGATTCCCAGTGCATTAGGGATGTCTGCCGTAGCACGACCTTTGAACTTGGTTTTCTACGGTCGGGCACACGAGGCGCTAGCGGCATCGATTTTGGCATTCTCCTCGTACCTTTCGATTCTGTTGGGGCTGTACACGGTAGTTTCAGCGCTCATGCAAGGAATCTCGCAAAATAAGCGTGCTGTACGGTATTTTATCGTTGGGACAATTGTTAAATTTATCGTGCAGTGGCCGCTGGTTTACTTCTTTGGGGCATTCGGCCCCTTACTGGCGACAGGTTGTGGATTTTTGGTTACGTGTTATCTGATTATTCATTCGTTGGACGCTCAATTTGGTATCAACTACACGCAGATTGCGAAGAAGACGAATGGAATTTTACTGACGTCAATCGGGACGTACCTCTTGGCCAAGGCAATTACCTTCCTGGGTAGCTTTAGCGGGAGCGAAGGTCGAATTGTAAACTTCCTGATTGTGGCAGTGGCGGCGCTGATCGGTGGCTATTTCTACGTTTACGTGGTCTTGAAGAGCCGATTAGCAGATGCCATTATGGGCTCCCGAGTCGCGGGGTTACGGCGGCGGTTGCATATTCACTAGGAGGACGTTGAGATGAACATTGAACGGTACTTAACGGAACATCGACAGGGAACGCCACTACAAATTCTGCGGTTACTACGACAGGGTCGGGTGACGGTCAATTCAGACGTTATTGATTCACCCCGTACAACGGTGGTCGAGGCGGATAACGTCCGCGTTGACGGGATGACCGTCACCGGTCGTCAGCCACAATACCTCGTCTTCAATAAACCAGTTGGATTTCAATTGAGCATGGATCCCACGATGCCACATAGTCTAGGAAGCTTGCTAAATGCTTTTGACCAACCACGACAATTAGATGCGTTGGCTGATCTGCCAAAGGAAGCCGTGGGACTGGTACTGACCAGTGACGATGTGCGCTTTCTGACCGATGTGACGGGTCAAAACTGGCCAAGTCGATTTCAGGTTCAAGTCAGTGGAACCGTGGTGCCGACACTAGCACCCAATCAAGCCTTTCAGGATGTGACGATGCAGGTCGATCAGGTTCATCAGCAGGTGACAGTCGCTTTAACCACGATCGACAGTGCCATGGCGGTGGCAGCTCTAGAGAAATTGCCAGATGTTCTTGGTCCCGTCGAACGTTTGGCAGTTGGACCATTGCGACTGCCAGTCGACTTACCGGTAGGTGCGTACCGTGGCTTACTGCCAACCGAGATTGATGAGTTGACGGGACCACTAGACGAAAAAATAAAGACTAACTAAAAATAGGAGTCCCGGCTATCGAAAAATGATAGGGGACGCCTATTTTTTAACGACCTAAAAGCAGATGACTAGCGTTGGGGTCGGTCTGAAAATTGGCCGCTTGGGCATCGGTACACGTTATGATTCAAAGAAAGAATGTAAATTGTCGGGTTACTTTGGCAATATTTGGATAGGGTTTACCTTAGGCAAAACGCTTGCCGTAGAAGCGCTTCAATGTAACTAATGCACTAACCTAGTCCCTCATGTTGCTTCATGAACTGTGGTAAGACATCGATAATTTGGTGGGGGAGAACCACATACTGGGTTCGTGCCAGTTCCTCGGCGATGGCACTGTGGCTGTAGACGGCAGCGAGGACAGCATCCGTTTTGTTGGTAAACTGAGCGACAAAACCACCGACCATACCAGCCAGGGTGTCACCCATGCCACCAGTTGCTTGAGCGGGTGTTCCCAATGGATTTTCGTAGGCGGCAGTTGGTGTGTAGATTTGTGTTCGATGTGATTTGAGTACGACCGTGGCGCTCAAATGGTTGACGATCGGTTGGTTCTTTTCCGGCGTCTGTTCGGCAATCGCGATACCGCTGAGGCGTTGCCATTCCATTTGATGGGGGGTAAAAATCAGGTGTGCTTGTGGCAAGGCAAGCTGATGTTGGGCAACCAAAGTAATGGCTGACCCGTCAATGACTAGCGTTTGGGTGGCTTGAACGACGCTAAAGACGTTGTTCAGAATGGCGAGTGATTGCGGACTGGTACCGAGTCCCGGCCCGATGACGATAACATCGGTGCCTTTGATCAGCTCCTGCGTTTGGGCTAAGTCATTGAAGTCGGCGAACATAGCTTCCGGTAGGCGGGCGTGTAAACTTCCCTGATTACTGGGGTCGGTGATTGTCGTGACCAGACCAGCACCGGCGTAAACAGCCGCGGCACTGGCCATGAGAATGGCACCGCCAAAGTTTCGATTACCGCCAATTAAGGTGATTCGCCCATATGTTCCCTTGTAGCTATTAGCGGGACGTTGCCGAATCGTTTGCGTTAAAATTTCTGTGGATAGAGTTTGCATGGTGAAGGCCTCCTCGTTTCAGTTTTAGTATAGCATGTTCGTTCATGAAATCGGCTTACATTCGGGCGCGGGTATGCTAAAATCAAAGGTAAGTATTCTTGGACGTTTGGTCCGAATAAAATGAAGGAGGTCCAATCATGGCAATTGATTGGCAACAGCTAGCTGAAAAGTACCGAAAGGATTATATCGCAGACTTAACTACCCTGGTTGGTATCGACAGCTCTCGTGACGACTCTAAGGCCACCAAAGACTACCCATTAGGCCCTGGTCCGGCCAAAGCACTGATTGCATTTTTAGGGTTAGCCGAACGTGACGGATTTAAGACGAAAAATTTAGATAATCTGGCGGGTTACGTGGAGTATGGCGAGGGCGATGAGACCTTAGCGATTCTTGGACACGCCGACGTCATGCCGGCCGGAAAAGGGTGGCACACGGATCCCTTTACACTGACTGCTAAGGATGGCAACTTGTATGGTCGGGGAACTTCCGACGACAAAGGCCCGGCTTTAGCCGCCTACTATGGCTTGAAAATGTTAAAGGAACAAGGTATTCTGCCTAAAATTAAGATTCGTTTCATTATTGGGACCGACGAAGAAAGTGACTGGACGGGGATGAACCACTACCTCGACTTAGAACCAGCGCCAACCTTGGGTTTCTCACCTGACGCCGAATTCCCACTGATCAACGGTGAAAAGGGGAACGTGACCTTCACGTCGACCTTTACTGGCACGAATGGTAATGGCCTAGTTTTACGCGAGTTCGACGCTGGGTTGCGAGAAAATATGGTGCCACGGGATGCCGAAGCAACGGTTGAAAATGGCGACGAGGTACAATTGACCGCCGACTTTGATAAGTTCTTGGCAGCTGCTCCAGTTACGGGTGACGTGACGGCCGATGCTGCTGGTTTACATCTCCATGTAATCGGTAAAGCGGCCCACGGAATGGAGCCGAAGAACGGCATCAACGCGGGGACCTACCTGGCAACCTTCTTGGCTGCACAAGACTTTGGCGGCGATGCAGCGGATTTCTTGGGCCTGTTGGCCAACCAGTTACACGATGATTCACGGGCTAATAAACTCGGCATGGCTTACACCGATAAGGTTATGGGAGATTTGACGATGAACGTCGGTATCATGACCTTTACGGCTGATGAGGGTGGTTTGATCAACACCAACTTCCGTTACCCAACTGGGACCGGTGCCGCTGACATTCAGGCTGGTTTGGCAAAGGCCACGGCTGACATGAACGTGACATTGAAGCAGGGCCGTGAAATGGTCCCACACTATGTTGACCCATCTGACCCGATCGTGGCAACGTTGATGGATGTTTATCGGCAGCAAACTGGTGATACGACTGCCCAACCAGAAGTCGTTGGTGGGGGAACTTATGGCCGTTTGATGAAGCGTGGTGTCGCATTTGGGGCCTTGTTCCCTGGAACGCAGGACACGATGCATCAGGCCGATGAATTCCAACCAGAAGCGGACTTATTAAAGGCGATGGCTATTTATGGTCAGGCAATCTTCGAATTGACCAAATAAGGTCGTGAGAATGACCGGCAAAGGAGTGGTAGAGATGACCGAAGGATATAAACGGATTTTAGTGGGAGTTGATGGTTCCCGCCAAGCACGCCGCGCAGTTGAAAAAGCCATTGCGGTTGCGGTACGGAATCAAGCTGAATTAATCATTGTGACCATTATGAGCGGCGGTGACTATGTGGGCCTGGGTAACAATACCGAAGTTGGGTTTGGTTACGTTGACCAGCAGGTGATGGACGAAGCGCGTCAACGCCTCGAACAAATTGTCGATAAATACCGTAAAAGGGCTCAGGATGCCGGTGTTAAAGAAGTTGTGACTGCCGTTTACTACGGGCATGCCAAGGTCGACTTGGCCCGGACATTACCTAAAGAATATCAGGCGGACTTAGTTATGCTGGGTGCGACAGGGGTCAACGTGGTTGAACGGATGTTAATGGGGTCCACGGCAAGCTATGTGGTCAGTAACGCCATCTGTGACGTCATCGTGGTTCGGACAGATATTAATAACCAGGCCACTAATCTGAAACATTTGCCGATGGACTAGGGCTAAGACCTAAAGATTAAAAGTGTCAAAACACCCATTATGCCTGTTGTAGCAACGATATTGTGGCCAAAATTAGGCAACTTAGTCCCGGCATCGCCTTGCCGACCGGCAGATATGGATTGGAACGGTACGAACACAACTTGAAGCCGTGAAAGTACTGAGTCTTCAGGCTTGATTTTCTACTAAGCCAGCGGCATCCTTGACAGCCGTAGTACGGACATTTTCACTAATTTAGTCGTGACATTTCTCACTGTTGCAGCGTAAAATGAACATTTTGGCTGTCAACCTTCAGCTAAGACTAAAAACTGGGATATAATTTAAAAAGTTGCTCTTTTCAGAATCGTTAGGTTCTGAAAGGAGCAACTTTTATTTACGCCATTATGGTGACGAAACGTGCATTATAAGGCAGTTTGTTGTGCTTAACCCGATAGCAAAAGTTATGCCAGCTGGCATACGGAATCATAATGTAAGCTGAGAGGTCGCCAGTTTCAGGTACGTTGTTCTGCTTAGTCGGCATTTTGGGCTGGCCTAGCAGAAAATCAAGCTTGTAGATACGTGGTTTTCAAGGCGTGAAGCCGGGTTCACGCCGTTTCAGTCCATAACTGGTGGTCGGCAAGGTGAAAAGGCCACCGTGTTGCCCAATCGTTAGTAATTGCGAGTCGCGGATTTGGCGAGGGTGTCGAAGTGGTCGTAGAACTGGACCTTGTCGACCTGCGTGACGAGGGTGACGGGACGGCCGGTTGGTGTGATGAATGTGCGACCCGCGCCATGTCCCGTGGTAAGGACGTCACTGTGAACGACTGTGGCGTCGACAATTTCTGGGTAACGGCTGGTTAACGTAGTGAGGACATCCCACAGGTAGTAAGTGGAATCGGCCTCAAATGCCATGACTAAGGAGTAGCCATAACCAATCAGGTCCATAGCGGGATAGCGGCGAAGCTCAGCCCAGTGTTGGCGAAGGTCGGCCGTTAGCGGGATCTGGTCGGTACTTTCCAGACCGACCATTTGAATGTCGATATCGGTGTCCCAGACGGTCTTAACGGCCTCGGGATCCCAAAAGGCATTCCATTCCATGGTGCCATCTTGGTCGGGCTCACTGACGTTTCCTTGGTTATTCATCGTGCCACCCATCCAGTAAAGTTTATCGATCTTAGTCGTAATGGTGGGGTCGATCGCCAAGGCCCGGGCTAAGTCAGTCAGAGGGCCAGTCATCACGAGAGTCGTTTTACCGGGTGTCTGTTGGAGTTTTTCAATCATATCGAGATGCGCGGGCTTTTCGGCCGACGGGGTGGAAATGAAGCCCCGTTCGTTGAGCACCGGAAAGTTATCAAATGAGTAGGCCGATAATCGCCAGTTTTGTGGAAATTGGTGGACAGGTCGCGAATTCGACGTTGCTACCGCTAGCTGTTGCTGTGACTGGCCGAACAGATCGATAATCTTACGTGAAGCTGAGACGGCGGGTTCCACGTAGGAATCAGCACCAACTACGCCGACGCCGGTCAAATTGATATCGGGCATCTGAAGAAGGAGCAGTAGGGAAACGAGGTCATCAACATTACCATCATGATTGAAATAGACATTTTGCAAGCCAAAACACTCCTTATATGATTACAAATTCTCAAAAGTATAGCATATAAGTTCGTGATTTAACAGCTAAAACAGGTAAAAATTTATTTTTAGGCAAAGGTAAAACGTAAAACCCGAAATATAAATCGATTTACCCTTTTAAAAAATACTAATCAAATTAAAGTCAATATTAGTTTGTTGGCTGACCTGTTTTACTGGGAAGCAGAAAACTAAAATATTCACGTTACGCTTGCGATTGTGGGAAGGATCACGGTTAAATTAATGAAAACAGCCGGCCAGGGATTTCGCTGGCTGTGGGGAATGTCTCCGGTCAAAGAACTGGCGCCCGGCTCAGATTGTCCCCGTCAATTTCAAGTACTGAATTCCATACGGTCGCTTCAGCTTGAACATGAATCATTAGCGTTGTAACGACAGTCATAACAGGCATCTGGGATACATTAAACCTTCAGAAGACAACAAAAAGAGCCAACAAATTCTATTGTTAGCTCCAAAATGGATTTTAAATTAAGGTTTAAAGTCGATGAATGTCGAGGACACTACCGGTTTTGGCGTCGGCAATAAACTGGTATTGGACTAATTGGTCGTCCTCATAACGGGTGATACCACCGTAATAAGCTTCCGTCTTCACCGCGAATTTTTGAAACGGTACAGCATGTTTCTCAATCCACGCACCTTCGATTGGAGTTTCTTGTCGGAATTGCCGTTTGACTTGATCCAAGATGTTATCGGGATCCAAACGAGAAAAGCCACCGAAAAGTCGCGTGATGAAAATGCCCATCAGGCCTCCGAGCACACCGGTGAGACTTAATTGATACAATTGTCCATTTTTAGCAGTCATGCTACCGCCTCCTTAAGCAGGTTAATGTTGGGCACTACTCCCATCACTTCTGCCACCAGTATAACAATGATTGCCGCGAAGTTCCCGTAAAAAGACAAAAATCGTGTAAATTCCTTTTGGCATGCTATAATAGTTCTTGTGTAACTTTCAAAACTAAAAACAAAGGAGTGCTTATTCATGGAACAATTACCCAAGATGTCTGCCGCTGAATTAAAGGATGTTGTCAAAGACGGCAAGACCATGTTATTCTTCTCCGCGACCTGGTGCCCAGACTGCGCGTTTATTAAGCCAGCAATGCCAGAAATCGAAGCGGAATATTCTGACTTTAAGTTCATCGCCGTTGATCGTGATGAAAACATCGATTTGGCCATTGAACTTAATGTATTTGGCATTCCTAGTTTCATTGCTTACGCCGATGGTGAAGAGATTGGCCGGTTGGTGAACAAAGATCGTAAGACTAAAGCAGAGGTAGAAGAATTTATTAATTCTTTGGCAACCAACGCCGACTAAACCCGTTGGAAAGGATTCAGACATGTTAATTTCTAGTTACAATCCCCAAGAATTAGGGGATACCTTGATTGTTATCGTGGCGCAGGATTCTACTGAACAAGCGCACACGGTACGAGACAATATTGCGCGTATTTATGACTCAGCCACTGAGAAAACGCTCGGGTACAATTTCCTTGCTATTTCCGAGATTTTACCGGATATCAGTGGACTGGGCCAAATTCACCTATCAGCTGACGACGTGGCGGCTTTGAATGCGGCTTTGGAAGATGCTGGTTTTGCAGGTGAGTTAGTTGCCGAAACCAGTTCACGCTTTGTCGTGGGTTACGTGAAGACTGCCGATCCTCATCCCGACTCCGACCACCTGTTGGTAACGGAGACGGTTGTGGATAACGATGAGTCTTTACAGATTGTCAGTGGTTCACCTAACATGCAGGCTGACATCAAAGTAGTTGTTGCGAAGGTGGGCGCCATGATGCCAAATGGGCTGATTATTTGGCCAGGCGAATTACGTGGCGTTACCAGCAACGGCATGATTTGCTCCGGTCGCGAGCTGGGATTAGCTAACGCACCACAAAAACCAGGTGCTTTAATTCTGCCCGATGACTATGAAGTGGGCAAACCGTTTGATTTTGAACGGGGCCAAACTATTTTTAAAGCTTAAGAAACATTACAAAGTGGGTCAGACCTTGTCGTCTACCCACTTTTTTGTGTACAATAGTGTAGAGTAACTGTGTGTGGCCTAGGCTGTGACGATAAGGACTAATTTAAGTTGTCAGAAGTACCGTCTAGCTGGGATTTTGCAAGTTAGCTAAGAAAAAAAGAGTTGTTTCTTGTGAAATTTACCAGTTGCCTTCAATGAACACAAGGTTAACCGTCCCTAAAGTCGTGTTATTCAAGGGCGTTAGGCAACTTAAATAAAAAAATCATTTGAAAATTCAGGGAATGAGTATAGCGACCGCTTTAGGTGGTCTCTCCTCCCGTAGTAAAGAAGCGGTAAGTTTTGCGCTTATCAAGGAGGAAGCAACATGGAGCATTATGATGGACCGGCTTTTTACCGGAAATTTCCAGTAGAACCGACCCCTGAAGAACTTGAAGATACAACGAATGAACGGGCCCAGCGACAAGTTAAGGAACGTAAAGCCCGTAACGATCGCCTACGGCTGCGTGAAAACCAGCAGAAGCAATCAGCAACGTCAGAAAAAAATCGATCGGTAGTAGTATCACCAAGTACACAGTCGAAAACGACAGCAGAAAAATCGACAACCAGTATGGGAAACTATCGGCCGTTTCAGGTAACGGCAATTCCTAAGCAGCTTCACTGGACGCGACCAACATTAGAATCGCGACGTCGATATCAGCGGCTAGTTGCTAGTCTACATAAAAGTGACGCGAGCTTCTTTTTGTTTGGACGCGCTGAGGATGCAGATTTACCCACTACCACGATCAATGCTCCGATGAAAAATAGGGTATCTGCACCTATCAAAACGCAAGAATCGGTAGTGAAACATGAGGTGACACCAGCGACACCTGTTAGTTTAACGGTGACGGCCACACATGAATCGAAGGTCCCCGTAACATTGGCCACAGATACGTCAATGGTGACTGAAAAATCAACGGCTGTTTCAGAACCGATTACTACCGAAAAGTCGATGACAGCTGAACCAGCACCAACTGAGATCTTCTATCCAACGGCACCAATTGCGGCGGCAGAAAATGGTGTGGAGTCAGAAAGCGATGCTGAAGTCGCGTCTGAGGCGACTTCTGAATCAGAGACTAAACTGAAGATGGATTCAGAACCAGAAGTAAGCGCTGAACAAATTCCGCGTAAATCGTCTGAAAACTTAATGGCGAAAGACACCGATATAGCGAGTGATAACGGGCAAGTAACAGGTAAGATGCCGGCTAAACAAGCGTCTGAGGTGGCTTATTTGCCCGTGGGTTCGGCTGATAGTCCAACTACACAACAAGGTTCATCATCTGCTGCTAAGGAAGAAACGCGACGGGTAACACCAGCGGTTGATGAGAAGATTAATGACACCGCCACCACTGCGGCTACCGTTGCCAAAAAACCCGCTGAAGTGGGTGAGTTCTTGGCACGAGCCGTGGCTGATGCTGAGCAGACTAGCGAGTCACCGGTGGCAAAAACAGGAGCCCCTCAAGTTACTTCCACAGTGGCCAGTGAGGAGGGGAGGGGAACTGAAACCACAATTTCAGGTGAGAAAGCCGCACAATCCATTGCGGGCGATCAGCCAAAAGTTACACCATCTAAGCCGAAAGCTAAGTCTAGTCGTGGTTTAGGTCATTCTCTGGGTGATATCATGCAAGAGGAAGGCAATGATCAACGTAATTTGGCACTTTTTGACCGGCCAACTCCCACACCAGTCGAACCAGAGGTCGAAGCGGACACTGATCGTGGCTACCATTTTCCGGATTTAAGCTTATTACCTAATCCTGTGGTACCAGACGAAGAGGCTTTGGACGAATGGATCGAACATCAGGCAGAGGTGTTAGACGCCACGTTAAGTGCCTTCCACGTCGACGCGCACGTGACTGACTGGACGGTCGGCCCCACGGTTACCCAGTTTCAGATTAGCCTAGCGCTGGGGGTCAAGGTCAATAAGATCACGAACCTGAACGATGATTTGAAGCTCGCCTTGGCTGCGAAGGATATTCGTATCGAAGCACCGATTCCTGGAAAAACAACGGTCGGAATTGAAATTCCTAATTTAAAATCTCGTCCCGTCATGTTGTCGGAAATTCTGAATTCAGAGGCCTTTAAGAAGAGCGAGTCACCATTGACTGTGGCCCTCGGCGTTGATTTATTTGGGAAACCACAAGTGACGGACTTGCGTAAAATGCCACATGGCCTGATTGCCGGGGCAACTGGCTCAGGGAAGAGTGTGTTCATCAACTCCTTACTCCTGTCGATCTTGTACAAGGCCACGCCCAAACAGGTCAAACTCCTGTTAATTGATCCGAAGGCCGTGGAAATGGCGCCTTACGATGCCCTACCACATTTGTTGTCACCAGTGATTTCTGACCCCAAAGCCGCTGCAGCAGCTTTGAAATGGGTCGTGAGCGAAATGGATGAACGTTACGAGAAATTAGCGGCAGCCGGTGTTCGGAACATTGAGCAATTCAATGATCGCGCCGATGCTAACGACGAACCTGCTTTAAAGATGCCCTACATTGTGATCATTATCGATGAATTGGCTGATTTGATGATGATGGCGGCGAGTGAAGTTCAGGATTACATTGTCCGTATCACGCAAAAGGCCCGGGCCGCCGGAATTCATTTACTAGTCGCCACGCAACGACCAAGTGTTGATATCGTGACCGGGACCATTAAGAATAATATTCCAACGCGAATTGCGTTCATGGTTTCCAGTCAGATTGACTCCCGAACTATCTTAGACACTGCGGGAGCCGAAAACTTACTTGGACGTGGGGATATGCTATATTTGGGGAACGGTGCCAGTCAGCCGATGCGGCTGCAAGGGGCCTTTGTCGAATCCGAAGTGGATGCCGTCACAGACTTTGTGCGAACACAGGGCCAGCCCCACTATGCTTTTGAGCCCAAGGGTTTACTGCAACGGGAGACCGCTGAAGAAAATCAGGACGAGCTCTTACCGAAAGTTCTGGACTATATTGCCCAAGAAAAATCGGTCTCTACGTCTAAACTCCAACGTGTCTTCTCCATTGGCTACAATCGTGCGGCCAATCTGATCGACGATTTGGAGCAGCACCACTACGTTTCGCCGCAACATGGTTCAAAGCCACGCGAGGTTTATTTAACACCCGAAGACTTAGGAAAAAAGTTGCCGGAACCTCATGACCAGGGTGCACCATTCTCATCTTAGCTTGAATAGTCCTCACGTGTCTTTAATTGCCCAGTTCTTTTATGGGGGTGGGGGATATGCTAAAATGAGAATAGAGTCACTCGATCGGTTGGGGGGACCAGTGGCCTTTGCCGAAGAGAGTAGAAAAGAGGATCATTTAATGGATAACGCAACGGTGTATCACTTTGTTGGAATTAAGGGATCAGGGATGAGTGCCCTCGCTCTGATTTTGCATGATAAGGGTTTTAAGGTTCAAGGTTCAGATATTACGCAGTACACGTTTACCCAACGCGGCTTGGAACAGGCTGGAATCGATGTCATGGCATTTGACGAAGCCAATATTCACGAGGGTTTAACGGTGATTGCTGGGAATTCCTTTACGGATGACCATCCTGAAATCAAGAAGGCTCGCGAAATGGGTTTACCTGTTTACCGCTACCATGAATTCTTAGGCCACTTGATTGAAGGCTATACGAGTATCGGGGTTGCTGGTGCGCATGGGAAGACTAGTACGACTGGGTTGTTGGCGCACGTCCTGAGTGGTGTGGCACCAACGTCTTACTTGATTGGTGATGGTACTGGGAAGGGGACGCCTAATGCGCGTTTCTTCGTATACGAAGCCGATGAATACCGACGTCACTTCTTGGCTACCAAGCCAGACTACGCCATCATGACCAACATTGATTTTGATCACCCTGACTACTACACCGGCATCGATGATGTTTACAGTGCGTTTGAAACTTGGTCCAACCAGGTCAAGAAGGGAATCTTTGCTTGGGGAGACGATCCTGAATTACGTAAGCTCAAGACCGATGTGCCCGTTTACTACTACGGGACGGGCGACAGAGATGACTTTCAGGCTAAAAACATCAAGCGCTCGACGACTGGATCTACCTTTGATGTTTACCATGAAGATGAATTCTTAGGTAACTTTGAAATTCATTTGTATGGGGAACATAACGTATTGAATAGTTTAGCTGTGATTGCTGTGGCTTACTTTGAAAAGGTCAATATGGACGAAATCAAACATGAATTGGTTGATTTCAAGGGAGTTAAGCGTCGGTTTACGGAACGTAAGTTAGCTGACATGACCATCATTGACGACTATGCTCACCATCCATCAGAGATTAAAGCAACGTTGGATGCTGCTCGGCAAAAGTATCCGGACAAGGAAATTATTGCCGTGTTCCAGCCACATACGTTTAGTCGGACGATTGCTCTGATGGACGATTTTGCGAAGAGCCTGAACTTGGCGGACAAGGTCTTCTTGACCAACATCTTCAGTTCAGCTCGTGAAACGCAAGGGGCGGTTTCTAGTAAAGACTTAGCTGCTAAGATTGTTAAGGGTGGCGAAATTCTGACCGTTGATAATATGTCACCACTACTGGACTTCCACGATGCTGTAGTTGTTTTCATGGGTGCCGGTGACGTTCAGAAGTACGAACGTGCTTACGAAGAATTACTGAGCCACCTATCATTAAAGAATAACTAAATTAAAAACTGAAGGTCAGTGACTATAGCGGAAAGCCGTGATGGTCACTGACCTTTTTAGGCAGAATTCATTCGGTGATACGCAAACTAAGGGTTGAAAGCTGAGGTTGAAAGCCATATTGTTCACCTTACTCTTGCGACAGTAGAAATTATCACCGCTAAATTAATGGAACCGGTCATACGTCGTCCACTAGGGATTCCGCTTGCTGTGGGGGAACACCTCCAGCCAAAGGACGGCTTCCACTGGCTTTGATGATATGTCACTCGGGTAACCGGAGTGCAGTAATTTTCCACGATAAGGTTTTCATCGAAACGCTGGTTTTCACGACTGATTACTTGTGTTTATCGTCAGATTTGATAGAATATATTCAATAAACCCAGAAACTGGTCGCCACTCGTGGCGGCTAAGTCGGGAATTGATTTGAAAAAAGGAGCGTTTCAATGAACAACTTTGATCAGCAGCCCCGCGCAACAGTTAACACCGAGGTTGGCTTAAATGCCTTTCTAACCAAGATGTTTGGATGGATGGGCTTAGCAGTTTTAATTTCCGCCGCTACGGCCTTCGTGATGGCAACGCAATTTAGTGGTGCCGTCCAGAGTCTAAGTCGTGGTGGTTTGTTGTTACCAATCATCGTCTGGTTCATCTTACCATTCGTGATTAGTGGTCAATCGATGAAACGTCCGACTGTCGCGTTCGTTGGCTTAATGGTTTATGCGGTCGTCACCGGGATTGTTATTTCGACGTACTCGTTGTATTACTCAAATGCATCGATGACCGCTGCTTTCGTTTCCAGTGCAGCCATCTTTATTAGCATGGCTGGTTTCGGAATCTTTACCAAAAGAGATTTGACTAAGCTGGGAACTCAGGCAACCGCCGCTTTAATTGGGGTTATCGTTGCCGTGCTCGTGAACGCCTTCTTGGTGAAGAGCATCATGGTCTCCCTGATTTTCTCAGTGATTACGGTTATCATCTTTGCGGTCTTGACCGCTTGGGACACGCAACGCATGCAAAAAATGTACCTGCAGTACGGTGATCAGGTCTCTACGACCGGACTGGCCGTCAATGGGGCTTTGCAACTGTACTTGGACTTCGTTAACTTGTTCTTACAACTCTTACAAATTTTCGGTATCTTTGGTGGCGGTCGCGACTAAACGAACCGTTGTACGTCAGAAGTATTGGGCTTGAACCAATACTTCTTTTTTTATGGCTTCGGATTGTACCTTTTTTTTGGTAAAATAGGGACGGAACGTTTAGCGGTACATTCAAAGCGACCGACTAAACGATGACGACTGTATGTTACCTGAACTAAACTACTCGAGTACGAAAAAAACAAGGCTCGAAAGGAGCGCCACATGGCAGAGAAACGATTATTATTAATTGATGGGAACAGTGTCACCTTTAAGGCCTTCTTCGCGTTATATACGGCTTTAGGCAAGTTCACTAACAGCGAAGGCTTACACACGAACGCTATCTATGGTTTTAACACGATGTTGGAGACCATGCTGGATACGGTGAAGCCAACGCACGCCTTAGTTGCGTTTGACGCCGGGAAGACGACTTTCCGAACGAAAATGTACGACGATTACAAGGGTGGTCGGGCAAAGACGGCACCGGAATTGTCCGAACAATTTCCATATGTGAAAGAACTCTTAACTGCTCGGGGAATTCAGACTTATGAGCTGCCCGATTATGAGGCTGACGATATTATTGGGACACTGGCAAAACAGGCTGAAGACGCTGGGTTTACCACGACCATTGTGACCGGAGATCGTGATTTAACGCAGTTGACTGATGACCACACCACGGTTTCCATTTCCAAGAAAGGTGTTAGTGATATCGAACACTATACACCGGCTTACGTGAAGGAAAAGATGGGGGTTACTCCCGCTCAAATCATTGATATCAAGGGCCTTCAAGGCGATAATTCTGATAATTATCCTGGTGTGACGGGGGTCGGACCTAAGCGTGCCGTTGCTCTGATTGGAAAGTATGGTAGTATTGAAAATCTGTACGATCATATTGACGAGATTACGGCTAAAAAGCTTAAAGAACACTTGGTGGCGGACCACGAGCAAGCGCTTTTGTCGAAAAAATTAGCCACGATTTTACGGAATGCACCGGTTGAAAAGAAGGTTGCGGACTTAACCTATCAGGGTGATGATCAAGAAAAGCTGGTCGAGTTCTATCAACGCATGAACTTCAACCAATTTCTGAGTAAAATGAGTGTGGCTGGCGAAGTGCCGACTGCAACGCCAGGTTTGAAGGACGTTCAGTTCACGGTACTTAAGGCGGACAATTTGAGCGACTTACCTGCATTTACGGATGGCTGCGAATTCTATCTGGAAATGTTGGATGAAAATTACCATACGGCCCATCTCGATGGCTTTGTCGTTGGTGATAAAGACCAGTGGTGGGTCAGCCGTGACGTTCAGCTCCTGCAGCAAGCACCGTTGAAGGCGTTACTTGAATCGGCCGAGGTTAAAAAGCAGGTTTTCGATGCGAAACGAACTTACGTTGGCTTAAAGCGGTTAGACATTACGCTGGCCGGCATCGACTGTGACCTTTTACTCTGCTCTTATTTGCTGAACACTTATGACAACAGTAACGACCTTGGTCGCGTTGCCATGGAGCACGGTTATCACCAGGTGGCGACCGATGAAGATGTCTACGGGAAGGGTGCCAAGGCGGCGATTCCAGCCGACGATGTTGATTTCTTCTCCCACCTCGCCAGAAAGGCACGGGCAATTGAAAGCTTGCGGCCACACCTATTTAAGGGATTAGAGGAAAATGAACAGACAAAACTCTATCGAGATATCGAGTTGCCAATGGCCTTTGTTTTAGCGCGAATGGAAGTTGCTGGAATTACGGTTCAAGCTAGCGAATTGGAAGCCATGGGTAGTAAATTTACCGAACAATTGGCTGAAATTGAACAGACGATTTATAACGAAGCCGGTGAAGAATTCAACATTGGCTCGCCGAAGCAGTTAGGTCACATCCTTTTTGAGAAAATGGGCCTACCTGCAATTAAGAAGACAAAGACTGGCTATTCGACGGCAGTCGGTGTGCTGGAAAAATTAGCGGCGGAAGCGCCAATTGCGGAAAATATTCTGAAATATCGGAAGATTGCGAAGATTCAGTCGACTTACGTGGAGGGTCTACTGAAGGTCATTCATCCCGATGATCACAAGGTACACACCCGTTATCTGCAAACGTTGACGCAGACCGGACGGTTGTCCTCGGTTGATCCGAACCTGCAAAATATTCCCGTACGTAACGAAGAGGGCCGGGCAATTCGAAAGGCATTTGTTCCCCGCCATCCAGGTTGGCAGATTTTTTCGTCTGACTATTCCCAAATTGAGTTGCGGGTCTTAGCCCACATGAGTCATGATGCTAACATGCAGGAAGCCTTTCGCGAAGGCGAAGATATTCATGCGGCAACGGCACGACGAATTTTTAGAATGGGACCAGACGAAGAGGTGACACCAAATATTCGGCGCCAGGCCAAGGCCGTTAACTTTGGAATCGTATACGGCATCAGTGACTTTGGTTTGTCACAAAACATCGGTATTAGTCGGAAGCAGGCCAAAAACTTTATTGATACTTACTTTGAAGAATATCCTGGTGTTAAGGCCTACACAGAGCGCATGGTTCAGCAGGCACATGAATTAGGTTACGTCGAAACGATTGCGCACCGCCGGCGGTATTTGCCAGACATCAACTCGCGGAACTTCAATCAGCGCTCCTTTGCCGAACGAACGGCAATGAATACGCCTATTCAAGGAAGTGCGGCCGATATCATTAAGATTGCAATGATTCGGATGGAAGATGCTATTAAGGATATGCAGGCCACCATGTTGCTTCAGGTTCACGATGAGTTGATCTTTGAAGCCCCAGCGGAAGAAATTGAAACGCTGGCTAAATTAGTGCCAAGTGTGATGGATTCTGCCATTGACTTAGAGATTCCGTTGAAGGTAGAAAGTCACTACGGACCTACCTGGTACGACGCTAAGTAGGGTAAAAGGAGAGACGGTTTATGCCAGAATTACCAGAAGTTGAAACGGTTCGGCGCGGATTGAATCGGTTGGTGGCCGGAGCCACCGTTGAATATGTCGAGGTTTTTTATCCCAAGATGGTCACCCCAGACCGCGACGAGTTCACGGCTGAATTAATTGGGCGGCAGATTGAACGGATTGACCGACGGGGGAAATACCTGCTATTTCGGTTCAGTGGTGACCTCACGATGGTGTCTCACCTGCGAATGGAAGGCAAGTATGATGTTCAACCCGAGGGCAGTCCGATCACCAAGCACACCCACGTGGTCTTTCATTTGAAAGATGACCGGGAGCTCCGGTATACGGATACCCGTAAGTTTGGTCGCATGCGACTAGTGCCAACGGGACAAGAAGCCGAGATGATGCCATCACTGGCTAAAATGGGGCCAGAGCCGACCGAGAAAACACTGACGTTAGCTTATATGCAAACGATTTTTGGGAAATCTCATAAAGTGGTCAAACCCTTTTTACTTGATCAGTCACGAATTGCTGGCTTAGGAAATATCTATGCCGATGAAGTGCTGTGGTTGTCAAAGATCAATCCATTGACGCCGGCCAATGAGTTGACCAAAGCCCAATTGGAGACGTTACGACGGAACATCATTGCGGAAATGGCGCTAGCAATTCAGGGCCATGGGACTACCGTTCATTCATTCTCTACGGCGTTTGGCGAGGCCGGGCAGTTCCAGAACCATCTGCACGTCTATGGTCGCGAGGGCGAACCATGCGAGCGCTGTGGGACCGAGATTGAGAAAATCAAGGTTGCCCAACGCGGGACGCATTTCTGTCCACAGTGTCAGCCGTTGCCCAAGGCAGCTTTGGAGGCGTTCGATCGTGACTGAGGTATGGGGATTGACTGGTGGCATTGCGACCGGGAAATCGACCGTTAGTGCCTGGCTAAAAGCGGCGGGGTTACCCGTGATCGATGCCGACGTGATTGCCCGTGAAGTGGTGGCACCGGGAACGCCGGGTTTGCAGCAGATTGCCGCGGCCTTTGGCAGATTGTATCTGACGGCAGGTGAGTTGGATCGCAAGAAACTCGGCCAATTGGTTTTCCATGATCCAACGCAGTTAAAACGGCTTGAGGCCATTACGACGCCACTGATTCAAACCGAGATTCAACGGCAATTAGCGAATTACCGACAGGAGAAGGTACCCGTTGTCATCATCGACGCACCAACCTTCTTTGAATCTGGCTATCTCGAAGCATTTACGGATCACGTCATGGTAGTGGCAACGGATGTGGCCACGCAAAAATGCCGCCTGATGGCGCGAAATCAGCTTTCGGCGGATGATGCCCAGGCCCGAATGGATCGGCAATGGCCAATTGAAAAGAAGGTCGCCCACGCAACCGTTGTCATTGATAACGGGGGAACGATTGCCGAAACGCGTCAACAAGTGGTAAAATGGCTTGACATGAAGAACCTAAAATAAAATTAGAATTGGTGGTATTGTGTGTCATTCACTTTACTGGTCGGTAGATATGAACTGGAGCGGTGCGAGCACACCTTGAAGCCTCGAGAGTGCCGAGCCTGTAAGGATGGCTTTTGCTAAACCATCAAGAATACCGACCGAGTAGAACGACGCAGTTAAGCTCATATTTGCCGAGTCTTGGTTTACACAGAATGTAAGGTGTGCAATGTATCTGTAGCTTTGAACTGTTGGTTATAGAGTTAGTGCGACCAGCCTATACAATTTTAAAAATGTATTTGATGATGAGAGAAAAACGGAAATAAATTTAGCGAGGTGACCAAATATGCAGTGTCCACACTGTCATCATAACGGATCACGGGTCGTCGATAGTCGGCCTACCGACGATGGTCGGGTAATCCGTCGGCGCCGTGAGTGTGAGAGCTGCGGCTTTCGATTCACGACATTTGAGCGGGTCGAAGTGACTCCTCTACTGGTAATCAAGAAAAATGGAACGCGGGAAGAGTTTAATCGTGAAAAAATTCTAAAGGGGATTATTCGCTCGGCCGAAAAGCGACCGGTGGGGATGGATGTCATGACCGATATTGTCGATAGTGTTGAGAACAAGATTCGCGCATTAGGCGTCAATGAGATTTCCAGTCAGTTGATTGGGGAGTATGTGATGGATAAGCTGGTTGACGTCGATGAGATTGCCTACATTCGGTTTGCCAGTGTTTATCGACAATTCAAGGATACTGGTGTGTTCTTTAACGAACTTAAGGATATGCTTGATAAAGACAAAGAAAAGGCTAAAAAAGAATCGAATGGGCAAAGCGAGGCGAAGTAGGGTATGGAAGATTCCTGGCACCAATTGAAGCCTAAGACCGGCTTTACGGTTCGGGTAAATGGTCGTATCAGTGATCTGAGTTGGCAAACGTTGACCCAACTCTACCAGCCCATTATGGGACCGAGTGCCGTAGGGCTCTTCTCGGCCCTTTTTTGGCTACCAAGTCCGGGAACCTATCAACGGCATACCACGCTGTTGGCGGTCCTTGGTCTGGATCTGGAGCACTTTTATGATGCGCGTATTCGCCTAGAAGCCACGGGGCTATTGACAACTAAGGTAACCACTCAGGATGAGCTGACGGGTTTTGTTTATGAATTACACGCACCCTTAGCCCCGGCCGCCTTCTTTAAGGATGACCTGCTCAGCGTTCAACTGCTGGGAGTCGTGGGCGAGGAAATGTACCAGCAGCTGGTTACGACAAATGTGCCCCGGCTGGCAACAATGCCTAACGAAAAAGACATTACGAAGAACTTTCTGGAAGTTTTTCATGTGGACGGGCAGGAGCTAAATGAGCTTCCAGCAGCCATCACGACAGGTCGGCAACGTTTAACGGAGGCAACACCGACTCCTGTCTTGTCCACTGATACTGAACCGGGTTTCGATTTTAAATTGCTGGGAGAAATTCTCGAGCATTCATTTATCGACACACGAGCAGTTCAAGCGAACCGGCAACTGTTACTGACCGAACATGTGACCTATGGTTTAGATGAGGTCACGATGGCGCGTTATGTGGGTGAGGCTACGGACCTGGCGACAAATAAGTTTGATACGGAAACGTTTAAGCGAATCGTTGCACAGCATTTCGGGCAACCACGACGGACGACAGTACCGATAACGGATAAGTCGAAGCCAGTCGAATCAACGATTGGGACGACCACGTCTGCGGAACAAGCCTTGATCAAGGTGGCCACGACGACGGCACCGGCAGTCTTTCTACAGGCCATTAAGCAGAAAAATGGTGGCTTTGTGACGGATGGGGAGCAGCGTATCGTCCGTGATTTAGTTAGCCGCCAGCTTTTCTCGGAGGCGGTCTTGAATCTTATGATCTATCACGTTTTGGTCGATGAAGATAAGCCAACGTTAAATAAAAATCTGTTAGATACGATTGCTAACGACTGGAGCAAGGCCAAGGTCGATACTCCCCAGTTAGCTATTCAAAAGATTCGTGAGCGGCAGCGGGCTGCAAGTCAACCGCGCAAGTCGCGGAATCGCCAGCCAACGGTAAAGGAAACCTTGCCAGATTGGGCCAAAAAACCGGCGGCCGCGGCAACAACGTCGACTGCCAAGCTATCGACCGAGCAGCAGCAGCGCCTACAAGAGCGAATTGCAAAACTTAAAGAGAACCGCGAATCAGGGAAGGAGGACTAACCCATGGAAGATCTCAGTAAAACGATGCAGCAACTCATGAATCAACGCCACTTAAACGACAACTACCGCCAATTGATGGATAAAGTCTACGCAGATCCACAGGTCATCCAGTTTTATCATGAGCATCAAGCAGAGCTGGCAGCAGACGTGATGACCCGATCGGCAGCAAAACTTTATGAATTTGTGAGCGAAAGGGAAAAATTAGCAAAGGGGGGCGTGACCTTTGCAACGGGGTACGAACCACAGTTACTTGTGTCGAATCACCTTATTGATGTTGCTTACGTGCCCACAGTTGAAACACAAGAAAAGCAGGCTCAACAAGCACTACGCCAACGGGTCAAGTCGATTGCGATGCCAAAGAATATTCGGGATGCCAGTCTGACTGAATTTGACCAGGATGCTGATCGTGCGGAGGCCTTGATGGCAGTGTTGGACTTTAAAGATGCCTATGAAGCGAGTCCGAAACGTCGCCACCAAGCCTTATATTTGGCTGGTAGCTTTGGCGTGGGGAAAACTTATTTACTGGCAGCCTTAGCGAATGAATTGGCTACAGACGGATTTTCCAGCACGCTAGTTCACTTTCCAAGTTTTGCAGTCGAGATGAAGAATTCGATTGCCAAAAACGGTGTGGCTGATAAACTCGATGCTTTGAAGAATGCACCGGTCTTAATGATTGACGATATCGGGGCAGATGCAATGTCCGCATGGGTTCGTGACGATATTCTCGGTGTCATTTTGGAGTACCGGATGCAAGAGGAATTACCTACGTTTTTTAGTTCTAATTTCTCTATGCAGCAATTAGAGACGGAACATTTACGAATTTCAACGCGTGGGGATGATGAGCCACTGAAGGCCCAACGCCTGATGCAGCGAATTCGTTTCCTAGCCCGTGAAATTACGATGGTTGGTGTCAATCGACGGCCACAATAGGGTTAGTTTTTGCCTCTCTGGAGACTAGAACGGGGTGAACAATAGACCTGAGTCCAAATCTGTTAGAATCTTGGTTGACAGCGGAAACAACTTGAGAGATGTGTGATTTCGCGTTTTTCAGACGAACTAGAAACGGATTTTTTGGCTGACGGCTCTCCTGCAGCAAGTGGAATCCCTGGCAGCCATAGTGCGATCATTGGCTATCGATCTTGAACAAATTCCCTGTCAGTGCTTGACAACTTTCACTGGCAAGTGTTTAATAGTCAATGAAACCAAGAAGAGCTATGACGAAAGACATGGTGTTGGCGGGATCGTTCACAGGAAGAGTTGGCCTAGCTTGGAAGCCGACTCAGCGACCGCAAACATTACCGCTTTCCTCAGCTGTCGAAAGGAAATTTTCGGCCGGTCCGTTCCGTTATCGACGACTAGAGTTCACGGGAGTAGTCTCGTGAAAAATATCGGGTGGAACCACGTTATTGACGTCCCCAGTGCCTATTTAATAGGTGCTGGGGACTTTTTGCGTCGACGACCATCCAAAAATCAATGAGGGAGATCATAATTATGGCAGATATTTCAATCAAATTCCCTGATGGTAAAGCGAAAGCATTTCCAGAAGGGTCAACGCCCGCTGACGTTGCCAAGTCTATTTCCATCAGTTTAGCAAAGAAGGCCGTTGCCGCTAAGTTAGATGGCAAAGTGGTCGATTACTTGACGCCACTGGCCGGTGATGGTGCTATTGAAATCATCACGAAGGACAGCGACGAAGGGTTGAGCGTTTTGCGGAACACGACTGCCGCATTACTGCGGATCGCCTTGAAGAAGGAATTCCCAGCCATTCGTTTGGGTGAAGTTAGTGCTGACGAAGACGGGTTCTTCGTGGATACCGACAAGGATGATCAACAAGTTAGCGTTGACGAATTAGACGCCTTAGCTGTGATCGTTGAAAAATTAATTAGTGACAAACTGCCTATCGAACGGGTCTCCTTGAACAAGGACGACGCTTTAGCCGCTGCTAAAGACGATCCTTACACGACTGAATTGATCAATGCCGTTGTTGGCGACGCCGTTTCTTTCCTGAAAATCGGTGACTACCAAATTCTCAGTGATGGTGCCCAATTAGTCAACACGGGTGACGTCAAGAAGTTCAAGTTGCTCTCCGTTGCCGGTGCTTACTGGCAAGGCAAGTCCTCAAACCCAATGCTCCAACGGATTTATGGGACGGCCTTCTACAAGCAAGCTGACTTGGATGCCGACTTAGTTAAGCGTCAAGAAGCCCATGACCGTGACCACCGTGTCATTGGGAATCAACTCGACTTATTCTTTGTTGATCCTAAGGTTGGTGCCGGGTTACCTTACTGGATGCCAAACGGTGCCACGATTCGGCGAACCATCGAACGTTATATCATCGACAAGGAAGTTGCTAACGGTTACCAACATGTTTACACGCCAGTCCTTGCTAACTTGGATCTGTATAAGCAATCCGGTCACTGGGCCCACTACCGTGAAGATATGTTTCCACCAATGGATATGGGTGATGGCGAACAACTCGAATTGCGGCCAATGAACTGCCCAAGCCACATTCAAATTTATAACCACCACATCCGTTCTTACCGTGAATTGCCATTACGGATCGCTGAATTAGGGATGATGCACCGTTACGAAAAGTCCGGTGCCCTGAGTGGTCTGCAACGAGTTCGTGAAATGACCTTGAACGATGGTCACACGTTCGTTGCACCAGAACAAATCCAAGATGAATTCAAGAGTATCCTGGACTTGATGGTTAAGGTTTACAATGACTTTGATATCAAGGATTACACGTTCCGTCTGAGCTACCGTGACCCTAAGAACACGGAAAAGTACTTCGATGATGACGAAATGTGGAACAACGCACAAAAGATGTTGAAGGGTGCCATGGATGACCTTGGCTTACCTTACGTTGAAGCCGAAGGGGAAGCTGCCTTCTACGGTCCTAAGTTAGACGTGCAAACGAAGACGGCTCTTGGAAACGAAGAAACGCTTTCAACGATTCAATTGGACTTCATGCTGCCAGAACGCTTCGACTTACACTATGTCGGTGCCGATGGTGAAGAACACCGTCCAGTTATGATTCACCGTGGCTTGGTTTCAACGATGGAACGGTTCACCGCTTATCTGACTGAAATCTACAAGGGGGCTTTCCCAACTTGGTTAGCGCCTAAGCAAGTAACCATCATTCCTGTTTCCGAAGAAAAGCATGGTGCTTACGCCGATAAATTGGCTGCCGAATTAAAGGCTGCTGATGTCCGGGTCAACGTCGACAAGCGTGGTGAAAAGATGGGTTACCTGATTCGTGATGCCCAAACGCATAAGATTCCATACACGTTGGTTGTTGGTGAAGACGAAATGGCTAACGGGACGGTCTCTGTACGGAAGTATGGGGAAGACAATAGTGAGTCCATGAGTAGTGATGCCTTCGTCAAGGAAATCTTAGGCGATATTGCTTCTTATAGCCGCGAAGAAAAGTAAAACTAACTTTAAGATCAAGAATGTAGCTGGTTCTTGACACATATATCATAAAGGGAAACGGGGACGCTAAATTGGCGGCCTCGTTTTCTTTAGCTAGAGAGTCATGAGGAGAAGTGGTAACGTAGTTCATAGAGTTGTTTAGAGGACCCGTGGACGAATGGCGTCGAATGATTACGGTGGTGACAGCCGTGCGGACGAAGTGGAGACGTTTTGGGAAGCGACCGAAGAGCGTATCTATATCTAAGAAGGAAGATGTTAGGATGTCACAGCCAAGAACCAACGTGCTTGCCGTGACGATTGCTATTTACGTGGCAACATTTGTGAGCGCGATTGAAGGGACCATCGTATCGACCGCCCTACCCACAATTGTCGGAAATCTACATGGTGTTGCGTTGATGAACTGGGTCTTTTCAATTTACTTACTGGCCACCGCGATGGTGACGCCAATCTATGGCAAACTCGCCGATGTGATCGGCCGTAAACCAATCATGCAGTTTGGACTAGCCGTGTTCATTGTGGGGTCGGCGATGAGCGGACTGGCTACGAGCATGCCAGTCTTAATTTTTTGGCGGGCGATTCAAGGAATTGGAGCAGGTGCCTTACTTCCAGTCTCAATGACGATTATTGCTGATATTTATTCGATTGAAAAACGGGCAAAAATCTTAGGAATTACGAACTCCGCGTGGGGAATTGCGGCAGTGCTAGCACCTTTACTGGGTGGTGTCATCATCGACAAACTCAGCTGGCACTGGATTTTCTTCATTAACGTGCCAATTGGATTAATCACCATGTTATTATTTCAATTATACTTACACGAACCTAAGCGGCAGCGAACGGAGAGTATCGATTATTTGGGGAGCTTCTGGTTGATGTTATGCTTGCTTAGCCTGATGTTGAGTTTTCAAGTGCTTAGCAGTCACCCCATCATCTGGGCGGGATTCATCGGTGGGTTGGTAATCAGCACTGTCAGTCTGATATTATTCGTTCGGCGAGAAAAACGGGCGGTCGACCCGATTATCTCGCTAGAACTCTTTAAGAATCGGCCATTCATCGTGCAAAATACGATTGCGGCGTTGATCAATGGCTACTTAATGGCACTGACGGTTTACGTGCCGACCTGGGGCCAAGGCCTTCATGGTGTTTCCGCTTCGGAGGCTGGTTTAGCGTTAACACCGAACTCATTGATGTGGGTCGTGGGGGCCTTTGCAACGAGTTGCTTTTTGGCGCGTTGGACGCCCCGACGGATCTTATACTTTAGCCTGTCTTTTATCTTAGTAGCGGGTTTAGCGTTAGCTTTATTACCGATGCAGGCGTCGTTTGGCTGGTTCTTCATCATTACGGCAGTCAACGGCTTTGGCTTTGGGATTGCTATGACAACAACCACGCTGACTTCTCAGCGCTTGGTCTCGGCTGAAAATGTCGGGGTGGCGACCTCATTCAACACGTTAGGTCGGACGATTGGCCAAACTCTGATGGTTTCTATTTTTGGAATTATCCTAAACACGGGGATGCAGCAGGGAATCACGCGTTCTGCGGGGACAAGTATGGCGATGATGAATCGCCTGATCAACCCACAGACGGCGAGTGATTTGCCGGAGAATTTATTGCCAACCCTGCGGCATATCCTGTATAATGGCTTGCATTGGGTTTATGTGATTGGGTTTGTCATCGTTGTGTTGACATTTGTCATTAACCGGCTGGATCATAGCAATCAGGTTTTGGGTAGTGGGGCGCCTGATGACTAATCGAGGCAACTGTCAGAACGGCCGATTTTCTGAAAAACTAAGAAACACCCGTTGACATGAAACGGGCTAGCTGGTATGATGGTTAAGTTGAGAAATTAAGCAGAGGCTTCCGCTTCTCGCCTTATGACGTAGGTTATTGGGCTGGATATGCACGTTATCTAATCATTTAGATTGGATTTTGGTGCGGGAGCCGTTTGATTTTCATCAAAGGTTCCCGCATTTTTTTGTGAGTGAGATTTCTGCAGTTCTCGAGATTATTTTGGAGGTGGATTACCATAGCAAACGACACGATTGTCAACGAGGGGATTCGCGCACGCGAAGTTCGATTGATTGCCGGCGACGGTGAACAATTGGGTATTAAGTCTAAGCAAGAAGCTTTGCAGATTGCTGAAGACGCTAACCTCGATTTAGTTTTGGTTGCACCGAAAGCTAAGCCACCAGTAGCCCGAATCATGGACTACGGGAAATACCGCTTTGAGTTGCAAAAGAAGCAACGCGAAGCTCGTAAAAAGCAAAAAGTGATCAGTGTCAAAGAAGTACGGCTCAGCCCTACGATTGATACCAACGACTTTAACACCAAGCTGAAGAACGCTAAGAAGTTCTTGGGTAAGGGTGAAAAGGTTCGGGTCTCAATTCGGTTTAAGGGTCGGGCAATTACGCATAAGGACATTGGTCGTGAGGTGCTCAACCGGATGGCTCAGGAAACTTCTGACGTCGCTACAGTTGAACAACGGCCAAAGATGGATGGTCGCAGCATGTTTCTCATGTTGTCACCCATCGCTGAGAATAAGTAATTGATTGGGTAGCCTAGCTACCGATTTAAGGAGGATATTTCGTATTATGCCAAAGATGAAGACTAACCGCGCCGCAGCTAAGCGTTTTAAAGTAACTGCCAAGGGCGGTATCAAGAGTGCCAACGCATACACGTCTCACCGTTTCCACGGTAAGACCAAGAAGCAACGCCGGAACCTTCGTGGTACCCGGATGATGAACGAAACGACCATCAAGACTTACCGCGCACTTTTACAAAAGTAAGCCGGTCACTAATTTTTCGGGTCGACGAAATGTCGACATAATGTTTGAATTGATTTAGGAGGAAAAGATTATGCCACGAGTTAAAGGCGGTACTGTTACACGCGCACGTCGCAAAAAGGTTTTAAAGTTAGCTAAGGGTTACCGTGGTTCTAAGCACCGTTTATTTAAGGTAGCTAAGGACCAAGTCATGAAGGGCCGTCAATACGCCTTCCGTGACCGCAAAGCTACGAAGCGTAACTTCCGTAAGCTTTGGATTGCCCGGATCAACGCAGCAGCTCGGATGAATGGTCTGAGCTACAGCAAGTTGATGCACGGTTTGAAGTTAGCCAACATTGACGTTAACCGGAAGATGTTAGCCGACTTAGCAGTTAACGATGCTAGTGCTTTCACTGCTTTGGCTGACCAAGCTAAAGAAGCATTGGCTGCTTAATTCAGTTAATGATAAAGGGACTTCGCGTATGCGGGGTCTTTTTTATTAGCCATCACTGGCAACACTAGCCATGAAGCTGGCGGCATAGTGTTGTCTTTGCTTTACTGGTCGGTAGATATGGGCTGAAAAGGGTGCGGGTGCAATTTGAAGCTTCGAAAACCGGGAGTCTTCAAGTCTGTCGTTCAACTAAGCCAGTAGGCAGTTCACAGCTCACCGACTGACTGAGTAGAACGACACGCCTGAGTCCATATCTAGCAACTATGGTGCAATAAATTTTAACCGATCCGAATCGTAAACTTAAGGAATCTCAGCCGTTGATGGTGGTAAAATTGATTTGGATTGCGTATAATAAAAAGCTAGACATGCCATTATTGGCAAATGGACGAAGGGGGGCAGTCACCCGCATGGTTTCTCAATTTAAACCCACGTGGATGGTTACGAACATATACGATTTGACACCTAAGCAACTGCGTGAAAACGGGGTCCGAGCAGTCTTGACAGATCTGGACAATACGTTGATTGCTTGGAATAATCCGGACGGAACACCCGAGTTACGGCATTGGTTAACGTTGCTCGAATTGGCCGGCATTCGGGTCATCGTTGTGTCGAATAACAGCCGTGCGCGGGTAGATCGCGCGGTCGCACCGTTTAACCTCCCGTATATTCATCGGGCGTTAAAACCGTTATCGTGGGGATTGAGACGCGCTTTGCGGCGGTGGCACCTTCGTCGCGATGAAGTCATCATGGTCGGCGATCAATTACTGACGGATGTGTGGTCTGCCCATCACACGGGCATTCGTAGCGTATTGGTCAAACCCATTTTAAAATCTGATGCGTGGATTACCAAAGGCAATCGCGTGTTGGAAAAAGTTGTGATGTGGCGGTTGCGCCACGATTATCCAGAATTAACTTGGCAGGAGGATCTTAATGAACGAAAAGCACACTGAACCCGTTTTAGTTGACGGTGAGCCACTCCACTGTATTGGCTGTGGCGCGGAGATTCAAACGACGGACAAGACGGCACCCGGATACACGCCGCAGTCGGCATTAGATAAAGGCATGGAGAACCAAGAAGTGTATTGCCAACGGTGCTTCAGGTTACGGCATTACAACGAGATTGTTCCCGTGGGACTGACTGACGATGATTTCCTACACCTATTGACGCAGATTCAAGATGCAAATGCGTTGATTGTGTACGTCGTGGACATCTTTGATTTCAACGGAAGTGTGATTCCAGGACTTCACCGGTTTGTGGGGAATAATCCCATTTTACTAGTGGGGAACAAGGAAGACCTCTTACCGCGTTCTTTGAAACGCAGCAAGTTACAAGACTGGTTACGGCAACGGGCCAACGAACAAGGATTGCGGCCAATCGATGTGACGCTGTTGAGTGCCAAAACCAACCAGTCCGTTGATCAGTTATTACAAATGATCAACAAGTACCGGGGTGATCGTGATGTCTACGTGGTCGGGGTAACTAACGTTGGTAAGTCCACGTTGATCAACCAGATCATTCGTCAAAACACTGGGGTCAAGGACCTAATCACGACGTCACGGTTCCCGGGAACCACGTTGGATAAGATTGAGTTACCCCTAGACGATGATCACGTCTTGGTTGATACACCTGGGATTATTCAAAACGAGCAAATGGCCCATTTCCTAGATGGAAAAGATTTGAAACTTGTGACGCCCCAAAAGCAGATCAAGCCCAAAGTTTACCAACTAGAGAGTCAACAAACGCTTTTCTTAGGTGGAATTGCACGCTTTGACTACACAAATGGTCGCAAAAATGGGTTTACGGCATACTTTGAAAATAACTTGTACATTCACCGAACAAAGCTGGAAAATGCCGATGATTTTTATGCGCGGCAATTAGGCCAGTTACTGACACCGCCACATGCTGACGATAAGGACGATTTTCCACCGTTAGTGGCACATGAATTCAAGACCACCGAGAAGAGCGACTTGGTTTTTGAAGGATTGGGCTGGATCAGTTTGCCTGCCGGGGTCAATGTGACCGGTTGGGCCCCCACCGGTGTTGGTGTTTTACTACGACGAGCAATGATTTAATAATGGAGGAATAAAACTTGTTACGAGGCAAACAAAAACGATATTTACGCGCACATGCACACACCATGCACCCACTTTTTTCCGTGGGTAAGAATGGGTTAACGCAAGCTTGGTTGGATCAATTGACCGGGGCGTTAGAGAATCGCGAATTAATTAAAATCAATCTCCAACAGAGTGCAGAAGTTTCCGTTGACGAAACGAAAGCATTTATCGAAGACAACACCAATATTCAAGTTGTCCAAACGATTGGTCGGGTACTTGTCTTGTACCGGGTCGCAACGGATGAAGAAAATCAAAAGATTTCAGCAGTCGTTGAAAATATGTAGGGAGGTTTGACTGTCGTGGTCAAGATTTTAGAACGAACGAGTACGCAGGTCGCTACAGAGATGGCGGCTACGGCGAAGAAACGTCGCATCGGTATTCTGGGTGGAACATTTAATCCGCCCCATTTAGGACATCTGGTGATTGCGGACCAAGTGGCAACTCAGCTTGGTTTAGATCGCGTTTTATTTATGCCTGACGCTGAGCCACCGCACGTTGACCGGAAATTAACAATTCCGGCTAAGGATCGCGTGGCGATGGTTAAGGCGGCCATTGCGGACAATCCGCGGTTTGATTTAGAGTTAACGGAAGTTGCGCGTGGCGGTCGCAGTTATTCTTACGACACCATGTTACAATTGACGCAGGCTCACCCAGAGAACCAATATTACTTTATTATCGGTGGGGACATGGTGGCTTATTTGCCGAAATGGTACCGCATTGATGAGTTAGTCAAATTGGTCCAGTTTGTGGGTGTCTGCCGTCAAGGTTTTACGCGTGAATCGCCGTATCCCGTGCTGTGGGTCGATGTGCCCCAAATCGGGATCAGCTCGACGATGGTCAGAGATCAGGTTCGGCGCGGCCAGTCCGTGCGTTATCTGGTGCCGACCATGGTCGACCTCTATATAAAGGAGCATCTGTTATATCGTGACTGAACGAACGTATACAGAAAATATTTTTGCTGGGACACGGCAGGACTTACTTGACCGAATCGAGCAGCATTTGCGGCCTAAGCGTTTTGCCCATGTCCAACGGGTGGAACGGACGGCTGTGAAGTTGGCACGGGCCAACGACGTGGACGAGGAGAAGGCCAGCATTGCGGGGCTGACTCATGACTATGCCAAACAACGACCGGACGAGGATTTTATTGCGGCCATTAAACAGTATCATCTGGATCCGGAGCTGTTAAATTATGGCAATGCGATTTGGCATGGGGTGGTCGGTGCTGAGCTGGTCAAACATGAGTTGGGTATTTATGATGAAGATATTCTGAATGCAATCCGACATCATACGACTGGCGCGGTTTATATGTCGCCCCTCGAACAAATTGTGTACATGGCTGATTACATTGAGCCCGGTCGTGATTTTCCCGATGTGGATGAGGCCCGTAAAATCACCGCGCAAGACCTGGGCGCTGGCGTGGCGTTTCAAACGAAACATACGTTAGCCTACCTAATTGAAAACAACCAAAAAATTTATCCCAAAACTATTGATACCTACAATGCGTGGGTACCGCGTTATCTCAACGTTTGAGAGGAGTACTTGCATGGAAAGCAAAGAAATTTTAAAAATCGCAGTAAAAGCCGCTGAAGACAAGCGTGCAGAGGAAATGACCGCTTTAGATATGACTAAGGTGAGTTTGATGGCAGATTACTTCCTGATTATGGAGGCTAATTCTAACCGTCAAGTTCAAGCTATTGCGGACGAAATTACTGACCAAATGAATGCCAATGATGTTGCTATTCGCGACGTTGAAGGTAAAAACGAAGCCACTTGGATCTTAATTGATTTAGGCGACGTGGTCGTTCACGTCTTCCAAAAGGAGCAAAGAAGTCACTACAACTTAGAAAAGTTGTGGTCTGATGCCCCAGAAGTTGATCTGGGCCAATGGGTTGAAGCATGATCTATCAATCCTTCGCTGAGCTTTACGACGAATTATTCGATCCAGCCATGTACGATCAGTGGCTGGATTTTGTCGCCGCTAGGGTTGCCCCAACCAGCGGATCACTCCTTGACCTTGCATGTGGGAGTGGACGCCTGGGTGTCCTGTTAGCCAAGGCTGGCTACGACGTGAGTGGTTTGGATCTGTCAGAAGATATGCTCGCATTAGCCGCGAAGCATGCTGAAGAAGACCACGTGATCATGCCATTAATTGCCGGTAACATGTTGGATCTGAGTGGGTTAGAGAGCACGTTCCAAACGGTGACCTGCTTTGCCGACTCATTCTGCTATTTGACTGACCTCGATGAAGTGACACAGGCCTTTACGCAGGTTCGTGATCATTTGAACGTCGGTGGCAAGTTTCTATTCGACGTGATTACGCCGCACCAGACGGATGACGTTTATCCCGGGTACATGTACAATTACGTTGATGATACGCGGGCCTTCGTTTGGACTAGTTATGGAATCGAAGACGAAGAACACGCGGCCGAACACGACCTGGCTTTCTTCACGTTGAATAAAGAAACCGGGGAGTACCGCAAAGTAACGGAATTACACCATGAACGCACGTATCCATTAGTTGACTATCAGGCTGCCTTAAAGGAAGCGGGGTTGACGGTGAACCGAGTCAGTGCTGACTTTGGGAATAGCGACGTGGCGACCGATACGACTCGTTGGTTCTTCGAGGTCACACGGGAGGCCTAGGCATGACGTTACAGGCAGTGGGAATCATTGCAGAGTATAACCCATTTCACAATGGCCACCGCTATCAGATTGAGCAGGCCCGCGCACAAACGGGAGCGGATGTGGTTGTGGCGGCCATGAGTGGGAACTGGGTCCAGCGCGGCGAACCAGCATTAATGGATAAGTGGCAACGGACGCAAGCGGCTTTGGCCGGTGGCGTTGATTTAGTCGTGGAACTGCCCGGTGCGGCAGCCTTGCAGCCAGCACATTTATTTGCAAGCGGTGGTGTAAGCCTCTTAGCGGCGCTCCAATGCCATTGGTTGGCATTCGGAACCGAACACCCGGAGATGGATTACGAGCGGCTGATGGCCCATTTACCGACTGATTCGGCAACGTTTAAACGCTTTGATCAAACGTATGCTTCACTTTTTCAGGGATATCTGCGTGAACAAACGGGGATTACGCTGAATGCGGCCAATGATATTTTAGGATTCTTCTATGCGCTCGCGAATCGTCGTCAGGGCAATCCATTGACTTTGGTCCCGTTGCCGAGAAAAGGGAGTCAGCACAATGATTCTCTGATTGCGTCGGCAACGGTCTTTGCAAGTGCCACTGCAGTACGTTCTGCGGCCCTAAGTGGGGAGTGGTCGGCAGTTGTGCCGGTCGTTCCCACAACGACCTTAGACCTGCTACAGGCGGCGCAATTGACGAGCTGGAAAGATTTTTGGCCGTTACTGCGCTATCAGTTGGTTAGCGGTGATGTGGCTGATTTGCGTCAAGTGTATCAAATCACCGAGGGTGTCGAGTACCGGTTGAAGAAGGCTGCGGTGACTAGTGAGAGTTTTACGGCGTTTATGCACGCTGTCAAGACGAAACGTTACACCTACACACGGTTACAACGACAATCGGCCTATCTGCTATTACAGGCTAAGCCGGCTGAAATGCAGCCGCAACCGCAGTACTTACGGGTATTGGGTTATTCAACGGCTGGTCAAGCATACCTACATCAGATCAAAAAGCAGGTGAGCCTTCCACTGATTAGTCGTGCAGACCGGGATTGGCAAAAGGGTCCCGGCGAATTTGATGATCGGTTGGGCGCGCTACGAACCTTAATTACGGGAGAAAAACAAGATTATGGTCGAATCCCGGTGAAAAAAACGATTTCAGAGTGACTATCAAGGAAATTACCTTGACATCACATTTTTTGACAGGTATAATTTATCACGTTGCATTGGAGGGATTGCGATGAAATGGTCGTTGACCGAGCTCCGCAAGAATTACCGGAATGATCCGCTAACGTTTGATGAGACGCTGAATTTAAAAGCGGATTTGATGGAACGTTATGGCGATGATGTTTTAGATTTGAGCGCCGTTCACGCTAAGGGAATTGTTTCCGTCGTGGCCGGTGACGTTGTCGTTGATGCCCAGGTAACCGCGGACTTAACGGTCCCGTCTAGCCGCTCGCTTGAGCCGGTAGACTTACCCGTAGATTTCAAAATGACGGAATTTTATGTTTCCGACCCTGCCGCAACGCAACGGTATGAAAAGACCGACGTTGTGATGGTGGTGAAGGATGACCAGATCGATATTGAAAAGGCCATCGGGGATAACATTATTTTACAGATTCCGATGCACATTCTTTCAAAAGCTGAACAGCAGGGTGCTGAGATGCCAACTGGTGACGACTGGGAAGTCGTTGCTGAGGCTGACCTTGCTAAGGTTGAGAAGGAAAATCAATCAGTTGATCCACGTCTTGCAAAGCTAAAAGATTTCTTCCCTGATCAGGATGATCAATAATCTTCTTTGTAAGCCTTAAAAATTTTTTCACTAGTGGATATAATTTATTTGAAGGAGGTGTTTTCTTTGGCTGTACCTAAGCGGAAAACGTCTAAGACGAAAAAGGCTATGCGTCGTGGTCACATTAAGTTAACGATGCCTAATTTAACTGCTTGCCCTAACTGTGGTGAATTACGTAAGTCACACATGGTTTGCCCAAGTTGTGGTTTCTACGATGGCCGTCAGGTCGTTGCGGTTAAGAACGCAAACAACTAATTCAATTTAGTTTAAAAGCTCCCATGAAGTCCGCGGCTTCTGGGGGCTTTTTTGTGGCAATGTAAACAAATATGGTAAGGTGACTGCGCAACGGTTGCCGGCTGGTAAGGCGATGATTGGACAAGACTGGCTTTTATCCTACGTTTCAGCAATGTAAATTCGGAAATACCAAGGGAGTCTGAGGTTTTATTCTAGGCCCTTAATTTCTAGGTTCAGTATCGTTGTGACAACAATCGTAAGTCATATTTTTATTCGTCCTTCACCCGTAATAATACAGCGCAAAATGGACTCTAAACTCGAATGGTAACAAGCGTGGTGCCTATTCACCGTGGGGGCTAGTGCCAGTTGAAGCCCCCCGAGGTTGCTAATTTGTATGTTCGTATGAAGAGCCTGCATTAATTTTAACTTTTAGTTTGGGGACTATCTAAATTTTCGCGTATAATGTAGCCTACGAAGAGAAACTGAGGAGTGAGATCGTGGCAATCAAATTAATCGCAACCGACCTGAACGGGACGTTGCTACACGGGGATCAGAGTTATAATCAGGAATTACTGCAGGTAACGTTGCGTCACTTGGCAGCAAAGGGCATCACCTTGGTTCTGTCGTCGGGAAATCAGTATGCACATTTGCAACAGCTGTTTGCACCAGTCATGGCGGATAACTTAGCGGTCGTTGCAGAGAATGGTGCCTCAATCTACTTAAAGGGTCAACAGGTCTTTGATGGTAGTTTGACGCCAGAGCAGGTCCAGCATTTTGTGACGGTCGACTGGCAACGGGACTACCTGCGGGCGTCCTATCTGATTCTGGTTGGCCAGCAAGGGTCCTATACGCAGACTGGTGCGCCACAAGCCTTAATTGACGCTGCCGAGAAGTTCTATGATCATTTACAGCAGGTTGACGATCTCAGTATGGTGACGGATCGGATTAAGAAAATTAGTGTCTCGACAACGTCAAAACAGTCACGTCAATTGGTCACGCAGATAAACGCTGATTTTGATGGCGAGTTACGCGCACATGACAGCGGTTATGGCGTGGCGGACGTGGTTGCGGGTAATGTGGGCAAGTTACAGGCTGTGCAGTGGTTAGCACAGCGATTTAATGTCAATTCTGATGAGATTATGGCATTCGGTGATGGTGCGAATGATGTCCCCTTACTCCAATTTGTCGGAGAGGGTTGGGCAATGTGTAATGCTAAACCCGAGATTCAAGCCGCGGCAACGCACACGACGGCGATCGATAATGACCATGATGGCGTTTTGAAGACAATTACTGAGCGAATTTTGTAAGGCTAACGCCCGAACAGGGTACTTATATCGTCATTCCCCATATGAGATGGGTATACTGCTCGATAGTGAGGGCGGTGATAGGTGTGAAACGCGTGTTATTAGTTGCTGTGGCGACGATAGCAATCTTTGGTGATGGCTGGGGACTCATTGACTTGGGCGATCAGACTAAGTCGGCGGCGGTCTCCGATTCACGGCTAGTCGTGCGGCCGGATCAACAACGACTGGCGCAGATAACACATTTTAAGGCTAGCGAGACAGGCCAACGCCAACTATTTAAATGAAATTTTGACTTGGGACTGTGACGATTGTGTCGCGGTCTTATTTTTTGTATGTTTGTTTGTAGATTGTTAAAACGTAGATTTCAGCCCATACGAATTGTCTCACGGTTAGCCAGCGTGGTAGTATCTTGGGTAAGATTCTTAACTATCTTAGCCAGTTTGTAAACGGTTCTTCACATTAACTTCATGATTTCTTTCTATACTTCAAGTCAAAATGAGGTGAGTGAAATGAAAAGATTAATTCAAAGCTGTTTAGCTCTAATTATCACGGTCGCCATCATTATCGATGGGTACCTCCTCTTCTTCAAAAATCGTAATGCCACTGCCCAGTCCACGACACAGACGTCGACAAGTGCTGCAAGTTTCTCGCAGAAAGCTTCCTCGGCTAGTCAGAGTAGCTCTGCTCGTCAGAAGTATCAAAATGGAACGTATACGGGGAAAGCCACAGCTACCCAGTGGGGCGATGTGCAGGTCCAAACCGTCATCAAAAATGGCAAGATTACGAGCGTTAAAGTCCTTGAGTATCCGAATGATAATGGTCACGACAAGGAGATTAATGCACAGGCACTGCCGACTTATAAGGCAGAAACTTTGAAAAAGCAGAGTGCCAAAATTCAGTTAGTGTCCGGTGCCAGCGAGACCTATAAGGGGTTCACCGGATCCCTACAGAACGCTTTAGACCAAGCGGAGGGTTAAGCTCATGGCAGAGACCAAACTAATTACAAAACAAATTATTGCAATGGAGATGCCTTTCTCAGTAAAATTTGTCGTTGCAGGTGATCAGAATTTCCATGCCACACTGACCGTGCAAAAAGTGACGCGATATCTCCAACACATTGACCAGGACTTTTCACCGTTTAAAGCGACCTCGCTGGTGTGTCAGTTTCAGCGTGGGGAGTTGGCCGCTGCGGATTGTACGGCGGAGTTTCAGGAGGTCTATGGTCTGGTAATGCGTGCGCAAGAAGCGACGGCTGGGGGATTTGACCCCTTCTTTCGCGGTCAATTTGATCCGACGGGTATTGTGAAGGGGTGGGCGATTCAAAATGCCTTTACCCGCTATTTACAGCCACTTTTAACCAATGAGACGTTGGTGGCAGCTGCTATCAATGGCGCTGGAGACATCCAGACGGGTGTTTCGGCCATGACGACTTTTCGCTGGCAAGTTGGTGTTGAGGATCCCAGTGACCGGCAACAACTCCTAACTGGATTTCAGCTGGGAAATGGGGCCATGGCAACCTCTGGAACCAGTCGGCATGGTGAGCACATTGTTCGGCAGGATGTTCAGCGAACCTTGCAACAGGCGACCATCATCGCCCGTGACTTGATCACCGCCGATATCTGGGCGACTGCAGCAATGTCTATGGGACCGATAGCGTTCAACCGGTTAACGGCAGGACGGTTACAAAGTATTCTTGTTGATCAGTCGAATCAAATCGTGGGGGAGGAACAGCCATGTTAAAACGTGTCCCGTACGTCCAAGGTATCGTGTGGTTAATGGTCCTATTCGTGGTGCCCTTACCGCTGATTCAGGCGTTGGCACTGGGGTTACCAGCGACCTATGCCAGTGAATCCTTGGCGATTCAGTGGGGGTCAATTGCTTACGTCTGGTTTTTAGCCGCTATTTACTTAAGTACGCGGCCAAAATGGTTGGATCGGTTGATTGGTTTGCCTAGTGTTTACTTTATTCATGGGATACTCAGCATATTTGCCATCAGTTTGGCTTACCTGCATAAGACGGGTACCCAGTCGTTTGGTCTGATCAAGCAGACTGGCGATTGGTCTTTTGACCTCTTCATGGGTCTTGCAATCTATTCACTTGTGTTTATGGCAGGCTGGTTGACGAACCGTAGTCGGCTGTTACGGCAGGTTAAGCGCCAGCTAGAACGGATTTTTCACCATGAGTTCTCCGTGTGGCTTCACCGTTTAAATTTGGTGGCAGTCCTATTGGTCTTCATTCACGTCCAATTAATCAGTTACATCACAGCTATCACAGCGTACATTTGGTTATTTAATGGTTATACAGCAGTAGTTATGGGCCTGTATTTGTGGCAAAAGTATCGGCAGATTTGGCGACTTCCTCGTGCACGATTAGTAGCAACGCGCCGACTAACGACTAACTTTGTTGAACTGACCTTCCAGTTACGGCACCCCCAACAATTAAAGGTGGCGGCTGGGGACTACGTTTTTTTAAAGTTCCCTGAAATTGCTGGGCTTCGGGAGCTGCATCCATTTTCCGTTGTCAATGCTGTCGATGATTCTGGAATCGTCGTGCTAGCAATTCGTGGGGATGGCGACTTCACGCGGCAGGTTCAAACGGTGTCGGTAGGAAGTCAAGCACGACTGATGGGCGGTTATGGCCGCTTCATGACGGTGCTGCAAGAACACCCCCACGACCGGTTGGTTTTGATTGGTGGCGGCAGTGGAATCGTGCCATTATTAGCGATTATTGCAGCCAAACCAGCAGTTAACGTTGACTTATACTACACGGCACACACAGTGGGACAACTGATTTATGCACAGGAACTACGGCGGCGAGCCAGTACGCAGTCACAGCTCAGCCTACACGTGCAAGCTAGCCGATTTGATGTTACACAAACGGTGGCGGGACTCAACTCGACTGCGACCATTTATCTGATTTCTGGACCAGCAGTCATGGGGCGAACGTGGCAACGCGCACTTACCCAGCATGGAGTTGCGGCTAAAGATATGTATTACGAGGAATTTAATTGGTAGTGTCGATTATAAATATAGTTATATTAAGCTGTGAAGGGCATTAGAGAACTCATTAGCCGGTACCAAAAGATTAAAAAACGTTAGCGATTGCTTCTAAATTTGAGTTTGAATGGTAATTTTCTTAAGTATCCACTAAACTGGCAATAGACTGGATAGAGGAGAAAACCACCATGCGAAAACGTTGGGGAGTGTTGTTGGTCGTGCTGGGGTGTTTGGTGTGGGTCGGCATTTGGGGTAACGGGATTCAGACGTTAAAGACGTCGTCGGCTAGTGTGGCGAAGGCGGCGGGAATGCATTTACCGCTGGTAGGGCGACGAGAGAGTGCACATGCCACGCCAATCGAATCAATCGTGCAGCCACGTTCGTTGCAACGGACGTACTATTATCATTTCGCCAAGGGCGTCGATCCGGACTTCAAACCGCTCTTCGACAAGGCCATTTCGGTCTATAATGAGACGGGCATCGTGAACCTAGTGGCGGGGAAACCGACGACCTTTCAAAATGGACTGACCTTCTTCATTTACGAGAAGGAAATGCCACGGGCTAACTTTTTGGAGTTAGGCGAGGGGGGGCCGGAAATCAAACATGGTTTGAGCTATCGCACCCCGTCTCTAAACTTAGCACGAGCGGGTTTAAACGTGACTTACCCGGCTGGTCAAGAAACATCGGTCGCAATTCATAAGATTGGCCATGCTCTGGGCTTAGACCATAGCAAGGATCATACTTCGGTCATGTATCCAATCGACCAGGGGCATATGAAATTGTCACCAGGTGATATTAAGGCGTTGAAATTAATTTACACGGGACAGATGAAATAGCTCGGGCCAATGAGATAAGTGGGGGAATCACCTGCTGACTCAGTAGAACGACACGCCTGAGCCCATATCTGTGACGTAGTTGGTGTGAGACAGCATAACTTTCAATCTCGTAAACTAAAAGACACGTGATGACTTCCCAAAAGGGAAACCATCACGTGTCTTATTTTAAATCAGGTTAATTGAGAATTACTTCGTGAAATCAACAACCATCCGACCAACAATCGAGTTGTTCTTCATTTCATCAATGATGTCGTTAACTTCATCGAGGCGACGAGTCTTAACGATAGGGTGAACTTTACCTTCAGCACCGAATTGGAAGGTTTCAGCGAGGTCTTGACGAGTCCCAACTAAGGAACCACGAACAGAAATACCATCCAGAACAGTCTTAGCAATGTTCAATTCCATATCACCTTGAGGAAGGGCAACGGCAACTAACTTGCCATCTGGCTTCAAAGCGTTAACGGACTGGGTGAAGGCATCTTTGGTAACGGCGGTAACTTGTGCGTTATCAACACCGCCAACCTTCTTTTGAATTTGTTCAGCAACATCACCATCATGACGGTTGATTAAGATTTCAGCGCCGTCCTTCTTAGCAGCAGCTAATTTGTCAGGGTTACCATCAACGGCGATAACGTGAGCACCGAAGACGTTGTGGGCGTATTGAATGGCTAAGTTACCCAAACCACCGGCACCAACAACTTCAACCCATTGACCTGGCTTCGTTTCGCCGACCTTCAAAGCCTTGTACATGGTAACACCGGCACAAGTCAGGGAAGTTGCTTCAACTGGATCCAAACCTTCTGGAACCTTAACGGCGTAGTTGGCATCAACGATACATTCTTCAGCCATGGCACCATCAACAGTGAACCCAGAGTTCTTCACGTTACGGCAAAGGGTTTCACGACCGGACAGGCAGTATTCACAGTGGCCACAGCCCTTGAAGAACCAAGCGACAGAGACACGGTCACCAATCTTTAAGTTTTCAACATCGTCGGCAACTTGGATAACTTTACCAACACCTTCATGACCAATGATCCGGCCTGGTTGCTTTCCGAAGTCACCAGCGGCAACGTGTAAATCGGTGTGACAAAGGCCACAATATTCCATCTTAACTAAAGCTTCACCGTGGGTAATGGGGCGAAGTGTAACGTCCTTAATGTCTACGTAACCATCAACTGAATCGCGAATAACTGCTGCTTTCATGAAAAATTCCCCTTTTCTATATTGTCTACAAGACCTAGTATACTTAATCCCCAAATAAATTCAAGTGAAAATTTGAACAATTCGAGAATTAATTGTTATAGTCCATAATAACCCTTCTTATCTTAACGGGCTTAGAATGCTAATTAGAGTTGCTTACTAATGTGAAGTAAGTATATAGAAGCCCTTTCAAAAGCAACTGTTTCAATAGAATACAACCGGTTGCAATTTCATAAAATTAGAGTGACCCCCGTTTGGATTCTTTACATAAGTGATAAATATGAGAGAGCTGTCGGTTTTCGCATACAATTATGAGAAAATATGATAAAATTAAATGTTGAAATGAATATCGGACGGTCACAGTCGGTGAGGTTTAACCGAAAGCGACCGCAGCTAATTAGCCAGAGGAGTTAAAACGCAATGAGTCGAATTTTAATTATTGAAGACGAAAAAAATCTCGCTCGTTTTGTCGAGCTTGAGTTGAAGCATGAAGGGTATGAGACCGATGTGCAGTTTAATGGGCGGACCGGTTTGGAGGCAGCGTTGTCGCAAGATTTCGATGTCATTTTGCTAGATTTAATGTTGCCAGAACTCAATGGCATCGAAGTTGCTCGGCGGGTGCGTGAAGTTAAGAGCACGCCGATCATCATGATGACTGCTAGAGATTCCGTGATCGACCGCGTTTCTGGGTTAGACCATGGTGCCGATGATTATATTGTTAAGCCGTTTGCCATCGAAGAATTGCTCGCTCGTGTTCGGGCACTGCTGCGACGGATTCATTTGGAGGGCGAACAGAAGAACACGAAGCAAACGACCGTGAAGTTTAAGGACTTAACGATTGAAAAGGAAAACCGGATTGTTCGGCGGGGTGATGAAGTCATCAACCTGACAAAACGGGAATATGAACTACTCTTGGCCTTAATGGAAAATATTAACGTTGTTTTGGCGCGAGATGTGCTGCTGACTAAGGTTTGGGGTTACGAGTCCGAAGTTGAAACGAACGTGGTGGACGTTTACGTACGTTACTTACGGAATAAAATTGACGTGCCGGGCCAAAAGAGTTATATCCAGACGGTTCGGGGCACAGGGTACGTGATGCGTTCGTGAAATCGCCCGAAATTGATTTAGCGGCAGATGAGGAGACACCAAAAGAATCTAAGGGGTTCCGCTTTTCCGTTAAGTGGGAGTGGGCTCTGTCCACCGCTTTCGGCGTCCTAGTCATTTTCGCGGTCATTGTGTTGCTGATTTTTAATAGTTTCATGACAGTTCTCATGCGGCAGGAAAAAACGCACGTGGGAGATACGTTAAATGTGGTGGTTGAGAAGCTGAATACCCAAAAGGAACCGCTGACAGGTGTGGCAGTGAATAATCTGTTACGGCCGAAGGCAGTTTTGAACGAGGAGAAGAAACCGGCAGCACCCTATACCAATGCGGTAATTACCAGTCTTGCTCGCGATAGCCAAACGGTAACTGTGTATGACCAGAGTGGGAATCCGCTCTTTACTACGCGGCAGGGGGCAATTCAGTTCAAACGGACCAAGCAACAAAGCATTCAGACCCAAATGATTGCGCACCAAAAGAGCTTGGTTGGGCGAACACCAATTCGTTCGAAACAGGGGAATGCCATCATTGGGTACGTTCAGGTTACGGATAATCTACGTGATTACCGGGCTACTCAGGTCAAGCTACTTCAGATCGAAGTGGTGCTTGGCCTCATGGCAGCTTTAGCAGCAGCGGTGTTGAGCTATATTTTAGCCACTTTTCTGTTGCGACCGGTGGAGGCAATTCGGGAAACGATTCATGCTGTGCGTGAGGATCCACAAACGGACGTACGGGTGCCCGAGATGCATCATCAAGATGAGTTGAGTGACCTGGGTCTGCTATTTAACAGTATGTTGGATACCACCCAGCGTTATATGGATCAACAACAGCAATTTGTGGAGGATGTCTCTCATGAATTGCGGACGCCGGTGGCCATCATTCAGGGACACATGGAGATGCTGGACCGGTGGGGCAAGGATGACCCAGAGGTGTTGAACGAGTCGATCAAGGCTTCTCTACAGGAAACTAAGCGAATGCAGAGCTTAGTTCAAGAGATGTTAGACTTGCAACGAGCCGAACAGATCGAAGTGAACTATACCAATGAAGTTTCTGATGTCACGGAAGTCGTGACGCAGGTCTATGATAACTTCAAGATGATTCATCCGGACTACCTGTTTATTCTGGATGACGATGTCCATCAGCCGATTCAAGCACAAATCTATCGAAACCATCTGGAGCAAATCTTAATTATTCTGTTGGACAATGCGGTGAAATATTCGCAGAAGCGTAAAGAGGTCCACTTATCATATGAGAGTGATTCCCGCAATATTGAGATTGCCGTTCAGGACTTTGGTGAAGGAATTTCGCAGGAGAACCGCGACCGCGTCTTTAACCGCTTCTATCGGGTAGATAAGGCCCGTTCACGGACTAAGGGGGGCAATGGCCTGGGTCTAGCGATTGCCAAGCGTCTGATTGAAGCCTATCATGGGCACATTACCATTGAGAGTGCCTTGGGTCATGGGTCAGTCTTCCGTATTTCCCTGCCAATTTTAGCAGATGCCGATGCAAAGATTCTCAATAAGAAAAAAGAACAAGCCCAAGCGGCGAATGAAATTACCGGTATTCAGTCAGAATTGTTAGTAAACGATTCGCAAAAGAAGTCGACCGATAATTCTCAAGAACACACGGATTAAAGTACAATAATCAAGGCGTCACCGACTCTTCTCATTAGGAGAAAATTCGGTGGCGCCTTTTTGGGGTTGACAACTTTTATAAAATTAGTTATTCTATGGTAACTACTTAGTTACTTGAGTAATTAACCAATGCAGAGGAGCTTATTATGAAAATTTTGGGGAAGTTTTTATCAGTAATCGGTGTTTTAGTAGTATTAGCAGGAGTGGGAGCAATTGTATTACCCAATATGACGAGAAATAAGCATTCTGAGTTAGCGATGGCCTTGGATAATGTGAATCCAATGGTTAAAGCAGAGACGGTCTACGCGTCAACAAATGCCAAACCGGTGCGACATTTTATTGGTGGTGGTGGCGAAGATGAGTACACCTATCAATTGCTAACCTACAATTCGGCGGGAAAGTCACGAACGTTAACGTTTGATTCTCAGTGGCGTTTGAAACCACAGAAGTTTTTGAAGATTTCAACGAAGGGACAGAATGTAGAGTCCTGGGGTGCAATTGGCAGAGAGTCGGTTCCAAGCGGCGTTCGGCAGAGCCTGATGATGGTATAACGGGATAGATTAAAAATAGCGGTGGCAGTGATCGATTGAGGTTGCTGGCACCGCTATTGATTTATCAGAATATTGTAGCCTACAAACGACCGGCAGTGGGGTGCTGAGTGGTTACGTGCTAGCTACAATTGGGGAACACTGCTGGCGTAAGCAAGTAGAACCTCTGGCAGTCAGAGGGTGACTAGTTTTATTTCGTGGTGACAATCCTTGCTACCACGAATATCACGTGGCTAGTTTGATTTTTAATTTCTGTAAGTAACTAAAGGGTGAAAGCCAAAATTTTTGCGTTACTCTTGCGACAGTAAGGATTATCACGGCTAAATTAGTGAAAACAGCCGCACTCCGGCTCTAATTGTACATGTCAATTTCAATCACTGAATCCCAAGTGGTCGCTAAAGTTTAAGCATAATTCAGCAGCGTTCCTAGCGGCATAATCCATGTTGCCTCAGACCAACTACGTCAGCCGGTAAGGCGATAGTTGGACAACGTTGCCTAATTTTAGACCGAGTATCGTTGTGACAACGGTCATAATGTGTGTTTCGGGACTTTCAACCTTCAGTAAGTAAGTACAAAAAAAGGCAGCCCGATTGCCCCCGGACTGCCTAAAGTTTCATAGTTTATTTATGATGTTGCTGCTTACCCGCGTTACGGTTGCGGTTCTTTTGACTCGTTTTTTGAACACTCGCTTGCTTAGCGGCTGGCGTGACAGGTTTAGAAATAACAGGTTGAACAGGAGCGGGTTGACTCTTCATCTTTTCGGTGATTTCTTTACGAATCCGTGGTCGGTAGAAGTTAATGATCAACGTTTGTAGGCAAGCGAATAACCCACCAACGAAGAAGTACAGGCCCAGTCCAGCGGGTGAACTGATTGTGAAGAACAGAATCATTACTGGAGAAAGGAAGAGCGTGAAGCGCATCTGCTTCTTCTGTTCTTCGGGCATTCCCAATAAGGACAGGTAACCTTGTAATAAATAAGACAGGAAGGATAAAACGGCCAGAATCCAACTAGAATGTCCCAGTGGAATCGTGAAGAAGACGGCTTTAGATAGTTCTGGTGAATACCGAATAGCGGCATACAGAGCAGCGAAGATAGGCATTTGAATCAACAGTGGCAGACAACCGATCCCACCAGTCATACTGATCCCGTTGTTCCGGTAGAGTGCCATCATGGCTTGACTAGCAGCCTGTTGTTCTTCCTGTGTTTTGGCAGCCTTTTGTTGTTTTTGTAAGGCAGTCATTTGTGGCCGAATCATGGAGACCTTTTCTTGCTGTACCGTAGCGTCACGCATTTGCTTAACCATGATTGGCAGCAAGACCATCCGCACGATTACGGTCAAGATGATGATGGCCCAACCATAACTGCCACCAAAGATATTGGCCAGCCAGTCCATCACGTGTTGCCCGGGAATGGCTAAGTAGTCATAGACGAAGCCGTAGGGTTTACCGTTTTTTGTCTGCACACAGCCACTTAAAATCAGTGCCAGTGCCGCCAAAGCTGCGGTAACCGAAACTCTTTTGGAGATTTTCATTTTTATTTTGAACCCCTTTAGATAGCATGTAGAGCGTAGACGCCCCCAAACGACCAAATTGCCGTTAACATCAAACATCTTACTTGATTTGACGGGCTTTTTCAAATAATAATCCGAAAATCACTAAAGTGATGCGTAGGACTGTACGTGACGTCTAAATCGGTAATGACCACCCAAGGCGTCGTTTCTTGACGAAGTTGCTTAATAAATGTGGTCAATTGGTCGGGGTCGCCACTAGCGACAATGGCGACCTGACCGCTAGGAAGATTCTTGACGGTACCGGTGATAGCCAGCTGCTTGGCTAAACGGGTAGTTGACCAGCGAAAGCCAACGCCCTGTACCTGACCAGTGACCAGAATTTTTTTGGTTTCCAATTGGCGACCTCCTTGACTGATAAAAGTTTTAGGTCAATCATAACGCGTAGGTCCCAGTCTTGCCTAGTAGTATGGTAAGATTAGAATGAAAATGGAACAGAAAAACGTGTCGCCAGTTTGGGGCATCCATAATGAGTTTTTTGAAATCAACCAATATTAAATTCGAGATGGGAGTCATCACTAGTGAGAGAAAAAATTACGTCGGGACAAAATAAAAAGGTCAAGCAATGGCGGTCACTGACCAGTAAAAAAGGAAGAAAAGCCACCCAAACTTACTTATTAGAGGGCTGGCATTTGGTCCAAGAGGCCATCAAGGCGCAACAGCCATTGGTAGCAATTATGGGGACGGCAGAGCAATTAGCCGACCACGTGGCTGAATTGCCGGCTAACGTGGCGACCTATGAGCTGACCGACAGCATAGCACAGACGTTGGGCGATACCGGAACACCACAGGGGATCTTTGCGACGGTCCCACTCCCTAAGGACACGGCCGGTGACCCCATGACAGCCAAAGGTGTTTGGCTTTTCCTAGATTACGTGCAAGATCCGGGAAACATTGGGACAATGGTTAGAACGGCAGACGCTGCCGGTTTGACCGGAGTCGTTTTTGGTAAGGGGACGGCCAGTCGCTTTTTGCCAAAGGTCTTACGGTCGATGCAGGGGAGTCAATTTCACATCGAAGTGGTCGAGGCGGATCTACACGATTGGATTTCAACCTTCACGGGGCGCCATTTGCCGGTGTACGGGACGAATCTTGACCCCCAGGCGAAGGACTACCGCGATGTTCCAGTCTTGACAGCGGGTGCCATCGTGATGGGGAATGAGGGTAACGGGATGGCGCCTGACCTCCAAAAATTGACTACCCGAAATCTATACATCCCGATTAAGGGTCAAGCAGAGTCTTTGAACGTGGCCATAGCTGCAGGGGTAGTTATGTTCCGACTAGTTGGTTAGAAAGTTTGCGCTGAACTTTTATGGGTCCTTTGATAGTGTGCGGAATCCCTGACAGCCGGGGTACGGCCAGATTAAGTCAAGCCAAATCAACTATTTTTTAAAAAATGGTAAATACCCTGACAAATAGGACGTAATGGTTGCAATTTATGTAAAAGAACGTATGATATAGGGTAATTAAGTGACTAAAAATCATAATTTAAAATGAAAAGGAAGCATTCTATGACCAAACTGACTTGGCGTGATGACCCCGAGTACCTTGCTTTAGTTTCTGATTTGTTGGCCAAGGAGCCGGTCCAACGCCTGGCGAATTACACCCAGCACCATCATTCTGACCGATTAACACACTGTATTTCAGTGTCCTACAACAGTTATTTGATTGCAAAGAAACTTGGTTTGAATACCCGGGCCGTTGCGCGGGGTGGGTTGTTACATGATTTGTTTTATTATGATTGGCGGACGACGAAGTTTAACTTGGGTTCGCATGCGTTTATTCATCCGCGAGTTGCACTCCGGAATGCTGAAAAGTTGACGGACCTGAGTCCGATGGAAAAGGATATCATCTTGAAACATATGTGGGGTGCTACCCTGGCAACGCCAAAGTATCGCGAAAGTGCGATTGTTTCTTTGGTAGATGATTACGAAGCCGTTCATGAATTCTGTGGACCAGCTCGTAAACGTGTGGAAGCTCTCATGAGCAAACTCACGCCTAACGCCTAGTTTCAACGAAACGTGGATGGGAGGCAAAACTAACGATGCAAATGATGTCACCAAATAAACAGGATGAGAACACGGTTGATTTTGAGCTGTGTCCCCGGTTTGAACAAACCTTCTCGTTCTTGGGCAAGAAATGGAACGGCTTAATTATTGACGTTTTACTTCAAGAAGGGCCACAGCGGTTCCGTGATCTAGCCCGGAAAATTCCGCGCTGTAGTGATCGGGTCTTAGTTGAACGGTTAAAGGAATTGGAATTTAACGGAATTATTTTACGCCAGACGTTTCCAGATAATGCCTTGATCGAATATGAGTTAACACAAAAGGGCCAAGAATTTAAAGATATTATGACGGCTGTTCATGCGTGGTCCGATAAGTGGTACTGTCCAACCGAAATTAACCAAAAGTAGGTTGACAGACTTAGCGAAATTCGTTAGGCTTAAAGCACGTAATAGTTCAAAAGCGATGATGGAAAAGTAGTAGCCAGCGCGATTTGTCAGGAAGAGTTTGCCATGACTGGAAGCAAACTTCGGATTAGCGGGTGAATTCAGTTCCTGAGTTGGAATCGGGAGTCGTCAAATGGCGATGAATGATTTTCCGGTAAGTGACCGTTATCACGACTGAGTGTGGTCGGAGTCCCCGGATTTCGACTGAATCAGGGTGGTACCGCGAAGCTTCGTCCCTATATTTATGGGGAGGAAGCCTTTTTTATTGGCTTGAAACGCGGAATTTATGGCATGTTTTGGTACTAGGATATAAAAAAATGGAGGATGACGTATGTCGTTAAAAGATAAATTAGACGAACTGCATCAACGCGGTTTAGCAGAAATTAAAAAATCTACTGACCTCAAGGACGTTAATCAGGTGCGGGTCTCACTGTTAGGTAAGAAGGGTCCCATTACCGAAGTTTTACGGGGAATGCGTGACTTAGATGCTGAAGAGCGGCCTAAGGTGGGTGCCTTTGCTAACGAAATTCGAGATGACTTGACGGCGGCTTTGACTAAGCGGCGTGAAGAATTAGAAAATGCCGTCTTAAACGCCCGGTTGGCTAATGAAAAGATCGATGTGACGTTACCTGGGACCCCAGTAGCTAAGGGTGAACCTCACGTGATCCAACAGATTATCGATCAAATCGAAGACCTCTTCTTGGGGATGGGCTACCAAGTACTTAGCGGCCCCGAAGTTGAAGAAGACAAATACAACTTTGAAATGATGAACTTGCCTAAGAATCATCCAGCTCGTGACATGCAGGACACATTCTACATTACGAAGGAAATCTTAATGCGGACCCAGACTTCACCCATGCAGGCCCGAACGTTAGAGACGCACGACTTCAGTCAAGGACCGCTTAAAATGATTTCCCCCGGTGTCGTTTATCGTCGTGATACTGATGACCCAACGCACTCTCACCAATTCCATCAGGTGGAAGGGTTAGTGATCGACAAGCATATCACGATGGCTGACTTGAAGGGGACTTTACAGGTCCTAGCGCACGAACTCTTCGGTGATAAATTTGACGTTCGGTTGCGGCCTAGCTACTTCCCATTCACGGAACCTTCCGTTGAAGCCGATATTACCTGCTTTAACTGTGGCGGTAAGGGATGCAAAGTCTGCAAGAACACCGGCTGGATCGAAGTCCTCGGTGCCGGGATGGTTCATCCCAACGTCTTGAAGATGGCTGGTGTAGATCCCGACGTTTACGGTGGATTTGCCTTTGGGGTTGGTCCAGACCGATTTGCAATGTTGAAGTACGGTGTTGATGATATCCGGAACTTTTACCTAAACGATGTTCGTTTCCTCACGCAATTCACAAAGAAAGGATAGCCGCCAACCATGAAGATTTCATACAATTGGATTAAAGAATATTTAGATTTAAACGTTAAACCCGCTGACTTGGCGGAAAAGATCGAACGGACTTCCGTTGAAGTTGACGACGTGGTTAAGCCCAGCGATGGGTTGAAGAAAATCGTTGTCGGCCATGTGTTAGCTATTGAAGCCCATCCAGACTCAGATCACTTACACATTTGCCAAGTGGACGTCGGTGAAGACGAGCCCTTACAAATCGTTTGTGGTGCCCCTAACATTGCTAAGGGCCAAATGGTCATTGTGGCTTTGCCAGGGTCACGGATTGCGGATAATGTAAAAATCAAAAAGTCAAAGATGCGCGGTATCCCGTCTGCAGGGATGATCTGTGCTTTGCAAGAGATTGGCTTTTCTGATGATGTGGTTCCTAAGGATTACGTTGATGGCATCTATGTGTTGCCAGCCGACGCAACGCCTGGAGATGACGTTTATGATTACCTGGGGATGAACGATAGTCTGATCGACTTAGACGTGACACCTAACCGTGGGGATATGTTGAGCCTCAATGGAACGTTACGTGACCTGGCTGCTATTTATGACCAGCCAGTTACGTTGGACCAACCTGAAGTTAAGGAAACTGGCGCTGCAATCGCTGATCAATTGGCCATTCACGCCAACGCCGATTTGGCACCGCAATACCGGATGCGCCTCGTTAAGCAAGTGAAAATTGCACCAAGTCCAATGTGGCTCCAAATTCGTTTATGGAATGCCGATTACCGGCCAATCAATAACGTAGTCGACATCACGAACTACATCATGTTGAAGTACGGCCAGCCGTTACATGCTTTTGACTATGACAAGTTTGCTGGACAAGATGTTTACGTTCGAAATGCCAAGGCCGGTGAAAAATTAACGACACTTGACGAGGGCGAACATGACCTGGATGAGCATGATATCGTGATTGCTGACGACCAAGCGCCAATCGCCTTAGCTGGTGTGATGGGCGGGTTGACCACGTCAATTACTGACGAAACGACCACGGTGGCTATTGAAGCTGCTGTATTTGAGCACGACCATATCCGTAAGGCTGCGCAACGTCACAATTTGCATACGGATGCTTCCCAACGTTTTGAACGAGGTGTTAATCGCGCTGGCGTTCAAGACGCGTTGGATGCGGCCGCAGAACTGATGACGAATTTGGCAGACGGCGCCGTTCAAGCTGGTACGGTAATTGGTTCGGACAACGTGCCGAAGCCAACTGTTATCCCGTTATCATTGGCACACGTCAACGCCGTCTTAGGGACGGACCTCGAGCTAGCTAAGGTTGTTCATATCTTAGAGAGCTTGGGCTTCACGGTTACTACAGCCGGTGAGGACATGACGGTCACCGTACCAATTCGGCGGAACGATATTCACATTCCAGCGGACTTATTGGAAGAAATCGCGCGGATCTATGGGTACGACGACTTACCAACGACGCTACCAACTGGTCGGATGACCATGGGAACGTTGACGAGTGCTCAAAAATTAATGCGGTCAACCCGTCATTCCTTGGAAGGCTTAGGGTTGAACCAAGCTATTTCTTACGCGTTAACGACGACCGACAAGGCGAAAATGTTTATGATGCAACCGAGCGAAGAAACTAAGTTGGCTTGGCCAATGAGCGTGGACCACGCGGTGTTGCGAATGAACGTTATCACGGGGCTGCTAGACGACATTGCCTACAACACTGCCCGGAAGGTAAAAGACGTTGCCTTGTATGAACAGGGACGGGTCTTCTACCGTGAGGCTGGCAACGACCGGCCTAGCGAAGAAGAACATATCGCCGGGGCCGTTACGGGGACGTTAATGCCTGCCGGGTGGAATCAACCTGCGCAAGACGTTGACTTCTACCAGGTCAAGGGGATTGTGGCTGCTTACTTGAAGGACATGGCCATCAACGGCGATGTAACCTACGAGGCCAATGCAGACATACCAGAAATGCATCCTGGTCGGACGGCGGACATTTTGGTTCACGGTCATCGAATTGGGTTCATGGGACAAGTTCATCCTACGATTGCGAAGAAATTCAAGATAGGGGCCACTTATGTCTTTGAACTGAATTTACAAGCAATCATCGATATGCCCAAACAGGAAAACCAATACGATGTCATTTCTCGTTACCCGGCCATTACACGAGATATTGCGATGTTAGTGCCGGACGAAATCTCGAATGACCAAATTGTAGCGTTGATCGAAAAGCGAGGCGGCGCGTTCTTACAATCCGTTAAGCTGTTTGACGTGTATGATGGTGTCAAGGTACCAAAGGGCAAGAAGTCCTTGGCCTACACATTAACGTACCAAGACAAGCACGAAACATTAGTCGATGACGCCGTAACACAGGCCTTTGAAAAGGTTGAGAAGCGGTTGCAAGACGACTTAGGCGCTGAAATTCGGTAACGGGTGACAAAAAGTGTGTTTAGGTTGGTGCGCATTAAGATTGCTAACTGAATAAGTAAAGACGTTGTTAATGACCCGTGGTGTGGGGATTGGCAACGTCTTTTGGTGTGCGTTTGGTCTTACTGATAGTGGCAGCTTTTTTATTGGTCAGTACCAGGATGCTAGTCGATGTCGAAAAAATGTCGTGTTATCAATTACTGTCGAGTGGGGGTGGACGGAGGACCGGTATGGGTGCCGAGACCATAAAAAGTAGTCATGGTTAGACACAGCTTATTTTGCTAATGGATTTGATAACCAATCAAAAGATTACATTTTCCTCAAAGTAGCGCTTTCAGGTTTCCGTAAACGGGGAAATTCTGTATAATAGAGAAGACTATGGCATAGAACGGAGGAAATAAGTTGGATAATGGCACAAATCCCACCCCATCACGGCAAGATTCGGGGAATAAACGCTCGTTTGTTCGGAGAATTATGGTTGGTGTGGTGAGCCTACTGGTCATTTTGGCCGTGGCAATTGGATTTATTGGGTATCACTATTTTCAGTCAGCGCTCAAACCGATGGATTCTAGCAACAATAACGTCGTTCAGGTTCACGTTCCTATGGGGGCGACGTCCAATAAAATCGGGGAAATTTTGCAGGATAAAAAAGTGGTTAAGAGTGGTATGGTCTTTAACTACTACGTCAAATCAAACAAGTTTACTAATTTCCGGGCGGGGTATTACCAATTGAAACCGTCGATGACACTTAAGCAGATTGCCAAGCAATTACAAAGAGGCGGGTCCGCCGAGCCAATTCAGAGTACTGCTGGAAAGGTACTCATGCGTGAAGGTGAAACAATCGATCAGTTAGCCGCAGAAATTCCAATTCAGACCGATTTCACCAAGAAAGAATTTATGAGTGTGATTACGGACAAAGCCTTCTTTAATCAGTTGGCTGCGAAGTACCCACAACTTTTAAACTCGGCCAAGAAGGCCAAAAACGTTCGGTACCGGTTGGAAGGTTACTTGGCACCAGCAACTTATCAAGCTGGCAAAAAGATGACTTTAAAGCAATTGATTACCGAAATGGTTGCTAAAACGGACCAAAACTTACAGGGTAGTTATGCCACCATTAAGAAACAAAAGCGGACGGTGCAAGCAACATTGACGCTGGCTTCTCTGGTTGAACGTGAAGGGGTGACCCAGTCCGATCGGAATAAGATTGCCGGTGTTTTCTTAAACCGCATCGACGCCGGGATGGCCTTACAATCCGATATTTCCGTTCAATATGCGTTGAAGACGACAAAGAAAACTTTGACATACAAGGATCTGAAGACGAAGTCGCCATATAATCTGTACATTCATACAGGTTATGGGCCAGGACCTTTCGATAATCCAAGTGTCTCTTCCGTGAAGGCAGTCTTACATCCAACGGACCGGAAGAAAGGGTACTACTACTTCATCGCGAACACCAAGACAGGGAAGGTCTACTTCTCCGAGACGTACGCGCAGCATCAAGAAAAGACAAGTTCATTAGCAAGCGATAATAAATAAAGGATGGCGACAGTGTTGGCAAACAAAAAACGACCGATTATTATTGGAGTTACCGGGGGTTCTGGTAGCGGTAAAACGACCGTTAGTCGGGCAATTTTCAATCAGTTGATTGGACATTCCATTATGATCCTGCAGCAGGATTCGTACTACAATAATCAGGACGATATGACGATGGAAGAGCGGGCAGCCGTTAACTACGACCACCCCTTGGCCTTTGATACTGACCTCCTGGTTAAGCAACTAAAGCAGTTACTGAAATACGAATCCATTGAAAAACCGGTTTACGATTACACGTTGTCGACACGAAGTAAGAAAACGATTCATCAGGAACCACGCGACGTCATTATTTTGGAAGGTATCTTAATTTTAGATGATGAACGTTTGCGGGATCTTATGGACATCAAGGTCTTCGTTGATACCGACGATGATATTCGGATCATTCGGCGGATTCAACGGGATATGAACGAACGGGGTCGTTCGCTGGAATCCGTTATCCAACAGTATCTAGCAACGGTTAAGCCAACTTATCACCAGTTCGTGGAACCAACAAAACGTTACGCCGATCTGATTGTCCCAGAAGGTGGCGAGAACCAAGTGGCCATCGACTTGTTAGTTACGAAGATTCGGGCCATTTTAGAAGCCAGTGGAAATAAAGAAGTTTTTGACAATCCAGATACAAGCATATAGAATAGGACGGGTTAGCTGGATGACGGCTAACCTTTTCTAAAATTAAAAATAAAGTTGGTTCGCAATGGCGGCCAATAACATAAAAAAAAGATAAAAGGGGTGGCCAGTGTGGCACAAGACAAGATGTATCCAATGACTGAAGAAGGTAAGGAAAAGCTGGAAAAGGAGCTTGAGGACTTAAAAATGGTTCAACGGCCTAAGGTAATCGATCGCATTAAGATTGCCCGTTCATACGGGGACCTTTCCGAAAATTCCGAATACGAATCAGCCAAGGACGAACAAAGCATGTTAGAGACACGAATCAGTACCGTTGAACGGATGCTCCAATACGCGCAGATCATCGACAATGATTCTACCGACAAAGACGAAATCACCGTTGGTAAGAAAGTGACTTTTAAGGAACTTCCCGATGAGGAGCCTGAAGACTACACCATCGTTGGTGCCGCAGAAGCAGACCCAATGTCTGGTAAGATCTCTAACGACTCGCCAATTGCTAAGGGCCTTTTGGGTCACCGAAAGGGTGAAGAGGTCAGTTTTGACACGCCAGGTGGTTCTATGTCTGTTAAAATTTTAGCGGTTGAATAAAGCAAATTTATAATAAAAGACTGCAATTTGAAGTCTCAAGTGGTGCCATGGCAGGTAATTGTCGTGGCACCACTTTTTGAGTACTAGTTGGCTAGGTAAAACGCCATGTCTGATTTCCCTGGCTGTCAATCTCTCGGCCTAGTTGGCCGTTCTGAGATTGCATAGCCGGAATCCCGTTCTTTGGTCCCCACAGCGAGTGGAATCCCTGGTAGCCGGAGGTGCGGTCATTACCACTAATCTAGCGGTGACAATTCTTACGGTCACAAAAGTAAGGTGAATATTTTGGCTTACAACTTTTTGCTATCAGGTTGAACACACAATCAACTGAGCATTTTGTTGGATAAGCACAATTAAATCGTGCATAATGTAGTTTGTGAAATGATACTTGCCAAGGACCGCCTTGGCGTGGTATAAATGAGATTGAAAACGGATTCATAGCCTGTTTAAGAGGAGTCTTATAATTATGAAGATTACAGTTACTGATGCAGCCAGCAAATGGTTCCGTGATGAAATGGGAATGACTGGCCGTGGGATTCGTTTCTTTGGTAAGGTCTACGGTAAAACACCTGTTCATCAAGGATTCTCTTTGGGGATGACCCCTGATGATAATCCCCGTGACCCCATTGTTGCTGAAAAGAAGGACGATGTGACTTACTACATTACCGAAGGCGACCAGTGGTTCTTCGTTGGGTATGACCTGACAATTGACTACGATCCACAAACTGATGGTCCAACCTACATTTATGATGATAACGGTGAACTTGACCGTTAAATATGAACCAAAAATCCCATCATTGCGGTAATCGCAATGATGGGATTTCTTTTGGCTCTTTGTCAACCGGTGTTGATGGAGGGAATTTCGGAGGTTCAATTCATTTACGAATTGGGCCTCTTTTTTGTAC
>NZ_RHNX01000012.1 GCF_003946335.1 Levilactobacillus fujinensis
AAGCCCGTCCTTTGGCTGGAAGCGTTCCCCACAGCAAGCGGAATCCCTGGCATCCGGAGTGCGGCCGTTTTCACTAATTTAGCCGAGTTGGAAACGCCCCACAGCAGACGGTACTATTTAACCTTGAAGCGGAGCATGTTCCAGGACAGCGGTTGTAAAGTCACATTAGCCGTATGATCCTTAGCGTTGACTGGCAGTGCCTGTAGCTGCATCTTACCATCGCGATTGTCGGCTTTGACGTCGTAGCCGTAGAATTGGGTAGCTTCGATCAAGTGGTCGACCGTGAAATCGGTCAGGTCGATGTCGAAATCGAGAGTGTCGGTCTGGTGTTTGTTTTCAGCAAAGACTGTCAATGTTTGGCTGGTAGCGTCGTAAGTGGCAACCGTGTCAAGATAAGGAATATCTTTGAACTCACGAGAATTGTAGGTTGCAGACTGGCTGTGGTCGACTAGGACCTCACCTTGACCGTGATTGGCGACCTGCATGAAGGGGTAGAAGATAGACTGTTTCCAAACGCCACCGTCTGTGTCCGTCATAATTGGCGCGATAACATTCACGAGTTGCGCCAGGCAGGCGATTTTTACCCGGTCGGCGTTTCGTAACAGCGTCATCAGTAGACTTCCAACCAACAGAGCGTCTTCGAAATTGTAGACGTCTTCCAACAAATGGGGGCCAACTTGCCAAGGGGTGACCTTGGTGTCGGCATCGTTAGAGTGGTACCAGACGTTCCATTCGTCAAAGGACAGATTGATGGTCTTGGTTGCGCGTTTGCGAGCCTTAACGGCATCACACATGGCAACGACGCCCTTGATGAAGGCGTCCAAGTCGAGGTTTTTACCTAAGAAATTGTCAAGTTCGGTCGGGTCATCGTCGTTGTAGTAGCCATAGTAACGGTGCAGTGACAGGTAATCTACATTGTCGTAGCATTCGTCCAGCACGGTTTCTTCCCATTCACCGAACGTTGGATTGTCCATGGAAGAACTCCCACAAGCCACGAGTTCGAGAGAATCATCGACCCGCCGCATGGCCTTAGCCGTTTCGTTAGCGAGATGGGCATATTCCGTAGCGGTCTTCGCCCCAATTTCCCAAGGGCCATCCATTTCGTTACCCAGACACCAGGTCTTGATGGCAAATGGCTCTTCGGCACCGTTCTTACGGCGGAGGTCGCTGAGGTAGGTGCCCTTAGGAAAGTTGCAGTATTCCACGAGGTCAGCGGCTTCCTGAATGCCTCTAGTCCCAAGGTTAACGGCCATGTTCGGCACGGCATTGACCTTATCTGCCCAGTGCATAAATTCGTGGAGGCCAAATTGATTGGTTTCGAGTTCCCGCCAAGCCAAGTCTAGACGAACTGGTCGTTGATCCTTGGGACCGATACCATCTTCCCATCTGTACTGGGACAGAAAGTTTCCGCCGGGATAGCGAATCAGTGGGACGTTGAGTTCCTTGACTGCTTCGATCACGTCAGTCCGAAAGCCTTCTTCGTCAGCGGCGGGATGACCGGGTTGGTAGACACCAGTGTAAACGGCGCGGCCAAGTTGTTCGATAAATGATCCGTAAAGTCGTCGGTCGATGGGTGCAATGACATCTTGGGGCTGAAGCTTCGTTGAACCTTTCATATTATGACCTCCAAATGTATTTTTTAGTAGTTATCGTATTAGTGGCAAGCAAATACTATTATTCTTACAGTAACCGTTGCCCTAATGATGATAGATTAGGGCCAGCATCAAAGCAATGTTAGCGCTTACAAAACTATAACCACGTAACACACTTATAATATAACCGAGGGAGAAGGCCGTGAGAATTGAAGATTTCAACGGCTATTTATAATTTTTACCACGATTGTGCAAAACTTTACAAAGAATAAAGTATCATAGCATAAGTAGTTTGTTTTTAAAATAATTTCGTTGTTGATATTGATTATTAGCACTAGTAGTACGAAAATAGAAAAGGGGGAATTTTTGTCAGAAAGGTAGGGATTGATTCAATATGGAAACAAAACGGACACATTTTAAGATGTACAAGGATGGTCGTAAGTGGGTGTTCGCCTGCGCTATTGTGTTGGCATTAGGTGGTGCCACCGTCACGGCACGTGCCGATACCAACAACAGTAGCAGCAGTAGTAGTAGCACACCAGCAACGAGCTTGAGTGCCTCGTCATCTGGCAACAGTAGCGAATCAAACAGCAGCTCAGAACAGTCGGCTAGTGTGAATGTCAGCCAGACGAGTAGTCGCGTAACGTCGGCCAGTGACTCCAGCAACGATGGAAACGGTGAGGTTACAAAAGGGTCAAATGCCAATACCACAACGAGTTCCGCCGATACGACAACCGGGTCAGATGCGGCTAAGACCGATACGGATGCTACTAATCAGACGAGCACGACTGATAAGACTGCTAATAGCAGCGATACTAAGGCGTCAGCAAAGACGGTTGGGGACCACGCACGGCGGGTCTACTCACCAGCAAATTTGCTCCGCGTACAATCACCAGTGGCCACAATGCCAAATAACACGGCCACAATCACCACGCCAACGACTGATGACAGTACGGCTGTGACGACTGATACTAACGCTGCTGACGACCAAGACTTCAACGATATCTTTAAGAACCTCGAAGATACCACGACCGTCACAACGGCGCTAGAGCCATACGCTGAGAGCGGTGTTCAGTCTGGTGGGGACGTTTACGATGATTTTCCTGACTTAAATAACGTCCTTGGCGTCTCCTCCGTCTTTCATATCTTTGCGCGAGATGCCGAACTGAATGCCCATACCAACGGGAATTTAGCCGTTCAGAACCTGACCGGGAACGTTAATTTCGGCACTGGCATTGTTGAAGAACTGCTTGATAAAGATATTTCTTACATACAGAACATCGTCAATATTGCCAATAGCTCATTCGTTTCCGCAGGGGATACCCGGGAAAATAAGGTTATCTTTGGTGAAGGTATCGAAATCGACTTAAGCAATCCGAACCGGCCCAAGGTTAACGGCGCCAACATTGACCATTTGGTAGCTTCCGAAGTTTACCAAGACCAAAACGGGCAAACGTATATTGACTTCGATGCAGAATTTGCAAAACTTAAGGCCCTTAACGAACAGCTGACGACGGCTAACAGTAATGCCACTTATAGTAGCGCCGATTTCGATGACCGCAATAATCGGGTCATCGATGTGAGTGACATGACACCGGATGCCAACGGCCACATTGTGATCAACTTGAGCCCAGACGTTCTGACCGGGGACACGCCGTTGACAATTTCTGGTTTATCACCAGATGCCGATGGGAATACCGTTATTATTAACGTGGATACGGGTGGTCAAGCGGACTACTACATTAACTCTCAAATCAAGCTGGTCTACAGTGATGGGAGTGACCGAAATAATCAGGAAACCGAACACTTCGGGGACAACCATTTGCTGTGGAACTTCTACGATAGCACGGCTAGCGACAAACAGTACGGTGGCACGATCTATGTTGACCGGCCATTCCAAGGGAGTCTATTAGCGCCATCCGCTGAAATTGTTGCAAATCAGAACATTGATGGCAACATCGTTGCGGACAAGGTCGTTGTCAACGCCGAAACTCACCGTTGGGATTTGCAAGATAACAACGACGAAGAAGACGACTTCGATTTGCCAAACATTGAACTGCCAAACGTTGAGTTACCAAACATTGAGGAACCGGAAGCGCCTGACAAGCCAAACATTGACAAACCAGACGTCGAGTTGCCGAATATCGAAGAACCTGACAAGCCCAATATCGACAAGCCAGATGTTGAGTTACCAAATACTGAGAAGCCTGGTACTGAAGAGCCCAATACCGAACTGCCAAACACCGAGGAACCAGATGTTGACGAGAACGGCAATTACGAGCACGAAGGTCCGGATGAAGAGGAGCTCTTAAGCGAACTGGAAGACGAAGTAGTCGACTTTGAAGCTGAAGAAAAGGCCGAAAATCCCGATGCAACTACGGATGGTGAAGCTCTCTTGAATAGAATTGACGCAGCGATTGCGAAGGCACAGGCTGAACATGATGCGGTGTTGGTTGCGAAGCTGCAGGCTATTCGAGCACAGCTTCTGAAGGACATGGGCTTATCGACTGGCTTACCACAGACCGGTGAAGCGCACCAAGGATGGCTACAGGCACTGGGTCTGTTGTTGGCCGGCGGGTTAGGGAGCACGTTCGTCTACCGCAAGAAGCGTCAAGATTAATTTATATTTTAAATTCAAGCGACTGTAGGCATGAATCAAACAAGCGTTACGCTAACCCACTAGGGAGTTAGCGCAACGCTTGTTTTTTACTAGAATCTAAAGGCTGAAAGCTTTAAAGCACCACTTATGACTACTGTCACAACGATACTGAGATTAAAATTGGGCAACTTAGGCCAGGCATCGCCTTACCAGCCGGCAGATAGGGACTGGAACGGAGCGAACGTAACTTGAAGCCTCGAAAATGCCAAATCTCCAAGCTTGGTTTTCTACTAAGTCAGTGGGAAATCACCTACCGACTTAGTAGAACGACGCGCCTGAGCCCATATCTGTGGACCTCTCGGCTTAGAAGTTGATCTAAGGCAACATGGAACATGCCGCTAGAAACGCTGTTGGGTTATGTTTAGACCTTAGCAGCCACTTGGGATTCGGTGATTGAAACTGGCGTGCACAGTCAGAGCCGGAAGCGGCCAGGGATGCAGCTAGCCGAGCCGAAAGTCCGTCCCTTGGTTGAAGGCGTCTCCCACAGCAAGCGGAATTCCTGGTTGCACGTTCGCAAGAGTAACGTGAACATTTTAACTTTCAGACTTTTTCTAGAGAATCATTTTCAAACCCATAACCACCAGCAGAACGCCCATAAATGGTTTCACATAAGTGTTCAGCTTTTCCGGATCAATGTGGGCAAGCAGCCGGGGTGCACAGAAAGCACCTACCATGGCGCCAATCATCAGGCTGAGACCAATCGACCAGTCGATACTATGCGCGGAAAGGTGGAAGAGTAGGCCGACGAAGGTGTTGCCGACTAAGACGTAGGCGGAGGTCGCCGCGGCTGGAATCATGTCTAAGCCTAAAACGAGGAGCCCAGCAATGATGGGACCACCACCGCTGAGACCGGCAATACCAACCATGAGACCACTTAGGATTCCGTAGAGAACGGCCTGAATAGACTGGTGCTGTGCGGGCTTATTCTGAGTGACGAAGAAGCGCTTATAGAGGATCTGAATACCCAGTGCGGTCAGGATGATGGCGACAATCCAGGTGTAGATGGTAGTGGGAATATATGGTGCGAGCAGGGCACCCACAATGGTTGCCGGGACCGCCGCAATCAACATCTGGTTGCCAACTTTAAAATGAATCTGACCGGTACGGTAATGACCGTATGCCCCGACGACAAGCGACGGAAAGGCCGTCGCCAGTGAGGTTGCGGCCGCAACAGCGGGAGTAAGGTTGAATACGGATGTCAACAGGCCCAGATAGATTGCGGCACCGCCACCACCCGTTGAAATAACCAGGATACCAACTAAGAAACCAGTAATTATTAAGACTAACCATTCCATTAATGTCATCGTCTCCTTAACGCGTAATCATGTTGACTAGTGTACTGTTTATGGCAAGAAGCGTCAATTTCAAGTGGGTGATGGGATGCTTCGTCTTGACGAGATCCTGTTGTATGATGGGGCTTAAAGAGTCTTAGGAGGGATAACTTATGGAATTAGAAGATAAGCGAATCTTGATTGTTGGCGGTACATCCGGATTTGGTCAAACTGTGGCTGGCCAGGCAGTAGCGATGGGGGCCCATGTCCATGTCATTGGTCACAGTCAAGCCCATGTTGATCAGGCTGTGGCTGGCCTAAAAGCAGATGGTGCAGTGGTAGCGGGGACGGCGTTGGATGCCCAGAACGTACAGCAGTTAAAATCATTTTTTGCTGCGAATTCGGATTTTGACCACATCCTGTCATTTCTCGGTGGCGCGATGGGTGGCGGTTTTTTGGACAATTCAGTGGCGACCATTCGGCAGGCCATTGAAGACAAGTTCTTTGCGAATCTCCAATTGGCCCAACTTTCGGCGAAGCATTTAAATGAGCACGGATCGTTGATTTTTACGTCTGGTGCCGGCGGGCATCCCCACGATGCGTCCGGCGCCATTATCGGCAACCAGGCCATCAATACGATGGTGGCCGGACTGGCCGTAGAAATGGCACCCGACTGGCGGGTTAATGCTGTCGCACCAACTTGGACACCAACCGGATTGTGGCGTGAGTTGACTGCTGACCAAGTTGCCCAGCAAGCGGCCGACTTTGCCCAAGGCGTGCCGCTGAAACGTATCGCCACTAAGGAAGAGGTGGCTGCAGCTTACTTGTACCTGATGCAAAATGAGTTTGTGACCGGGCAAGTTCTCCATGTGGATGGTGGGGTTGATTTAGGCGTGAAATAGGGTTTAGTCGAAGCGTAAACTTGAAAAGAAAATGTCACCAAAAAAGGCGTTTGGGGCACTCCCCCAGACGTCTTTAGTATCTCCAAACCTGTATTGTTGAAGCAAACGCCAAAAGACGGTCGATTCTGCTTAATGCTCGCCAGTCAACCGCTTTTGGGTCCTTGCTGGAATTAATCTATCAGTGATTGCTTGATCTGAAAGTTACTGGGAACGATCAACGACTGTATTGGCAGGCTGGCATTTGCAAATATCTTTAGCAGTATCTCCGCAGCGGTTTGGCCGAGATCTTGGGGGTTCTGCTGGATGGTTGTAATTTGTGGTTGAACCAGTGTGGACCAATCCCAATCGTCAAACGCGGCCAAGCCGACTTGATCTGGATAAGCAATGTGATATTGAGATAGGGTGCGAACGACCTGCATTAAGAGGGTTCCTTTAAGAACATAGAAGGCCGTTTTAACGTCTAAGTCTTCACTAACGCGCATGATTTCAGCGTAAATTTCGGCGTTGGTGGTCTGCTTGTTAATTTCAATCAGTTGTAGATCTAGGTCTTTTTTTCGACAAACATCTTTAGTTGCTTGAAAACGGTCAAACCGAGCGGAATTATCTTGAATATTTTCGCTAATGACGGCAAGCCGCTGGTAGCCTAAACGCGAAATATATTCACTGATCATTTTAGAATAGGCGTAGTTATCAGTCGTGACTTCTGTCCAAATCTGAGGTTCAAGCTTCCGGTCAACAATAACGGTGGGCGTATTGCTCTCCTTGAGGAATTGGTAGTCGGTCGATGCTTGACTCATCGGTTGGAGAATAATACCGTCGACCTGCAAACTAAGCAGGCGCTCAATCTCGGTTCGCTCCCGTTCGAGTGAGTTATCGGAATTCATGAGCAGGATCTGATAGTTCTCGTTCTCAAGGATTGTGTCGGCCCCCTTGAAGAGGATAGATGAAAAAATGTTTTCAATGTCGGCAACGACCATACCAATAAGATAAGTGCGCTTTTGAATTAGAGATTTTGCCTGCGTATTGACGTGGTAGTTATTCTCGCGAATGACCCGTTCAATAGTTTGGCGGGTGGTTGCGGACATTTTACCGTAGTGCCCATTAAGAAAACGGGAGACGGTTGCGATGGAGACGCCGGCAATTTTTGCGACGTCTTTAATAGTGGTTGGTTTATTTTTCATTCAGTCACATTCTCCCATGATTAAGTCTTCAATACTGATTATACCTTACATTAGCTGAATGGGACGAATTGAAAAACGCCGAGTCCAGTATGGCGGTATCGGCCATAGGAGTTCAGCGTTGTTACGGTGTTAATCTGGAATAAGTTTGACGCAAACCGGTTCGGGTACCTGCACTGAATTAAGCGATGGCGTCAACTTGCCAGTTACCGCATCAACTGAAAAAATTGATAATAGATTTGTTTTTTGATTCCCGACGATGAGAAAATCATCGTTAGGACTTAGACAGAAGTCGCGGGGAAAGTCGCCCTGACTTGAAACGTTTTGGATGGCTGTTAAGTGACGGTGCGTGGAATCGCCGGCGATGCGATAGACCATAATTGAATTGTGCCCGCGATTTGAAACGTAGAGATAATGACCGTTATGTGCGAGATAAATAGCACCACCACCGGTTTGACCATTCCAATCAATTGGGATAGTAGAGATGAGTTGCGTTTGGTGAAAAGTGCCAGTAACCGCGTCATAGTTCAGAACGGCAACGGTGCTCGCTAGTTCACCTAACACGTAGACACAGTGTTGCGCGGGATCAAAGCGGAGGTGCCGGGGGCCGAATCCTGCTCGAAAGTGGAATGTCGCAACGAGGTCTTGAAGTTGGCCACGGTCATTGATAGTGAAAGTAAAGAGGCTATCTGTTCCTAAGTCCAAGACCAGCAAGCGGCCATCGGGGGTTAAGCAAGTAAAGTGCACGTGAGACGTATTTTGCTGCGGTCGGGGTCCTTGACCAACATTTAGAAAGGAATCCAGCCGTTGCAGCTGCCCCGTCGTTGTAAAGTTATAGATATCAGTATAGCCGCCATTATAATTACTGGCGAAAAGCAAATGATGGGTATCATCCACGTTAAGGTGGACCGGTGCCGGTGCAAAAGAAAGGTAGTCATCGCAGGGGATGAGCTGATCCTCGGTGAGCTTAAAAACTGAGATACCACCGACCTTGCCAGCTTGATTTGCCGAAAATAAGAAACCACTGCGAGAATAATTCAGGTAAGTGGGTTGTGGGGTATCGGCTAATAAGGTGGGCGGGGTCAGTCCGGTAGCTGTCAAATGGGTCTGATAGATTCCTTGGGTGTACGTGCCAACAATAATTTTCATGGTGAGCGCTTCTTTCAAAGTGAGTATTAGTTAAACATTACGGCAGCTAAGAGGAGGTTAATGATACTAGCCAGCCAACCGTAGGGCACGCCGGTCATTAGAAATTTCTTAACATCGAGTTTGACGTGTTCGACGACCCAAAGGTTCCAGGACTGGGTGATGCAGGTTGAAATGGCGATGGAGACACCAGGAACCAGAATAGCTGCGAAGGCGAAGTACTGATTGAAGAAGCCAGTCGCTGCAAGTACGGCAGCCGTTGCGGAACCAGCGCCCCAGACCATGAGTGGGCCTCGGAAAAGAGCTAGTGGTGCTAATATCCCAAAAGCAATGGCAAGGACCATGGGACTGTGGGGGACGATGGCCTGCAAAATGTTGCTGAACCGAGCCGTGTTTTTAACGGCTGCGGCACTGAACATAGTCAAGAATAGTAACATGACAATCAGCCCAGAGATATCAGAAACAGCTTTTTGAATGGTATCATTGATAATTTTCAAGGCGCCACTGTAGCTCTTGAGGTGTCCCGTGATGAGTAAGACTAAGAAGATAGAGATCATCAGGGCTGGAATCGGTTGCCATTTGAAGGCCAGATTCATAAAGACTGGAAAGATAGGCAGAACGTAGGCAATCTTGGGAATTCGGGGCCGGTCTACTTCGGCTGCGGCTTCTTGTGTAGGGGCTTCTTCGTTCTTATGAATAGACTTCGCGTGAAGCAGAACTAAGAGAACAACGACTAGCATTTGAACGGCCATGGCTGTGAAACCGTAAACGAGATACTTTGGCCCGTAGACGACCTTGGGGAAGAACAATTGAAGTTGCTTAATAATCACAATATTGACGTACATAGGAGCCCCAATAGACATAACGAACGCCACAACAGCAACGTTTTTTGAGAGGCCTAGAGATTGAAGAATTGGCAACAAAATGACGGCGATAGCGATCACAGCACCAACACCATAGGAACTGGTGAAAATGAATGACGTCACAAAGCAGATCAAAATAGTTGCGAGAATGGGGCGTTTGTAACTGATCTTAACGGTCTGTTCGCTGATTTCTCCAGCAATACCAGTATCGACTAGTACGCGGCCAAACCAGGAACCAAAAACAATAACCATAATGGTGGATCCATAATCCAGTGCCGGTTGAGAGAAAATATCGTTAATCGCAACCTTATAGGGAATGCCACCAATGACGGTCCAAAGAATCGCCATTACTAGGAAGCCGAGCATGATGTTCCCGCCCCGCATCACAAAAACAATGAAGCCAATAAAGGTGAAGATGAGTAGAATTCCAATAATTGTGTTGGCCATGAGCTAACGCCTCGTTTCGAGTTTTCTAAGTGTAAGTTTTGGGAAAACGTTTACCTTTTGAAAACGCTTATATTAAACCATGAATCTTGCTCAATGTCAAACATAAATAAAAATCGCCTTTTCTATTGACATTATCCAGATTTGTAATAGTATATGCCTTGGGAAAACGTTTACCCATTCTTGACGTAAAAAAGTCGTTTTGAAGGAGTGGTCCGCATGTTTGATCGTAATCGGTTAGTTTTAAATACATTGGTTTCACAGGCACAACAGCAACAAGGAAAATCACAGTTAAAAATTGTAACGGATCTATTGGCAACTGGCGTTCGCAACATTGAGTTACGCCGGGAGTACACCGCACAGGGCTTGGGAGAATTACAGCGGTTGAACCAGTTACGGTTAGCCAATCGTTTAGTTTACTTTTACTCTGTACCAGATAATCTCTTTGTTGATCATCAGCTAAATATCAACTTACTGCAATATGTCAGCGAGGCACAACAGTTAGGTGCTAGCTATATTAAGATGACGCTGGGAGATTTTGATAGCAAGCAGTCCACCGATCAAATTCCGGAACTCTTACGTTTATTACCGGATAACGTGGAGTTGAATATTGAAAATGATCAGACCAAGGAGAACAGTAATGTTCAAAAGTTGACCGCGTTCTTTGATCTGTTCGATCAGTACGAACGACGGGTGGGTTTTGTGAATGATTTAGGCAATTGGATCTTTACGGGTCAGGATGCCTTGGTTACCACAACGGCCTTAGTCAAGGATACCCGGTTCGTTCATTTGAAGAGCTACGTTTTACAGTCTAAAAAACCAGTCACGGTCTCATTTACCAAGGGGGACTTAGACTGGCAGACATTACTTGAAAAATTCAGTTCAACGATCCCTGTGGCCTTAGAGTATCCGGCTAACGCGAGTGAGCTGCAGGGGGACATGACAACATTATTCACGAATAAGTAACGAAGGAGTAGTTATTATGGAAAAACTAGATTTTGATACCACTAAATTTCGATTAGACGGAAAGGTTGCCATTATTACGGGTGGGGCTTCCGGCTTAGGTTCCTACTATACCAAGGCCATGTTGCGGTCTGGTGCATCAGTGTTTATTGTCAGTTACGATGACCGTGGCTGGGACGAAACAAAAGCGTTTGCCGCCGAAAATAACGGCCAAGTCGCCTTCTTGAAAATGGATGTTACCGCAGCGGATGCGCCCCAAAAGATTGTGACTGCGGCACTAGCGGCTTTCAACCGCATTGACATTCTGGTCAATAATGCCGGTATTCAATTACGAGAAAAGTGGCAGGACTTTAAGGACGAAAACTGGCGTAAGGTTATCGAAATTAATTTAAACGCGGTCTACTTTATTTCCCATGCGGTGGCATTACAGATGGCTAAGCAGGGTGGTGGAAAAATTATCAACATTGGTTCAATGCAATCATTTCGGGCCGGAAAGTTTATTTTCCCCTATACTGCCAGCAAGCATGGTGTCGTAGGGTTGACCAAGGCTTACGCGGATGCACTGGCAACGGATAATATTCAAGTCAACGCCATTGCACCGGGATATATCGATACACCAATGACCAAGGCGTTACAAAATGACGCGGGCCGGAACACGGAAATATTGGCGCACATTCCAGCTGGCCACTGGGCTAATCCAGCGGAACTCATGGGGACAGTGGTCTTCTTGGCTAGCGCAGCGTCCAACTACATCACCGGGATCACGATTCCGGTCGATGGGGGTTACTTACTACGTTAAAGAAATAGAAATGAATGGAGGAATTCATTATGAGTCAAACAGTTGTTATTCCTAAGGGTCTCTCGCAGGCGGGCAAGGATTATTTGAAAGATCATGGGCTGGAAACTATCGAGTTAGCTGACCTACACGAAGAAAATATTTTAGCTCAAGCGCCGAATGCCGACGGAATCGTTTTAATGATGGATCCGTTTCGCGTAGAGACAGCCCAAAAAATGCCGAACTTAAAGGTAATTGCGCGTCATGGGGTTGGTTACGATAACGTTGATCCGGCTGCCATGGAAAAAGCCGGTGTGTGGGTGACGATTACGCCAAACGCCAACGCATCAACCGTTGCGGAAACGACCCTGGCAGAAATGCTGGATCTTTCGAAGAATTTGACGGCTATTTCTAGTCATATGCGTCGTGGCGAATTCGGCTACAAGAGTCAACACATGGGATTTGATCTGGGTGGTAAGAAGCTTGGTATTATGGGCTTTGGCCGCATTGGTCGCATGTTAGCCCAAAAGGTCAGCGGACTGGGAATGGACATTTTGATCTACGACCCCTTTGTGAAACAGACTGATGTTGGGACGTTGGTTGATCGGGAAACGTTATTTAAGGAAGCCGACGTGATTACATTGCACATGGCAGTGACCCCTGAGAACACGAATGGTATTGGGAAGCAAGAATTCGCTGCTATGAAATCGACCGCCGTTTTGATCAACTTGGGCCGTGGGGCGTTAGTCGACCAACCAGCCTTATTGGCAGCACTGAAGACTGGTGAAATTGGTGGCGCCGCCTTAGACGTTTTTGATGAGGAACCCCTCCCACTGACCAGTGAATTTTACAGTCTCAACAATGTTTTACTCACCCCCCACATTGCTTCAAACACCACGGAATGTATGTCACGGATGGCGGTCGATGCTGCCAGTGAAGTAGTCCGGGTCCTGGATGGGAAGCAACCGCAGTGGCCCGTTAATCATGTCGCAAAGGACTGATCGTCATGGCCGAAGAACAGAAAACGCAAATTGATCCGGATACTTTTGCCTATCAGGCATTAAGCACCATTCACTTTCGCGAGTCGGTTGACTATGAAGCCCAGCTCAAGGAACGCTTGACGGTGTTCTTGATGGCAAAGTACTTAGTGGATGATTTTAACCATTTGGAAGATCAGTCGTTTGCAGCCAGTGACGCGGCGGGTGTGACGTTATCTAAACTGGGATTTAACGACCTCCTAGCTAAAATCAGCGAACTTAATCACTATTAAAGTAAAGGGTGTAGACTGAGAAATTAGCTTTATCGGGTGACGACGTTCCAGTCAGCATCCTAAATGGTTAGGGGTAATGAGTCTCAGTTGCACAGCATTTATAGATGAAGCGCGCATTGTTAACAAGCTAGTCAGGGTATCTTAGCTAACAATTTCGTTCAATCTTGAGAAATAAATTTTTCTGACAAAATAAAGGCGTAGACATTATCGGCGTGTGATAGTGTTCTACGCCTTTATTCTGTCAAACTGAAGGTTGAAAGCCAAAATGTTTGCGTTACGCTTGCAGGCGTGAGAATTGGCATTACGGAATGGGTTGAACCGGGCACACTCCGGCTGCCAGGATTTCGCTTGTTGGAGGGGAACGTCGCCAATTAAAGAGCGGGTTTCCGGCTCACCTGGAAGCCGTCAAGTTCAGGCGTCACCCGGGTCGTCCTACGATATAAATTGGAAAAGAACCCCGTCTAAAATTGGCGACGCGGCTAGCTACATCCCTGACCGGTTCCGGCTCTGATTGCACAGTGCAGCTGCCCTATTTACGATTCTAGATTTCGTTTTCGTGTTAGTTGTTGCCTGTTAGGGCCTGCGGTAGGCTAAAGGTAACAATAATGGAGGCGGTTACATGAACGGAGTAGTTGGAATCCCACAGAGTTTAGCACAGGCGGGAAAGGATTATTTGGTGGATCACGGATTAGAAACAGTCGAACTGACCAGCCTAAAGGCGGCTGATATTATCGAACAGGCACCGCAAGTGGATGCTTTGATTCTGCTGGCAAATCCATTTAATACTGTAGCAGCGTTACAATTGCCGAACTTAAAAATTATTGCGCGTCATGGTGTTGGATACGATAATATTGATCCACTGTGGCTTGAGCAACACGGTATCTGGGCAACAATTACGCCCAATGCAAATGCATCAACCGTTGCTGAGACAACGTTGGCTGTAATCCTCGATGTGTCCAAGAATGTGACCCGGTCCTCTATTCAGATGCGAAACGGTAACTTTGCTTATCGAAGTAATCACATGGGATTTGATCTGAGCGGGAAAAAGTTAGGCATCATGGGAAACGGTCGAATTGGTCAAATGGTTGCTAAAAAGGCGGCCGCATTGGACATGGATGTGTTGATCTACGACCCGTTTGCTAAAGCAACGACGGTTGGGACGTTGGTCGATAGGGAGACCTTACTGAGGGAAGCCGACATTGTAACACTACATATGGCGGTCACGCCGGAGAATAAACGGGGGATTGGAGCCCGCGAATTTGCCTTAATGAAAAAAAGTGGCGTCCTGATCAATCTTGGCCGTGGCGCTCTAGTCGATCATTCGGCGCTGATCAAGGCGTTGCGGTCTGGTGAAATTAGTCAGGCGGCTCTAGACGTTTACGATGAGGAGCCGTTACCGATGACGAGTGAGCTCTATCAGCTGGACAACCTGTTGCTCACACCGCATATCGCCTCGAACACATTTGAATCGCGGTCACGAATGGCACGGGACGCGGCCAGCGAGGTCGTTCGCGTCCTTGGCGGCAGCCAACCGCAATGGCCCATCAATCATCTTGGGTAAGAGAAACTAAAAAGGTCGTGGTAACTGGGTGTGCACTCCCTTGTATGGAGAGCACAGATAGTTACCACGACCTTTTAGAATTAAAAGGCTGAAGCTGATTTTTGGTTGAAATGCCAACGATCTAGTAACTGGTCCAACCGCCGTCAACGGGAACAATGGTGCCATTCACGTAGCTGGAGGCGTCGGAACATAGGAAGAGGGCAGTTTGCGCAATTTCATCACCGGTCCCGGGTTTTGGTGATAGCGGCATACCGACGCTCTGCCGTTCCATACCTTGCTTGTCAACACCAGTCATAGACTCGGTGATGTTGGTCTTGATACCGCCGGGAGCAATGGCATTGGTTCGAATGCCAGCGTTCTCATACATGTAAGCCGTGTTCTTTGTGAGACCGACCACCGCATGTTTCGAAGCGGTGTAGGCAGCACCGGCACGGCCACCACCCAAGCCACCAACGGAAGCAATGTTTAAAATGACACCTGATTTTTGCTTAGTGAATAGCTTCAGCGCTTCTCGCGTGGCCAACATCACGCTGGTCGTGTTGACCGTCATGACCTTGTCCCAAAGTTCATTGGTCAAGGTTCCCACGGGTGCCATGTTGTCCATGATACCGGCGTTATTAACTAAGATGTCGAGGTGACCAAAATTAGTGACCGCCGCTTGAACCATAGCCACGACATCGGCTTCCTTAGTGACGTTGGTGATGCTGGCAACCGCTTCACCACCAGCATCCTTAATGGCAGCAACGACTTCATTTAATCTGTCTTCATTAATGTCTGCCGCGACGATCTTGGCACCCTCCTTGGCAAATAATTCAGCCATAGATCGGCCCATACCGGACCCGGCACCTGTGATAATCGCTACTTTACCTGGTAATTGTTGAGCCACGTTACTCACTCCTTATCAAAATAAATTTTAGGGTAATGTGTTAGGACCAATGAATCGGTCTACAGTAAATTGGAAAACATTTACCATACCACATCATGTTTCTAACCCTTATTATAATCTTTCTTATAACGGAAAGCGCTAAATATGCTGGCAGTGAACCACAATCTTTGACATTTGAGAGACTAGATGTAATATATAAAGTAACATCTGATGGAGGGGTTCTAATATGAAAATTGTTGTTACGGGTGCCACGGGCCATTTAGGCCAACAAATCGTTAAGCAGTTAGCCAAGCGCGTCAGCACAACCTCGCTTACACTGGGGGTTCACACGCCTGCAAAGGCAACAGCATTCCGTCGGCAAGGCATGCGTGTACTGCCCTTAGACTACCGCGACCAAACCAGCATTGCGACCGTTTTGAAGGCTGCTGACGTTGCTATTTATGTGCCCAGTAAGAGCCATGACAGCTTTAGCCGGGTAACGGAGTTTGAGCATGTGGTTGGTGCGGCTGAAGTGGCAGGGGTCAAACATGTGATCGTAATGGGTTTTATTGCCGATCAAGCAACGAATCCATTCGATCTCTCTGCCTTCTACGGCTATGTTCCACGGCGGTTGGCAGCGTCTAATCTGTCCTATACTATTTTGCGAAATGCGTTGTACGCTGACCCGTTGGTGCCCTATTTGCCAGAATTGATCGAACGTCGTAACGTGATCTATCCATTGGGGGATGCATCGTTGAGCTTTATCAGTCTAGAGGAAAGTGCGGCAGCATTTGCTCAAGTAGCGGTTACACCAATGCTGTGGACGCGAAATATGTACACGTTAACCCAAGAACGGTCGTATACGATGCCAGCGCTAGCAAGGGTGCTAAGTGACGTTTCTGGTCGACCGATTGGATACGCACCGGTAACGTTAAACCAGTTTGGTGACATGTATGATCAGGGGCACGAAGGTCACATGTTGGCCTCGATGTATGCCGGTGGGGCACAAGGCTTGCTGGCGACCGTGACGGACGATTTTCGTCAGATTATGGGACAACCTGCACAGTCATTACCGGATTTCTTGGCGGCCGAACTTGCACGGGAGTCCTAATCGGGTATACTGTTCCTAGTAATCAAATGGGCGTGTGATGGAACCAGTTGTTTTCTACGTAGGTGGTTTAGCAAACAGGTTTTGGGCCGTGATAATTGTCATGGCTCCAATTAAAAGGGGAAATTGACGTGCGGTATTCGCATCGGTTGAGTGATGCAGTTCATATTTTGGCCTATATCGATATTTATCATGAGAGTGACCTTTCCAGTGTGGCCATTGCAGCCAGCGTGGAGTCTAACCCTGCATTGGTTCGGCGATTGATGGTGGCTCTTCGACGGGCAGGTTTGTTGACGACACAGCAGGGAACTGCAACGCCCCGCCTGGCCCGTGATCCAGATACGATTTCCCTACTGGATGTGTATCATGCGGTGGAGGAAGATGGTAAGCTGCTGCACGTTGATGACAAGACGAACCCCAAGTGCATCGTGGGTGGCAACATTCAAGCAACATTGCGTGGGGCCTATGACGACGTTCAGCGTGCAGCGGAAGCGAAAATGGTGCAGATCAGTCTGGCCAGTTTAATTAATGATATTTGGACTCGGGAACGGGAAAAGAGGACGACCAAAAAAAGCTAGCTAAGCGGTAGTGATATTACGACGTGGGACTAGATGATAGAGAATTTCTGGCAATTGGAGTGCGACCATTTCAACTAGTTTAGCGGTGACGGTTCTTACTGTCGCAAAGTAACACGAGTAGTTTAACTTTCAACCTCAGTTAGCAGTTTTAAGCGGAGTCAGCTACCTTTTGTCCCACGTTTCAGCAATGTATATTCGGAGATACTAAAGGCGTCTGGAGTTTTGTCCCAGACTCGCTAGCAGGCTAGCACCAATCTAAAAAGTATCATCCAACAGGAAATTTCTGTCGGGTGATACTTTTTTGGATTCTAAAACTGGGCAGTATCAACTTGCCTTGGTATGGTAACGTTTAATGGCTGAAACTAGAAATTTAAAAGCTATATCCACAGGTGCTTGCGTCAATGAAAAGATCACAGCCAAACTAGTGGTAATAATCACCAGCCAGCTACCAGCGATTCGACTTGCCATGGAGGAATACCGCCAACCGAGCTATACGAAAAGGAAATATCTGCCGCGGATTAAACGTCGTCTCGACTCATCAAGCTGATCTCTTCGCCTGCCGCCTGGCGTCGGTCAATGTTGTCCTCGCCCCAGACGCAGAGCTCATGGAGAATACCAGACAGCGACTCGCCATAGTCGGTCAATGAGTAGTCAACACGCGGGGGGACTTGTTTGTAGACGTGACGGGACACAATGTTAGCGGCCTCCAGTTCACGAAGCTGTTGGGTCAGCATCTTTTGTGAAATCTGCGGGATGGCGCGAGCCAATTCACCGGTTCGCATAGTGTGATGCCGGAGATGACATAAAATAATCGATTTCCATTTGCCACCGATGATTTCCATCGTGGCTTCGACGCCAATGTGATAGGTTTTAGTGGGCATAAATCCGTCTCCTGTCTAATTATTACCTTTTGGTGGGTAGCGCACTTTAAAGTGGCTTCTTGTTCTTGAGTTCCTAACCAGTATAATCATTAATTATCGTGTTAGCAAACGAAAAATCGAGGAGGTCATTATGACAAAATCAAAATCTATTTCACCAACTTTTACGTTACTCGCACTGGCCGTTAGTGCCTTTGCCATTGGTTCTACAGAATTCATTAGTGTTGGGTTGATGCCATTGTTGATCCAAAGTTTTCACGTCAGTATGGCCCAAGCTGGCTTGACGGTGTCGGTCTACGCCATGGGAATTATGGTGGGGGCACCGTTGATGACGCTCTTAACTGGCCAGATCAACCGGCACACGTTGATGATTATAATTATGCTCCTCTTCATTGCAGGGAATCTTGTCGCGGCCTTTGCACCAGTTTTCAGTATTTTACTAGCTGGTCGGGTGGTTGCGGCGCTGGCCCATGGTATCTTCATGACGGTAGCTAGTGTGATTGCAGCAGACGTGGTGGCGCCGTCGAAACGCGCGTCAGCCATTGCAGTGATGTTTACCGGACTCACAGTTGCCACAGTAACCGGAGTGCCGTTGGGAACCATGATCGGTCAGCTAGGTGGCTGGCGCTGGTCCTTTATTTTCATTAGTTTGATTGGTGTCATCGGCTTGATTGCCGATTACGTTTTAGTTCCCCGGAATTTGCCACTGCCAAGCAAAGCGACGGCTATGGGAATCATTCGGGTACTGCGAAATCCGCAATTATTGTTGGCACTGTTGGCAACTGCACTGGGCTACGGGGGGACGTTTGTCGTCTACACCTACCTGTCTCCGTTACTGGAACAGAAGATGGGGTGGTCTGCGGGTGCCGTGGTGATTATTCTGGTTGTCTACGGTTTGATGGTCGCGATGGGTAACACTGTCGGTGGCCGGCTGGCAAATGCAAAACCACTGGCGGCCTTACTCAAAATGTTCACCGGGTTATTTGTCACGTTACTAGTATTGACGGTGACGGCAAATAGTCAGTGGCTGGGACTCTTAACAGTTTTGGTAATGGGCTTCTTTGCCTTCATGAATGTTCCGGGACTTCAATTGTACATTGTGCAGTTGGCAGAAAAGGAAACGCCCAATGACATTACGATGGCATCTGCACTGAATATTTCGGCGTTCAACGTGGGCGTTGCCATGGGTTCCGGGATTGGCGGTCAGGTTACCAGTCAATTTGGTTTGGGGATGACGCCTTTCTTTGGCGCAGCGATGGTGGCATTGAGTATCGCACTCACGCTGGGACTGATTCGATTAGCCCGGCCATCGAAACGGTTGATTCGTAAGTTTAATCATAGCTAGGCTTGGCGGTCATTAGCGTAAGAAATGGTTGGCAACGACCACCATTCAACAATAAATTCACTTATAAATAGGGCCAAGAAGCGGTGAGAGGAGCAACTTCTCACCGCTTTTTGTGAAATTTGTGAAAGTGCTTTTATAAGTAATTCATTATTTAAATAATTATATCGAACGACTTTTGCTGGTATTGTTGATATATTCTTGTATACTTTGTAGCTAGATAGATTGTTCGGAATGGTTTGTAGGAGGCTAAAACGGTGAAGAGGTGGTTAATAGGGGCAGCGATAGTAGTGGGACTAGTGGCTATGCCAATTATAAGCCATGCAGCGGATGAATATGATCATCAGGAGACTGATGCCGATTGGCAGCACGCGGTTGATACGGCGCCACAAGGGGTGCCCTTAGATAATTTATTTCATATGGCCGGAGCGGGTTCACTTGCTAAAATCGTAGATTCACCACTAGTTCCCAGATCCATAGCGCAATTGACGCTCGACACCAGTGGTGATTATAAAGAGACGCAGGGTACAGCTATCTGGTCCACAAAATCTGCACAGGCCAACCCGTATATTCGTAGCGATAATCGGTTTGATCTTAAGCGTGATCAAGCAATTTCTTTATGGATGTATTTTGGTAATAAAGGTACCAACGCTGCTGATGGGATGGCCTTTGTCCTACAGAACTCGGAAGATGGGAAATATGCTGAAGCAACTGGTGGTGAAGGTCTCAACGTTTGGGGATCAGATAGAAATTCGATAATAGGTTCTAGCAGTGCAGTTGCGATGACCGCAATTGAAAATAGTTGGGCACTTGAATTCGATACCAATGTGAATAAGACGGTGAACAGTGGTGGAATGGCAGATTCCTTTGATGCCGGTCCACTCCAACTTAATAATACTGGAGATTATTCGCTTGACACTGGTAAAGCATCAGTAGTACGAGATGGCATGCACATTGCGAGTGGATATCCCGCGGACGCCAAGACCTATATGGAACATTACTATAAGAATCATTACGATCCCGATAGTCGTTCCTATCGTAGTGGTTACTTTTTTACAATGAATCACACGAATCCTAAAGCGGCTGGGAATTTGTCAAATGGAGAATGGCATCACTTGAGTCTGAAGTGGAAAGCTGCTGATAAAACCATGACGTATACGTTTAATGATCGTGACCCCAAGACCAACCAAGTGCGCAGCGGCATGGATATTGTTTCAGATACGCTGGACATTAATACTGATAAGTTGGGAATAGGGGGGGGAGCTGATGGTAATGTTTTTTGGGGGATTACTGGCTCCAGCGGATCATTGAGTGAAAATGGACTTGTTGTGATTGATTCGTCTGATAGCTTAGGCCACGTTACGTCTCAGGCTAGCCTTATAGATGTCACACAGAACAAGAAAATTTCCAAGGGAGACAGTGTTGCCCCTGGAGATAAGATTTCCTACAAATATACTTTTAATTACGAGGGTGACAGTCAGCAGGATATCGAACCCTTAACGATGGACGTTCCCCTACCTATGCCGCTGCAATGGCAAACGGGAGGTGTGAGTTATCAGAAAAATCCAGCGAAAAACGAAAATTTTAATTCAAATGAGTTAAATCAAGAGCGAATCAAAAAGGCTTGGGTCCAACCACTCGATGGGTCTAATCCCCAAGCGGTGGTTACCGTGACCGGAGTCGCTCCTGAAGTAAAGACGACCACATCAGTAGCAGCAGTGACATCTCGGTTTTATGGTCCTAATTATCAAACAAAACTGACGCTACCTAGCTACATGATTAAAGCGAAACGAACATTACAATTAGATTCTCCCACCACGACGTTTAATTTAAGACATAGCGAGTCTGCAACGATTACGGGGCAACTGACAAATGCAGGAGTCCCCATTCCAGCGAGTGAAATGCAGGATTATCATGTAGACGCCATGCTGAATGGCCATGCTGTTTCAGCTGGTAGTCTTGACAAAAATGGAAGCTTTGAATTCACGATATCGCCGAAACAGTTAAACGTGGGTAGCCAAAATAAGTTAGTTTTGGTAGGTGCTGATCAAGTTTCGGATGCAGCAGCGAATGATCGGAATCACCAGTCAAATTCGGTGACAATTAGTTTAAACCGACAAATTGGCACATTGTATATTAGTAAATTGCCCCAAAATGCGAGTTTTATACCGACCGAGTTGAAAGGACACTCACAATGGGTTTCCCGGCAGAGCGGGTGGAATCTTGACGTGGTTGATGAACGGGGGGCACAGAATCGGTGGACATTAGCCGTATCTTTGGAAACACCGTTTCATACGGTTGGGGGAACTACGCCAATGAATGGTAACGTGGCGTTACTTCGCAATGGTTATTCGGAACTGTTAACGACTAGTCCAGCAACGGTCATGAGTAAGACGACCCATGAAGATGATGAAACCACTCACGTTCTGCAGGAACATTGGGACGCCAACAATGGGTTTGAACTTCAAGTCAACGGTGGAGCGATAGCGGGAAACTATGAGGGAACGTTTAACTGGCAACTGATCGATGCACCACAAACGACTTAATGTGACTAGGGCGATGTACTGACCGGGCATCACGAATTGTAGTAATCCGCTAGCGTGGACGAGAGGTCAACCTGGCGTGATGGCCTAGACCAAATCAGTTTTTAACGGCCAGGCTTTAAATTTTAAAATCAAATAAAAAGTGTGCTTATCCCTTATTTTGCGGAGATAAGCACACTTTTTATAATTATATTTATCCTCTTCGTGACTTCAATTTTACGTTTTTACTGTTAAAGACCAATTCTCTCGGTATAATTCATTCTCAGTTAGGAAAAGTGAGTGTAGGGGGGAGTCGCCATGAAATGGATCGTAATGATGTTGGTATGTTGGGGAGTCGTTACTTGCGGTGAACGGCGCGTGCGGGCGGCTGAGGACGCCGGGTTGAACGCCGCATTGAAATCGGCACCGAATGGAATTCCATTAACTGATCTTTATAAGTTAGACCAAGTCGCGAACGCAACGACTGGTCAGTTAAATGGACCGCGTGTTGATCAGTCTGTTGCGCAATTGACCAGTAGCGCGGGGACCGGGACACAAATCAGTGCCCTCTGGTCGAAAGCTAATGAAAATGGCGGGGCGATCACAAACCAAGTGAATTTGACACGGAACGCTCTGTGGGGCTTTTGGCTTTACTTCGGTGATAAGGGAGCGGCAACAAGTGAAGGAATGGCCTTTGTGCTACAAAATGCAGAGCGCAGAATGGTCCCGATTCCTAAAACCGATGCAGGTCAAACAATTGGTGTTTGGGGAGGCGCACCGTCGGATGGGCGAAATGTGAACCCGGCGTCGGTTGCACGTCAGGGAATCAGTAGTAGTTGGGCGCTAGAATTTGATACACATGTGAACAATGATGAGGGCCATGAGTTGAATAACTTTTTGGATTATAAGGCCAGCAAGGGGCCCCACATTGCGAGCGGCTATCCGGGGGATTCTAGCAGTTACAAAATTGTAAATAAGAGCGGGCAGGGCCACCCGACACTCCACCACAACCAACTGCAATATTTAAAGTCGAATCCGGCTGACGGCCGGTGGCGACACGTTACACTAAATTGGGAAGCTAAAACGCGACAGATGACCTACGCCTTCAATGACCGAGATCCAGAAACTAATTTGGCGATTAGGCCGGAAGCAACGGATAATATGACCGTGGAGACAAGCTTCTTGGTACCGCCCAAAAAGACCGGCGCGGTTCAAGAAGCGGCGCAGCGCGCGACTAGTGCCACTTGGGGAATTACGAGTGCCAGTACAACTAGTGATAATCAAATGGTTGTGGTTGATCAAGATCCCAGATGGCCCAAGATGCGGACGACATCATTAGTTGAGCTGTTGGGCCAGAACGAGCAGAAGGTCAATGACGGCGATGTGCTGAAGGGGTTATCTGCGCAAGATAGGATTCGCTTTACATCAAAGATTGATTTTGCCAACGAGGGGATTTTAGTTGGTGGTGTGGGAAATAATGGCCCTTTCACCGCTAATATTGGACTACCACGGCCAGCAATCGTGAAGGGAATTACGGTTCAGAACGGTGAAAATACGATTCTTGAAACGACTGATGATACAGCTGAGGGAATTTTAGGCGATCGATTTATCCGGGTGTTGGAGCGGAAGGTGAGTAGGAGAATTCTAACGGCCATGACGGAAGCGACTTTCCCAGCAACGAACCAGTCGGTGGAAGTGAAAACGCCGCCAAGTTTGTTTTACGGCAGCACCTACTTTATTAGTGTGCCAACGACTAGCTTTCGGATCGAGAAGTTACTGGACCTTAAACTGACCAGTTTAGATGACTTGCCTCTGACGACGAGTAAAGATGTTACCCTCAAGGGATTATTGCGAAATGGGTCGCAACCGATTGATTTGATTGATCGTGACAATAGCCGGGTTGCCCTCACGCTCAATGGTCAGAATCAAGGAAAGAACGTATTAGGGTTCAAGTGGCTGACTAAAGGAGAAGTTGGAAATTTCCAGATGACGGTTCCCAAGCGCTTGTTGCAGGTGGGGAAGAATGAAGTGACCGTTAAAGTGACAGATCAGCAAGGCCATGTGTCCAATGACCTAAAAATTCCGATTAACTTGCGTACTGGTGAGTTAAGCTTTACGGATGTTCCGAGTGATGGTGCATTTATGCCCCAGAGACTGACTGGTAAAACACAGACCATTTCGCGGCAACCGGGGCCGGGATGGAAACTGGGGGTGCGGGATACCCGTGGTGTCGGTCGAAGGTGGCAATTGCAGATTAATATGGCAGAACAGTTTCATGACAGTTCTGGGCGACGGTTACAAGGAAAATTGATCTATGTCATAAAAAACGTGTCTTATGTAATTGGGGATCATCCGACGACAGTGTTGCGACGGGAGACAACTAAGGAAAATGAGGTCACCGAGATTTCAAAGGACGAATGGACGGAGAAGTCCGGTTTGTTGCTAGTGGTCGATAAAGATGCTGTTGCGAGTGATTACCAAGGTAAAATTCATTGGCAATTGACCGATGTACCTTAAAATTTTTACAGAAAAAAGGCGGGTTGGCCAAATGCCAGACTCGCCATGACTAGGGCTGTAAAACTTTTTCTAGTTCGGTAACTAAATAGCCCGCTTCGACTTCGTCATTCCAGTCGCGGTTAGGGAACAGGACGTACCGGTCGATGACGTAACCGACGATGACGGCGATGATGTAACGGAAAATTTCCGTAAACGGCCAGTCAATCATCAGGTGACGCCTTTGAAGATCGACAATGGTGTCCTTAAAAGCAGCGATTAATTCGTTCCGGGAAGTTTCAATGAACTCCTGGCGTAGGCTTTCGTTGTAAAGTAATTCGCTAAAGAAGACCTTGATGGCATCTTGGTTTTCGTCGGCAAAGGCCATCCGATTACGGACAAAGTAGTCTAGAAAATCGTGTAAACTCTCCGTGGGATGGTTCAACGTATCCTGTTTAAACTCGGCCTCAACGTCGGGGATGATTTGTTTAATCAAGGGTTCTAAGGCTGTTCGGAGAATATTAGCTTTAGACTTAAAATGTTTAAACATGGTCCCCTCGGATTGATGCGCGGCCACGGCAATTTGATGCGTGCTGGTGTTAGCATACCCCTGTTCAGCAAACAGGCGGATGCTAGCAATCAGCACGTCTTTTTGTTTCTGCGTTAATTCTTTATTCGCCTGAACGATTGCGGGAAATTCGTCCAGAATATTCTTCTTAGCCATGATCAGGACCACCTTCTTTAAAAATCATATCAGTACTTCTGTGGGGAGCAGGATTGCTAAAGCATGTCGTATTACGGCGTGCTAGAGAGTCTGCCCGCTGTAGAGACATTTTGGCCTAGAAGGGCACTAGTCTTCCCGCTCGACTTGAAGGCATACTAAAAATGCATGTTGCCCATGCTGCAGACCGGTTGGTGGATTGCCAGTGGACTCCTGTGTAAGCCAAGAAACCGGCAGATATAGTCGGTACGTCGCACAGTTCTGGCGCTTATCTGTTGGCCACAGAGCATCCAATTTCAGCTAACAATTGCTTGACGCATACTCCCATTCTACCAGTGATGAGGGTGATTACCAGACCAAAAAGCAGTGATGTCTGTGTCCGGGACATCACTGCTTTTTGATAGAGGTGGGATTATCGTTAGGCATGATGCGCAGCACCTGCTTGACGGTATGCGAGGTAAAACTGGACGATAGCCAATACCACATTGACCCAGTTAACGACGGTAAACCATACGCTCAGGGCAGCGACAGCAGCTGCACCGTAGAATACCCAAAACCCAACGATGATTGCAACCACGTTAATCCAACCAAACCATTTCATCAACTCTCGATTGTCAGTAGCTGTACAAGTCCAAACACCGTTAACAACTAACCAAATCGCTAGAATCCAAAACATAGTGGTAAACATGATTAAAATCCCCTTTCCATTTCTTCGAGCGAGTAATCACTCGCCCTTAAGAACACCTTTAGTTTACCACCAAATTGAAAAAGGGCAACCCTTTTTTTAAAATTTTTTTGGCATAAAAAAATCGCGACATTGCCCGGTCGTTGAGAGGACATTATCGCGAATTTTATGACGCGTTTTTAAATTGAAAATTAAAAATTAAACGTTCGAAAATACCTATTATGACTGTCGGAACAGCAGTACGGCGACTAAAATTATAGTCAGCGCTTTACCGGTGGGCAGATATGAGCCAACCTGGGGAACGCGTAGTCTAAGCGAGTCGAAAGACCGTTCTTTGACTGGAGATGTTTCCATAGCGAGCAGAATCCCTGGCAGCCGGCGAGCAACCATACCACCAAACTAACGGTAACAATCTTCACTGTCGCAAGTGTCACGTGAATAAGTTGGGTTTGAACCTTTGCTTATGGTAAATAGTTGCCGGCAGCGAAGTAGATGTTGTACCACTCCTGCTTCGTTAAGGTCACGTCAGCACCGGCCGCACTGTCCTTGATGTGGGCAGGAGTCATTGTTCCTAACAGAACTTGAACGTTAGCGGGATGTCGTAGAATCCAGGCAGTTGCGATGCCATTCTTGGAGACGCCGTACTTATCGGCTAGTTTTTGAAGGGCCGCGTTGAGTTCAGGGTACTTTGGATCATTGATGAACATGCCTTCGAACAAGCCGTATTGGAAGGGTGACCAGGCTTGAATCGTGATGTGCTTACGGCGGGCAAACTCTAACATCCCACCATCAGTGACGGCGGGAGCATCATCCATGTTGACGCGTAGACCTTCTGTCACCATTTGGGCGTGTGCGGCACCAAACTGAAGTTGGTTGAACATTAACTTTTGATCAACGGCTTCTTGAACCATTTGGTACTGTTGAACGTTGAAGTTAGAAACCCCGAAATGCCGAACTTTTCCGGAGCGTTGCAGGGTGTTAAAGGCGTCTGCGATTTCTTCCGGTTCCATCAGGGGGTCTGGTCTGTGAAGGAGAAAGGCGTCTAAGTAGTCTAACCCCATCCGGTCCAAGATACCATCGACAGAATCTAGCAGGTGTTGCTTAGAGAAGTCGTAGCGTTGACCAAAGACCAAACCGTCGTGACTTCGCGCAGGGTCCAACACAATCCCACCCTTAGATTGAATGTAGAAGTCAGCACGGTTGAGGCCGGATTCCTTTAAGGCGTCCTTGAAGACTCTTTCGGATTGACCATCACCGTAAATATCGGCAGAATCAATATAGGTAATGCCAGCTTCGTGAGCAGCTTGGAGAGCCTTGGCTGCATCTGCAACGGAAAGTGTGGCCATCCGCATGATACCTAAAGCGACGGCGGAGGCTTGCCAGTCAGTACCACCTAAGCGTAATTGCTTCATCAGAAAAACTCCTTCTTGATCGAATTTGACCGCTTAGCAGGGATAAGCCTGCCAGAGGTTAATGGCTTTACAAAAATAATTGTACACCGAACGCCTGTGAATTTCGCGTTTCGACTCTCCAGTTCGAAAAAAGCAGTTGACAATTTACAATGAACCGTTATAGTTAATTACACAAGTAGCTAACCAATACACCAGCGGGGGGATTTTAAAATGACAACAGCAACGACGGTCGTGGATGTCCACGGCTTAGAAAAAACTTACGGTAAAGCAAACGAACGCCAGTACAAAGCGCTTAAAGACATTAATTTTTCGGTGGCCGAAGGTGAATTTGTCGGCATCATGGGGGCTTCCGGTTCCGGAAAGACAACCTTGCTAAACATGTTATCCACGTTAGACACGCCGACTAAGGGCGACGTTATTGTGAACGGTCATGACGTCACCCAGATGCGCGGCAATCAACTCGCCGATTTTCGGGCACAAGAAGTCGGTTTCATTTTTCAAGACTTCAATCTGTTAGAAAGTTTAACGGCCGAAGAAAATATCGGCTTACCGTTGGCATTGAAGGGGACGGCGTCAAAAATTATGGATCAAGCGATTCATGAAGTGGCAGAGACCTTGTCAATTGCGGACTTACTGCAAAAATATCCCGCCGAACTTTCCGGTGGTCAGAAGCAACGGGTCGCTGCGGCGCGAGCCATCGTCCATCACCCGTCGATCCTGATGGGGGACGAACCGACTGGAGCATTGGATTCAACGAGTGCCCGCGAACTGCTCGATCTGTTGACGACCATCAACCAGAAACAGGCAATGTCCGTGCTACTGGTCACGCATGATCCATTTTCAGCCAGCTTCTGTCAGCGCATCCTGTTCATTAAGGATGGTCAAATTGGTTCCGAACTCAAACGGGGAAATCAGGACCGGGCCGCCTTTTATCAACAGATTCTGACGGAACTGGGCACGTTTAACGAGTAGGGGGACGGACGATGTTAGGAAAATTAGCACTAGCCGGGATTAAAAACCGGCGTCGAGACTACTTGGTCTTATTGGCGGGTCTGACCATGTCGGCCGCCATCTTTTATATGTTTGCCAATTTAGCCACTAACCGAGCCTTCATCAAGGCCAATGCAGTCGTTTCCCAGGCCAGCTTCATCTTTGGTTTTGGGGCGGTTCTCTTGATCCTGATCACGGTGGTCTACATTATGTACGCGAACAGTTTTCTGCTCAGCATGCGCCAGCACGACTACGGGCTCTTCATGATGCTGGGGGCCACACGGAAGCGCGTCGGCGAATTGGTCTTTCTGGAAACGTTGATTTTGGGAACGATTGCGACGGCCATCGGTATTGTGTTGGGCCTGTTGATGAGTAAATTTCTGGTCGGCTTTCTGCTGAATATGTTGGGTCTTCATTTGGCGCATCTGTCCGCGTTCTATGTGCCAGCAATTATTGCCACGGCCGTGTTATACGTGGGCCTGTTCATCCTGGCCTCCCTGTTTAATCTAGTTCGACTGACCCGGACAACTGTTTTGAAATTGCTGCACAGCGACGAGCTGGCCAATCAGCCAAAGGTCAAGCCTTTCCGCCAACTGGTCCAGGGCACGCTAGGAATCATCTTTTTGGCAATCGGTTATTGGGCATTGGCAGCCATCAAGGTGCTGCAGATGACGGCGATTCCGCTGGCCTTGGTCACGATAACGCTAGGAACTTATCTATTGTTTCGGGCAACGATTCTGGTGGTCATTCGGGGATTGCGGCGGACGGCTTGGGCCAAGAAGCATTTAAATGGCTTTCTGTTAGGTCAACTCAACTTCCGAGTCCACAACTACACGCGGATGCTGACGATTGTGTCACTGCTCTTTGCGATGGCCTTGGGTGCAATTACGGTCGGGTCTGGCTATCACAGGCAGTTGCCGATGATGGCCAAAATGATCGGAACCTACAGCATCGCCGTACATGATAAGACACCAGCCGAACAAAAACTGATGGCGCAACTTCATGTGAGTTACAGTGCAACCTACACGCAGAAGCGTCAAGGCAAGACGGTCTATTACAACGCTGACGAGATTGCCAAGCAACCCGTTGAACAACAACGGTATAAAAAATCTGGCCAACCAGAAGCACACCTGTACACGCAGTCACTGAAGGCATTTAAAAAGTCTGGTACGCAGGATATGGACTTCATGGCGCTGGCTTTGGGTAAAACTGGTGCTTACACGCCGAAAATTTTATCAGCTGAGCAGTTCGCCAAACAAACTGGGCAAACGGTGACGGTGACCACGATTCGGGTGAAGGACCTGCAACAAGATCTGCAGCCACTGAAGCAGTTGAGTAAGCTAGAAAACAAGCGATTCGCACCGCCTGCTGGCATGACGGTCGGGAGCTACCAAGGCTATGAAGTCATGAATGGGTTCTTCGGGGGGCTTGAGTTTATGGGCTACTTCTTAGGGATCGCCTTCCTTGCAATGCTTGCATCGTGCCTGATGTTTAAGATCCTTTCGGGTGCGCCCGGTGACCAACGACGTTACCGGATGCTCTACAAGGTAGGGGTGCGGCAAAACCTCATGCGTTGGGGGATTGCAAAAGAAATTGGGATTTTATTCTTAATTCCTGGTATTATGGGGGTAATCGACGTCTTGTTCGGTCTACAGATGTTTAAGCCCTTGATGTCAGCGCCAATGAGTCCCTACTTAGGGATTGGGAGCACTTTTCTGATTTTCATCGGCCTGTACGTCATTTACTATCTGATTACGCTGGCACTGTACTGGCGGATCGTTCTGCCTAAAACCACGACGGCGTAACCGACAAGACGAGTTCACAAAGAATGTGGGAAATGAAAAATGAAATTTAATTTCGATAGTCCGGAACCCATCTACCTGCAGGTGGCGGAACAGGTGGAAGAAGCCATCTTTACCGGTATTTATCAGGCCGGCGAGCAGGTACCGTCCACGACAGAAATGTCTAAGGAATTTCATATCAACCCCGCGACCGTTCTAAAGGGAATCAACCGGCTCGTTGCGGCGGGCGTGATTGAGAAACGCCGCGGTGTGGGGATGTTCGTCACCGCCACGGCCGAGGCGACCATCAGGGAAAAGCGTCGGTCCCAGTTCTCGGAACGCTTTGTTGACGGGTTCACGACCGAGGCCAAGAAACTCAACTTATCCGAGGACGAGCTGATTGATTTGGTTAAACACAGTTACGAATCGTGATCGCGGGTTGTATTAAATAGGCTAGGAGTCGTTCTGCGTTTAGGCGGAGGATGACTGCTAGTCTTTTTTGATGGAGTGGCTGAAACGTGAAGACTTTTACGCTTGCGACCGTAGGAGGTGTCACCGCTAAATTAGGGGTAATGGCCGGGCACCGACTGTTAAGGATAGGGGACGTCTTCAGGCTAAGAACGGGCTGCCGGCTCGCCTGAAAGCCGCCAAGCTCAGGCATTTCCCAGGTCAGCCCACCATGTAAGCCGGAAAGAACGTCGATCCACACCAATATAACTATCGTTTAGTAAGCAATATAGTTTACTTTGCCTGATAATTGCGGTATAAATGATTGTGTACAATTGGTTAGTAGGAAAGAGGGAAATTTTGATGAAAATTACAATTAAAGATGTAGCGCGGGCTTACCTAACGAAAAATTTGCAGCCAGACGCCACGGTTCTACTGACGTTGGACGATGGTTCTAACCGGTACTCAACGTTGGGCGGGAGCTGTGCCATTGGCGATAAGTTCCAATTTGTTTCCCTAACGGCGGCAGATCCGGACTACACGATTCCCGTGGATAATGATGCCGGATTGCATTTAATGACCAATGCGGACACCGAGTTGTACTTGGGCAACGGTCTGATTTTGGACCGAGTCTATAACCAGTTGTCCTTGCGCGATGATACCGGTATTTTGGATAGCGCGGTGGGGATGATTACCTATACCGCCAAAGAAAAATCAGACTTAGACTTAAAGAAAGAAATGCAAACGTTGGGCACGCGAATCTGCTAAGTGCTGCCTTATGGCGCATGTTTTGGCACCATAGTGGCGTAAATAGAAGTTGCTCCTTTCAGAGTTTTTAGATTCTGAAAGGAGCAATTTTTGAGTTATTGTCCCATTTTCTTAATATTCATTTTTTTAAAATATAAACGCAAAAATATAAATATAAATTGAAATTCAATCGTAATTATAAGCAAAGTGGATCTGAAAAATCTGCCAAATTCGATTGCCAAGTCAAACAACTAACAGGTATAATTTGGAAGTAGAAAAGGTTACAGGAGGGGATTTTTTTGAAGAAGAACAGTCAAGTACGGCAACTACTGATTGGGATAGTAAGTTTAGTTATGTTGCTGGTCGTTAGTGTGCTTCCAGTGAAAGCGGCCACTAACCATAATGGGGCCGACTTTACCACGTCAGCCAAGGTCACGAACGGGCCGGATTTCAAGCACGCCGACACGATTGATATTCAGTATAAGTTGGACTTTGGCAGTACGCCCATTCATAACGGGGACACGATTACGTTGGACCTGCCAGCCAATCTGAAGGCCAAGACGCCGGGAGACACATTTGATGTGCTCGACACGGACGGAACTGTCATTGGTAAGGCTGTGGTCAGTGACGGCAAAGTCGTGATGACGATGAACGCCGCCCTCGAAGGCAAGACCAATGATAAACTGACGGTCAACCTGGCGACCAAGTACCGTGGGGAAGACTCCGGTGAAAAGGACGTCATCTTTAACCTCAAAGGTAACCAGACCAGTACGTCGGTCATCAATCTGGTGATCAACGACGCGAACCTGTCGAAGAAGGGGACCCTGCAGGACGACGGGACCATCAAATGGACGATTCTGGTCAACCGCCAAGAGATTACCATGAAAAATCTGGAAATTACCGACACGATTGGCGACTACCAGGAAATGATTCACGGTGTTACCGTCAGCAATGCCTACTGGGTGGATACCACGAACTACAAGCGGGAAAAGCCAGCCATGACGGCAGCCGATTATAAAATTACATATACCGATCAAGGATTCACGTTGAAATTTAACGATACGGTCAGCAATCTAGTGACCATTGATTACGACACTAAGGTGACCGACACATCTCTGATCGACTCGGGTTATAAATTTAGGAATAAAGCCATCATGACTTGGGGTGGCGGTACTTCCGGCAGTAAGCATTCCGAAGAAGCCAACGGGAAGGTTTCCTCATCAAACGGCAATGGTGCCGTTGGTGGTGGTGACAACAACGAAGGTAATGGAAATGAGAACAACAATGGCGGCGACACGGATGGCGTCGAAACTTCCGAAGAGGAAGAGGACGACACGACCGGGACTATCGACGTTGACGGCGGGACCGAAGCCGCTGCCGAAGAAGCAGCCCGTGAAGACAAAGCGGGCGAAAGTGTTGCCAACCAAGCTGAAAAGAAACCAGTGAAGAAGGCTAAGGCTAAAAAGGCTCAGGTCAAGGCAGCTAAGGTTGCTGGTGTGACGGCAACGGAGCACCCCAGCAAGACGGTAGCTAAGGCCAACAAGAAATTGCCGCAAACAGATGACCATATTAATGGCATCGCCGTGTTGAGTGGTAGCGTTGTTCTGGTGGTTTTAGGGTCAGCAGTTATCATTCGGCGTCATTTCTAAAGTTGAATTGAACTGATGAAGCATTCGGTTGCCGTGTTGTGGGTGATCGAATGCTTTTTTTATTTGGAAAAGGGCCGTATGTGTTTGCTGGGGAAATATTCCAAACTAGCCCCTGTTTGTATTTTGAACGCAAGCTTAAAATGACTAAACAAGAGCAGTTAGTTTAAGCCACGCTGACCAAAATGTGAAAAGAATCATAAGCTTTGGTATACTCAACTTAAGATGAACGAGTGACGATGGTCGCCCGCGACTAAATATGAGTTTCCGGGGAGGAGATTTCATGCAGCAATTACGAGAGTATAAACGATTTTGGTTCGTTATCGTTTTGGGGGCCATTGCATTATGGCTTCAGTTCGTCAATCATCAGGCGGGGTGGGCACAGATATTAGTTACTGTGCTGGGGGTTTTCTTAGCTCTGTTGATGTTTATCGATATGGTTAAAACGTTGCGGTCCGGTAAATTTGGTGTTGATCTATTGGCGATTACTGCGGTGATTGCCACCTTGGCCGTGAGTGAATATTGGGCAGCACTGATTGTTTTACTCATGTTGACCGGGGGAGATGCCCTGGAAGACTTTGCGGCTCGGCGCGCCAACAGTGAATTACAGGAGCTCTTGAACAATTCACCACAAACGGCCCACCGCGCTGTGGGTGATGATATCGCGGACGTTGCCATTAATGAAGTCGTCGTAGGGGACCGGTTGTTAGTCCGCCCCGGCGAGGTCATGCCCGTCGATGGGACCTTGTTGACGGGGCCGACTACGGTCAACGAAGCATCGTTGACGGGTGAGGCACGGCCGATCGACAAACAGGTCGGTGAGACGGTCATGTCCGGAAGTGTTAACGGGGAAGCCTCCATTTACCTGCGGGCTGACCAGACGGCCGATAACAGTCAGTACCAAAACATTGTGCGACTGGTTAAGCAAGCGGAGTCACAACCGGCAAAGTTTGTGCGGATGGCCGATCGCTACGCGGTACCATTTACGTTATTGGCGTACGTCATTGCTGGGATTGCTTGGGGTTTCTCTGGTGACCCGGTCCGGTTTGCGGAAGTCCTCGTGGTGGCTTCGCCATGTCCCTTGATTTTGGCGGCACCCATCGCGCTGATTTCGGGAATGAGCCGGGCCAGTCGAAATGGGATTATTGTGAAGACGGGGACGACGTTGGAAAAGTTGGCGCAGGTCAAGACGTTTGCATTTGATAAGACCGGGACGATCACGCAGGGAAAATTAGTAGTCGACCAGATTGTGCCAGTGACGGCAATTTCTCAAGCAGACCTCTTACAGTTGGCTGCGAGTGCAGAACAGCATTCCGGCCACGTGCTGGCGCAGTCCTTAGTGGCTGCCAGCACTGAAAAATTACTGCCGGCAGCGGATGTTAATGAGACCACGGCGCAAGGGGTCCAGGCCAACATTGATGGTCAGACTATTCGGGCCGGCAAGGCGGAATTTGTCACGGACAAACCGGTGGATAAGGCAGATAAGACGGCGGTCTACGTGTCGGCGGCGGGAATCTATCAAGGCTATGTTAGTTTTAGTGATAAATTGCGGCCGGAAGCCAAGGATACCATGGCGGATCTCCATCGCTTGGGTGTTCACAACTTGGTTATGATTTCCGGCGACCGTCAGCCGATTGCGAAACAGATTGCCGCCGAAGTGGGAATCGACCAAGTTCACGCGGAGTGTTTGCCAGCGGATAAAATCAACGTCCTAGCCGAATTGCCAGCCGACCAACGACCAGTCGCCATGGTTGGGGATGGTATCAACGATGCACCATCACTGGCAACGGCGGATGTGGGAATCGCCATGGGAGCACACGGGGCAACGGCGGCCAGTGAGTCGGCCGATGCCGTGGTTCTCAAAGATGACCTGACGCGGGTCAGTGCCGCACGGGACATCGCACAGTGGACCATGCGAATCGCCCGACAGGCGGTGTTGATTGGAATCGTTATCTGTACGGTATTGATGGTGATTGCCAGTTTCGGGGTCATCCCAGCAATCATCGGGGCCGTATTCCAGGAAGTGGTGGATACGGTGACCATCCTCTACGCCCTTCGTGCCCGTACCGACCGGTAGCTTTAGACCACCTACGAATTTTCAGGCGCCACACTGTGGGGGAACTGCCAGAGCCTGAGAAGCGGTCTCTGGCTGGAAGCGTTCCCCACAGCAAGCGGAATCCCTGGCATCCGGAGTGCGGCCGTTTTCACTAATTTAGCCGTGATAATTCCTACTGTCGCAAGCGTAACGCAAACATTTTGGCTTTCAACCTTTAGGTATTACTTGTTCCAAGCTTGTTTTATCTCATTTTTTCCACCTACGTTCAAAATTCTGATGAGTCATTTCCTCCGCTCGACTGAATGCGGTATCATAATCATGTAAGTGACACGGCCGATTAATGACCAAATAAATTGTGGAGGAGTCTAAAGGATGACAAAATCAATTTACACGGATTACTTCTTTGATGAAGCGGCGTTCAACACGCACGATGGGGGTTATGTTCCGCTGGAGGAACCAGATATTCCGCAACAACCTTTACGGGTGCCACCACTGTTGAAACCGGACAAGGAAACGGCGACGGATACATATTACACGGTCGAGGCACAAGCTGGGGAGACCCAACTTTTACCCGGAAAGAAGACCAAGACTTGGGGCTACAATGGCACGCTGTTGAGCCAAACCATGGTCTTTGCCAAGGGGAAGACCATGCATATTGATTTGAAAAATAGTTTGCCAGAACTAACCACGTTTCACTGGCATGGCCTGAACGTTCCAGGGCCTTATACCGATGGTGGGTGTCACGCACCCGTTTATCCTGGGCAAACGCGCCACATCGACTTTAAGGTTGACCAGCCGGCGGCCTTGCTGTGGTTACACGCGCATCCATGTCCATCAACGGCCGAACAGGTTTGGCGTGGTTTGGCTGGTACGGTTATTGTGACCGACAAGCAAGAGGCGAAATTGCCATTCCCTAGAAATTACGGGGTCGATGACATTCCATTGGTCTTACAAGACCGGCGTTTCCACGAGGATAACCAGTGGGATTACAATGCCGACTACGATCCAGATGGTGTTCAAGGGCCAACGGCGATGATCAATGGGACCATCAATCCTTACTTTGACGTGACGACCCAACGCCTGCGTCTGCGGATCTTAGACGGGGCGAACCGGCGCGAATGGCGGTTACATTTCAGTAACGACTTGCCATTTACGCAAATCGCTTCTGACGGGGGTGTTATGCCAGAACCCGTCGAATTCACGCACCTCATGTTGACCTGTGCCGAACGAGCGGAAATTATCGTGGACTTTGGTAAGATCAAGCCGGGGCAGACCGTCACATTATTTAGCGACGATGTACCGTTGGTTCGTTTCAGAATCCATGACTATCAGCGCGAAGATGTGACATTGCCGGAACACCTCGTGGATATTCCAGACCCAGAAGTGACGCCTGGAATGCCCGTGAGAAAAGTGGTCATGTCCGGTATGGACGAACAAGTCATGATCGATGGTAAAAAGTTTGAAATGCAACGGATCGACGCCCGGCAAAAGGTCGGCAACGTTGAGTTGTGGGATGTTTCGAATACGAACGACATGGATGCCGGCATGGTCCACCCGTTTCACATGCACGGCACGCAATTCCTAATCGTTTCACGGAACGGCAAAGCACCGTACCCGAACGAACACGGTTTCAAGGACACGGTCGGTGTCAACCCCGGTGAAACGGTCCGCATCAAGGTCTGGTTCGAACACACCGGTGTTTACATGTACCACTGCCACATCATCGAACACGAAGATGGCGGCATGATGGCCCAAATCGAAGCGTACGACCCAGACCATCCTAAGACCTATAAGCTAATGGACATGGATACCTTGATGAACGCTGTTGCCAAAGAACGCGGCATCGACGTCAAGGACCTCCATCTGGCCGGAATGAGTTCGTATGAGAAGATGGGAATGAAGATGTAAGAGTGCGGAGCGAGCCGTTTAGGTCCTGAGCATTAACGTCACTTCACCGATGACCCCGAACCTGGGTCATTGGTGAAGTGGGGTTAAGCGCAGGGACCTGGCTCGCGGAGCACGTTTCAGAAGCCGCCAGACTCGGGATAGAGTGGCGAAAAGCAATTCCCTATAGTAAGTTAAAACAGACTGTAGTGGGAAAAGACCTCCTAGTCGGCGAAGCCGGCCAGGAGGTCTTTGCGTACTAAGCGCAGGAACCTGGCTCGGCTCCGCACGTTTCAGAAGCTGCCAGACTTGGGATAGAATGGCGAGAGCAAGTCCAATGCCTTCAGATAGAGTTGCCATTAGCAGCGGGTCATTGGTGAAGTGGGGTTAAGTGCAGGGACCTGGCTCGCTCCGCTAAATTTACATCGAACAAAAAAAGACGGTCCCGGAATAAATTCCGAGCCGTCGTTTAATGACCATGTGTTTTGCCACGTAATACGTGGTCCACGTGGGCCAGTGTTTCGTTGACGATATCCAAGATGTGCGGGTCGTCCAGTTGATAGATGCTCTGCTTCCCAACGCGATTGGCTGTGACCAGTTGTTCCTTTTTCAAGAGGGCCAGTTGATGTGACACGACTGATTGTTCCACCTGCAAAAGGTCGCTGAGTTCACTGACGTTGAGTTCGCGCTGTTCCAGTAGGTACAGAATCTGCAGACGAGTGGTGTTGCTGAGCAACTTGAAGATGTCTTGGGAGGCGTCTAACGCCGGTTTTTGAATGAGTTTGACTAAATTTGGTGAATCCGCCATTTGGGGGTTGCTCCTTTCATATGAACATGTTAACATATGTTGTGAATAACATATATAGGGAGATGGGCGCATGTTAAAGACAATCTTAACGGGAGTCACGGCCTACATTTCAACCGGGCTGGACTACTTAGTTATTTTAATGGTAATTTTCGGCCGCGTAAAGCACCAAGACCGCTGGGTGGTCCTAATCGGGGACTTTTTGGGGACCATCGTCTTGGTCGGAAGTTCGCTAGCAATCGCGTTCTTCTTGGGTTTCGTGCCTGCACCGTGGCTATTAGGACTGCTGGGATTGATTCCGATTTATTTGGGAATTAAATTGTGGGTTAAAGGTGACGATGATGATCAGGATGCGATTGCTGGCAAGGTGAGCGATCCCAAGAGTCTGATTATCAGTGTGGCGTTGATTACGATGGCGACCTGTGGAGCAGATAACATTGGTATCTACGTCCCACTATTTACCACGGTTACGCCGAGCAGCATTCCGCTGATTTTACTGACGTTTGCCGTGATGGTCGTAATTTTCTGGGAACTAGGCTATCGGCTAGCTTGTTTACCAAAGGTGGCAGATGTTTTGGAAAAGCAAGGCCGTTACATTACCATCGCCGTTTACATTTTGATTGGGTTATACATCATTTGGGATAACGGGACGATACAACATTTACTGCAATTAGGGTAAGCGAAAGAATGTGGGACATAACTCAAAAAGTTGCTCCTTTCAGAATCTAATAATTCTGAAGGAGCAACTTTTATTTACGCCATTCTCTGTAAGTGCACGTTTTAAAAGAATAACTTGCTAGCAATTGTTACCCCGGTCATCAAGACCACGGAGGATAGGGTTGCGGCAAGAAAGGCGTTGCCTCCCCGCTGGAAGATGACGCGGAAGTTAACGCTCATTCCCAGAGCGGCCATGGCCATTCCGAGGAAAATGTAGGCCAATTTGACCAAACCAGCCAACGCAGCAGTGCCCAATGGCAGCCAAGTGCCGATGACGCTGGTCAGCAGGAAACCGGCCATGAACCAAGGAATTGGGAGTTTGGCGCGACCTTCAGCGGTGTTAGCCGTCGTCGTTTGCCGTTGGTACCACCAGCCGATGATCAGCGCTGCAGGGGCCAACAAGAGAACCCGTGAGAGTTTGGTGATGATGGCCGTGTCCAAACTGACCGGTCCCCCTGCGCTACCAGCCGCAACGGCATGCGCGATTTCGTGGAGCGAGCCCCCAGTCATCACACCGAATTGGACCGCCGTTAAATGTAAGAGTGGCTTCAGACCAATTTCAATCAAGGTGAAGACCGTCCCTAAGATGGCGACGATGGCCACGGCCAGAACCTCGTTTTCCCGTTGACGTTCGGCCTTGTCGGGACTGACCTTGATCTGCGGGGAGATTCCCATTACGGCAGCGGCGCCACAGATACTGGTTCCAGTGGCCGTCAAAATGGCCAAGTCACGCTCGACGCCCATTTTGCGACTCAGGTTGTAGGTGAGGAGGACCATGCCGGTGACCACGACAGCGGCCAACGTGATCGTTTTGACACCGGCCTGGGCCAGTTGAATCAAGTTTAATTTGAATCCTAAAAGAATAATACCTAAACGGAGAAATTTATTACTGATAAAGCCGATACCTGCGCGATTCGCGTTGACCGCTCTGGGAGCCAACTGACAAGCCATTCCCAATAATAGGGCGATGACCAAGGCGCCGACCAGGTTCAAATAGGGGAGCTGGGCAAGTTCACTCCCGGCGACTGCACAAATTAAAGTCAGGACAGCTGCACCCCAAAAACTTCGCGTAACCACCGTTGTCCGAATATCCAAATCAATCTCCTCCTCAAAATAAGTGGTGGCGTCAGCCATTAACCGGTGTGACGCCAAAAAAATCAATAGCCTTAGTTTACCTGAAATGAATTATAAGTTAAAATTGGTATATTTAATAACGCTATAAATTTTTCTTATCAAGGGAGTGGTCAAGAACATGTTGGATGCGCGCTATCATACGTTTTACGTTCTTTCGCAGACCAAGTCCTATACCCAAACGGCACAACAATTGTTTATTACGCAACCCGCCGTTTCACAACAGATCAAGGGATTAGAAGTCGAGTTAGGCGTGAAATTGGTTCATTACCAACGGCCGCAATTGACGATTACACCAGCTGGCGTCGAGTTGGCGGCGTTTATCCAGCGAATTCAAGTGCAGACTGACAAGCTGGTGGGGGAACTGCGCCATCCGCAAGCACCGCAACGGATCACGTTCAGTACGACCTTGTCGTTGAGCGAGTTTCTGGCGCCACAGTTGATTCAGCAGTTACAGGATAAGTATCGACAAATTACCTGCCAAGTGACCAATACCCAAGCGGCACTGACGGCCATCGATGAAGGCACAAGTGATTTTGCGCTGATTGAAGGTAATTTTGACAAGTCGCGTTACGACTACGAAATTGTGCGGCAGGAACCATTCGTGGCGGTGGTCGCCGCCAATCAGCCGTTAGCTCGGCAGCAGACGGTTGACTGGGCAGACTTAACGACATTACCGCTGATTGTCAGAGAAGAGGGGTCGGGTAGTCGTGAAATCCTGGTCAACCTTGCTCAGGCGGCCAACGTGACATTGGCGGAGTTTCCGCAACTGTTAACGGTGAACAATCCGGCAGCCATTCGTCAACTCCTACTTCGCGGGGTGGGCGTCAGCTTTCTTTACCGGTCGGTGGTCGCCGATGAATTAGCGGCGGGGAAACTGAAGGTTCTTCAACTTCCGGCGGGTCATCTTCGGCATGACCTAGACCTGGTCTACGCCCGCGATAGTTTCTATGCGGCCGATTATCGGCGGTGGGCACGGGGGTTGAAGGAAATGTAAAGTGACTTGTGGGTTAGTAATTGCTCCTAGGAGAGATAGAACGAGATGATCAACGTTCTATCTCGTTTTTTACGGTCAATTTGGTTCTGAAAATTAAATTTACGGCAGTATGAAATCCTATTCAGAAAATAGTAATTGTGGGGGGATATTTGGCATATTAATCGGTTTAATCTATAGCATAGAAGCGGGCAATGGCTGTCAGAGAAGTTCAAAAATCCCGGGTGCTTTTCCTGGTTGAAGCGGCCTTATAGCAAGAAAAGGCACTGACGGACGTAGTGAGAAAATTAAAATCTCCTATAAATTATTGAGCATAGAATTAGACAAACCCCATGAGATACTGTTAAGATGGTAACATTGCTGTTAAAAATCTATGAGAAGGGGTGAGCCATCGTGACGAAAAAAACGAAACGGGCCATTTTTATCTTAATCTTTAGTGAATTCTTAGTGTGTTTGGGAATTAGTTTGATCATTCCTGTCATGCCATTCTTGAAAACCGAGCTACATCTGTCAGCGACCGATATGGGGATTATGAATGCCCTGTTTGCTTTCGCCCAATTCGTGGCGTCACCCCTCATCGGGCGGCTATCCGATAAGATTGGCCGGAAACCTGTCCTGACCGTTGGGTTGATTCTATACATGGTCTCCGAAGTACTCTTCGCACTGACCAATTACCTGTGGGTCTTCGATATTTCCCGGCTGATTGGGGGGCTGTCTGCCGCCATGGTCGTGCCAACCGCCATGGCTTTAGCCTCCGACATTACCACCAAGCGCCAGCGAGCCAGAGTCATTGGGTGGTTATCCGCTGCCTTTAGTGGGGGCCTGATCTTGGGTCCTGGTATCGGGGGAATCTTAGCCAGTATCAGCTACAAGACGCCGTTCTGGGTCGCCGGGGCACTGGGCTTGATTAGTGCCGTTGTCCTTATTGTTCTCTTACCAAACGATGCCGAAGAGAACCGAATCGTAGAAAATGGACCTGATGAAGGCGCCAAGCCAGCCGCACATCCAATGACGCGGGCATTCTGGACGGTCCCCATCATCATCTTATTTACCATGATTTTAGTGTCCTCATTTGGTCTGCAAGGGTTTGAAAGTATCTACAGTATCTACGTCAACGAGGTGTTCCACTTTAGCCTGAGTAATATCGCATTGGTGCTGACCTTGAACGGACTAATTTCGCTGTTCCTCCAGGTCGCTATGTTCGACACGCTGGTCAGCAAGTTTGGGGAACGCCGTGTCATTCGTATCTGTTTCTTCTTGGCGGCCATCTGTACGATTTGGATTACGCAGGCGCACACTAAGCTAGAAGTCATGGTTGCCACATTGGTCATCTTCTCTGCGTTCGACCTTTTACGGCCAGCGATTACAACACTACTGACGAAGGCCAGTGAAGCCAATCAGGGCCTGATCAACGGGCTAAACATGTCGTTGACGAGCATTGGGAATATCGTCGGACCCATCATGTCTGGAATGTTACTGGACTGGAATACGCACTACCCTTACTTAGTTGTGGCGGTCTTCCTCATCGTGTCCTACCTGATGGCGTTCTTGTTGAAACGACCGGATACCGTGCAAAAACAACCAGTAGAATAGAAAATTTAAAATGTGGTGCGTGATCACCGCGTAAAAACGGTCCGTGATAGTTGTCACGGGCCGTTTTCTATGCGGCTTTTTTTGAATGACGATGGTCGTGTAGAAATTAGACGATCGAGAGTTTCAACTGCCAGCTGTCGACTAGAACGATGCGGCCATATTTAAAATCTGGCAAACAAAAAACAGCCAGACAGAAGTCTAGCTGCTCCCCCCAAAGCCCTCGATGGCCATGTGATTCTGTGATAACCGGGCACGGATTCAAGCTGACCTTCTTCCCCCAAAGAAGACAGGAACCCAGGTACGACGGCAATCAGATTAGTTGGAAGTGATCGGTCATTCAGTCGATCCCCCAATCGGCTAAAACCGTTGCGGGTCAAATAAATCAAGATAGGTGACGGGTTACGGCCCCGATAGCCTAAGATTGTTCGCACACCGATAACTTCCCCAAGTTGCGGTATGCCAACGAGGACGGTCAATAGTGGATTGATGAGTGACGAATTAAGGGTTGAACCCTTTTGTACCCATCCGGATGTTACAAGTACATTATATCGGGGATGATGTATTTCAATAATCCCTTAATCTAATGATTGGATTACTAAATTTAACCATGTTGGTGGCAGACGTGGTATGCTATTAACAAATAAGTAAATGAATTGGTCTAGCTGATTTTTTGTAAGTGTTCAGGTGAAAAGTGACCGATCATCTGAAAGCGCTGTCTGCCGGCCGCCGATTATGGATTAAATATGCTTGGTGAGGGGATTCATGGCATCATTTTGGTTGGTTATGATGTTGCCAAATAACTGGGTGAATGATGCCGAAACGGCTGCCATGAGAGTTTTAAATGTATATGTAACTGTTTTTGGTAAGCAAGTTACTTTTTTTAACTACCTTTCGGTTGGCCGATGAGATGCTACTAGCCAGTCATTGCCGGATATTCGTTATACTTGAGCAGTTGTCTGACAGGTTGGAAATGAGGATTAACGTATTAGCGGTTTAAAGGTTGAACGTTAAAAAGGTCGCACGCTGGTTGTCAGGGAGTCTGCTGGCTGTGGGGAACGCCTGCAGCCAGCGGACGGGCTTCCGGCTCGCCTGAAAGCCGACAAGTTCAGGCGTCTTTCAGGTCGTCCCACGATGTAAGCTGGAAAATCCCGCCTAGCATCGTCGGCACGGCTAGTTACATCCCTGGCCGCACTTCGGCTCAGATTGTGTCCGTCAATTTCGAACGTTAAATGCCAACCGAGTGCTGCATTTAGTGTAAATCAATAACGTTTCTATAAGGCATAATCCGTGTTATCTTAGAATGACTATGTAAGCCGAGAGGTCGGCAGGTATGGGTTCAGGTGCGTCGTTCTACTTAGTTAGTGGGTGGTTTCCCCACTGGCTTAGTAGAAAACCAAGCTTGGAGACTCGGTATTTTCGAGGCTTCAAGTTGTGTTCGCACCGATCCAGCCCATATCTGCCGGCCGGTAAGGCGATGATTGGTCAATGTTGCCAAGTGTTGGCCGCAATATTGCTGTTACAACAGTCATACTAGGTGCTTTAGAACTTTCAATTTTTTGGCTATTTATATATAGAAAGAAAATGTATGCGCTAACAACCGTTTAGTGGAAATAAATTTACGAGGGGGAACTGATATGCCACGGCCGTATCATGAACGATTGAATTTTATGACGGAATTACCGCTACGTGTAATCTCACACGGCACGGTGGGGCCCAAAATGGTTCTGCCACATTGGCATCAAGCCGTTGAGTTGGCGTACGCCTTTAAGGGCCGTCCGGGTACCGTCCACATTGGGGGCTCGACCTATGAAATGGAAGAGCAGCATCTGTACGTGGTCAACTCGGAAGTGGTTCACAGTTACGAGACTTTTTTAGATGAAGATAATCAGATTGTGACGTTGCTTTTGCCGGCCGCTTGGGTGCGTAATGTGGTAGCCAGCGAACAGTTGCCGGTGTGGGGACCGTTAGACCTGGACTTACGTACCGATCCCTATCATGAATTAGGACAATTTGTGCACACCTTAGCTACTAACGCCGTCACTGAGCCAACTGAGCGGGCGGACTATCTCGCCAGTTTGGGGGCAGAGTATCAACTGGTTGGTCAACTTTTGAAGCATTTGACCGTCAATGGTCGCGTTAATAGCGATCAATTGCCATTGCCCCATTCCCTGCGGCAAGCCGTCACGATGATCCAGGAAAACTATAGCCAACCGGTTGCTATTGCCGATATGGCGGCCGAATTAAATTATTCTAGCGTGTATTTTTCTCGATACTTCAAGGAATACATGGGGGTCTCGCCCAAGGCCTATCTGGGTCAGATTCGGCTCGAACGGGCGACGCAGCTGTTGATGACATCACAGGATCCCATCCAAAAAATTGCGCTGCAGACGGGTTTTCGTACGGAAAAAAACTTCTTTGTGACGTTCAAACAGCATTTTCAGATGACACCGAAGACATATCGCGAACGTTACGCGGCCCAACAGACCTGGTCGTAGCGTAAACGTTGCTTGTTCTGATTTTTTATGGTACACTACCCTAACATGTCAACTAACGAATATGAGTAGAAGCCAACGCTGCCGTGACCAGACACGTTGGTTTTTTACGCGAAAAACAGGAGGGAATCGTTCATGTTAACCGTCAATAATGTCAGTATGCAGTTCTCCGACCGGAAGCTCTACGACGAAGTTAATCTCAAGTTCACCCCAGGAAACTGCTACGGGGTCATTGGCGCTAACGGCGCTGGGAAGTCGACGTTCCTAAAGATCATCGAAGGCAAATTAAAGCCAACGTCCGGAAATGTCTCCATGGGTCCTAACGAGCGGATGTCCAGTTTGAACCAAGATCACTTTGCTTTTGAAGACAATTTGGTCATGGACACGGTCATCCAGGGACACAAGAAGTTGTACGATATCATGACCGAAAAGAATGCCATTTACATGAAGGCCGACTTTAGCGACGCAGATGGGATTCGGGCCGCTGAACTGGAAGGCGAATTTGGTGAAATGGGCGGTTGGGAAGCCGAAGCCGAAGCAAGCCAAATGTTACAGGCTTTAGGCATCGACGAATCACTCCATCAAGTGCCAATGAGCGAACTGACCGAACCACAAAAGGTGAAAGTGTTGTTGGGACAAGCCTTGTTTGGCCATCCTGACGTACTACTTTTGGACGAACCGACCAACGGGTTGGACGTTCAATCCATTAGCTGGTTAGAAAACTTCTTAGCCGACTACGAAAATACCGTCATCGTTGTTTCCCATGACCGGCACTTCTTGAACCAGGTCTGCACGCATATGTGCGATGTCGACTTTGGTAAGATCACGCTGTTCGTTGGAAACTACGATTTCTGGATGGAATCTAGCGAGCTGGCTGCCCAATTGAAGGCGAACGCCAATGCAAAAAAGGCCGACCAGATCAAACAACTCCAAGAGTTCGTGGCGCGATTCAGTGCCAACGCGTCGAAGTCTAAACAGGCTACGTCGCGGAAGAAGCAATTGGAAAAGATCACACTGGACGATATCAAGCCGTCTTCGCGGAAGTATCCCTTCATCAAATTCAACCCAGAACGCGAATTGGGGAACGATTTGGTGCGCTTAGAGCACGTCTCCAAGGCCATCGATGGCGTGACGATCTTAGACGACGTCAGCATGACGTTGCGACCAGGCGAAAAGGTTGCCTTCATCAGCCGTAACGACGTGACGACCACGACTTTGATGCGGGTCATTTCCGGTGAACTCGAACCAGATAGTGGTCATGTCGTCTGGGGTCAAACGACCAGCACGACCTACCTGCCAAAGAACGTCAACGACTACTTTGCTGAAAACCAGATGACGGTGATCGACTGGTTACGTCAATTTGCATCCAAGGAAGAAAGCGACAACACCTTCCTGCGGGGCTTCTTAGGGAAGATGCTCTTCTCTGGTGACGACGTGAACCGGGAAGTCGACGTGATGTCCGGGGGCGAAAAGGTCCGTGCCATGCTATCCAAGATGATGTTGAGTAAGGCTAACGTGCTGTTGCTGGACGATCCAACTAACCACTTGGACTTGGAATCCATCACAGCGTTAAACGATAGTCTTGTTGGGTTTACTGGCAGTATTCTCTTCACCTCGCATGACCATGAGTTCATTCAGACGATTGCCAACCGGATCATCGAAGTGACGCCTAAGGGCATCGTTGACCGGGCCGACACGACTTACGACGAATTCTTGGGCCATAAAGAGGTACAAGAACAGGTCGCAGCGTTGTACGACGTTGAACAATAAATAAAATGTTAAAAACGATGTTGCTTCTTTGGCGCCAGTTATGGTGAACGGGAAGGCATGTCGTTTTTTTATTTGGAAAATCTCGGTTTGAGCAGGCCAGGGTCTAAAATTTGGCCCTGGTTGCCATTTGTGTGGGAAAATATTTAACATCTTAATTGCCAGAATGCCTAAAACGATAAGGGTTGTCTTGCCCTATGAGGCCATGCTATGGTGGGGTTGCAGGTGAAGGATAGGGTTTGATGAAGGAGACTAATCATGAAAAACATTAATGATTCAGCTAATCAAGCGGAGCACCTAGACATTACCATTGACGCGGATCTCAAGCGGGCTGTGACCGAGGTTTACCAGCAGTACGGAATGAGTCTGACCACGGCGATCCACTTATTTATTCAGCAGTCGGTGACCGATCACGACTTACCGTTTGACCTTGAGCTCAGCAAGGAACAGTTGCAAGCCGAGCTCGCGCGCGAGAAGGCGACTGGTGATACCGAGTCACTGGCGGCGGTCGAGGCGCTGTGGCAGGACTGGAAGGAACTTTAAATTCAAGTGAAATGAAAAGACAATCCGCCAGCCAAGAAATTGGTTTGGGGATTGTCTTTTTTAGTTAGAATAAGCGAATCAAGATGACGCCGCCAATCAAGAGAAACAGTCCCAGAAACTGAACCGGCACAATGGGTTTATGGTGAGCACCTAGCAGACCAAATTGGTCGACTAGGAGACCGCCAGCAATTTGACCCAACAGGGCGAAGACCACAGTCTGGCCGGTTCCTAGAATCGGGGCGAGATAAGCGTTACCTAGCACGAAAATACCACCCATGGCACCACCGATCCAGATCCACCACGGTTTGCCGTGACCAGTAGCCTGACGAATGGCCCGGAAATTGTGATGCACGAGGAGCACAATTAGGAACAGGCAGAGCGTCCCAATCAAAAATGAAATGAAGGCAGCGTGTAGCGCGGAATTTAACGCGAGTCCCAGTCGACCGTTAATGGTAGTTTGGGTCGCACCTAACGCACCGGTTACGATTCCCAGCAATCGCCAGGGCCAGGGGTTACCGTGAGCTGGATTTGGATTGCTGGCGGGTGCCACGTGGGCTTGAATGATTTCGGGCAGGGCGACGGTCACAATGATACCGATCAAGGCGACCAGTAAGCCCAGCAACCGGATGAGGGTCAGCGACTGTTGCGGCGAGTGAAACCAACCGAAATTATCGATGATGACGCCCATGATGACTTGCCCTAAGATAGGCATGATGGCCGTTTGAATCCCGCCAATATGGGGAAATAGCAAGATGTTAGTGGTTAAAAAGATAACCCCCAGCAGGCCCCCAATCCAAATCCACCACGGTTGTGTGGTCAGCAGGTGCTGGGAAATACCTAGTGGTTGCCGGTTAAGTAAAAGAATGACCGCTAAAAAGAGGGTTCCCACGGTGAACGAAACAAATGATGCCTGATAGGGAGAGCCAATGAACCCCCGCAATCTGGAATTTACGGCGGTCTGTAAGGATAAAATGATACCAATGGTGATGGCAAAGGTGATAGCTGCCATGGATGAGACCTCCTTGATTATATGGTATGGGATCACTTAATTAATGGGGCTTAAAGATATTATCTTTGGCACGGTTAAGCTGATAATTCTATCATAACATGATGTTATCTAGAGGCCGAAAGCTAAGATGCTTATGTTTGCGTCAATAAGGGTGATCACGCTAAATTAATGGAAATGGTCGTACGCTGGCTGGTTCGTGGTAAAGTCCGGGCTTTTGACTCGCTTGAATGCCGCGAAGATCGTGCGTCCCTCAGGGTAAAGAAAGAGCCTGGGACCCCCCCAGACTCCTTTGGTATTTTTTTCTGAGTTTACATTGCTGAAGCGGGGGACAAAAGACAGTTGACTTCGCTTAAAGCGGATAACTAAAGGTTGAAAGCCGAAATGTTTGCGTTACTCTTGCGACAACAAGAATTATCACGCCTAAATTAGTGAAAACAGCCGCACTCCGGCCGTCAGGGATTCCGCTTGCTGTGGGGAACGCTTCCAGCCAAAGGACGGGCTTCCAGCTCGCCTGAAAGCCGCCAAGATCAGGCGTCTCCCAGGTCGTCCCACGCTCAGTCAGCTAAGATAGCGAGTTCGTCGATGCGTTTGAAAAAGGCGTCGTGGTCGACCGTGGTGACCAGTGTCACGGGACGACCGTCCGGAATCTCAAAGGTGCGGCCACGACCGGGACCAGTAGTTAAGACGTCGCTGGTGACTTCCTTGGTAGTGACCACGGCCGGCGATTCGCTAGCAACCGTTGCCAGTACGTCCCACAGGAAGTAGGTCGAGTTGGTTTCAAAATGTTGTAATGCAGGGACCAACGCATACCCTTGACCGATGAAGTCGATAGCAGGATGTTGGCGTTGCAGGGCCCAATGTTGACGAATGGCAGGCGTTAAGGGCACTTGACGGGTACTTTCCAGACCGACCATTTGAATGGCGATGGCGCTGTCCCAGACCGTTTTAACGGCTTGCGGGTCCCAGAAGGCGTTCCACTCAGTCGTGCCATCCTGTTCGGGTTCGGCAACGTTGCCACGGCCGTCGAAAGTGCCGCCCATCCAGTAGAGCTTGTCAATTTTAGCCGTGATGGTCGGATCGACTGTCAATGCTCGGGCTAAGTCCGTTAGGGGCCCCGTCATGACCAGCGTGGTCTTGCCCTCGGTTTCTTGAAGCTTGTCGATCAAGTCGAGGTGGGCGGGTTTGGAAGCGATTGGTGTGTTAATAGTGCCAGCTTCATTTAAAATGGGAAGAGCATCGAGACTAAAGGCGTCTAACCGCCATTCTTTAGGGAACGGATGCACACCGCGTGAGTTGGAAGCCGCAACGTTCAGTTGAACGCCATGACCGAACCGATCGATGATTTTCCGGCTAGCAGCCAGTGCCGGTTCTAAGTAGGAATCAGCACCGACTACGCCGACCCCAGTTAGGGTGACATCTGGCATTTGTAGTAATAACAGTAAAGAAACTAAATCGTCGACGCTGCCGTCGTGGTTAAAATAGACATTTCGCATGGCTGTAATCTCTCCTCTTATTACGAACATTATAAAATAAATACGTTCGATAGTTCTTATATTATCGAATTTACAACGTGAATGCAAGGGAGCAGGTGAACGACTTTAGCTGCGGTTAAGAAAACTTTCATATACTGGTTAACAGGTTAATGAGCCATTCATTAATGGAAAGGATGACTAAACGATGAAATCAGTTAAACAAGGTTCTAAGAGGTGGCTAGGTGTCCTAGCTGCAGGGATTATTCTCTTCGCCGGTGGTGGTGGGACGGGCTATATGCTTGGACAACAACAGGCCAAGTCGGCACAGACTACCCAGATGAAGAAGGCACCAGCGGGCATGAGTGGTCGCCCATCTGGGAAACCAAGTGGGGCACCCGGTCAAAGTAGTAGCAGTAGCAATTAACGAACATTAAATGGTTTTACCTAGACCGACTTGTGACGTGCACCATCGGCTTGACCCCTATGGCAGTTAGCCGTAAACTAAATGACAATTTGAAAAGGGAAGTCGACGCATGCAGTTTAAAACAAATGATGGTGTGACCATCAGCTATGACGACGAGGGGACGGGTGTGCCCATTGTCATTCTGACCGGAATTGGCGGCAGTCGCGTCATCTGGGCGGCCCAGGTACCGCACCTAGTTGCGGCAGGCTATCGGGTTATCAACATTGACGCCCGGAATCAGGGGGCCTCGGCGCATACAATCTATGGTCGTAGAATTACGCGCCATGCCATGGATGTTGCGGAGCTAATGACGCATCTTGACTTGGACCAGGTTATTTTATTGGGAAATTCGTTGGGCGCGGCAACCTTCTTTGCCTATCTCTCATTATTTGGTGAGCAACGAGTTAGAGCCGTTATCGACGTTGATCAAAGCCCTAAAATGGTGGCAGAAGATGGCTGGTCATACGGGTTTAAGGACCTCACGTGGGCGACCTTTCCGGGCTTGTTGATGGCACCGGTGGGAAAATCGACGGCGGGGCCTATCGATGATGCTGTTTACGCTCAAGTCAAGGCAGCCAAGGTGGCGCACCCGTATGATGCGGCGCTGAATGCCCCCTTATTGATTGATCACGCCGCACAGGATTGGCGAGATGTGTTGCTCCATTTGCGTGCGCCACTCCTAATCGTGGCTGGGCAGGAGTCACCGTACTTTAACAGTGACTTTGCGGCGGTCAGCGCAGGCATGGCACACAATGGGATGGCAAAAGTGGTGCCCCATGCCGGTCACGTGGTCATGGCGGAACAGCCGGCGGCATTCAATCAGATCTTGTTGGACTTTTTACGAACAATTTAAGTGATTATGTGGGTGTAAAGAACTCGAGCATTTCATTTTAACTCGGATTATCTCCTTTACAAGGGACATCAAAACAAGGGACATCAAAACAAGGGACATCAAAACAAGGGACATCAAAACCTAAAAAGGCATCAGATGAGCCTCCCAACGTGGGCGGTCATCTGATGCCTTTTCCTGTGCGCTTAAACTTCCTTAGCTGCGGTTAAAATACGTTGGGCAATGCCTTCGTCGATTACGAGATCTGTCAACAATTTCCCCCGTAATGCCCCTAGTGCGGCATAGGTCTTAAACTTGCTCTTGATTACGGCAAAGCGTCGGGGAGTCGCTAACACTTCATCGAGTGAGATGCCAACGACGGTATCCTTTTCCGGGATCAGAAAGTTTCCCTGAATGTCGTAGGGACGACCGAACAGCATGCCGGCAATCTGACTGGTATCGACGCCAGGGAAAATCTGGGCCTTGGCCTTTTTCCAGACGGCGATTGAGTCGATTGAAGCAATCGTCCCGATGCCGCAAAACAGCATGTCCATCCGTGAGGCAATTGCCATCGTTCGTTGCAGAGCAGGTTCTTGCGGTAGGAGGTCGTGGACCGTTTGGTTGGTCACATACAGTGGGGCGGGTAACGTGACGTAGTCAGCCTCGAAGCGTGAGGCCGCGTGTTCGACCATCCTAGTGGACCCGGCGCGTGAGTTGTATTTCATATTCTCACCGACGAACTGTGTAAAGGTCAGGTCTTCTTGTAGCTCGGATTTAAAATGATCGATGATGCTATGGACCGTGCTCCCCCAGGCGAGACCGACCACATGACTCTCAATGATCAGTTGTTCGATACGTTCAGCGGCGTAAGCAACAATGTTACCCGCATTTGTATCGGAGTTCCCATCGCCGCGAAGAATGGCAACGTGCGGGATATCGAATGCCTTTTTAAATTCCGTTTCCAATTGAAAGTTTCGTGCAACGGGCGCATTGATCTGAATGGAAACAATGCCGGCCTTGAGTGCTTCATCAAGGGCCTTGGTGATGAGGTAGCGGCTCAGATTATATTTACGGGCAATATCCGAGATGGGCAAGTTACCATAATAGTAGTCCTGCGCGATCAAAACGAGCAGCTCCTCGTGGGTCAAGTTCTTTTCCATACTGCAATCCTCCGCTATGGGTTTAATTTTTTTATTAAAGGTTTAGTTGTAACGCATAAAAATAGTCGTGTTCCAGCGGTCAGGGGGAACACCGCCAACTCCGAGCAAGAAACGGGCTGCCGACTCGCCAGAAAGCCGCAAAAATCATGTATTTCTCAGATCGGCGAACGATGTAAGCCGAGAGGTCGCCAGATAGGAGCTCAGGGGTGTTTGGACGGTTCCGGACCTTTATCTGCCGGCCGGTAAGGCGATGACTGGACAACACTGCTAATCTGAAATTAAGTATACCATTTTAGCAATTAACCTGGCGTGTGTGTTCTATGTGGGCCTTGTGATCCATCATCCGGTTCGGGAGGTAAAGGAACTAAGGCGAGTGTTTCGGGTGCCGTGACGCAAGCGAACAAGCATAATTTAGCTGGACAGCCTGGGCGCTGGCCGGCTGATTGACGTCAAAACCGGTGAAAAGGTGGCTAAATGATAGAAATAAGTGGTAAATAGTTGATTTTATTTAAAACTCTCCCAAACTATTTTAACATTTAAAACTATTCTTTTTAAATATATCAAAAAATAAAATAAAAATTTGCAATATTTAAAATCTGCGCGTAAGATGGGACTTGTTAAAAGTTACACGAGTTATTTATAACGTAGAAATTAGATGTTGGAAACAGAAAGGAATGAACTTAATGGACAAGGATGAAATTGTTGAGCTCCATGAGGAAAATACGGGGGTTCTTGAGATTGGCGCCGAAATGGATGTCAAGAACAAGTCCGATCTTGGAAAGGCTTATACGCCGGGCGTGGCTCAGATTTCTAAGGCCATCGAACATGACCCCAACTTGAAGGACAAGTTGACGATGAGCGGCAAGCTAGTCGCCGTCGTCACCGATGGTTCAGCCGTTCTGGGTTTGGGTAACATTGGTCCTGCTGGTGGACTACCAGTGGTTGAAGGCAAAGCACTTTTATACAAGGATCTTGCTGGTGTTAACGCCTTACCGTTGGCCGTAAACCAGGTGCCGGTTGACGATTTCGTCAAATCCATTAAGAATTTATCCCTCTCATTTGCTGGAATCCACTTGGAAGATATCGCCGCACCCCGTTGTTTTGAAATTGAAGAACAATTGGCCGCACAACTAGACATTCCCGTTTACCATGATGACCAAGAGGGGACGGCCATTGTCGTTCTTGCCGGGCTGATCAATGCCGCCAAGGTCGTCAACAAACCACTGCAGGATTTAAAGATCGTGATGAACGGTGTCGGGGCTTCCGGTGTTGCCACCGCTAAGTTGCTTAACGGTATTGGTATGAAGAATATTACCCTAGTTGATATCGACGGGGTCGTTAAGCCCGATTCAGCTGGCTATAACGCATACCAAACTGGTTTGGCTAAACAAATTGGCTTGGATGTGACCGGAGATACGCTTGACGATGTTATTGATGGTCAGGACGTCTTCATTGGCTTATCTGATGCGGATGTACTCTCTGCTGACCAAGTTAAACGCATGGCCGCTGATCCCATCATCTTCGCTTTGGCCAACCCGAAGCCAGAAATCAATCCGCAAGTTGCCGCTGATGCCGGTGCCAAAGTGATTGCTACGGGTTCGAGTCAATATGCCAACCAAGTTAACAATATCCTAGTCTTCCCCGGATTGTTTAAGGGACTGCTTAGAAGTGGATTGAAGCGCGTGGATCTCGATATCGAAGCCACTGCCGCCAAAGCGCTTGCCAGTCTCGTTGACCAACCGACGGCCGACCGCATCGTGCCGGGTGTCTTCGACGAGGGTGTTGTTGCCACCGTTACCAAAGCTATCATGGCTGCCGCAAAATAATTTGTTGATAAAGGAAGTTTTAGTCTTATGAGTATTTTCTTGACGTCAATTCAGAGTGTCCTGGCAATCGTTTTGATGATTGCTGTGGGGTATTACGGCCAACAAAAAGGTTGGTTTGATGAAAAGTTCTCCGGTTCACTGTCAAAATTAATTATGAAGATTTCATTACCAGCTTCAATTTTCATGGCAATGATGAAGTTCTTCAACCCGACGAAATTAGCGACCTTGTCAACTGGGGTCATCTACACGATCATTTCCATTCTGGTTGGTTATCTGGTTGCTTGGGCCTTCGTTCGGGTCGTTAAGGTTCCTCGTGGACGTCGTGGGTTAATGATGACAGCGATTAACGGGGCCAACACCGTGTTCATTGGGATGCCCTTGAACGTGGCGCTGTTTGGACAAGTCTCTGTCCCTTACCTGCTAACGTATTACATCGTCAACACGGTTATTATTTGGACGCTGGGCGTTTGGGTAATTGCTGGGGATGACCCAACGGTTGAACGCGACGGCGGCAACAAGGCCAGCTTTGACTGGCATCACTTGATTCCAACGCCACTCTGGGGGTTCATTATCTCCCTGCCATTCATCTACATTCCGGGCTGGGAAAACGGCCTGATGAAATTGACCTTTGCCACCACGGCCTTAACGGACATTGGTGCGCTGGTAACACCGCTATCATTGATTTACATTGGGATTATGCTGAAACGCTTTGGGATTCTCAACATGCGCTTTGACGGTAACGTTATTTGCACCTTGCTTGGACGTTTCGTCGTTTCGCCAATCATTATGGCCATCATCATCTTCTGTGGTCTGCACGTCGGTGTTCACATGGGTAATGTATTCCAACAAACGCTGATCATTCAAGCGGCAACGCCATCGCTGGCTGTGCTGCCAATCTTAGCGAATACGTATCATGGTGATGTGAAGTTTGCGACAAACATCGTGGTGTCCACGTCCGTTCTCTTCATCATTGTCGTTCCAATTATCATGGTGCTCCAGAACCTCTAATTTTCGTCTTCGCTTGGCGGGGACTACTGTGGTTGTTGGTATAGACATGACGAGTTGTTCTTCTCGTTGTGCTCGGTGGGAATCATCGTGTAACCACGAAGGGTAGAGCGACTATGGCATAAAAGATAGTCATCACCGCGCTTCAATCACCGTCGCCACCCAGCACAAGCTTTAGCCAGAGGCCCGTTTCACAGGCTGAAGGCGGTCTCCATAGTGCGACAAAATCTACTCAATATCACGACAATTATAAGTAAAAAAAGAAAGTGGGGTGATCGCCCATCGAACAGGCAGTCCAAACGTTGAACTTAAATGACCCAGCCGTCTTTAAGGAGTGGCAAGAATTTCTTGAGTCGCTAGGCGTTACCAATTTTCAAGCCAACGAACGCCAACAGATCGACACGACCTTGGGCATGTACAATGAACGCGGAAACTTAGTTGCAACCGGTTCTGTGGCCGGCAATGTCTTGAAGTACATTGGCGTGTGCAACAAGTTTTCCACGCAGGGTAGTCACTTCAATTCAATCGTGTCGGCGCTGATGAACCTGTTGGCACAACGGGGCGTCTTTCACCTCTTCGTGTTCACCAAGGTCAAGTACACGACTAGTTTTCAGCACGTCGGTTTTCACGAACTGGCCCGTACCGACCTGGGCGTCATCCTTGAAACGGGAGACACTGGTGTTACCGATTACGTTCACCGCGTGGCGCAAGCTGCGGCCAAACAGAATTTGGCCACGGCCAGCAAGGTGGGGGCTATCGTGATGAACGCTAATCCGTTCACTCGTGGTCACCGTTACTTGGTTGAACGCGCCGCCCGTGAAAATGACCTGGTCTACGTCTTCGTGGTCAACGATGATGTGTCGTTGTTTACCACGACGGAGCGCTTGGCGTTAGTCAAAGCCGGCACGGCGGACCTCACCAATGTGGTCGTGGTCAGTGGTGACCAATACATGGTCAGCTACGTGACGTTTCCCGCATACTTCTTGCCAACGCAAGATGATGCGATACGTTACCAGACTACATTGGATGCCCGATTGTTCCGCGACCAGATTGCGTCTGCCCTACACATCACCACGCGCTACTTGGGCAGCGAGCCATTCTCGCGGACCACGGGTATCTACAACCAAGTTTTACAAACGGAGCTCCCACCGACAGTGACCGTCAAAGTCATTGATCGGCAGACCAGCGGCGATAACGTGATTACCGCCACTCAGGTTCGACGTGCGCTAGCAGACAATGCGCTAGCAACTGTTCGCAACTGGGTCCCCACCACCACTTATCAATTTATGCAGCAAAACTTAACGACGTTACAGGCTAGAATTCAGGAAGGAATGAACATTAATGGAAATTAAAAAGACTGCGATTGCCGGAACATTGGAATCGTCCGACATTCAGTTAATGATTTCGCAGGCCGACAGTGGTATTGCAATCGACTTACAATCAGACGTTAAAAAGGTTTTTGGCGATCAAATCGAGGCCGTTATTACGACCACGTTAAATGAGATGGGTGTCACTTCCGCTAAGGTCAAGGCGGTTGACAAGGGTGCTTTGGACTGTGTCATTAAGGCACGAACCATCGCTGCTGTGCAACGCGCAGCTGAAACGACCGCTACACCAGCATGGGAGGTGCTCTAATGGCTGAGAATGAAGAACGTTTACGCCGGACAATGATGTTCGTTCCTGGGAACAACCCGGCAATGGTCAAAGACGCCGGCATTTATGGCGCCGACTCCATCATGTTTGACTTGGAAGATTCAGTTTCCTTACCCGAAAAGGACGCCGCACGTTTATTGGTCTATGAAGCCTTACAGACGCAAGACTACGGCACCGCTGAAATGGTCGTGCGGGTCAACGGTCAGGACACGCCATTTTACGATAATGACGTGAAGGCCATGGTTAAGGCTGGTATCGATGTTATTCGTTTGCCTAAGGCAGAATCACCAGAAATGGTTCAAAAACTGGATGCCGACATTGCCGCCGCTGAAAAAGAGTTTGGCCGTGAAGCCGGTTCAACCCACCTGATGGCCGCCATCGAAAGCGCTAAGGGTGTCTTACGAGCCGCCGACATTGCCGCTGCTTCCGACCGGATGATTGGGATCGCCTTATCCGCTGAAGACTACACGACGGACATGAAGACCCACCGTTACCCAGATGGCCGCGAACTTGAATTTGCTCGGAACATGGTGCTCCACGCCGCCCGGGCCGCTGGTGTGGCCGCTTTTGACACGGTCTTCACCAACATGGATGACACGGAAGGCTTCTACCGCGAAACGGAATACATTCACCAACTTGGTTTCGATGGCAAGTCCTTAGTCAATCCACGGCAGATCCCAATGGTCAACAAGGTCTACGAACCAACAGAGGCTGAAATCAAGAACGCACGAAACGTGATCAACGCCATTCAGGAAGCTAAGTTAAAGGGTTCCGGTGTGATCTCCATGAACGGCCAAATGGTCGACCGACCAGTCGTACTCCGCGCACAACGGGTCATGAAGTTAGCTAAAGCGTCCAACTTAGTTGATGAGGAGGGTAATTATCTTGAAAAGTAAAGTAAATCGCGAATTACCAGATGATTTAATGCAAAAGCTTGATTACAAGCCATTTGAAACGACCGAAATTGGTCATCCTGAAATCCAACGGGTAGCACCTAAGGTTCACGTTTCGACCGGAGATGATAAGATTGTCGACTCCATCAAGCAAGTCGTTGCTGACACCGTTAAAGACGGTATGACTATTTCCTTTCACCATCACTTCCGGAACGGGGACTTCGTCTTCAATCAAGTGATGCGGGTCATCATCGATGCTGGCATCAAGAACTTAACGTTAGCCCCATCTTCATTGACCGGTGTGATGAACGATATGGTCATCGAAGCTATCAAGGCCGGGACCATTACCAACATTACCAGTTCTGGGATGCGGGGTTCCCTCGGGGACTTTGTTTCTCACGGTGGCTTAAAGAATCCGGTTATCTTCCGTTCACACGGAAACCGGGCACGGGCCATCGAACACGGTGACATTAAGATCGACGTGGCCTTCTTAGGGGTACCAAGTGCTGATCGGTTAGGGAACGCCAACGGGATGGAAGGTAACGCAGTCTTCGGTTCGCTGGGGTACGCGTTGATGGACGCCCAATACGCTGATCAAGTTGTCTTACTGACCGACAACATCGTCGATTACCCGAATACGCCAGCTTCCATTAAGCAAACGCAAGTGGACTATGTGGTCAAGGTCGACAAGGTTGGGGACCCCGACAAGATTGGTTCCGGCGCGACGCGTTTCACCAAGGACCCGAAGGAATTGAAGATCGCCTCCATGGTGAACGATGTCATCACCCACTCCCCGTACTTCAAGGATGGCTTCTCATTCCAAACGGGTTCCGGTGGTGCTGCATTGGCCGTTACCCGTTACCTGCGTCAATCCATGATCGACAATCAGATCACCGCGTCGTTTGCCTTAGGTGGCATCACAAAGCCAACGACCGACCTGCTAAATGAAGGGCTGGTCAAAAAGGTGATGGACGTTCAAGACTTCGACAAGGGTGCCGCAGATTCTATGCACACTAATGGTAACCAACAAGAGATCGATGCGTCTTGGTACGCCGATCCCGACAACAAGGGGGCCATGGTCGACCAGTTGGACGTCGTTATTCTGAGTGCCCTAGAAATCGACACCAAGTTTAATGTCAACGTCATGACGGGTTCTGATGGCGTCATTCGGGGGGCCATTGGAGGTCACCAGGATGCTGCTACTGGGAAATTAACCATCATTTCCGCACCGTTAGTTCGGGGCCGGATCGCCACCGTTGTGCCAGATGTGACGACCGTTGTCACCCCTGGGGATTCCGTCGATGTGTTGGTTACTGAATTTGGGATTGCAATCAACCCGAAGCGGACCGACTTGATCGCCGTCTTGAGTAACATTCCTGGTCTGCCAGTCTACAAGATCGAAGACCTCCAGAAGATGGCCGAAAAGCGTGTTGGTACGCCAAAGCCATTGGAATTCACTGACCGCACCGTTGCCTTGATCGAATACCGCGATGGCACTGTGATCGACACAGTTAAGGAAGTTAAGGACTAAGATCAGTTTTGAATGGTCGCACCGCTCCAGCCTATATCTACCGGCTGGTAAGGTGAAAAGAGCCATACTATAACTGTGTATCGTAAATAAATGAGAATAGCCATTGCGGCTGGCGACTTGGCTAGCTACAATGGCTATTGTTATTAACTGAAGGTTGAACGTTAAAATGTTCGTGTTACTCTCGTGACAGTAAGCATTATCACCGTTAAACTAGTTGAAATGGTCGCACTCCGGCTGTGGGGAACGCCTCCAGCCAAAGGACGGGCTTCTGGCTCGCCTGAAAGCCGCCAAGTTCGGCTGTTTTTCAGGGCATCCCACGATGTAAGTCGGGAACCCCGCCTAACATCGTCGACACGGCTAGCTGCATCCCTGGCCGCCTCCAGCTCAGATTGCACCCGTCAATTTCGAACGTTAAGTGCCAACCGAGTGCTGCATTTAGCGTGAATCAATAACGTTTCTATAAGACATGATCGATGTTGCCTTAGACCGCCTACGTAAGCCGAGAGGTCGGCAGATATGGGCTCAGGCGCGTCGTTCTACTTAGTCAGGGGGTGGTTTTCCCGCTGGCTTAGTAGAAAACCAAGCTTGGAGACTCGGCATTTTCGAGGCTTCAAGTTGTGTTCGCACCGATCCAGCCCATATCTGCCGGCCGGTAAGGCGATGGTTTGACAACGTTGCCCAATTTTAGCCGCAGTATTGCGGTTACAGTGGTCACACTAGGTGTTTTAGAGCTTTTAACCTTTAGTTGCTAAGAATAACGAGGAGGAATTTGTGATGACGACATCTATTTTTGAAACGGGAATGCCAATAGATATTGCGGGGGTACTGGCAAACAAGGATCGGCGGGTGGCCTTTCAGCGAGAAGCACTGCGGTCCGACCCTAACCAGACACTACTAGCAATCAAGCTAAATATTCCTGGACCAATTAAAAATAATGCGGCCATCACACAGCTCTTCAATCGCGGCGTACAGGAGTTTCAGGCAGCTTTAACGGCTAACGGAATTGTCGTGGAACAGCTAGCTGGTTGGGGAACCGTTGCCGGTAACGAATTGTTCTTACGGACGATCACGGCTGCAGCGGTGGTAAAAAAGGTAGCGGCAACGTTCGAGGATACGACAGAACTGGGCCGAATCTTTGATGTTGATGTGTTGGACGGCACCGGCCACTCTTGGTCACGGACTGAACTGGGTGCGGAAGCGCGCCGATGCTTCATTTGCAATCGGCCGGCTAAGGAATGTGCGCGGTCTCGCCGCCACAGTGTTGCCGACCTGCAAGCCTATATTGATGATATGTATCATAAGACGTTTGACCCAGAGGAGGGCATGACTCGTGACGACCACTAAACCAACTGAAACGTTAGCGACAGATGCGTTGCGGGCACTGCTCTATGAGGTGTCGGTCACGCCTAAACCAGGCCTAGTGGATCCCGCGTCTCAGGGTCCGCACCCGGATATGACGGTGTTTACCTTCATCGACAGCGCGTTGAGCCTCCAACCGTACTTCATGCAGTGTGTTGCGGCGGGAACGGCGTTTGCTGGTAGCGACCTGACCGACTTATTTAGTCAGATTCGGCCCCTCGGGGTAGATGCTGAACGTGCGATGCGCACGGCAACGAATACAGTGAACACGCATAAGGGCGCCATTTTCTCGCTAGGTATTCTAGTTACGGCCAGCGCGTACGCGGCGCAGGCAGATTTGGAACTGCGGGCAACGGTCAAGGCGATGCTGTATGGACTGACTGCGCACGACTTTGATGGGCTTACCGATAAGTCTGCCGACCAACTGACTGCTGGAGAAAAACTGTACTTGCGTGATGGCATTACCGGCATTCGCGGGGAGGCTGAGGCCGGGTACCCCACCGTCTTCGACATGGCGCTACCGGCGTTACGTCGGAGCACGGGAACGCTCAATCAACGGCTGTTAGACACACTACTGACCATTGTAGCTAACTCAACGGACACTAACCTGGTTAAACGGGCTGGTAGTGCGGACATCGTGCCATGGGCTCACCAGCAGGCACAAGATTACCTTGCGCTTGGCGGGAGTAAGACCACGGCTGGCTGGGCAAAATTGGTGGCGCTGAACCAGGTGTTCGAGCGCGACAATTTGAGCCTCGGCGGGTCCGCTGATTTGCTGATTCTAACTGTTTTTCTAGGCCTCCGTGAAGGCATCATCGACAACGACAGTTTTAGCCTGTAGGCCCTTCGTGAGGGCGACTTGAAGCCTTAAAAAGTAAGCCCTCAAGGTTGTTCCTAGCCTATGTCTGTGGCTAGTTGTATCATCTAAAAGGCCGTACCAGTTGAAAGTGCTGGTGAGGCCTTTTGAAGTATCGATGGCAGTTAGCTATGGTAATTAGGTGATTTAGTGAATTCTTCGATTTGCCGACCGATAGCTGAAAATTGAACGTTAAAATGTTCATGTTACTCTTGCGACAGTAAGAATTAGCACGGCTAAATTAGTGAAAACAGCCGCACTCCGGCTGCCAGGAATTCCGCTTGCTGTGGGAAACGTTTCCAGCCAAAGGACGGGCTTCCAGCTCGCCTGCATCCCTGGCCGCCTCCGGCTCTGATTGTGCACGTCAATTCCAATCACTGAATCTCAAGTGGTTGCTAAAGTTTAAGCATAATTCAATAGCGCTTCAAACGGCATGATCCATATTGCCTCAGACCAACTACGTCAGCCGAGAGGTCGGCAGATATGGGCTCAGGCGCGTCGTTCTACTTAGTCGGCAGGTGGGTTCCCTGCTGGCTTAGTAGAAAACCAAGCTTGGAGACTCGGTCCTTTCGAGGCTTCAAGTTGTGTTCGCACCGATCCAGCCCATATCTGCCGGCCGGTAAGGCGATGGTTGGACAACGTTGCCTAATTTTAGACCCAGTATCGTTGTGACAACAGTCGTAATGTGTGTTTTGGAACTTTCAGTCTTTCAACTTTTAATCTGCAATAAAGTTGGTGACTAACTGGAGCGTCGTTTCTCGAGCAGCACCATCTAACCCGTGGTCGGCGCCAGGAATAAGGTGGAGGGTGCTATTTTTATAGCCATCGTTGTATCGTTGCGAAGCCTGGTTGGAAACAATCTGGTCGGCGGTGCCGTGAATCAAGCAGACGGGGCCGGTGAAGTTCTGTGCGGTCTCATAGATGGGGAGTAGTTGGGCCGTGCGAAGATAAAAACCGCTTAAGGTCTTGCCATTATCCATTGGCAGTTGGGCGGGGATGTGGTGGGGATCGTAGACGAGGCCACGGGTGCGTCCAGCAATGGCGTCGTCTTTGAGAGTTGCGGCGGGGGCCATGAGCACTAGCTTGTGGATTAGATCGGGATAGTAGCCGGCCAACATGCTGGCCACGACGCCTCCTTGAGAATGACCGAGGAGGTCGATTTGAGCGGGGGCGATTCGGGTCTGAACGGCCGCCAAGACGGCCTGTGCGTCGGCAATCTCGTTGAGCACAGTCATATTGGCGAAGTCGCCGTCACTGTGGCCGTGACCGTTAAAATCAAAACGCACGGTGCCCACACCAATTTGTCGTAAACGTTGTGTGAGTTGGGCCAATAAGACGGTCTTTGAATAACCGCGGTCACCAGTAAAGCCATGCATAAGAATGGCAATCGTGCCATTAGGTTGGGGTGCTGGTTCGTAAATTCCCGCTAAGGTTAGACCATCACGGGTCACATTAAATTCCATCTTGAAGACCTCCACTTTTCATTGTTACCTTTTTAGAATACATAATCAATTATGATACACAAACGCCCTCACCTGCAATGTTAATCGGTGAGGGCGTTTAGATAGGGACTTGTGTTATGAGTGGCGGATGCCCGTGTGCCTAAAAGCTGTTGCGACACAACTGGACTTGAGACTTATGGGCTAATAAGGCTTAAGAACGGTCTTTACGAGCACGGTTCCAGTAGCTACGAACTAATTGCGGTCAAGTAGGCTTGAAAGGTCACGTGTGTCTACGATTCAAACATCGCTGGAGGCGACCAGTCCTAACAGTTAATTATTTTTGAGTAGTCAGAGTAACTTCGGTCACCGGTTGACCGTGTTGGATTGGACCATTGGTTAAGGCGGTCATGTTCTGAACACGAGCGGGTTGGGTGAAGAAGACGACCACGGTATCATCCAAGTCGGCTTGGTGAATACGTTCGGGGTCGAAGGTCATCAGTAAGTCATTGGCCTTGATCTTTTGACCGTCTTCGTAATGGGTGACAAACCCTTCGCCAAGAAGGTTAACGGTGTCAATTCCGACGTGAATGATCATTTCCACACCGGAGTCGGAGATGATGCCCAGGGCGTGTCGGGTTGAGAAGGTAAATTTAACCGTTCCATCAAATGGCGCAAACAGTTGATTGCTAGATGGTTTGATGGCAAATCCCTTGCCAGGGAAGCCATTCAATTCGTCTGGAATGGCGGTTAAGGCTTCGAGTTCACCATCGGCAGGCGCTAAGATAGTGGTTGCTTCAGTGGTCGTTACAGGTGTAGCGTCTTCTGGCGCTACGGCGATGTCACCCTTGGCTAATTTCGCTTGGAGTTCGTCGACGATTTCGGCGTGCATCTTTTCCGTGATTTTAACCTTGAAGGTAAAAATCAACAGGGCCAAGATGGCGCAGGCCAGTGGCGCATAGAAGGCAAATAGCTCAAACGTGTGAATATTGGTCGACGTCATGTCCTTAGCGGTAGCGCTACCGGTCATGCCGGCAACTAAGGCAATAGAACCGACGATCCCGTTTGATAAGGCACCGGAGATCTTATCGATCATTGGCCGAATCGTCAGGGTAACGGCTTCGTTCCGGTTCCCATTTTTTAGTTGGCCATATTCGATGGAGTCGGTCAGTGTCAAGACGGTGACCAGTTGGGCAAACGTAAAGTTGAAGAGAATCAGGCCAATGATGACCATGACGAGGTTTGTCCGAGCAGCAATCAACAGGATGTAAGAGAGAATCATGCTGATTTGACCGATGGTGAATAGCATTTTGCGGGGAATGAATTTATTGAAAATCGGGTAAAGGGGCGCCGTGCAGAAACCAATGATGGTAGCGACTAACCCGGCAATCCAGAATTCATTTGGCCGACCAATGACAAATTTGAAGAGGTAGTACAGAACCCCGTTGGTTGAGACGTAAGCGATCGAGTACATCAGGTAAGCCAAACTGGTCCAGAGAATCTGGTCGTTGTGGATGATACCCAAGAAGACATCCTTGATGCTGGTCTTTTCCTTAGCGGCGTCCCGAATCACATTTTGCTTTTCGGTCGTCCCAAAGGCAACGGCTAGAGCAGAAAGGATGGCGACGATGGCAATAATAATGGCGAAAGCGAGCCAGCCTTGCGGTCCCTGTTCATGCTTACCAGTAGCGAGAAAGGTGAAGAAAGTCGTAACGGGCACCACGATCATAGTCAGACCGTTCCAGCCAATCGATCCGGTAAAGGAGCCAAGGGCGGTAAAGATTCCCCGTTCCTTACTGTCTTCACTGATAGCGGGCACCATGCCCCAGTAAGAAACATCACAGAGGGAATAGAAGATGTCGAGGGCGACGAAGAGAATCACGAAGACTACGGCGAAGAGCAGCCAGTTAACCTTTGCTAAGCCAAAGATCCCGGTGAACAGGATGACCAGCAAGATGGAGCTGGTGACCCCACCAATGACTTGCCAAGGTTTAAATTTCCCCCAGCGGGTATTGGTGTTGTCGACGACATTCCCCAGGATGGGGTCAATGACGACTTCGGCCAGCCGAATGATGACGACTAATCCGGTAATGAGTCCAATAAGCTTACTGGCAATGGCTTTTGGCAGGTCAGCGAACATGCCGCTGGTCACGTAGATGATGAAGTACGTACTTAATGCGCCATAGAAGGCGGAGTGCCCCAAGTTACCAAATGAAAATGAAATCCGTTCGATCCATTGGCGACCCGTTAAATGCTGTTTAGCGGCGGCCGGTTGATTTGTATTTTCCATGATTATGCCTCATTTTTTAGTAAAATTAAGTAGCGGTCGATTGGTTGTAACTAAAGTTAAAGCTTGACGACCTCTCGGGTTACGTTGAGGTCGATGACAGCGCTAGTTCTTAGACCGTGTAGACCTTAACATCGAATGGCTTGAGTGATTGCGCACCGGCGGTCACGTTTTGGCCCGACAGGACTTCAGTCAGGGATTTAGTTGTTGTGACCGTGGCAGCCTTTTCACTAAAGTTGATGACAAAGAAGAACTGTTGGTGGTCCTTTTCCCGGACTTGAATAGAGACGGTCGGCCCCTGCTTTTCAATTGGCAAGTTGGGTTTTAGGCCAAACTTAGCGGTCAATTGGTCGTAGAAGTCTTCGAGGAAGGCCACTTCCGTTCGGGCAGCAACGTAATAGGCGGTCCCTTTACCACAAGTGTTCTTGGTCAGTGCGGAACTGCCAGCGAAGAAGTCATCTTGATACGTGGCTAGTGACTGGGCGGTGTCTACGGTGACCGTGTCAGCGTAATCGTTCACCACATAAGTTTTATCAAAGGCGGTCACGTGATTGTGCTGCTTGGGATAAAGGGTGGTCGTTTCTTGAAATTCAACGCCGTAAACGTCATGCAGAGCCTTGGGCCAGCCACCGAGGTAGGCGAGAAAGTTCTTGTCGACTAAGCCAGTCATGTAGGTTCCGACCAAGTGGCCGCCCTGCTTGACGTAATCCCTGAGCTTTTCGGTGAAGGCTTCACTCATCATGAAGTGCATCGGGTCAATGACCAGCGTGTAGGGGGTTAAATCGTCCTGCGTTGAAATGAGTTCAACGGGAATATCGTGTTCCCAGAAGTATTGGTAGTGTTCCTGAATGGTCCGCCAATACTTTTTAGTTTCATTTGAATAATTGCGTGAATCGTCGAGAGCCCACATATTGTCGTAGTCGTAAACGATGGCGACCTTGGCGGGTTGATGTTGCGTGGCCTTAGCCGGTTTTAAGTTGACCAAATCCTGACCAACCTGAGCAACTTCCTTGAAGATGCGGGTCTTGTCGCTAAGTTGATGAGTGATGACGGCACCATGGAACATCTCGGATGAACCACGGGATTGGTGTAGCTGGAAGTAGTTGACGGCATCCGCACCGTGAGCGACTTGTTGGAGCGACCCCATTTGATGCATGCCAGGTAGTTTAGCCCGGTTGTAAGGGTGCCAGTTGACTTGGGAAGGCGTGCTTTCCATGATCAAATAGTTTTGATGTTTGAGGCTCCGCATCACGTCATTCATGAGGGCGGTCTTCATTGCGAGGTGTGCAGTACTTTCGTAGTCGTTGGCCCAGTTCGGATAGGAATCCCAGCTGACGATATCGACGTGTTGCGCAAACTTTTGGTAGTCCAAATCGTAGTGTACGTGGGATTCGGGCGGGTTGCCACCCATGAAGTTCGTGGTGATGGGGATGTTGGGTGTCAGTTCACGTAGTGGTTTGATTTCGGCTTCATAAAAGTCGATTGTGCGGTCGGTGACGAATCGTTTCCAGTCAAGGTTCAAGCCTAGCAAGGTTTGATCACCCAGTGGAGATGGCGAATGAACCTGATCCCAGCTCGTGTAGGTGTGGCTCCAGAACTTAGCCCAGTAGGCTCGGTTCAGATTATCCAGTGTGTGGTATTTGGCCTTGAGCCAGTCGCGAAAAGCAGTTTGGCAAAGGTCACAGTAGCAGGATCCCCCGAACTCGTTGGAAATGTGCCAGAGAATCAGGCTTTTACGGTGGCCATAGCGTTCGGCCAACTTGCGGTTGATTGCTTGGACCTTCTGCCGGTAAATGGGAGAGGTGTAGCAGTGGTTGTGGCGTTCACCGAAGATATTCTTGGTGCCATCTTCGTTGGTCCGCAATACTTCGGGATACTTTTCTGCTAGCCAACGGGGCTTGGCACCACTAGGGGTGGCTAAGATTACGTGGCCGTTTTGTGCTTCAGCGCGGTCGAAAATGTCGTCTAACCAGGAAAAGTCAAATTTGCCTTCTGCGGGTTCAAGTTGGGCCCAGGAGAAGATGCCTACAGTAACGTCATTAATATTGGCTTCTTTAAAGAAATTAAAGTCTTGGTCGATAATTTCGGGGTGGTCCAACCACTGTTCGGGGTTGTAATCGCCACCGTGTAAGAAATCGCTTACATTTAATTGAGTTGTCATTTGTTTGATTGCGCTCCTTTGAGAGGATTTGCTTAAGTCCAAAGTAAATATTAAACTAAAAATTTAGTTAATGAAAGCGTTTAAAAATGGTAAACTAGTAAATGTTAGTAAATGAATTTCACGGCAAATTTAGCGATTTAGGTGATAACATTGTGGCCGAATAGGGTATGATGAAAAGGAGTCAGGGGAGAATCTCGGCTTTATTTACGTAAAATGCAAGCGCTTACGTTATCCCTTTTAGTAAATAGTTAAGGGGCGACGCTTAACTAGAGGAAAGACTAAGGACACTGCGAATCATTTTGAGGATTTAGAACGCAACAAGGGAGTGAGAAAATTGGCGACAATTAAAGAAATTGCTCAGAAGTCGGGGTATTCTTCAGCGACGGTATCCCGTTTTCTCAACGACGACCCGACCTTTTCTATTTCGGAGAAGGCCCAGCAACGAATCATGCGGGTGGCGAATGAATTAAATTACCATCACGAGGACAATGCGAAAAGTAGTCAGTACCAGATTGCGGTTCTCTTTTCGGTGGACCCGCAAAAGGAACTGGAAGATTCCTACTTCAGTAGCATCCGCAAGAATATCATTGCGGCGGGAAAGACGGCAGACATGGAGGTTCAGTTCTACCGACACGTGCAGGATATTCCTAAAAATATCGACGGATTGATTGCACTGGGACCGTTCACGCGGGAAGACATTCAGTTAATGAAGAAATTGACGGCCAACACAGTCTTTACGGACGTTAACCCGGATCCACACGCGTTCAATTCGGTCCAACCCAACTACGAGTCGATGGTCCACGTGGCTATCGATTCCTTCCGGCGGTCTGGCGTCACGTCGATTGGACTAATTGGTGGCAAGTTCTGGCATGCAGATTTTCCAGATGATCCGCGGACGACCTATTTTGAGAGCTATATGCGTGAGTTGGGACTGTTTGACGCTCGATTCGTCCTGATTGCCGAAGAATTCTCAGTCCACTGCGGCTATCAGATGGGATTGAAATTGGTCGGTCTGATGGACCAGCAGCCCTTACCGAAAGGCTTTATCGTCGCGTCAGATCCGTTGGCGGTCGGCGTACTTCAGGCCTTCAATGAAAATAAGGTGACGGTACCCGTAGATACGGCCATTATCAGTGTCAACGACATTGATATTGCGAAGTACGTGTCGCCACCGTTGACCACGTTTAGAATTGACACGACCGAAATCGGCCGGTCGATCATCAATACGTTGCGTGATGGCATCCTATTTCCAACGCAATCTAAACGCGAGATCCGGTTGGATTGCGAATTGATTCAGCGGAAGAGCTTTGTGGCCAAAAGAACTGAGGCATAAGTTGGTTATACTGCGGCTACCAGAAAATTTGCTTGTCGGCGGGGACGCCCCAAGGTCGTGAAAAGCAGCTATCTTTTCCCCCGAGAAACTAAGCCAACCCGTGATTGACACGCGCCTTAACTAGCAGCATACTAGGGCTTATTGGTTAATCGGGTAACTGGGTTAATTGAGGATTGTTTTACGGGGGAGAAAGTCAAAATGCGGTGGCAGAATTGGTTAAAGATTAGTATTATTGCAATTATTTTAGGCGCTAGTGGGATTTTTAGTAGCATCACAGCGTCGGCCAAGGTCAAACGAACGGCCGATGTTCCCGATAGTGCCCGGCTCACGACACAAGCTGCCCATTATGGCTATACCTTTCGTGGCTTGAAAGCACAGGTGAACGGTCAGGTCGGACTACAGTTGAGCCAGCGTCGCTCGGGCGTGCAGTTTATCTATTTTTTAGTAAAAGAAGGAACTACTGGCGCTGTAGCATCGGAACTGACGGTCAAACAGGGGAAAAAGCAACTGTACCAGGAAATTCTTCTCTGGCGACCAGCAAGTGGCGCAGACGAAGAGACGGGAACGCTGAAAACGCCGCAGCATACCAAATGGGGCGTGGTTTGGACCGAGTTGAGTCCGAGCAATATGGGCTACTATCGTCATGCTAGTGCCAGCCAATTACGTCAGGACTACCGGGCAACAGCGGGGAACGCGGCCTTAGTTGGTCAAGCTATTTTCCAAGATGCCCAATTGAACGAAAATATAAAGCAGGCCAAACAGGCACACCGACAATTATTTGTTTTCGATAAGGCAACCACGAAGTCAATTTCACAGATGACGAAGAGTTTCGACTATTTAAAGAAGCATCGGTTTGACTCGACGTACGCGATGAACGTGTATTTGAAGAATAAGCAACGACTGAATGGACTCAAAATTATCATGTAAAGTTGCTGCAAATAAAATAGGCATTCCAGATAGTCCTTATAAATCAAGGTGATTTTACTGTCCTCAAAAAGGACGGTTTGGCTATAACGCTCAAATCAAGTGGCGGAACTGCTTTGAGAATACCGAGTACTTCCAAAAACGTGTCAAAGACCGGTACAAGATCGAGGGGAAGAATGCGGAACTCAAAATCAAACATGGCTATGCGAAGAGTTGGTCGAAAAATTTCGAAGCCATGACGCTCCAAGGGAAAATTATGCTCTTCTGCGTAAACCTTAAGCGAATTCAGAAACTAAGTGGTGGAAAGTGAGATACCCGCCATAGCAAGCGAATAGGGCTTCAAACCTGGAAAACCACCAGATTTGAAGCCCTGTTTTTAGCAAGTAACTAAGAAACCGGTCAGAGGGTCTACTTTTTCAACAGACCCCTATATAGCCGTTCCCCTTTTATTTTTTGGACTTATGATTTGCGTTTATACAATCAATGGCGAATTTTATAATCAAGTTAGCCACTTAGAATTTAGGACAAAATAAATACACCAAGACGTAAATCTCAGGTATCATTGGAGTTCTCACACAAACAATGAAAGAGGTCTTCGTCTTGATGCAAGAACAGCTTACCATGAATCGTCCTAAGGGTCACCACTTAACTTTGAAAGAGCGCGGAAACATTGAGGTCTACTTCAATCACGACGAGTATTCTCGGCGTAAGATTGCCGAACTAATTGGCGTTAGCCCGCAGACCATAAACAACGAGATCAAGCGGGGTTTGGTGACCAATAAACAGCTGGTTAACGGTAAGGAAAAGTTCTATGAGATCTATGTGGCAGAGCTCGCTGAACAACGATATCACGAGAAGCGTAAGGTCTGTCACCGTCCTTGTAAGTTCTATCCGGTCCTCGACTTTTTAGCATTCTTTGTAGGGCACTTTAAGACTGATTGCTGGGCACCAGACGTTGCTGTTGGTCGGGCCCAAGCGTTGAGCCTCTAAGGATAGTTTGATAGTTAAAATATTACTGTAACGGGCCAATTATATCACGATGTGGCCTGATTGTCGGTTAAAGTAAAAAAGAAGTGAGTTGGTAAGTTTGAGTCTGAAGACAATCCGGGAAGTTGCGGAGCAGCAGTCTGTAAGCAAGCAGACAATTCGCAAGAAGATGGATGATGGATTTCGGCGCGATTATGTGTCGAAAGAGGGAAATAAGCTGTTAATCAGTGAGGCCGGAGTGGCCGAGCTGGTTAAGCGGCTAAGCGGAGTGGAAGATGGCACCGAAAATCGCAACTCACAAACGCAAACTGCAAACGCAACTTGCAAACCGCAATCGCAAACCGCAAACCAAGCTGAAAAAGTGGTAACGCAACAGGTGGGTGGTAAACGCAGCGGGTGGTTTGCGCGTCTTTTCGGCGGTAAGTAATTGGCTAAGTTTAAGGTAATCTATGGTAATTAAAAAGGGTGCTTTGATGTGAATCGGAGCACCCTTTTCTTGACGTAAATTGGACGTTCCCCGTTGGTAAATAGGGCGTTCCTTATGCCGCGTCACGTAAGGATTTAACCTCGAGTCAGGAGGTTAAATCTATGAAAAAATTATTTATTACGATGTTTACTTGTGCGGCAATTTTCTTTGGTGGTGGCGCGCTTCAGGCTGATGCGGCGACAATGAATGTGTCGCATGATTCTGCATTATCCTGGTCGGCCAGTTATAAGGTTGTGACGTCTGGTAATCAGATCAAGAGCGTTAAGGATGTGCAGGCGAGTGCCAAGATCGGCCGAATCGTTAAAAAGCATATTACTAGAGATTCTGCCAGTAAGGTAACGCTGCATATTACGCGAGCAGTTGGCGCAATTGTATATAAGGTTCATTTGACGGCGTCTGTTCATAATGGAAAGCTGACAGTGACGACTACTTAATTTGGTAGACAGTTGTGTTAGAGGGTTTTAGCCAAGTATCGCTGAGAAGGACGTATGTACTGATTAGGCTAATAATGATGACGAGTATGCTGACAAAGATTATTGTTTTGTAGAGACTATTGTATTTATTATTACGCCACATAACGTAGACTGGCATGAAAATGCCGACAGGTGGAATGATTGCGGAAATGATTGTCAGGATGATCAACAGAAGACCTTCATCAGTGTTTTGGTAGAGGTCCATGTTGATTTTTTTGAGTTGGACGCGTTTTTCTGCGATCTCGGCGTTATTTGTGTTGATTTGATCTTTTAATTCGGAGCTTTCTTTGAGTAAGTTGTCAATTGACATTTTATAGACTTCACTTAGTTGAATTAAGTTATCTAGGTCGGGGTAGCCTCGACCGTTTTCCCATTTAGAAATTGATTGGCGTGTGACGTGAAGAATGGTTGCTACTTCGTTTTGAGAAAAGCCTTGGGCGATACGTGCGTTTCTTAGTTGAATACTGAATTCTGCGATGGGTATCTCTCCTAGAAAATTATTTGTAGTTTTGTCTTGGGAACAATTGGAAGATTAAAATTGGACTGTTGGTTATTTCTAATCATACACTAAAAATAATATTTGGGATTGAATGTTGATATATCAAGGAATGTAACTAGGGGAAAACGATAAGCGTCTTTGCGAAAATGGTATGGGAGTGTACGATTTTGTTGTTAACGAAATACAGCTAATACGTATTAGCCCACTAAAAATATCGGAGTGAGCAAATAGTGAAAAAAGTAATTAAAGGAACTTCAGTGATTCTTTCTGCAGCTTTGTTAGGAGCTATGTTCGTTGAGTCGGGTATTGCTACTACAGTGGCACATGCGGATACGGTTTCTGAATCAACATCAGGAACGACAGGAACGTCGACTCAGGTGAAGGCTTATCCAAAATTTGTTTCTGAAGAACAAGCAGATCAAATTATTAATGATAATATTTCTACGCTAACTAGTCAGCAAGTTGAGGCGATTCAACAAAAGGTTAAGTCGTATGCGCGGACGACAGTTGATGGTAGCGATACGACTGTAAGTATTAGTGATGATGCTATGCAAACGGCCATTATGAGTGTAATTGCACCAAATACAGCTGTGATGCAAACGCGTAGTGGTAAAGGGACTACAAAAATTGTTTGGAATGGTGCCGCTAAAAAAGGAAATGTTGACATCTATATTAGTACTGGTATGTTGAATATGGCTAAAAAACAAGGTTTTGGCGTTCTGGCTCAAATCGTTCTATTACCACTTGGTGCCGTAGGTGGTGCGATTGGTGTTGTGTTGCGTATCGCGTTGAAGAGTAGTTTAAGTACAATTTTCGCTAAAGCATCTGGCGGATTTAAGAAGGGACGTGTATTCCACTTTAAGGGTGGTAAATATAAGTCATGGTCGTATCAATAAAAAAAATCATTTTAATTTTACTAAGTATTGTGCTCGCTGTTTTTACTGCGCTTAACTTTACATATTCGTTAGAGATTAGGGTAGTATTAGCAATCGTGTTTGTTTTAGCAAATGTAGTTTCATCGCTGTATGTGTTAGGTCATTGGAGACGGATTTGGAAGGACCGGAACAATAATACGCAACATTTTTGGGTTTTTGGCCTTATGGAAATTGTTTATGTTGGTTATACAGCAATGGCACCAGGACGACTTGATGGTATTTGGGACTGGGTTTGGATTGGGACTTCAAACTTGTGTTTTGCTGGTGTCGTGTTTCTAATTGCGATTGTGTTTATATGGGGAAAAGATAGGAAAGCTAAGTGAAGTTAAATGTTGGGTTCGACATTTTAAAATACCGAATTGTAGTCTTTACTATTGGTTGATGAAGTTGATATATCTATGTTTGTCATTTTGTAGCGTCCACGTTATAATAACCGTGGAATTACGGAATTAAACAGGATACACCAAGAGCCCCGACTATGGATGGTAGTCGAGGCTCTTGGTGTATCTAAAATGAAATTAGATAGGTGGGTTAGGTCGTCCATGTACATTACTTATGACGTCGGCGTTCTGGATGATGATTGGAACTGGGTGTCGAGTTGGTGAGGCGGCCAAGCTTACGGCAACTGACTTGACGGTCAGGCCGGATGGCATAGTTTGGATTTGGATTGTCGATGTGAAATGGGACAGCAATCGGGTAGCCCCAATCGTGAACTAGCAAGCGGCCCGCATCGTGACCGATTACGTGGCCACGTTGGACGAGCCTTGGTTACCGTTGTTTCGAGTGAGCAAGCGGACCTTGCAATATTATGCCCGTGAGTTTCTCAAAACGATTGGAATCGCGTTTCATTGCCACCTTTTGCGACATACCTTTGCGGCCAAGCTCAAGCGTCTCTCAGGTCATCCCACGATGTAAGCCGTGTCAACGCCGCCTAGCATCGTTGACACGGCTAGCTGTATCCCTGGCCGCCTCCGGTTCAGCCGACACAATCTACTTAATCACGTTCAACCCAACGCTAGCGGAACCAGGGTACAGGGACATGCGCTGTGCCCGGTAGCTCCAGTCGCCGTGAGCAAATTTGGTGCGGTCGACGTCAAAGACGATTTTACCAGTCTTGCGGTTGACTTCGACGAACTCGCTCCGTTTACCGCTGTCGGCATACCCGAAGCCAATCAGTGTGTTGCCCTTACCGACGGCGTAACTACTGCCGACGATGTTGGTGAAGTTGCGTTTGCCAAGCGTTTTACCGAAGCTCCAGGTTTTTTCGACCGTACCCTTGAGTTGGTTGATCTTGACGATTTCGCCGGCGGACCATTTTTGGGACTGCTTGGTCTCACCCCGAGTGACGGGGACGTTGTTGTCGTAGTACTGTAGGTCAATCGTATTGCCGGTCGTTTGGTTTGGATGCAGGAGCATGACGGCGTGTTGACCACCGCTATATCGGAAATTCTTGTTCGTTGGCGTTAACAGATATTTTTGATAACGCTGTGGCAATTTTTCTGGCGAGGATAGAATCCATTTGAGCTTGGTGGTCTTATAGTTAATGGCAAACATCATGTCTTGATTCCGTCCAGAAACAATCAGCTCATCACGTTGTTTATCATAGTACATTGAGTTTTGATGGAACCAATCGATCTTTCCGTCTGGCCGATGGGTGCCGTCGTATTGCGTGTAGGCCGACTTGGGTAAGATGCGTTTCAAGTCGATGACCTTGACGATCTTAGCCGTCTTGTAGTTGATCTCAATCATGGTGTCCTCAACATACTTGTTGGAGCCGTCATCCACCGTTAATAGTAAGTTGTGGTTTGGCAGCTCGATGGCGTCATGGTGAACGACCGTATTGGTTGCCAGCTTGCTAGAATCTTGGCGTGTCGGAAAGAGACCGTTGAAGTTGTACTGACGGTAAACGCGGCCGTAGAAATCGGTCTCCCTTAGCGCGTTGTATTTGTGCGCATTAGGAGAAATCTTGGTGAGAATCAACAGGTGGTTATTGGCAAGCTGCTTAAAGATGTGCGAGATTTTTTCGGTGCTGTACCAGCGAATCTGACCAGCAGCGTCCAGACCGTACGTGATCCCCTGACTGCTGACGGCAAAGGTGAGGCGCGTGTGGCCAGTTCCCAGCGCCATTTTCTTGGGCTTACTGGTCTTGAGCACGTTGTGGCCGATATCTTTAGGCGCCGCACCGGTCTTCATGGTGTAAGTCGCATAAGATTTCTGACCGTTTTGCTTGGTAAAGGTCAAGGTGACGCGGTTGGTCCGGTCGGCGTAGAGCCCCAGCACCCCTACGCGATGGGTCGTTTGATACCCCGACAATTTTTTAGTCATGGTAGTTGCTGGCGTATCACCGTGAACGGTCAATGTCACACGCGTTGCGGCTTGGGTCTTGACCAAAACTAGGCCGGAAAGTGGGGAGGTCTTGTAGGGATTCACGATGACTTTAGCGTTGGCCGCCCCTGGCTTCAATGCCTTTAGTTCTTGCCGGTAGTTTGTTGTCAAGGTATTGGTCGCCGTCGTGTTTTTAGTGGACAGAGCGGGTCGGAGGTTCATTTTGATCTGCGACGTTGCCAATATATTTTTCTGATGATAGGTTTGATGGACTAGCAGGAAGCGACGCAGATTGTGTCGCTTCCTGCTAGGCAGTTGCGCCGCCCACGATAATCACGGCCAGAATAAGGCCGAGGCTGATCTTCCAAAATTTCTTCATAGTATGTAAAAAACTCCTTCTAGGGGATTCCACGGGGGAACCAGCGCGTTAACCGGCCGTTAGATACCTCACCTGATAATTAGTTAGGGTGACAACTTTGTCATTTTAGCAATTATATTAGATGAAGACAACCTAGTGGGTCGGCGGTCTTGCTGTGTAAACAGGACATGAGTCTCGCTGATGACTGGGGAAATAAGGTTAACCCCTAGTCAAATCGCGAAAGATTGTATAATATAAGAACAAAGTAGTAACTGGAGCGTCTCAGCGTAACTAGAGGAGGAAATTATGGATTCACAAGATCGCGTTAACTTAAAAATGGGGGCCAAACGACAGGTTCTCGACCATTATAAATTTTATGTCTTGCTATCAATTCTATGGTTAGCACTTTGGTGGATTGGAGATACCATGTACACCCGGGATGTCAACCTGATTGCCCGTATCAATGAGGCTAGCGCCGGGTGGTCATTCAACAGTTTCTTCTCGTTTGCTGGTATCTTTTTCATCGTTGCATCGATGCTCCATGCAGGGACGCAGCTGACCATGATCGACCTCGATCGCGCAACGGCGGAGATGGACAATCCAATTCAACGGAGTTTTACCCTATTCGATAAGGGCCAATACTTTCTGGGCTGGCTGTTTGTCTGTATTTTCGTCGGCATCTTCACGTTCCTGTGGTCACTACTCCTGTTCTTCCCCGGAATCATCAAAGCCTATTCTTATTCACAGGCCTTCTACATCTACCGGGACGCTTACGACCGCGGTGAAAATATCACAGCGCTTGAGGCCATTACCCGTTCGCGAAAAATGATGAACGGCTACAAGTCCTTTCTGTTCATCATGGATCTGAGCTTCATTCTCTGGTTCATTCTGGGAGAAATTACGTTTGGTTTAGCCTTTCTGTTTGTCATGCCTTACTACGATTTGGCACGGGCCAAATTCTACAACCAGTTGGTTTGGCGGCAAACGGAGAATCGACCGCACACGATGGACGATGTCGACGCCAGGTAGTTTGTGCTATCGAGGGACAATCTAGACTTTCTTATCGAAAATGATCAAAGTTCTGGTCGTTTGCTTGGCTCACGGTTTGGCAATGTAAAATTAATTAGTAAAAGAATCTGGCGTTTGTCCGGGGCTGCAAAAAACACGCCAACCTATTTAAAGCGTTACCCAAATGTGGATTTCATTCGGGTAACGCTTTTTTTCTACTAACTAAGGTTGAAAGTCCCAAAACACACATTATGACTGTTGTCACAACGATACTGGGTCTAAAATTAGGCAACGTTGTCCAACCATCGCCTTACCGGCCGACAGATATGCGCTGAAGTAGTTGGTCTGAGGCAACATGGATCATTCCAGTAGGAACACTGTTGAATTATGCTTAAACTTTAGCGGCCACTTGGGATTCAGTGATTGGACTTGACGCGCACAATCAAAGCCGAAGTGCGACCAGTATCCCTAATTTAGCGGTGATAACTCCTACTGTCGCAAGAGTAACGTAAACATTTTGGTTTTCTTTAGGGACTAATTTAAAACAAGGGGTTGCTAAATTGAGTGTACTAGGTATAATAGTACACACAGGACACGTAGCCAAACACCAAGGGGTGAGGAACAATGCAAGCAAATGATTCTAGTCTGCCATATTACGAGCAGCTAGTTCTGCAGGTCAAGCAACAAATCGTGCAGGGTATCTTGCAGCCAGGCGACCGGTTACCGTCGGTCAGAGATATGGCGCGACAGGAACAGTTGAATCCGAATACGGTCAGTAAAGCCTATAAGCAGTTGGAAACCCAACACGTTATCACTACAGTTCACGGTAAGGGTACGTATGTCCGTGAGACGGCTGAATATGGTGATAGTGCGCAGGTCGTTGCTAGTAAAAAACAACTTTTAACGTTATTGACGGAGATTCGCTATTTAGGCGTTCCGTTGGAAGAGGTCGTTGGTTGGATCAAGGCGGCATATAGGGGGGCAGAGTAGTGACATTACAAGTAACGCAACTAAGTAAGCAAATTAACGGGCAAGCTATTATTGAAGACATCAGTTTCCAGTGGGCACCAGGTGAAATTATTGGGCTAGTCGGGCGAAATGGTGTTGGTAAGACGACCCTGTTTCGGACGATGATGAACCAGTACGTGGCGGATGCAGGGAAGGTTACCGTGGATGACCACGATATTGTGACCACCCCGGAAGAGCAACGACGGATTTTCTTCTTAGATGTGCAATATAATTTCTTAGACAATTACCGGTTGTGGGAATTACCCGATTTTTATAAAATCGTTTACCCGCAATTTGATCAGCAACGCTATCTGGCCTTATTAGCACAGTTTAAATTAGACAAGAACAGTCAGTATCGCCGGTTATCTAAGGGGATGCGGGCACTGACCAACATGGTTTTGGCTATGACGTCTAATGCCACGTATATTATCTTGGACGAACCGTTTGATGGCTTAGACGTCATTGTGCGCGAAAATATTGCAACGATGATTATTGACGAAATTGCCGACCAGGAAAAGGGATTTCTGATTTCATCACACGATTTAAACGAACTCGATGGACTCAGTGACCGGGTCCTTCTGTTAAAGGACACCCATTTGGCACATGATTACAACCTGGAAGACATTCGGGCTAAGGCGAAGAAACTTCAGCTGGTCTTCAAGGATAAGCAAATTCCAGTCGTCCTTAAGGAACACAGCCAGTTGATTCGCGTGTCTGGCCGGGTGCTGGTTGTTGTCATTACGGACTACACGGCGGAAATCGACCAGCAATTGAAGGCCTTGAAACCGGTGTTGTTTGAAGAATTACCGTTAACGTTGGAAGACCTGTTTCGCGCCAATTTGGCACATGATACGGGTTACCAACTGATGAAGTAGGGGGAATTAGAATGCATAATCAATTAGATCAACTCATTTGGCGACGTCACCGGCGGCTTTTCTTGGCCATAGGTGGTTTAGCTCTACTGGGATGCTTTATGGCCACGATGCTGACCCTGCATACTTTACCAAAAGGTGAAACACAGCTAGTTGGGGCCGGTATTCAGAACTGGGAAGCGTACGCGGGTTCTTATTTCACCGGATTTCCATATTGGGTGATTGCTGCTTACTGGATGGTTGGTCTCCTGATGATGAATCAGGATCTGAAGGATCATTTTAATCAATTTTTATTCTCTAGTGGCTTTTCCCGCCGCCGGGTCTACTGGTCCAAAATTAAAGTGGCGATGGTGGCTTTACTAGCCATTACCGTTCTAACGATTGCCTTAGAGTATGGCGTGATTTGGGCGATGAAACCTGCCAATGTTAGTTTTCATTTGGCTTGGCCGGGTGTCTTATCATCGTGGATCATTGGGTTGTTGGCCTCAATTGGGATGTTTGCCCTCAGTTGGTTTGCAGCATTGATCATCGGTCAGACCGGGGCATTGATTGTGACAATTGTCGGTTTTACACTTTCTTTAGTTGGTTCCTTTTCAATTAGTGTTATTATCTTAAGAGAGTGTGGCATCAAATTGACGGGTGCACAGCAGACTTGGCTCATGGCCGGGGCTTGGCTAGTAGCCACAGTTGTGCTGTTCGTCTGGGGTGCTATCCTCTATAACAAGCTGTCACTAGAACATAACGGGGAGTATTTACTCTTTCCGAGATTAAAAGTGCCAGTATACATCGTTTTCGTCGTCTATGTGACCTCACTTAGTGTGTTTGGTACGGACGGCTGGTCATTGGTATTTTGGTTCCTGGCGTCTACCATCTTCGGCTACTGCTGGTTATGGCGGCCACGGCTGGGCGAAATGTTTCACCAATGGCGTTCACGTAGAGGCTAGAGAGTAGGTTTCAGAATTGCGTTATTCGGTGACTAAACGGTTTGGGGAAGCGCAGTCGTTGCCAAGGGGAGCAAGTCAGCGTTGGGGAATGTTGGCTTGAAAAAAATCACTCACCGCGGATCCTGCCGTGGTGGGTGATTTTTTGTGGTTCTTCGTCAACTGTTGTTGGTGAACAAAATATTGGAGTTCTAATCACTTGGTGATTAGGGCTCTTTTTGTATGA
>NZ_RHNX01000013.1 GCF_003946335.1 Levilactobacillus fujinensis
TTCGACCTAACATGTATTCCCGTCATATGTCCAAATATCGGTCGTATAAGGGCAAAGTCGGGGAAATAGCTCCCAACATCCTTAAACAGAAATTTAACGCGGTTCAGCCCCTCTCAGTGCTTCACACGGATGTCACTCAAGTACGATTGGCTAATCAAAAGTGGGCTTATATTTCAGCGATTATTGATGAAGCTAGTCGAAGCGTTTTGGCCGTTAAGATCAGTGCCCATCCGGATAAAAATCTTATCAAGGCGACGCTAAATTCTCTTAAGCCAAAGCTACCAGAGAATGTCTTTCCAATTCTCCATTCCGACCAGGGGTGGCAGTATCAAATGAAGAGTTACCGTCACAAGCTAAACAAGATGCATATTATTCAAAGTATGTCACGAAAAGGCAATTGTCATGATAATGCGCCAATTGAGAGCTGGTTCAACCTGTTAAAACGGGAATGTCTTTATCGTCATAATCTGAAGAACCTAACGTCTTTGAGAAGACTCGTTGCACAGTATGTTAAATGGTTCAACACGGAGCGCATCACTTTAATTCATGGTGGTTTAACCCCAGTCGAGTATTGTCAGAAGATGCTAGTTGCCTAGGTTAGAAAAGTGTCTAACATTTTGCTTGCACTTCAAAAACGCCGACTAACATCGTCGACACGGCCAGCTGCATCCCTGACCGCCTCCGGCTCCGGTTGTGCTCGTCCATTTCAAACGTTAAATTCCAACCGAGTGCTGCATTTAGCGTAAATCAATAATGTTTCTATAAGGCATTATCCACGTTATCTTAGAACAACCACGTCAGCTCATATCTGCCGGCCGGTAAGGCGATGGTTGAGCAACGTTGCCTAATTTTAGACCCAGTATCGTTGTGACAACAGTCATAATGAGTGTTTTGGAACTTTCAACTTTCAATCTTCAGCAGACAACAAAAAACTCACGGCCAGAACGACCGTGAGTTTTCAAAATCCATTTAAAGTTAAATTTATTGTTCTTCGTACCAAGTGTAGTGGAAGTTCCCATCGCGGTCGTTCCGTTCGTACGTGTGGGCACCGAAGTAGTCCCGTTGTGCTTGTAACAAGTTAGCAGGCAGAACTTCTGCGCGGAAGCTATCGTAGTAAGTGATAGCAGCAGACAAACTAGGAACGGGGATGCCGGCTTGAACAGCCATTGCAACCACGTCACGGATAGATTGTTGATACTTGCCAGCGATATCCTTGAAGTAGCTATCGAATAACAAGTTGGTCAACTTAGGATCCTTGTCGAAGGCATCAGTGATGTTTTGCAGGAATTGGGCACGGATAATGCAACCGCCACGCCAGATTTGTGCTAATTCACCGAACTGTAAGTCCCAGTCGTTGGCTTCGGAAGCGAAGCGAAGTTGTTCGAACCCTTGGGCGTAACTCATCAGTTTACCAAAGAAGAGGGCTTGACGAACTTCTTCAACGAACTTGTCCTTGTCAGCGATCTCGACATTGCCTTGCTTTTCAGCAGCTGGCAATACCTTAGAAGCTTTGACCCGTTCGTCCTTTAACATAGAAATGTAACGGGCGTAAACGGCTTCCGTAATTACAGATTGTGGAACTTGAACGTCGAGAGCATCTTCGGAACTCCACTTACCAGTCCCTTTGTTGTTCCCACGGTCCTTGATGGCATCAACGATTGGCAAGTTCTTGTCAGCGCCTAAGTCATCCTTCCGCGTCAAAATGTCAGCGGTGATTTCGACTAAGTAGCTGTCCAATTCACCCTTGTTCCATTCTTTAAAGATGTCAGCCATATCGTCAACTGAGATCCCGGCAACGTTACGCATGATGTTGTAGCTTTCGTCGATCAGCTCTTCATCACCATATTCGATACCGTTGTGGACCATCTTAACGTAGTGACCAGCACCGTTAGGGCCAATGTAAGTTACACATGACTTACCGTCTTGAGGTGCTTTAGCAGCAATCTTGGTCAAGATAGGTTCAACGAGATCGTAGGCTTCTTTTTGGCCACCTGGCATCAAAGAAGGACCTTGTAAGGCACCCAGTTCACCACCGGAAACCCCCATACCAATAAAGTTGATCCCGGACTTATCGAGTTCGGCGTTACGTGCCATCGTGTCGTGGAAGTTCGTGTTCCCACCATCGATCAGCACGTCACCCTTGTCGAGCAGAGGGAGCAGTTCGTGAATAACGGCATCGGTTGGCTTACCAGCCTTAACCATCAAAAGAATCCGTCGTGGCGTTTCCAATGACTTCACGAAGTCTTCAATCTTGTAACTAGGAATCAGTTTCTTTTCGCTGTGGTCTTTCATGACTTGTTCAGTCTTACTTGCGGACCGGTTGAAGATACCTACCGTGTAACCGCGACTTTCGATGTTCAGGGCTAAGTTCTTGCCCATAACAGCCATACCAACAACACCAATATTTGCTTTTTGATCTGCCATTAGTAACCTTCCTTTACGTTCAAAATTAGTAACGACGTTCCACTCATTAGTGTAGCATTGAACAATGTGAAAGAACAATCATTTGTCTTATTTTTTTGAAAATCGTTAAATTTTTTCACAGCGAGTGATCAAATTGCTTAATTACTGATCCCGTTGGTAGGATTTCATGTTGCGGGCAACCTTTGCCAATAACTCTTCCAGGAGTGCCTGTTCGCCAGCAGAAAGGTCCTGGGTACCAACGGCCAAGATTTGTTGTTCGTACTTCTCTAGAGCAGGATAGACGGCTTGCCCTTTTGCTGTTGCTTGCAGGGGGCGCCGCTTCTTATTGGCGGCGTCGGTTGACCGCGTTACATAGGCGTTAGCGATTAACTTGCGGACCGTACGTAAACAGGTCGAAGGATCGACGTGGAGCTGATCGGCCAATTCGGTTTGGGTAATGCCAGGGGTCTCGTTAATACGCATTAAGTAGATGAATTGGTTGTTCTGGAGGTCATCCGCCTGAAAAAGTTGGTTTCCCATAATGGCCGTGACCCGGGCGATTAGACCGATACTTCGAAATGAATTTGGCATATTTTCTCCTTTTATAGTTGCATTTGCAATTAAAATGAACGATACTAGATAACATATTATAACACAGAAAGAGGATAATAATATGATTGAATGGCGAGTTAGAACCTTTAATAGCCTAACCCCAGCTGAATTCTATGATGTTGCGTTTGAACGTATTCGAACCTTTGTCATTGCGCAGCAACGCATTTATCAGGAAATTGACAAGACGGATAAGGTGGCCAAACATATTCTGGGCTATCAGGATGGTCGATTGGTGGCTTATGCCCGGGTCTTTACTGAACAAGAACACGTCACGTTTGGTCGGGTACTAACGATTCCGGAGCTTCGCGGACAGGGATTAGGACGACAGCTGGTCGCTCAGATTGAGGCGGAGATTCACACTGAATTTGCCGGACTTCCAATCAGTATTGAAGCGCAGATCGATAAGCAGCAATTCTATGAAAAATTTGGTTACGAAGCGGCGGGGGATGTTTTTTTATTTAATAGTACGCCACACATTCAGATGAATAAGGCAGCATTATAGGAAGAACGCTGATATGACGGCGTTCTTTTTCTTTTGAGCGGTCTGTTTACCGGAATTCGGCTGATGGTTCTATCAGAATAAAATGACAGAAGGGTCAGCTTATAAATAATTTTGTCGCATTTTTTAAGCAAACTCCCTAATGCACAATTTAATTGCCTATACTGTTCCTCGTAAGCAACCCACACGAAAAAAGGTGGGTCACGAGTTGATTTCGGAGAAGGACAAACCACTAGGGGGAAAATAAAATGAACAAGCCAATGACAACGAAGACGCGTTACAAGATGTATAAAAAAGGTAAAAGCTGGATAATTGCTGGGATTGTAAGCGGTGCCATCGTTATGGCCGGCGGAAATGTTACGGCACAAGCTGATGAAATACCCGTTACCGCAGCGTCAATGACCACCGTCACAAGTGAACAACCTACATTTGGTGAATTGGAAACAACCAGTCCAACCTTAGCGACCGACACGGTGACTGACGAGGCCCCGGTTGACGACCAAACTTCTGAGGAGACACCCGTAACGACGCCGGCAACGGATCAAATGTCAGTTGCAGGCCAAGCAGAATACAATGCGTCGGACGTCACGATTGATGCGACAGAAGCGAATGACAACCCTACAGACGAAACTGATGTAACGGACACGGCAGACGTAACAGACACAGCAGACGCAACGGACACAACAGACGCAACGGACACGGCAGACGTAACAGACACAGCAGACGCAACGGACACAACAGACGCAACGGACACAGCAGACGCAACGGACACAGCAGACGCAACGGACACAGCAGACGCAACGGACACAGCAGACGTAACAGACACAGCAGACGCAACGGACACAGCAGACGCAACGGACACAACAGATACAACTGGTTCAGTCGTAGACACAACGAACACGACACCAGCGGAATCGGCGACGGTCACCCCGGTAGTCGACAGTACTGAAGCACCAGTTGCAAGTGCAACAGAGGTTCCAGAAAATATGATTCCAGAAACGCGACCGGCCGAAATCGATGAGGTTCCGTCGACTATGAGTCAAGTCAACGCTGATCATACATTGACCGCGGTGCCATTGGTCCAGGGTCAATTGGCACAGGTGCCAGCTAAGGCGGCGGTCAACATTGCGACTGTTATGAATAGTAATATTGATCAATGGATGCCAAATAAGACACTGCAACTCGCTGTCTTAGCGGCACTGCAGGGCCTGATTAGTACCAACAAGACCTGGGATAGCGTTGCTGATATTACCCAGGAAGATATCGCGCTCTTAACGGGGCTCGATGTCAGTGGTGGTAAAGGATATGACACGTATATTGACGGCAAGACGGCCTTTTCACTGGAAGGTCTTCAATATGCAACGAGTTTAACTTGGCTCAGCATGGGGAGCAGTCTCAACATGTCACCGGGGGCTTATTTCGGAGATATTGTAGATGTTTCGCCACTGGCTAATTTACAGAATTTAGAAACATTGGATCTGCAACGCAATAAAATCACGGACATTTCACCGCTGGCTAATTTAAAAAACTTGCGGGACTTATATTTGGCTTATAACCATATTCGAGATTTTTCACCGCTGAAAGGATTCAAAGGAGAATTGACGTATACGGGCCAATTTGTCATGTTAGATCCACTCATGATCAATGAGAAGGATCGTAAAGGTCACATGCAGGTTCAATGCGTGACGATTGACGGGGAGGTCGTGCAACTATCAACAGGAATGGCAGTTGGGGAACCGGTATTCTGGGATCCGAATAGTGATGGGCCTCAGTACCACATGTACTTTACTGGTGGCAATCCAACACCAGATGGCAATGGTGGCATTTATTTTGACAATATTCAAGACCAGTTGCCTGGAACGACGGAATCACCATTTCCTGGATTTTCCTCGGACAACGTTGCAGTTATGCAGGATCACTACTTCTTAACGGGTAAATATGGGTCCGACTTTATCGTTATCCAGCCGTATGTGATTTCTCATGCAGCAGCGGACGTCACGGTTCACTATCAAGACGAAAATGGCCAATCTTTAGCCGACGACGTGGTATTACCCGGTGGACTCGTGGGCGAAGACTATACAACCACGGCGCCAGAGGTTCCAGGGTACGCCTTGCAAGCCAAACCGGATAATGCGACTGGAAAATTTGGGGATGAAGCAATTACGGTTACCTACGTTTACGTGAAGGATGAGGTTCAACCACCAGTGACGCCACCGACGACACCAAGTGAACAGACGACGGTAACGGTCCATCACCAAACGGCGGACGGGAAACTGGTCGCTGCTGACCAAGTTCTCACTGGGGAGTCGGGTGAGAGTTACACGACACAGGCGGCTACGCCAGAGGGATATGTGTTGGTGAGCACACCAGATAATGCGACTGGAACATTTGGCGCCGACAACGTTGAAGTGACCTATGTCTACGAACTGATTGAGACCGGTGGCGGTGACAATAGTGGCAATGGTGGCGACAACGGTAACGCCGGTAATGGTGGCGATAACAATAACAATGGTAATGACGGGGATAACGGTAATGGTGGTGAAGCGCCGGGGACCGGTAACCCAGGCGATGGTAATACTGGTGGCGAAAAGCCGGGAACTGGTAACCCAGGCGATGGTAATACTGGTGGCGAAAAGCCGGGAACCGGTAACCCAGGCGATGGTAATACTGGTGGTGAAAAGCCAGGGACCGGTAACCCAGGCGATGGTAATACTGGTGGCGAAAAGCCAGGAACTGGTAACCCAGGCGATGGTAATACTAGTGGCGAAAAGCCAGGAACCGGTAACAACGGCGATGGTAATACTAGTGGCGAAAAGCCAGGAACCGGTAACAACGGCAATAATAGCAATGGTGGTACACCGGGAACGAGTACACCAGGTGGTGATAATGGTAATACAGGCAGTACACCTGGTATCAACACACCGGGTAATGGGAGTGGAAATACTACAGGCAGTACGTCAGGGACCGGCACATCAGAGACTGGTCAAGGAACCGAAACAATCATTGGTGAGGTTGGCAACGCGGGCGACCTGATTACTGGCAGTACCGGCACACCAGTAGTCACAAGTCAGCCAGTGAAGCCCAGTCAAGTTAGTACGGCGGCAGTGGCTACCACACCGGCAACGGTGACCCTAAAGCCGGTGAAGGAAAGTGGCATGGGGGATAAGGGTCAACCAATCTCGGCAGCAACGTTACCCCAAACGGATGAAAAGCAGTCATCTACGGTCTGGGGACTTGTATTACTGACCGCAATGTGGGGGTTGTTAGGTCTACTAGGAATTAAGCGAAAGAGTCGCTAGGAGTAAGCGTAATGCGGACAGTTTAGCTGCCAACCTTCAGAGAAGACAAAAAAGCGTCTGGGATTTTCTTTCCCAGACGCTTTACATATAGAGAATTAAATTAATTGTTTAAACGGTAGATCCATTCACGGTGGTCGCGTTGAATAAGTTCTTCAGCAGCGGCTGGTCCCATGGAATGTGGTGTGTAGTTAGGGAATTGTGGTTCTTGTAAGTCCCAAACACGACGGATTTGATCCACGAACTTCCAAGCATAGGAAACTTCTGGCCAGCTAGAGAAGTTGGTCCCGTCACCCTTCAAGACGTCATGCAACAGACGTTCGTAAGGTTCTGGCGTTTCCTTAGACTTTTCAGCATCAACCAGGTAGTCCAACTTGATGGGTTCCGTTGAGAAACCAGCGTCGTTGGTCTTAGCATTCAATTGCAGAGAGAACCCGGCGTGTGGTTCAACGAAGATGGTCAAAACGTTGGCAGCCAGTGGCGTGTTTTGAGATTGTGGGAAGGCAAAGATATCAACCAGTGGGCGCTTGAAGACCACGTCGACCCGGGTGAATTTGTCAGCCAACATCTTCCCAGTCCGGACGTAGAATGGGGTGCCTGACCAGCGGTAGTTGTCAAATAGTAACTTGCCGGCAACGAACGTTTCAGTCGTGGAATCTTCTGGAACGTTATCTTCGTGACGGTAGTCGGGTTGGTCGTTGATCGAACCATATTGGCCACGAACAAAGTTGGTTGCGGCGTCGGCGACGTTGTAAACACGTAAGCTCCGTAAAGCCTTGACCTTTTCAGCCCGGATATCAGTATCCGTAAAGGCAACAGGTTGTTCCATGGCTAACAGGGAAACAATTTGCATGATATGGTTTTGGACCATGTCACGTAAGGCGCCACTGTTATCGTAGTAGGAAGCCCGTTCTTCGACCCCTAATTTTTCGGAAAGGGTAACTTGAATGTTGTCAATGTACCGGTTGTTCCAAAGGGATTCAACCAGCGTGTTACCAAAACGTAAGGCTTCGATGTTTTGAATCATTTCCTTACCTAAGTAGTGGTCGATCCGGAAAATCTGTTCTTCATCGAAGGACTTGCTTAAGGCATCGTTTAACTGCTTGGCGGAGTCGTAGTCGCGGCCAAATGGCTTTTCAATGACTAAGCGGTTGAAGGCGTCCTTGTTCGTGGACATCAGACCTTGGCTCTTCAAATCTTGAGCGATGGTGCCGAAGAATTGTGGCGCCATGGAAAGGTAGAAAATTCGGTTACCTTCCAGCTTGTACTTCTTGTCTAACTTTTCAGCGGCTTCCTTTAAAACGGAGTAGTGCGCCGTGTTGGTTACATCGTGAGCTTGGTAGTAGAAATGAGATGAGAAGTCTGAGACTTCCTTTGAGTCGGCACGGTTACCGCTGTCGGCCAAAGACTTACGAACGGCTGCACGGAACTTGTCGTCGTCCATTGCCTGACGGGAAGTTCCAATTACTGCGAAATGGGACCGCAAGTTACCTTTTTGATAGAGGTTAAACAGACTTGGGTAGAGTTTCCGGTAAGCCAAGTCACCAGTACCACCGAAGAACAAGAATAAAGCTTTACGTTCAGTTGCCACGAGATCGTCACTCCTTAAAGTTTAAGTACCTTAGTTATATGCATGGTGTCTACAAAAATGAGAATCCAACGATGCAATTCCGGCTAGCCAGAGATGGGGGCAACCATTCTGGGTCCGCGAGCGTCTAGCAAGTATGTCTAGACCACTTCGAAAGTTATTATACGCTACTTCTTCATGAAACGCGACCTTTTTAAAGCAAGAATTTAAATTTAGGACAACCGGTTGCAATACCTACAGAACAACGTTTTCACTAAAATGCTGTTTTCATGAAAGCATTTATATTTTCGGCAGTCGTGATGGAAGCACCTTTCTTTTGTCTGAAAAACTGAAATCGCTATCACGGCTAGTCTAACAAAAAAAGAGGATAAAGTAACGTCAAAGGAACTGTCCTGATTGAATTTGGTAAAGGACGTGCTCGGCCACGTAAAAACCCCGACCGGTATAGGTCCGTGGTCGGGGTTAGTGGAAAGAGTGAAAATCAGAATGTTTTGTTTAAAGGTTACTGCACACGTCACTTTGGTCCAGATTCGTTGCGATGAGAAAAAGTCCTTGTTGATCAGGTTGTGGGATTAGTGACGCTTAAAACGGGCGAGACCCAGGCCGCCAAGTAAGGCGAGGCAAGCGGTACCCAGGGCGGCTAACCAACCGGATGCGCTTTCATTTGTTTGGGGTAAGCTACTTTGTTGTGCTTGTTGGGAGGCTAGCCGATGAGTCGCCGTTGGCATCAGGGCCGCTGAACCGCTCCCTTGAGTATTACCACCTTGAGAACCGGTTCCACCGGGATTAATGATATCAGCGCCACCACCGGGCGTGACAACTCCGGGCGTAACGACTCCGGGACCGGGTTCACCGGGAATCTCGGGATCAACGGGACCAGGCTCGCCCGGAATTTCAGGGTCAACGGGACCAGGACCTGGTTCAGGATTGGGGTCACCAGGATTTCCAGGACCAGGATCAACGATTACGGGTGTTTTCTTGAAAGTCAGCGTGAGCGTCTGGGGGTCTTGGCCATAAGTCCCAGTCAGCTCATCACTTTTATCGGCAACGAAAGTGTAGCCTTTTTGTGTCGTGAGGTCGCTCACGTCAAAGGCGTCACCGATCAGTTTGCCATCGCGGGTAACGGTGTCCAGTTCTTTCCCGTCGGTCGTCATCAGCTTAATGGTTAGTTGGGGATGTGCCAACCAGTTGACCTTCCGGAAGATACGGACATCGTATTGTAGTTCAACATTGTTATCGTAGAAAACGTTAACGTACTTATCTTTTGGCCCACCAGCATAAACGAAACCATAGGGGCCATAAGTGATCCAATCATTGGCGGGGTCATTTTCGTAGATAAATGGTGTGTCGATCTGTAACTGACCATCACCGAGGTAGGTAATCGGTGCGTATTTCCCGTCTTCATTAGCGTTATAGGAATAGGGTGCCGTAAATTCTAAGGGTTCACCGAGGAAGCCCAAGGACTCAGTGGCTTTGAATGTCGCGGGTTGACCAATGACCACATTGATTGGGTCGTCGTTATCGTAGGACTGGCCCAATGCGGTAATCCAGGCGTCCTTTTCTGTGATGCCACTAAGCGAACTGAAGTCGGTTAAACAGTTGTTAGTAATGGTCAAATGGTTAAAACCGTAGTCACCATGACCGTTATTCATGATGGCGGTCAGCCAAGGTGCCAGCAAGGCAAGCTGCCGGTTGGTCATGCCATTTTTATTCTTCAAGTAGAGGCTGCCGGAACCGGAGAGACCAATCGATTGCATCTGGCTAGAATCAATCTGGGTGATGGCCAGGAGCGCCTCATCTGACATCTTACCGAGGTAATTGGATGTGATAGCTAGTTCCTGAAAGCGAAGCTCGGCCAGGGGTGAAAAATCAATGTTAGCTGCAATGTTCTGATCATCTGCGATGGTAACTAAGAAGACGATGGATTTCTTCTGCGGCAAGTATTTTAATGCGTCGATACCGGCAAAAGTCGTCACGGATTCCCCATTGCTAACTGAAACACGTAGGGGAACTTGAGAATCAAAACCGTTGGTGCCATAACGGCGGATGACGCCATAAGTTAACGGCTCGTCGTCTTTGAGGGAGAAACCCTTCCGAACAGCCTTTTCCAAGGCGGGGTCGGCAATCGTTACTAATTCGGAGTCAGCCGGATCGGTCTGCGGTGCAACCGTTGCGGCGGTCTTAGCTAACCCAGTCGGCGCTGCCTTGGTCGTTTTCCAGGCAACAGTCGTGTCTTTTTCAGATGTTGTTGGCGCGGTTGGTGTCTTTTCTTTGGGGGCCTGAGTTGTTGCTGATGCTTCTATAGGTTTAATTGCTTCTGTAGGTTTAGTTGTTTCTGTTGGTGTTGCTGGTTTTTCGATTGGTGCAGGCGATTCCGTTGTGGCTTCTGATGTTGTGTTTTCTGATGTAGGTGCTTCCACTGAAGAATCAGTGGTAGGCGGCGTTTCCACCGGCTGGACCGTTGACTCAGAAGTTGCGTCGGTGGTCGTGTCCGTGTCAGAGGCATCGGCCTCTGCTGGCATCGTATCTGATGTCTGAGTTGGTGTGAGGGTCACACTGGACTGATCAGTTAATGCCACACTTTTCTGCTTTTGGGTGGTCGTGGTGGCTGCCGGCTGATCGTCGGCGTGGGCTAACGTTTCGCCGCCGGCTAGAAAACCACCAGCAATGATGGCTAACACTAGGGGCGCACGCATTAGATCGTGAGTCATTATAAACTCCTCCTTCAGTTGATAGGATAAATTTCTCTCTACGTACACATTATATTCGTTGAACTAACTTAAAGCTTAGTTTATGTCCCGAAAAGTGTGGATTAAGACGATTAGTTTAAAAGTGACTAGTAGTTGCTGGTTTCCGGACGGTTTTAGGGACGCCGGTGCTGATGAGTTAAGCAGGGGGAACCGAAAAACGGGTATGGTAAATTTTAACTCGTAAAATGAGAAAACAATGATAAAATTAAAAAGACAACCGAAAAGAGGAAAAATGATGACACAAGATTGGAAGGCAACACCCATTACGACCGTGATGACGGGAACAGAATTAGCGGCTGATTTACGTGAACTCGGATTGACCGCCACGGATTCCTGTCTGGTCCATACGAGATTGAGCGCTTTTGGATTCATTCCGGGTGGGGAACAAACGGTGGTGCGGACACTGCAGACCGTGTTAAATCAGGGTAACATTGCGATGCCTGCGCAGAGTGCGGATTATTCGGACCCGCGTGGCTGGCTTTATCCACCCGTGCAAAAGGACCTGCAGGCCAAAGTGGTAGCTGGCTTGCCCGGGTATGACCCGCAGACAACACCGATACACTATATTGGCCTGACCCCGGAGTATTTTCGCAATCAGCCCGGCGTTCACCGCAGCGGTCATCCAACCTGCTCGTTAACCGCGTGGGGTCGCGACGCCAAGTTGATTTGCGAGACAACGACGTATGACTTGCCGTTTGGGGTGAACAGTCCCTTACAAAAGCTGTATGACTTGGACGCCAAGGTAGTGTGCCTGGGAACGGATTTTGAGAGTTGTACGGCCATTCACTTAGCGGAGTCTCAACTTGCGCGCCCTCGTTTTCAGGAGAGTGCACCGGTGCTAGTTGATGGACAGACGAAATGGGTCGATTACACTGCCGTTGAGCTGGAGCCTTACGACGACTTTAATGAAATGGGCACTAAGTTCATGGCGGCCAATCAGGATAAGATTCATGAGGTAACGCTGGCGAATGGAACGGTTCTACGTAGCTTTTCCTTGCGGGGAATCGTTGATTTTGCGCTGGCCTATTACCGGCAAAAGGATGCAGAAAAAGGCGGAATCCTTTACGAGTTGGCTTAAGAATCATCAACAATAATAGTGAGGCCAAGAACTATAAAAGTTCTTGGCCTCACTATTATTGTGCATGAAAATTGATTTAGATTATTTTTTTAAGCTAGACTTAGTATTTAAATTAGTAATTAATTGTGATAAATCACTAGATTTCATAGATCCCAAGGAAACTAGGGAACTAAGCGGCATAGTAAGTGCACTTTGTAAAATGGGTTCACATTGCTGGTCAATTTTTTTCTGATCACTGGTAGAACTTTCTTGATATTGTTTTGAGGTTACATGTAACACTTCACGTAATGTCTCAAGAACCACTTTCTTTCCAAGTGGATTCTTAACGACTTTTCCAATAGCGGTGAAGCTAGTATAGTGAATTGGAATTGGAACAGTGCTGGTAACTTGAATGTTAACGGACAGTGGAAGATTATGACTTGTAGGGCCAATAGAAAGTGTGTAAGAGTTACTTTCAACATGCCAGTTATGAATCTGGTCGTTATAGTATGCGAAGGTTTCTTTATCTAAAGTGAATGAGACACGTTTACATTCACCTGGTTGCAGTAGCACTTTAGTAAAGTTCTTCAATTCGCGCTGTGGCCGGAGTACGGCTGATTCACCGGGTTCAACGTAAAGCTGGACGACCTCTTGGCCAGTGTAATTGCCTTCGTTCTTTACCAAACAACTAATGGTTGCTTGATCGGTATCCTTAATAGTTGTGCTGCTAGTTTGCAGATTCGAATACGTAAAGTTTGTATATGAGAGACCACTGCCAAAGGGAAAAGCAACGGAGAGTTTCTTTTTGTCATAATATCTATAACCCACAAAGATATTTTCTCGGTAGTGAACAGTGCCTTCTTCACCAGGGAAGTTAAGGAAAGATGGAGAATCTTCAAGATGATATGGATATGTTTCAGAAAGGCGACCGCTAGGATTGTTTTCACCAAAAAGTAGTTTTCCAGTGGCACTACCGACCCCCTCACCTGCTAATCCCATATTCAAAATAGCTGCTACGTTGTTCTGCCAAGGCATTTCGACTGCTGATCCGGTATGAAGAACAACAACAGTATTGGGCTGGGCTTCGGTGACGGCCATAATTAGGGCATCTTGATTTTCAGGCATAGCCATTGATTGTCGATCGGCTCCTTCAGATTCGAATGACTCTGGCAATCCCGCAAAAATTATTGCAACATCCGACTTTTTGGCGAGAGAAACTGCTTCTTCAATCAGGGCTGAATTTGGCGTTATTTTATCTTGGTCATATCCTTGAGCGTAGTTGATATTTAGGTGCTGACTACGTGCCCAATTGAGCGCGGTATCTACGTGGTAGGAATTGACGTGGCTACTACCACCGCCCTGATACCGCGGCTTTTCGGCAAACTCACCGATAAAGGCGAGTTGTTTATCACGGTTTAAGGGTAATAGGTTATTGTTGTTTTTCATTAAGACAGCACTGTTAACTGCCAATTTAACTGCTATTTGATGGTCTTGGTCTAGATTTGTTGTGGCGTCCCGCTGTTGATTATTAATAGATTGATTGACAAAAGTTAAAATATTTAAGACGGCTTTATCGAGTATCATTTCGTCCAGTTTCCCTGAGCGTACAGCCTCAATAATATTCTTGTCTTGTGCACCGGAGCCACCGGGCATTTCTAAGTCGACACCAGCTAGTAGTCCCTTTACACGATTCTTTACGGCCCCCCAATCGGTTACAACCAAACCGTTAAAACCCCATCTGTCTCTTAAAATATCAGTTAACAAGGATTTGTTTTCTGAACAAAATGTGCCATTGAGGGCATTATAAGCACACATAATGGCGCGGGGATGGGCTTGCTTAACAACCTTTTCAAATGCTGCAAGGTAAATTTCATGGAGAGGGCGTTCCTCAATAATCGAATTGCCGCTCATTCGGTAAGTTTCTTGATTATTTCCAGCAAAATGTTTGGTACATGCAGCAACACCTTTTCCTTGTAACGCAGTGACATAACTGCTGGCAAGTTCGCCGGTAAGGTAAGGATCCTCGCTATAATACTCAAAATTACGACCGCCTAAGGGATTACGCTTGATGTTCATCCCGGGGCCAAGGAGCATGGATACGTTTTGAGCCTGACACTCAGAACCAAGCGTTTGACCAACCAATGCTAATGATTCACGACTAAATGAGTTAGCTAAGGTTGATGTGCTGGGAAAGCAAACAGTCTGAACGCTATCATAGAGACCAAGGTTATCTTCCATTTTGTTTTGTTTTCGTAAGCCGACTGGCCCGTCACACATGAGGATGGCCGGAATTTTTTTGTCCGCAATCGGTTGAGTATGCCAGTAGCCTTGACCGGAGCACAGACTAGCTTTTTCTTCTAAAGTTAGTTTAGAAATTACATCTTTAATCTGCATGAATAGTCCTTCTTTTCATTAGAGTGATTTTCTGAGGGTTCCATACCGCTAGTGTACTATTAGAAGAAGAATTTATAATGGTCAAAATTAGCTATAGAGGTTACTAATTAACGTTAGTTTTGTTAGAAAAATCAAGTTAAAATTTATCCTTCAAACTGAATATCACCCTAAAGAGAACTTCAATACCTGATAAAATTAATGTGAATTGGAAAAAGGCTATACGATGGAGGGATAGTTATGATAGCAAAATCTTTTAATTTTGATTGGCAAATCGTAGCCAATGAGCAACCTGGCATCATGGAATCAAGTGGAAAGAATGGTCCAAAGGTGACTCTACCATATGATGCTTTAATTGGTGAAAACAGAATAGCTGAATCGCCTGCTAAGGATAAAAAAGGTTATTTTCCAAATAAACAGGTGACATTAGTTAAGAAATTTAAAGTCCCTGACAGTTGGCAAGAGTTATGTGCAACTTTGATGTTTGAAGGCATTTACGCTAATAGCAAGGTGTACATTAATAATCAGTATGCAGGTGGTGAAGCAGCCGGATATACTTCCTTTAGCGTTAATCTTGATCATTTTTTGAAATATGGGGAAGAAAACGAATTGAAGGTCGTTGCAAGAGCTATGAACGATTCGAGATGGTACTCAGGGGCTGGCATCTATCGGGATGTACGCTTATTCTTGGGGAAGCCAGTTCACATTCCGCTAAATAAATATCGGATAACGACAGTTAGTGCAGATGATGAAGAAGCAACAGTGCGGTTTGACATGTCTGTAAAAAATGTAGAACACATGACGCATAAGCTATCGGTGGAAACACATTTATTTGATGGCGAAGGAAATCAAGTGGTTCAGGTAAGTAGTCCATTAACAATTTTTGGTGGTAATGAAGAGAAGCTACGTCAAAGGTTGATGGTTGATAGTCCTGAGCTTTGGAGTCCTAATTCGCCTAAACTCTATCAATTGATTTGTTACTTAAAAGAAAACGGTGAGGTAATCGATCAAGTTGAAACGCCCGTGGGGATTCGGATGCTAGAAATTAGTCACAGTAAGGGCCTGCAAATAAATCACCGGACGGTTAAATTACGGGGCGCTTGCATTCACCATGATAATGGTTTAATTGGTGCGGCAGATATTGGTGGTGCCGAAGAACGCAGAATTATTAAGCTGAAATCTGCTGGATTTAATGCGATTCGCTGTGCACATAATCAGGCTAGTCAGGCTTTGCTATCGGCTTGTGATCGACATGGCTTGTTAGTGATGGATGAATTGTCTGATATGTGGGATGAACCGAAAAATTCGGATGATGGCGCCACAAACTTTTCAATGAACTGGAAACGAATGACGCAATCATTAGTTGAATCAGCATACAATCATCCATCTGTAATTATTTATTCAATTGGGAATGAAATTACGACATTAAATAATCCACATGGTGCTAAGCGAGCTCGTCAAATTGGTAATTACTTACGTATGTTAGACGATACCCGTTATTTAACTAATGCAACTAATCTATTGATTACTCTGAATGATTATTTGGCATCACAAGCAAAAGAGAATGATGGAAAATCAATGGATATTAATGAACTTATGACTAATATGGATAAAGTTGTTAGCGAAGTTGTAAGTTCGGAGGTAACATCGGTATCGACGGAAGAAGCTTTTGATGCGGTCGATATTGCCGGATATAATTATGCGACGTCGCGTTATGAGCTTGATGAGAATCGGTTTCCACAACGAATTATTTGTGGAACTGAAACTTACCCGCGCCAAATCGATGATAATTGGGCGCTTATGCAGAAACATCCTTACTTAATCGGTGACTTTACATGGACCGGTTGGGATTATCTAGGTGAAGCCGGCCTTGGACAATTAAGATATGAGGGTGATCAGGTGGGGGCTTTTTATGGTGAGTATCCGTGGAAGGCAGCCTATTGTGGAGACTTTGATTTGTTGGGTAATCGGCGACCAGTGTCTTACTATCGAGAGATTGTTTTTGGCTTGCGTCAGAAACCGTATATTGCAGTACGTTTTCCCTGGATCAAAAAGAAAATTAGCACACAAATGTGGGGATTTATTGATGGCATAAGTAGTTGGACGTGGCATGGGTATGAAGATCAAACAATAACTGTCGAGGTATACGCGACTGGCGAAGAAGTCAGTCTTAGCTTAAATGACAAACTGTTAGACCGCCAACCAGTTAAACAGCATCGCGCAATTTTTGAAGTTCCATATGCGGTAGGAAATCTCACGGCGACTAGCTATCGTCAAGGAGAAGTTACTGGGGAAACGACACTAACAACGGCTGATGAACAAGTTCAAGTGCAGGCTCAGGCAGAGCGTCAAGCGATTGTTGCGAATGACAGTGACTTGGCCTATGTTAACTTAGAGTTAGTTGATCGAAATAAAGTTGTTAATGGTCAAGCTAATTGCGAGGTAAAAGTAACAGTTGATGGTCCCGGTGAATTGGTTGGATTAGGAAATGCTGATCCTAAGGGCGAAGAAAACTTTACAGATAGTACCTGTACTTTCTTCAATGGTAGGGCATTGGCAATAGTTAGGCCGACTGGCGCGGGTGAAATAATTGTTACAGTTCATGCTAAAGGACAAGAGAGTCAAATTATACAAATCAAATCTGCTGAAGCCTAGTAAGTAATTATAAAATATAGGAAGACAGGATCGGATTTGAGATAAAACTAAAAATAAGGATCAACGTAGAACCACCTCTTTTGGTTGTTCTGCGTTGATCCCTATTTGGTTCAATCTCTTATTTTAATTGTCGCAGCTGCTGGTCAAGATCATCTAAGATTTGTTCATTGATACCAGCAACAGCTCCATACTGGAGCATGAATGAGCGTAGCGGTTGGTCGTTTAAAGCTTCTGGAACTTGACGAATGCTAGGCATGATCTTCGTGATTTTTGCAGCAGCTGTTGAATCAGCCATAAGCTCACCGATTGTGCTGTTGGTACTAAGCTGGGAAAGTAAAGCTTGGTTAGTTTCATAAGTTAAGTCATATGTTCCGGCAGTCAACCAGCATGTATGATCATGATAATCGGCAAAGATTTTATTCGTTGATTTGATAATTGTATCGGGAAGAATAAAGGGAATTTGGATGTTGGCTTGACAGTTGAAGGGAACTGTTAATTGCAGCCGAACGTGCCAATTGTCTAAGATTTTCCAGCTAATGTGCCACTTTCCACTTGCAGAGTGATAAGTGGCGTTCGCGTGGCGTAATTTAGAATTAAGATGAGGTTGAAAACTGACGGTTTGAAAGCCGACGGAATTAGGTGACTGGTTTAGACCGGCTGCGTACCGCCAGATCCACTCAACAATAGAGCCATAGGAATAATGATTCAAACTAGACATGGAAGCAGTGATCTCACCGTTAGGATGAATGCTATCCCAACGCTCCCAGATGGTTGTGGCCCCCATCTTAACGGCATAGAGCCAACTGGGAAACTGTTCATTAAATAACAATTTATAGCTCAAACTAGAAAGGCCAATTTGCGTTAAGGTATCACCGAGAATAGATGTTCCTGTAAATCCAGTTTGAAGTAGGTCGTTATTCTGTGAGAATAAGATGCGCAATTGTTTAATAGTTTGCGGCCGATTCTTTGTGAGATTGTATTTGAGTGCTAGTAAGAGTCCTGTTTGGGTTTGAATGCAGCAACGTCCATTAGGCGAGAAAAATTCGTCTAGTATTCGCTGGTGAATTTTATTGGCTAAGTCTTCATAGTGTTTTTGACTAGGCAGTCCTAAAAGTTTGGCAGTTTTAGCAACGATTAGGGCACTTCCATAGTAATATATGTCGGCAATATATCCAGAATCGGTACCTCCAAAGACACTATTATCATCCTGATTAGGATTATCAAGGGCTAGCCAATCGCCCCAGTGAAAATGGCGTTCCCAAGCGTGGGAGTCGCCGTCGACACGCTGAATATAATCCACCCAATCGTGCATGAGAGGATAGTATCGTTGGAGTAAGGTGGAGTCGCCGTAGTATTGATAAAGTGTCCAAGGCAGAATACAAGCAGCATCTCCCCACACTGAAGAGGTATTATTATCGTGTTCTACATCAGGGATGACACTTGGAATCATTCCATGGTTTCTATTTTGCTCATAGCGCATATCTGCTAGATATTTCATGTAAAAACTGGCTGTATCACGGAAATAGGTGGCCGTAGGAGCAAAGACCTGAGCGTCACCGGTCCAACCCAGGCGTTCATCTCTTTGGGGACAATCGGTGGGTATATCCATAAAATTACTGCGCATTCCCCAATCAGTATTGTGAATAAGTTGATTGACTTTTTGATTGCCGGTTTCTAATTCACCAGAAATAGCCATATCGGAATACATAGCAAGTCCAACAAAGTCTGATTTTGAAATATTAGTGATTCCAGTTACTTTAACAAAGCGATAACCATAGTAAGTAAAGTGAGGTATTATTACATGATTCCGTCCGTCTGAGGTGTAAGCATATTCTTGTTTGGCGGTTCGTAAATTTTCACGGTAGAAGTTTCCTTTTTGCAAGGTTTCTCCGAATTGCAATTGAATATGAGTACCCCGAGGAATGTGAATGTTTAATCGGAAAATACCGGCAAAGTTCTGTCCCATGTCGAGGACCAGTTCTCCTTTTGGTGTAGATAGAATTGATTTAACGGGTACTTCTTCATGAATTGTAAGGGGGATACTTTGGCGTGCATGCAAGGACGCATGGGGGTGTGTACTGAGTTTAACCTCTAAAGTATCCTGATTTAAAGTGTCATCGCGTTTCTCACCATCATAAATACCAGAGCTAGTTATAGTACTTTGTTTAGCGGTCCAGGAGGTATCGGAGTTGATAACGCATTGACTACCATCCGTGAACTCAAGGTGAAGTTCGGCAATTAGATCCCAAGGATGATCATGAACTGGTTTGTTTAGTCCATAGCGGCCTTTGTACCAGCCATTGCCAAGAGTAATTTCAAGCTTATTTTCTTTCTGAATTGAATTGGTAACATCATAAGTCTGGTATTGCAGCCAATTTTCATAGCTATTACATCCGGGTGTTAGGTATTCATTACCTACTTTTTTGGAGTTGAGTTGGGCGACGTAAAGGCCTAATCCGCAAATGTAAAGACGGGCTTTTTGAACTGGTTTGGTGATATTAAATTTTTTTTCAAACATAGGATGCCGAGTGTCTTGTGCATCGCACGTGAGCCATTTTCCGGACCACATTTCGTTTTCTTTGGCGGTTTCAAACCAGTTTACGTCGCTTTCTAACACACTCTTAGAATCGGTTTTAGCAAAGACCTGCCAATAATATCGAGTTCTAATAGATAGCTTTAAAGGAATAGAGAAGCCTAACGGTGAAATGTCTTGGCGCCAGTGAGAATCAAAGACCTGATGGGACAAAGTCTTGTCTTTAGCAATAATTATACGAGCGGATGTTTGTACTTTTCCTGTAACCTGTTGATCGAATTGGTAGGAAAAGGTTAGTGTGTCCAAATGATACCCCAAGGGGTTAGAAAGGTGATTTATTTGGCAATTTATAATATGCATAGGACTCTTCCTTTCAACTAAATATATTGTCGGAGGTAGCATAGCATTAAAGAGGTTTACCCAGGCATTATAAATTAGCGAATGAAGATACTAATTGGCCAATATGAATAACACGAATTAATACCTATATTAGCCAATTAAGATACGAAAGCGCTTTCTTAACTCTGATATACTCGAACTATTAAGGAGGATGTCATGATGAGACAATATGAGATGTTTGAATTGAACTATGAGGCATCGGCGCCTGTGAAATCAGAGGTAGACGTGAATTTAACTGCGACATTCAAAATTAATGGTCATGAAACGAAAGTCTATGGTTTTTACGCCGGGAATCGACAGTATAAAATTCGTTTTTATCCGCGGAATATAGGGGAGTATTCATATACTGTTCAAGGAATTATTAAAGATTCTGGGGAAATTGACTGTAAACCAGCAGACGTAAGTAGTCACGGAATGGTTCGAGCTAAGGGAACCCACTTTCAAACCGATGATCAGAAGTGGTTTTATCCATTTGGAACGACGGTGTATGCTCTGGCACATCAGAAAGAGGAACTCATTGATCAGACCTTTGAGTCTTTAAAGGACGCCCCGTTTAATAAGATTCGGACATGTGTTTTTCCTAAGCATTATCAGTACAATCATAATGACCCACAGTGGTTTCCGTTTAAGAAACATCAGAATAAATGGGCAGTAAATCATCCTAACTGGCCGTTCTGGAATCACCTGGACCAAATCGTCGAGCACTTAGGTAAATTAGACATACAATGCGACCTAATTTTGTTACATCCATATGATTGTTGGGGATTTTCTAATTTGAGTAAGGAACAAGTGCTGACATATTTTAACTATGTTATGCGGCGTTATGCGGCCTATCCTAATATCTGGTGGAGCTTAGCTAATGAATATGATTTATTAAAATATACAAAGGACGATTGGCTAAGTTTTGCTAATTATGTCAGTCAACATGATCCTTACCACCACCTATTAAGTAATCATCAGATGGTAATTGCTTGGGATTTTGATAATCAAGAAACCACTCATATTTGTGTTCAAATTAAAGATGTGGATTTCATTAGTCGTGATATTGTCCGCTATAAAAAGCCAATGATGGTCGATGAATGTTGTTATGAGGGTAATCTACCTGACGAATGGGGTAATTTATCAGCGTTTGAAATGGTTGATAGGTTCTGGAAAGTTTGTTTGCAAGGCGGATATTGTACACATGGAGAAACATTCTTAGATCCAAATGATATTATCTGGTGGGCAAAGGGTGGAAAATTAAAAGGCCACAGTATCTCACGAATTGCATTTTTGAAACGGATTATTGATCAATTACCGGGGCCACTAACTTTTGCAGGAGAAGATTTTGATGAACAAAGCTTTCACGAGTTGCAAAAAAAGATGAGTACGGGTAAAGATGCGGTGAGTCCGTTTGTTCAGTTTTTGTGTTCTCTGTCGTGGTTAGATGCCCAGAAGTTAATTAATACAAATCGTCAGTTTATTGGTCGATGCAAAGATGATCAAGTAATTGTTCAATATTACTCTCGTCACTGTACTGCGCAAGGTACAATTAAATTACCAGCGGATAAGAAATATGCTATTGACGTAATTGACGTTTGGAAAAAAACGAGACGTCATGTTATTGATAATGTAAGCGGTGATGTTACGGTAGCCTTACCAGGAAAAGAAGGTATGGCTATCATCGCTACGCAAGAGGCAATTGAAGGTTAGCATGAATTAATGAGGTGATTCAAGATGAAAGAGCAAGAGTTACTCAGGTCTTTAAAAATATTTAGTCGTCAGATTCATTGTGCAACCGGAATGTCTAGTTGGCTGATTAATTCTGAAGAAAACAATTGTTTCCATGTGGGCAAGTATCAGAAAGACTTTTTTAATTATCTTGACTACAACGGAACGATAAATTCATTGTTTAATGACACTGATATTCAACGACCAATTGTGATGAGTGATCGGCTTGATCTGACTTGGGTTGCTGAATGGATCGTCTTAGATGGAGAAGCAAGGTATTTATTTGTGATGGGACCCGTATTTCTTAATCAGGTCTCCTTAGGTGAATTGGATATACAATTGCAGTATATGCATCAGTCAATCGAAGATATTAGTTCTGCTAATGAATTGCTTAAGTCGATTCCAATTGTTAATCGAGAAGTGCTTAATCAATATGCACAGATGCTAAATTTTTTGTTCACTGAAGAGTCAATTCAACCGAGCTCCTTTTGCTATCATAATGTTATCAAGTTAAAAAAAGAAAAAGTACAAGAGCAGAATGGACATACAACTGAAGATGATGCCGAATTAAGGATGCGAGGGGAACAGTTAATTTTAGGTGCTATCCGTCAGGGAAATATGAATTATCGACAAATTCTAGATGAACAGTGCCGGTTTTCTAATGGATTGTTGGTTTCATCTGGAACACCGCTCAGGGATGGCAAGGACACGTTACTTATTTTTTGTAGCTTATGTGTGCGGGCGGCAATGGAAGGAGGAATGCCTGCGGCGGTTGCACAGCAACTACAAGTAAATTATTTAGATGAAATTGAAGCAGCAACTATGTTGAGTGTGTTGACAACTATTAGTCAAAGAATGTTACAGGATTTAGTGACACGAATGCAAAAATATCGACAAAAGTCTGATATCTCGGCTAGCGTTATTAAGTGTTGTGATTATATACAGGTTAATGTTCAAGGTGAGCTTTCAATTTCAGATTTGGCAGAACAGTTTGGATATACAAAATATTATTTTGCGAAAAAGTTTTATAGTGAAACACATATTCATTTGAGTGATTATATTAACCAAGCGAGAGTCCAGCACGCCCAGGTGTTGTTAACAACGTCTAGACAAAGTATTCAAGATATCAGTGAAAAGTTGAATTTTGGAACTCGAAATTATTTCAGTAAAATTTTCCATCAAATTGTTGGGGTAACTCCTGTTGAATATCGGGATAGACAAGGACATTTAAACAATCGTTCGATTGAGAATGTGTAGTAAGAGTAGCCGTGCATTGAATGTACGGCTACTTTTGCTTCGAAACTGTAGATTTTATAGAGAAACTATTTGTTCTTTAATTAGAACCTCAAAACATGAATTCATAACCTTTTGGCGAATGAAGATTCTGTAGAATGAATTTGTTAGATAAATGAGGTGTTAATTGATGAATGAAAAAATTGAACGATTATTAGCAGGACAAATTGAAAATCATGTTGCGCCTTTCTTCTGGCAACATGGTGAATCTGAAGGGACTTTGCGTCACTATATGCAGGTGATTCAGGATTCAGGGTGCCAATCGGTTTGCATTGAAAGTCGGCCACACCCTGATTTTTGTGGACCGGGCTGGTGGCATGATTTGGACATTATTCTTGATGAGGCTCGGGCGCGGAAGATGAAAATCTGGATCTTGGATGATAGTCGTTTTCCAACAGGATTTGCTAATGGGGCTGTGTCAAAAGCGGTGCCAAGCTTATGCAGGCAAAGTGTATTTGCCAATCGGGTTGATGGGGCAGCAAATACGATGAATATTCACGTCAATGTAAGCGATTACATACGGCCGCCGAAGATTCATCTAAGTAAGCTGGCAGCAATTGCTAAAAAGCTTTCTCCAGAGCCACGACATTTTAATAATGATAAGCTGATTAGTGTTGTTGCCGTTAATACGGTTACTAACGATATAAAGCAATTAAACACTGACAATGGCGTTTTGGATTGGAAACGACCGAGCCAGCAATGGCAAGTTTATGTAACAGGACTAACGAATGATGCTGGTGCGCATAGAAATTATATTAACATGATGAATCAACAATCGGTAAAACTATTGCTGGATAATGTGTATGAGAAACACTATCAGCATTATCAGACTGACTTTGGTAAAACAATTGTTGGTTTCTTCTCAGATGAACCAGAGCTGGGGAATGGACAGTTATATGCTCAGAATAATCCACTGGGGACAGAGCAAGATTTACCATGGAGTGCGGAGTTAGAACAATTATTAACAATTAGAACGGGTGATAACTGGAAAAAGCTTTTGCCATTACTATGGACTAGTTTAGCTGACAAGCAAAAAGTTGCGGAGTTTAGAACGATTTATATGGATTGCGTAACAACTTTAGTACGAAAAGACTTTTCGAATCAGGTTGGAAATTGGTGTCATCAGCATGGTGTGAGATACATTGGTCACGTCATTGAGGACGAAGGACAACACACTAAGACAGGTCCCGGGCTAGGCCATTACTTCCGAGCAATGAATGGATTTGATATGGCTGGTATTGATGATATTGGTGGACAAGTTATGCCGGGAGGAGAAAGTGAGCCAAAAGTTGGTCCGATGGAGCGTGTGCGTGATGGTGAATTTTATCACTATGGGTTGGCGGCATTAGCGGCTTCAGAAGCAGCAATTAATCCGGAAAAACATGGCAATTCACTTTGCGAAATATTCGGTAACTATGGCTGGCAGGAAGGCGTTCACCTTGAAAAATATTTAGCAGATCACTTTTTAGTGAATGGCATAAACCACTTTGTTCCCCATGCTTTTGATCCTCATGAGTATCCGGATACGGATTGTCCACCGCATTTTTATGCGAATGGGCATAATCCGCAGTATCGACATTTTGGTCAGCTTATTCGGTATATGAATCGCAGTGCTAGTCTGATTAGTGGGGGGCATCCGGTTGTCAGTGTGGCCGTGCTCTACCATGCCGAAGCCGAATGGGCTGGTAAGAGTCAACCCTATCAAAAGATTATGCACGTATTAACAGACCGTCAGATTAATAGTCAGGTTATTCCAATCGATGTATTTACTGAACCAGAGAAGTATCGAACAGAGTTGGGACATCGATTAAAAGTCAATCAACAAGAATATCAAGCGTTAGTAGTCCCTTATGCAGAATACTTACCCGCAACGATCATTGAAGCAATTAATAAATTGCAGTCAGTTGGTTTTCCAGTCATTTTTGTTGATGGATTACCAGATGGTGTTAGCACCGGAAAGACACAGCTCAACCACGAATGCTTACAGGTGGTTTCACTTGACTCATTAGCGACTACATTAATTAATGAAGAAATCAACGAGTTATCTATTAGCCCGGCTGACAATCGATTAAGGATTCTACATTATCATGGTGACAATGAAATTTATATGTTTGTAAATGAAGGAAAAGCACCCTATGTGGGGAAAGTAGTAGTTCCGAATAATGGTAGCTGTTACGCCTATGATGCTTATAGCAATCAAGTGTTTCCTTTAAAAGCCAACAATAAAAGGGCTAATGAAACTGAAATTCAAATCAACATTACGCCGGGGAAGAGTCAGTTTATCATTTTTGATCAGATAGATACAACCGAACTCTCTAAGACGTTTAATACAAGTGGGGTAAGGGAAGTATTGCTTAATTGGCAGCGTAGCCAATGTCATGCAATTGATTATCCTGAATTCTATAAGCAAAAATCAGTTGTTTTACCAGACGATTTGGCCGTAGAACAGCCAAGCTTTTCCGGATATGCTGCCTATGATACAGAGATTGAAGCGCAAGCAAATGAGAAGATTAACTTAGTTATCACAAATGCCGCTGAAGGAGTTGAAGTCTTTGTTAATCATCAGAGTTTAGGTATTCAGTTAGTAGCGCCGTACGAGTATGACTTAACGTCAAAATTAGTTGATGGAGAAAATACATTGCGAATTGAAGTGGCGACTACTTTGGAACGGGAACGCTCACAAGATGATAACTTATTTGAAAAAGAATTGATGAACCATCAGCCGCTTTCAAAATCAGGAATTACTGGGAAGGTTATTCTATATCGCACAAAATAAAAGAAAGTGTGAAATATCATGGTTAAGAAGAATAAAAAAACAGAAAATCCGGGGCATGTAAGCCAGCGTGATATGTGGTTATGGCAGAGTCGAGATGTCTCACGATCAGTTGTTATTCTATTTGCGGGATTTATTATGTTGTACTGTACGGATACATTAAAGATGTCTGCAGCCATTGTAAGTGTCATTATGGTTGTCAGTAAGGTTTGTGATGGGGTAGCCAATGCCTTTGCTGGATGGATTGTTGATAATACACAGACTAAATGGGGCAAGGCCCGTCCATATGAAGTATTAATTATTGGTCTCTGGATTTCTAACTGGTTACTATTTTCGACACCGGCTTCGTTTAGTATGACAGCAAAAATTATTTGGGTATTTATCATGTACACATTGGTTAATGCGGTGTTCTATCCGATTCTTTATGCAAGTAATACGGTATATATTGCGCGAGCATTTAAAAAGGATCAGATTGCAACTATCCAATCAATTGGTGGAATCATTATTATGTTGGCGGCCGTTATTTTTAATATTGCATTTCCAATGATGATTAAAGTTGTGGCAAACGATGGTGCTGGTTGGAGTAAATTAGCTGCCATTTGGGCGGTACCAATGATGATTATTGGGGTTCTAAGAATGATTTTTATTCCGGAAAAATATGATATTGAAACTACAGCTAAGGAAAAGGAAAAATTGAATTGGAAAGAAGTCTGGGGGGTTCTTAAAAAGAATCGCTTTCTATGGATTTTGGGATTCTGTGGATTCCTGTTTAACTTCGTTACGAGCATGGGAGTACAAGCCTATTACTTTAAGTATATTGCGCATAACGTTGGGATGATGGGAATCGTTAGTGCAGCAAACATTATATCTTTACCGTTAGTATTTCTGTTTCCCCGCTGGATTAAAAAGTTTTCAACTTCAAAACTGATGGTGGTTGGATTCGTGATTTCAGCATTGGGCTATCTGGTGAACTTCGTAGCTGGTGCAAATGTTCTGCTCTTGATGATTGCTCAAGTATTGGTTGGAGCCGGGAATGTTCCATTTAGTATGCTACCTGTCCTGCTAGTTTTGGAATGTGCAGATTTCAATGAATATAAGGGCTTACGTCGGATGGAAGGAACTATGACTAGTTTTACTAATTTAACGAATATGATTGGAGCTGCGTTTGGTTCAGCTGGGTTGGGAGTATTTTTGTCAATGGCAGGCTATACGGGATCCACAGCAACTAACTCAAGTGCTTCGTTAATGGTAATCCGATTGTTATTCTCCTTGGTTCCAATGGTGTTATACCTCCTAGTCGCATTTAGTCTAATGGGCTACAACAAGCTGGATAAGCAAATGCCAACGATTCGTGAAGGGCTAAAGGCGCAAAAGGAAGAACTGGACGCTGCGAATGTGATGAAGTCTGAAGAGGAGTGAAAAAATGGTTAACCAAAAGTATCAAGATACATCGTTATCACCAGAAGAGCGGGCAGAAAATTTAATGTCGCAGATGAGTCTAGAAGAAAAATTGGGTCAAATTGAGTGCTTTAGTCGAGCACATTTAGTTGGAAAAGACCCTAAAAAACTATATCCTCAAGGATTTGGTCAGGTATCAAATCTATTGGCTACGGCTTTGCCAGATGAAGTAAGCGTTGCAGAAATGGTTAATACAGATCAAAAATTAGCGATGAGCTTAAGTGAACATCATATTCCAGCATTATTTCACATTGAGGCCTTATGTGGTGTCTTGATTGCTAAGGCAAAGAGTTTTCCGGCCGGAATTGGGCAGGCGTCAACTTGGAATCCCCAATTGCAGCATCAACTTGGCCTTCAAATTGGAGAACAAGCTCATGCGGTTGGTATGCGCCAAGTAGCCGCGCCGGTTTTAGATATCACACGGGACCCACGCTTTGGTCGATTAGGAGAGAGCTACGGTGAGGACCCTACCTTGGCATCAGCAATGGGAACAGCCTTCGTTAAAGGCCTACAGCATGATGGTGATCTGACAAAAGGAGTTTTAGCAACTAGTAAACATTTCCTTGGTTTTCAGCATGGTGAGGGTGGAATTCACTCCGCTCGAACACCGATTGTGCCGCGTGAACTGCGTGAAGTTTATGCGAAGCCATTCCAAGCGGCTATAACTGATGGTGGATTAGGTAGTGTTATGAACTCTTATGGCGAAATTGATGGTGACCCGGTCATCAGTTCGCGGAAGATTTTAACGGATCTGTTGCGAAAAGAAATGAAGTTTGATGGTTATGTGGTTTCAGATTACATGTCTATGGAGAGATTAAAAGATGTATTCCATACCGCATCTGACTATACCGTAGCCGGTGTTCAGTCGTTAGAAGCGGGAATGGATGCGGAGCTACCGGTTATCCACTGCTATGATCATAAGCTGATTGATTTAATCAAAAATGGTCAATTGAATCAAAAATACTTGGATCGGGCAGTTTTTGATACACTAGTTGTGAAATTTAAATTAGGCCTATTTGAACATCCTTTTGCATTACCAGTGGAGTCGCTTAAGAAGGTCTACCAATCGGCGACCACGACTAATAGTAGCCAAGCAGCGCAAGAGTCGTTAATCCTGTTAAAGAATGATGGCATTTTACCACTTAAACCGCAAAAGAAGACCATTGCTGTGATCGGCTGCCATGCTGATTCAGTACGAAGTTATTTTGGCGGCTATACTTATATGGCAATGAAGGAGTCGACAGTTGGCGTCAAAGTTACTATGGCAGGAATCGATGTAGATGATGATTCGCCGGTCAATTCCGATGCTACTAAGAGTAAGACGTATTCAGGAAGCATCGTCCATCGTCAAAACAGAGAAGTGGAAGCACTAACGCGGGACTGCTATCCACAGTCCAAGAGTTTAGTTGATGAATTGAAAGGCGATTGTCCGGATACTAAGATCACTTATGCCTATGGATATCCCTACGCGGGTAATGATCAATCGGGATTTGAGGAAGCATTGAACATTGCGCGACAAGCCGATACGGTTATTTTAACGTTGGGTGGTAAGTATGGCTGGAATATGGCGTCGACCACCGGAGAGGGTATTGACGCAATGAGCATTAATCTGCCAGAATGCCAAGAAGAATTCTTGACCAAGGTAGCAGAACTCAATAAGCCAATGATTGGAATTCATTTTGATGGCCGACCAATCTCTAGTGATGCCGCGGATAAATATTTGAATGCCATTATCGAGGCATGGGCGCCAGGAGAATTTGGTGGACCAGCTATTGTTGATACATTACTTGGCAAAAAGAATCCGTCCGGGAAACTACCTGTGACGGTAGCGAGAACATCGGGTCAGCTTCCCGTTTACTATAATCATGACAACGGTAGTGGGATTGATGCTGGCCCAAGTATGGCCTTCAATTCTTATGTAGATGGGACCCGAACACCACGATATCCATTTGGTTTTGGACTCTCCTACACGAACTTCAACCTGGGTAACTTACAAGTTGTGGGACAAGAAGTTAGTCCAGATCAGTCGATTGAATTACAAGCTGATGTGACTAACACAGGTTCGGTTCCTGGGGATGAAGTTGTTCAGCTTTATTACAGAGACCAGGTGGCCAGTGTTGTTCGACCAGTCAAACAGCTAGCTGGTTTTCAAAAAGTTTCGTTAGCGGCGGGGGAGAAAACTACGGTAAAGTTTGTGATTCAACCAAGCCTAATGAGTTTTTTGGACTCTGATATGAACTGGAAAATCGAGGCGGGTAAATTTGAATTGATGTTGGGGACATCATCAACTGACCTGCCATTAAGCACTACTGTTACAGTATCTAAGGATAAATTAATTGATGGGACAAAACGTCAATTTGTTGCGACTAGTGAAGCTGACTAGCAAGAATAGAGGAGAACATCGAAATTAATAAGTTTTAGGGAGGTAGCGATGAATAGAACATTAAGTCAAGCTGGGCTGGTAACCTTCTTAGGAAGGGCTGCTTCGGTTCTGTCAATCTGTATGTATGTTGCGTATGTACCACAGATAATTGATAATTTGAATGGACAACAAGGGAATCCCCTACAACCGTTGGTAACAGGCGTAAATTGTATTTTGTGGGTCTCGTACTCTTTTTTAAAGAAAGATAGAGACTGGCCAATTATTATCGCGAACACGCCAGGAATTTTTCTGGGTATTGCTACATTTCTGACAGCACTTTAAACCGTAGCTGATAAATCAAAAAAGGTTTGGAATTATTTTCCAAACCTTTTTGATTTAGGATAATGGCTTTAAACCAACTGCTCCTCAACATACTGCCGGTACAGCGGGTGCGTCGCAATCAAGCTCTGGTGCGTGCCAGAACCGGTGACGGCGCCTTTTTCGATGAAGAAGATGGTGTCAGCGTTCTTGACCGTAGCGAGGCGGTGGGCAACGATAATGATGGTCTTGGTCTGTTGTAGGCGTTCGATGGCATCTTCAATCGACTGTTCCGACGCACTGTCTAGGCTGGCCGTGGCCTCATCGAGAATGATGATCGGCGCTGGTCGTAGGAAGGCCCGGGCAATCATCAATCGCTGGATTTGACCACCAGACAAGTTTTGGGCCTGTTCGGCGAGTTCTGTGTCCAAACCGGCGGGCAAATCGTTGACGAAATCCAAGGCCGCGGCGGATGCCAGTGCCTGGTTGATCGTGTCATCGTCCGGGGTGGACGTCAGCCCGAAGACCAGGTTGTCACGAATCGTGCCAAATAGCATTGACGTTTCCTGTGAGACATAGGAGATGGACGCGCGCCACTGTGGCAAGGGAATGTCTTGCACGTTGCGGCCGGCGTAGGTGATGGTCCCGCTGTCCAAATGGTAAAAGCGCTCAATCAGGCTAAGAATCGTGGATTTTCCACCACCACTGGGGCCAACGAACGCGGTCGTTTTCCGCGGTGCAATCGTCAGAGATAAGTCGTTGATGGTCGGGTCATTGCCAGTCTGGTAGCTAAAGTTCACGTGGTCGAAGGTGATGGCCGATGAGGTCGCGGGCACGTCGGCACTGAGCGTAGTGGTTGCTTCACCGGATTCATCGAGCAGTTCGGTCAGCGTTTGGGCCGCACCGTTAGCAGCTCTGAATTCGGTTAGCGTCGTGCCCACGTTAGCAATCGGGGTGAGAATTTGGAAAACGTAGATGAGAAATGAGGTCAAGGTACCAATCGTGATGGCTCCACGCGAGACCATAGCCCCACCGGCGATAAAGACGAAGAAGATCGTCCCCATGAGAATGGTGAATTCAATAGGGTCAATCAAGGCGTTGAGCAACGTAATGCGAAGATTAGTCCGATATAACTGGTGAATCCGTTGCGTCAGGATTTTGATCATTGCGGGTTCGGCGTCAGAGGTTTTAATAAGTCGAATCTCGGCGATACTTTGTTGTAAGTCGGCATTGTATTTACCGAGTTGATTTTGGGTTTTATGGTATAGGCTAACCTGTTTCTTAGAAATAGGCGCAATGACCGCGCCCATCAAGCCTAAGGCCCCAATAATAATTGCCGTTAGGAGGGGACTGATGGTAAATAGAATGATCACCGATCCAACCGTTAGAAGCAGGCCGGAAACCAGCGTGCTAACGTTGCCACTGATCAGGTCATTGATTTTTTCTGTGTCACTGCTCACGTGGCTAGCGACTTCGGCGGACCGGTGACTGTCGAAAAAGGGAATCGGTAGCGTGACGATGTGCGCCGAAACGTTACTTCGGAGCTGACTAACGATGCGTTGACCAGCCACGCCCAAGACATAGCCGCCACCCATGTCAAAGACGGTGGAGCCAATCAGCATGGCGACGATCAAAATAACGCTATGCGCCGAAAAATGTGTCTTAAAACTATCGACAAACGTCCGGACTTCCAGCGGGAGGATTAGTGAGAAGGCTACCCCACAAATCGTGAGTAAGATACCACCGAAAAATAAGAATTTAGGGAAATCAATTTGATCAAATAGGGTCATGACGTTACTGCGTCGTTTTGCCTGAGTCATCAGCATCGCGCTCCTTATGTGTTGCTAATAAGTGTAGCACTTTGCAAAAAAATCTGTCATTAAATTTTAATGTTTGTACGTTGAATATTAAAATCCTCACATCAATTCACTCTTAGAACTAGTTGACCCAATTACTAATTGAAGATTAAGACTAGTTTAAGGGTGGTTAAAAAACCCTAAACTCTTGTTCGATTATGTAACGATTTTGTAAAAAATCTGTTATACTACAAGTCAGTTTAAAAAATATGCCGGTGGGTCACTGCCGGTAGACTAAGGGGTCAGAATATAATGAAGAAATTTATGGTTGCTTTGACTGGGTTAGTCACGTTGGCCACTGTCGGCGCAACGGTCCCAGCTACTGCAGTTACGCCCACGACGGCACACGCGGCAACGAAGTCAACTTACGTTAGTCCAAGCCTGAAGGTTAACGCCATTTACACGACGTCAACGACGATTTCAGGGACTGCCACGAAGGGGTCTAAGATTACGGTCAAGGCCACGAAGAATGCTAAGAAGAACTTGGCCAGTGGCACGGCTTCCAAGACGACTGGGAAATATACCATTAAGTTGTCCAATAAGCTAAAGAAGGACGCTAACGTCTACGTTTACGCAACGAATGCGAAGACTAAGGCTTACTTCTACCGGATCATCCGTGTACAAGCTGCTTCAACGAAGGCCGCAACGACCACGAAGACGACCGCAGCTAAGACAACAACTACGACCACGAAGACGACCGCAACCAAGACTTCTACTAAGAAGAGCACGGCTGCTAGCTTCTCCGTTAAGACACCAACTGGGACTTGGGCTTCTAACACGGCCAACAAGTATTCCCAAAAGTTTGTCTTCAGTCAAAAGACTGGTTTTAACCAAACGCTCTATAAGAATGGTAAGAAGGTTAAGACTTTAGTTTCTTACGCCAAGTACAGCGTAGATGCTAAGACCCCTACTTTCTGGAAGATTACTTACACGCCTAAGGGTTCTAAGACGTCCGAAACCTTCTACATGCGTTTTACTTCCGCAAAGAAGTTCAAGATTGTTAACAGCAAGAACCAAGTGATCTCAACTAAGGCCGGCGTTGCGCCAGCTACTAAGTGGACTTTCACGAAGGCTTAAGCATAAAAATTTAAATAAACCGTGATGGCGACTATTGGTCGTTGAAACGGAAAATGGCTCGTGAAATCTGGATGGATTTCGCGGGCTATTTTTGTCGTGAAATGATTCTGATAAAAAGGCAAATTAGCTCGGAAGGAATGAACTGGGATGAGGTTCAAGCAAAATGATTGACTACTACGGTAATATCGCATACGATATTACCGTAGTAGAAGGGAACTATGATGGCTAACGAAATAATTGAATTTATTTATACCGATGAGTTTAAGAAGCAATGGCGAGCGTTGAACCTGACTAAGAAGCAACTGGATGACTTTGAAATGGGGATAGTTAATTATCATCGGAACTTGCCGGATAATAATTATGGGAAGAGGTTTCCTGGCAGCATCATCAAAGGTACAGGTGGTGCATATAAGTATAGGTATTCTGATCCTGATAGTAGTCAAGGCAAAAGTGGCAGTTATCGAACTATTTATTTTGTGGCCCAAGCTAGTCAACTTTGGTTTTTGGAAATCTAGAAGAAAAATCAAAAGGAATCCCTCTCGAATCAAGAAAAATCTGACTTGCGAGAATTTTCTAGACAGTTAGGTATGAAAGGAAGGAAAGAAAGTAAAAATGACTGATAAAACAACTGCATTACAAAGAAGCATTCGTCAAGCCACTGCTGCATTAAATGGTGATTCATCAATGGTCACCGTGCATGAAGTGTCGATAAAGCCGGCACCGCAGTACAATGCAGCTGAGATTAAAGCGATTCGTTCAGAAGTTAATGTGACACAACGAGTCTTAGCAAACGTTCTTTCCGTTTCCCCACGGACGGTTGAAGCTTGGGAGAGTGGCAAGTCGCGACCGAGTCGTAGTGCCAGTCGGCTGTTGCAGCTTATTCAGAAACAGCCGCAGATTCTTGACTTAATTATGAGTTAGTTTGATTTGACCTTCCAAAAGATTACTTCCGCAAAGAAGTTCAAGATCGTTAACAGCAAGAACCAAGTGATCTCAACGAAGGCCGGCGTTGCGCCAGCTACTAAGTGGACTTTCACGAAGGCTTAAGCATAAAAATTTAAATAAACCGTGATGGCGACTATTGGTCGTTGAAACGGGAAATTGCTCGTGAAATCTGGATGGATTTCGCGGGCTATTTTTGTCAGGACAATTAAACTAATTTAAGTGAGGAGCGTGCCAGCTGGATGAGCGCGTCTATCGAGGCAGTTGTTCTGGTGTGGTTCCGGCTACTCAGAAGTTAAGCCAACCAACTTTAATTACACTCAGAATTTGCGGCGATTAAGTTGTGCTTAAACCGGATGGGTTGTATTCTGCCAGTGGAACGGTCATTTGACGGCGGTTCCACACACTAAAATTAAAAATGAAAGCAGGAAATGCGATATGCGTGACGTTAGTTTTGCCAGCCATTTGGCGATGGTTGCGGCCTCAGAAATGAAGGGAAGATCCAGATATAGGCAACAAATGAATCGGGGTTTATTTGATTATGGAAAATGTTTTAGAGGTCCAGCATCTTAGCAAGACCTTTGTAACGCACAAGGACAGTTTTCACGCGGTCACTGACGTTTCTTTTAGCATTCAGCCGGGTGAAGTCGTCTCCTTGTTAGGACCTAACGGCGCGGGCAAAACGACCATCGTGTCCATGGTGGGCGGATATCTCCTGCCAACTAGCGGGACCGTTTTGATCAATGGCGTCGACCGCTACAAGACGCATGAAAAGCCCAAGGTTGGCGTGGTGTTGGGCGGTGACTTGGGATTCTACGGTCGTGCGAGTGCGCAAGCCAACCTGTTGTTTTTCGCGGACCTGGCACGGATTCCACGGCGCGAGCAACGCCAGGAAGTTCAGCGCGTCTTACAGGTCGTGGACTTGGCAAATGTGGCGGAGAAGAAGGTGCAGTTCTTCTCTAAGGGGATGCGCCAACGCTTACACATTGCCCGGGCACTCTTGGGGAACCCACCGTTATTATTATTGGATGAACCAACGAGTGGGTTAGATGTTGAGATTGCCAATGAGATTCACCAGACAATTCGGCAGTTGGCGGACGCCGGCGTGGCGGTACTCCTGACCAGTCACACCATGAGCGAGATTGAAATGCTGGCCGACCGGGTGCTCCTGTTTGGGGCCGGAAAAATCTTTACGACGGGAACGGTTGCCGAAATTGTTGCCCAATCAAAGGTTCATCATATTGACCGAGCGGCAACTTTAGAGGAATCTTACCTGGCACTGGCCCCCATGCTAAGGAGGCCCTAACCATGCGGTTTCTTCGCTTGTTTTGGTTTCATTTGAAGCTCTACGCGTCCAACCAATACTTCTTCTGGTTAACACTCTCGAGTACGGCGTCAATTTTTCTCTTACAGTACGTCATGGCCTACGCGACGCACAATTTGAGTGATCCCAACCTGTGGGTCCGTAGTGGTGTCTTTGGTCTGTGGTCCTCGGCGACCACGGCGGCGGGGGCCATCGGTTTTCAACGGTATCAGGGGACGCTCCGTTATATCACGAACACCCGTATTGATAATCGCCTCTCGCTGGCCGCACTCCTATTACCGGCGGCTAGCTTTGGCTTACTGGCCTTTCCCGTGGCTTACGGTCTGGCCGTGATTTTAAGAACGGGTCACAGCAACCTTTCCTGGCATTTGGTGGTGATCATGGGATTGCTGTGGTTAGCGGCGGCACTGATGGATCAGTTGATTGCCTCATTTTTCGTGTTAACGGTCAATGCAATCGTTTACGAGGAGTTGGTCACGATTCCACTGCTCTTATTGTCAGGACTGTTTGGGTCGTCACCAGTAGTGCGGCCGCTGTTAAATGTGGGCGAGTGGGTCATCCCGATTGCGGTGCCCGTGAATCGGTTATTAAATGAGCAGGTCACCGTCAACTGGGTAGGTTTCCTGTGCAGCTTGGTGTTGTGGACGATATTGACCCTGGTATTGTCTGGCCGAATTTTACGGATTGCCAAGCGCACTGGCAGCGTGGGGGTGATGTAAGATGTGGCTACAATTTACGTCATTACCTTATTTGCAAAATTGGCGAACGGCATTTGTCAATTTCATGCTGATTCCCTTTATTAACCTGGCCTTGCTGGTGCTGATCGATTCGCAGTATACGAACGCCTTCAACTGGTCGGTGGCCGTGGCCGCCATTGTGATTGCCAGCGGCGGACTAGCAATGGAAAACATGACGGGGCTGTTCGTCATGGATCGTGACTTGGGAATTGATCGCGAATTGGTGGTTCAACGACCGTTTTCATTCGCCTATTGGGGTGGCAAGGTTGCGGCTGCGGCCGTCACTAGTCTACTCTCAATCAGCGTGAACCTTTTGGTCTTACTCGCGTTTGGTGCTCCGGTTCAGCTATTACTGCGGGCAATCGCAATGACACCACTGATGATTTTTTCGGGCGTGGTGTTGGGCTTTTTCTGTGGCGTGGCAGCCTGGAAGAATAGTAATCCCTATTTTTACTTGAATCTGATTGGGGCGCTAACGACCATTGTGTCGGGCGCACTGGTCGTCATCACCAAGTATCCGGTATGGTTGCGGTTGTTTAGTCGACTATTTCCGTTCTCACAGACGATTGGCTTTGTCATCACGGGAAAATCGCCATGGTATTTAGACTTGGAAATCGATATCTTGTGGGGCATCGCGGGTGGCCTGATCTACCTGATTCAACTGCGCGCAACGTTAAAGAATGCGGTGCATGTGTGGTAGGAAAGTGGGCTTAAGGTAGTTGCACTGCGGCTGCCAAGGATTCCGCCTGGTGTGGGGACGCTCCGGACTGAGAAGCGGTCCTCTGACTTGATTTGAAGCCGTGAAGAACACGCGTCTCCAAAGGCGGTCGTGGTGTACGCTGGCTGAGGCATCAACTAACATGCTGCCAGAAGACATCAACGTAAGCCGCGAGGGCGTCAGATATGAGCTCAGGCGTATCTTCTTCCATCAGCTTGGTCCGCACCTTTTTCTAGCCCATATCTGACGGTCGGTAAGGCAATGCAAAAAACAAGGAGTCTGGGAAAAAACCCCAGACTCCTTTGCTATCTCCAAATTAACGTTGCCGAAACGTGGGACAAGTTAGTTCAATTTGAGAAACGATTTAGTTCGTCGCCAACTGTTGGGCAACTGGCTTGGGACTCTTAGCAATGCTGGGATGGTATCCAATCAGACGCATCGCATTGAAGATGACGATCAGGATGGAAGCCTCGTGGACGAACATCCCGCTGGCCATGTAGATGTAACCGTAGACCAGGCCAATCAGTAGGAAGATAACGACGCCAATGGCAATCGTGATGTTTTCCTTGGTGTTGGCAGAGGTCTTCTTGGCAAGGCCGACCGCGTGATTCAAGGCGGTAAAGCTGGATTGCATCAGGACCACGTCGGCCGTTTCGATGGCGACGTCGGTCCCACCACCCATGGCGATACCAACGCTGGCAGTGGCTAGGGAAGGACTATCGTTAATGCCATCGCCAACGAAGGCGACTTTGCGACCCATGTCTTGGAACTTTTTAACGAAGGTAACCTTGTCGGCTGGCAGTAAGTCAGCGTGAACTTCATCGATGCCCAGCGATTCCGCAACCGCTTGGGCAGTGGCCTGGTTATCACCAGTTAACATAACGAGGTGCTTGATACCTTGGCGTTTCAAGGCAGCTAAGGCGCCCGGAACTTCTGGCCGAACCGTATCTGCAACACCTAGGATGAAGGCTAAGGCACCTTGGTACCCAACGAGGACGGTGGATTGACCTTCGTCTTGCATGTGATGCAGGTCAGTGAGCTGTTCGGCGGTCAAATTGATGCCGTTATCTTGCAGCAAAGCCGCGTTGCCGACGTAGAGGTCGTGATCGGCCCATTTGCCGACCATGCCGCGGCCCTTGATGGTTTCCGTCTCAATGGTAGCGGCGTCGTCCTTGATGTGGGCGGCAAGATTGGTAGTGATGGCTTGTGCTAAGGGATGATCGGAAGTCTTTTCAATTTGAGCAACACCGGCCAATAAACTTTGGTCATCGGTGTAAGTCTGCATGTCAGCGACGGTCATTTTACCCGTGGTCAACGTCCCGGTCTTGTCGAAGACGATGGTGTCGACCTTGGCGAGACTTTCGACCACGTCGCCACCCTTGATCAGGATGCCGTTCTTGGCGCCGTTACCGATACCGGCAACGTTAGAGACGGGAGCACCAATAACCAGGGCTCCAGGGCAACCAAGAACCAGGACGGTGATGGCCAAACGGAGGTCGCGGGAGAAAACGAAGACTAGAATGGCGATGATTAGGACGGCTGGCGTGTAGTATTGGGCAAATTTATCAATAAATTTTTCGGCGGGGGACTTGGTATCTTGGGCTTCTTCGACCAGTTCGATAATCTTAGAGAAGGTCGTTTCGTCCCCGACTTGGGTGGCTTCAATCTGTAAGGTGCCACTTTCGACCATGGCACCGGAGAAAACACCGTCGCCGTCAGCCTTGTTGACGGGACGCGATTCACCGGTAATGGAGGCTTCGTTGACGTAACCAGTACCGTCGATGACTTTACCGTCGACAGGAACTTGACCACCGGCCTTGACTAAGACCACGTTGCCTTCTTCCAGATCGTCCACGTCGACTTCTTCGGTCGTACCATCGTCCCCGACGAGGAGGGCGGTTGTTGGGGCCATTTCGGTTAGGGATTGGATAGCGCCCCGCGTCTTAGCGAGCGTCTTTTGTTCAAGGTAAGAACCGAAGAGAAAGAGGAAGGTCACAATGGCAGATTCTTCAAATTCCCCGATAGCAAACGCCCCGATAACGGCGATACCAACTAACAATTCGATACTGAAAACTTTCGCTTTGAGCGCGCTGATGGCCCGAAGAATGATGGGGGCAGCGGCGATGACGGAAGCGATGATCCAGGCCACGTCGGTAACATAAGAAATGTGGGTGAACCAGGTGTTAAGGAAGCCGACGATGATGAGACCGGCTGACCAGAAGGTGATTGGATTTGTATGTGCGTAGATATAACGTTGAAGTGCCATATGATGTACGTTCCTTTCTATACTGTTCTTTGGCTATGAGTTCTTGTGTCCTTGTTTATGTTCCCATTATGCCTTGGGCCAGCAGAAATTAACTTGATGCGAATCAAGTTGGCGAAATTAACGTTATTTTTTTACAAGTTAGTGCAGAGAGTCGGCAACCACGGCCGGTTAAAGACGGCTGCTGGTGAGAACGACATGCTATGGCGATATCGCCACAGTTTGCTTGGCTACAACACTAATCTATGAATAAGACCTATCTATCAATGATCAAAGCTCCTTAGACTCGTAGGTTACCAGCCGAATTTTCGGAGTAGTGGTCTATGATGACTGAGGATGAAAATTAGACTGTATTTATATTCGAATTAAAGTTCTTTTTGATTCATATCTGAGTATATTTGTAGTAGTATAATGATACTTGGAGGTGGAAGGTTATGGAAGCTAAGGAGCATGCTAAGAAGAAAGTTCAAATTAATATCGACAGAGAATTAGCTGATGAAGCTGAAACGGTTTTTGAAGATATCGGGCTAAATCAAACAAGTGCATTGACTGCTTTTTATAAAAAGGTTGTAGCAGAGGGAGGAATGCCGTTTGATTTAAAGCAAACACCAGAGCAACGCGCAAATCGTCGACTACGCGGAGCTTTGAAAGGTATTCCTGTCCAAAAGTTAGAGAATCGCAAACAAGTGGAAGCGTGGTTTGAAGATGAATCCCAGGACTATTAAATCGCGAGACAGTATTAGTGTTTATATTAGTTTTATTGTTGGTCGTGAGGGTAAGCGACGGCCAATTTTGGTACTCTCCGTTCACGGAGAAGAGCTCTATTTTTATCAGCTAACGAGTCAGTACAAAAGTAAATCAAAAAAAATCAAAAGTCAGTATTACCCCTTGAAAAATTGGCAGGAAGTCGGTTTAAAAAAAAAAACCTATGTTGATATCGGACTTATTAGAAGTGTGAATAGGTTGGATTTGGATAAAATTACCCGGATTGGCCATTTAACGGTGACTGATCAAGATGGATTGGCCGACTTTATTTTGAGATTTAAAATGAATATGTAGACTAACAGGACGTACCAAAATTTACAAGGCTGCTGAAAAAGTTTGCAGTTTTAGAAAGAAAGCCTAAATAGTCAGGAGCATGGGTCCTTACCGATGTTGCTGACTACTTGAGCAGCCAGTGGGAATTTATTGAAATGACCATTTCGCTTTTCAGCAATCTCGAATTTACAGGTGGGCCTTTTAGGATGCTACTGTGCAAGACTTGGTAATCTATTTGTTTGATTATTTTCTACATAGAAGCGACATATTATATGCCCTGGCGTGACGTTGTTTAAAGAGCTTAATTGCCTTTTTCTTGCGTACTTGGCTTCAGTGAAATTTAGCATAATCCGTTGGCGCATGAGAACTAACAGGTATATTTTATCGAGATTTCTTTGAAGTTTGACCAAAACGGCAATAAACCGTGTTTTTTTTAAAATATTGGAAGCTTTGTCACCCGTCGTTCATTGTATGAATGGTCAATTCATGCTATTCTAGCCTCAATCAGAGAGGGAGAATATAAGATGAAAAAACCACTTAAACTTTTATTGACACTAGCCTTGGTTACTGTCGGGGCAGTCGCATTACCAGTCACGGCGCAAGCCAAAACGACGTATCAGATCACTTCTAAGTTTGTTGACGACGTGCCTTATACGACGAATATGAAGACAGTGAAGTCCGGCGGCTATATCTGGAATGCGCGCCACACGAAGAAGCTGCACAATTTGAAAAATTATCCGTACACGCGATGGAACGTGACCAATATTGTCACGAAAAAGCAGAATGGGAAGGCCGTTAGCTATTATTACGAGCTGACCAGTAAGACCAATCCTAAGGTGAAGGGTATTGCCTGGAGCAAGTACTTCACGAAGATCATTGCCCAGAACCCGGCGTCGTTTAGTTCCGATGCGGCTTATCTGAAATACATTCAAACGGATCCGTCGCAACGCCTGACACGGGCGATTCTGAAGCTGTACCCGAATGTCACGGTGAGTGCAAAATTGTCGGCGTATGCGAATACGGGGGCTTATAGCTATATTCAGAAGCCGGTGGGGTTTAAGAACGTAATCAACATCAGCTATATTCAAAATTCCCAGCCGGCAATTGGCCTCTGGAGTACCATGGGTCAACCCGTGGCACCGCGTATCAAGACGATGACGGCACAATTAGATGCAATGGGGTATACGGCGGCTAAACGGGCATCGTTTACCGGAAATATTGGGATCTTTATCGCAGATGAAGCGAATGATGGGGACAATTCCCAGGACGGTCTGCCAACGCGCGACGAGTCAGAGGGGCAAATGACCAGTTATGGGATGGTGCTGGCGACGCCGACGAAGTAGCTGGCAGATGAAACCTAACTGGTGAGACGTGTTCGGCGTTATTTCGTGCGACTTGAAACGCATGTATGATTGGAAGAAAATGAGCCAGTTCCGCTGAATCCCAGCGATAGATCGTAAAGATGGCTAGGTCTGGTACCGCTCCCGGGTTAAACATCTCTGTCGGAGAAACCTCGTGTTCGTAGGCAGTGTGGAGGTCAAATCGGGCGGAAATTTGACCCAGGGCGTCTGCCATTTGAAGAATAATGCCGGCGCCCCGAACGTCGACGGACAAATCAGTCGCAGTTGGGTTGTCGTCGTAGAAAGTGAGGACGGGTCGGCCATTAGCCTGAGGACTGAAGGAGAACAACTTGAAGATCAGATAATTCTGGAGTAGTTGGAAATCGAGCGTTGGCATGGGCAGCCGTCCTTTCGCTAAAGCGTTATTCTTAATACCATACCAAACGGATGTAAAAATCCCGTAAAGACAGCGTTAATTTTCACTGCCTTTACGGGATTTTTTAATTGCTGGTTAAACTGTTAAAGAACTTGCTTAATTAATATCTAAGCGTGGTAACTCTGGCTAGCCGCATCGTAAGTCAACGTGACGGACTTGGCTGGCAGGTCGACTGTAATCGTCTGGTAGACCGGCTTGAAGCCACTATGAGTCAAGGTGACAGTAGCGTCACCATCTTTCACAGTGACCAAGTAGCGGTTGAACTCACCATCTTCGTAGTTGAAGTCACTGCCATTGTCTTGGTAGTGTTCGTAGCTGGCGTTTTGACCAAATGCCTTGAAGGTCATGGTCGTGTCAGGCGTGTCGGCAACGTGGCTGACTTCCTGTCCCCATGGTAATAAGGTATCCTTCTTGATAAACAGTGGCAATTTCGCCAATGGTGCGTCGACAAGGATGTCTTGGTTGCCAGGATATTCGCGGTTGTTCCAGAAGTCGATCCAGTTACCAGCTGGCAAGTAAACGGTCCGGTTGACCTTGGACTTTTGCACGATGGGGGCGACTAAGACGTTGTCACCAACCATGAATTCGTCGTCAAGATCCCGCACACGAGCGTCCTCTGGGTAGTTTAAAACCAAGGGCCGCATGATTGGCAGGCCGTTCATCGATTCTTGCGCGAACAGATCGTAGAGGTAAGGAATGAAGCGGTAACGCAACTTCAGATACTTCCGGTAAATGGACAACGTGGGTTCGCCGAAACTCCATGGCTCCTGATGACGCGTCCCCATAGCCGCGTGATTCCGTAGCAAGGGACTGAAGATAGCGGCTTCGATCCAACGGGTCAAGAGTTCAGCTGAGGTATCGGAAGCAAATCCGCCGATGTCGGTCCCAACGAAGCTAAAGCCACTCAGACCGAGGTTGCAAAGTTGTGGAATCATCATTTGAATGTGGGGCCACATGCTACGGTTATCCCCAGTCCAAACGGTCGAATACTTTTGGGTACCAGCGTAGGCTGCCCGGGTGATGACGTAGGGCCGTTTGCCTTGTTGCTCTTTCAGTCCCGTATAGGTTGCCTTAGCCATGTTGTGGCCGTAGACGTTGTGCATCTTCTTGTGCGTTGATGGGGTGTCTTGGTCGTTGAAGACCACGTCGTCTGGGATCTCACCCTCAAACGTGGCGGGTTCATTCATATCGATCCAGACACCACCGACGCCCATATCGGTCAAAAACTTGTTGTTATTGGCCCACCATTTGCGGACGTCGGGCCGACCGAAGTCAGGGAAGGCGGAGTCACCGGGCCAAACTTTGTTGATGTAGACCTTACCGGCTGGCGTTTTGACAAAGTAGTTATTCTTGATGCCTTCGGCGTACTTGTCGTAGTCGGGGTCCTGCTTAACACCGGGGTCGATGATCGGAATGACCTTGATGCCTTGGCCCTTTAAGCTGCTGACAAATTTCTTAGGATCGGCGTACTTAGCCTTGTCCCAGGTGAAGACACGGTAGCCGCGCATGTAATCGACGTCAAAGTGAATGGCGTCACAGGGAAGGTCGTTTTTCTTCATGGTGTCGGCAATCTCTTGGACTTCATCTTCGCTGGCACTGTAGCCCCAACGAGATTGTTGGTAACCCAACGTCCACTTTTGCGGCAACGGCGTGCGGCCGGTCAGGTAGGTGTAGTTGGTGACCACGTCCTTCAACGTTTGACCGCCAATGATGTAGTAGTCGAGGTTCCCGTCCACGGCGGAGTAGAAGTAATAGTGGTCGCTTTCCTTACCCATGTCGAAGTGGCTCTTGTAGGTGTTATCGAAGAACAGACCATAGGGATGACCGTTCTTCAAGCCCAGCATGACGGGGATGGACTTGTAAATGTTGGGTAGAATTTCCAACTGGGGAGACGGATTATCCACGTTCCAGTTGTCGTATTCGAAGCCCCGTTTGTCGAGGTAGCCGGTCTTGTCACCCAGGCCGTAGAGGTGTTCGTCGGCTGCTAGGGTCTTAACGACTTCATAGTAGCTGGAGTTGGCCTTGACGGTGGACTTAGTGACACTATGGCCTTCAGCTTCGACTAACCGTTCGTGAACCTTGTCGACCCCTTTGTCGAGGAGGGCCCGTTCGCCACGGAAATCAGTGACCAGAGCATTGCCGTTGGCGTCGTAAACGTCGATGTGGCGTTCTGCGTCAAGGTTAATGGTCAACGCACTAGTGGTTAATTCGTAGTGATCGCCGGCATCGGTCAGTTTGAAATCGGTCGCGGTCTGTTTGTTGCCTTCGATGGCGTAGGAATTTCCGTCGTTACCGCGGTATTCGAACACTCGGACGATGGCAGGCGTCAGGACGGTCAACTGGAGATCGTGGTCGGGATAGTGAAACGTAACGGTTTGATCTTTTTGTTGATAAGTTGGTAAAGCAGTCATAACAAGGTATCTCCTTTTTCTCTTACTCTTCTCTATTATAGAACTAGTTTGAAATTTTGTTTTTGGTGCCGGTAGTCGGTTCTGTCGTTTTATCGGTCGACAGGTATGGGCTGGTAAGCTGGGGGCGAAACTTGAAACCGCGCAAGTGCCGAGTCTTCAAGCCTGGCCTTCCGCTGAGCTAGAGCGCGACCGTTTTTAAGCAATACAACTAGGCAGCAGCCTTATCAGATAAGTCCTTTTGTGGCTTGTCGGCTTTGATCACACTGATGGCAACGACGGCGATCAACATGGAGATACCGGCAACTAACATCATGCCGGGCATGGACTTGCCGACCATCCGGAACACCAGGAAGCTGGCAACGGAAGCGATAATTTGTGGCAAGCAGATGGTCCCATTGAAGATTCCGATGTAAGAACCTTCATTTGACCCGTCCAGAGATGACGTGAAGATGTTGAAGGGTTCCACGTGAACCGTGAAGAAGCCGATACCGATCAGACAGAATGGCAGAATCAATAGGTATTGATTGTGGATGAAGAAGACCCAAATTAAGCCAACGGCGAAGCACGCAATTCCGAAGCGGTACCAGAATTTCCGCTTGAGTGGGTTGGTATGTGACAAGACCAAGAAGCCATAAAGTACGGCGGCCATGGACTGGATGAAGGTTAAGATCCCATACCAGTTACCGGCAGCTTGATAGCCAGCGGAAGCGGCATTAGCCGTGTGCCAAACGTTTTGAGCGATGGCTCCGGTCGTGTAGGTCCACATGTATTGAATCCCAATCCAAGCGAACATTTGAACAACGGCGACTTCCCATAAGGCTTTAGGTGCTTCCTTGATCAATTTCCAAAGTGGCTTGGTATTCTTGTGTGCTTGAGGGTCAATGTGGTGATAGAGCGCGTAAGTGTCGGGGTCGTATTCCTTGACCGTGTGAATGGTGTAGGCGGAAATACCTAACAGAATAGCCGCACCAATATAGAAGGCTAAGCGAACGGACAAAGGAACGACACCTTTTTTAGCGGTGTTGGCGACACCGAAGAAAGTCAGGATGAATGGTAACAAGGTAGCGAGGACACCACCAAGATTACTGAAGGCTTGTTGCCATGACCAGGCTTTATCCTTTTGCTTTTCGTTGACCATGTCCCCGATAATCATCCGGAAGGGTTGCATACAGATATTGCTGGACAGGTCCATGAAGAGAATGGCGATGGCCCCGAAGACCAAGGCCGCCATGGAGGCGTAACCGAAGCCAAATGAGCCGGCGTTAGGCAGCAAGATCATGACTAAAGCGGCAACGGGTGCACTGAATAACAGGTAAGGCATCCGGCGGCCAAAACGGTTCCAGGTCCGGTCGGAATATTTCCCAACTAACGGTTGAACGATCAAGCCGGCCAGTGGGGGAAGAATGAAGAACAGTCCCAGATTGGTTGGGTTAGCACCGATGGTCTGGAAGATTCGACTCATCTGTGAGGATTGCAGTGAGAAAGCCATGTTGACCCCACAGAAACCGAACGTAATGGCAAATAGTGTTTTCAATGGTAAATTAGGCAGGGAGTTCGCAAGTTGCTTGGTCTTAGATGGGGCGGCCGCAGTGACTTTGTGATTTCCCAGCGAGTTCGTTGCTGGTTGATTCATGATAAGGACATCTCCTTGAATTTAAATAATTGCGATTTCTTTCAACACCATCATACTAGCACGTTACGTAAACGTTTACAATGCCTATTTCAAAGGAGTGTAAACGTTTACGTTTTTAGTTAGGAAAATCGGGGCATTAAGGCTATAATGAGATTATATTGAAGTTAGGTGGGGGACGTATGAAACCAACCATTAAGGATATTGCCGCCGAATCGGGCGTATCAATTGCCACCGTTTCACGAGTGCTGAGCCATAAAACGGGAACGTATAGTGAAAAAACACAGGCTAAAATTTTAGCCGTGGCCAAGCGGCTGGGCTACCGAAAAAATTCAACCGCCGTGGAATTGGTTAAGAAAAAAGCGGCGGTTATTGCGCTGATCATCAACGCAACGCCAACCAACTTCTCCACACAGATCATCGACGGAATTCAGCGCCGCGCCAGTGAATTGGGGCAAGGCGTGATTATTTTGTATGCGGGCAATCGTAATGCTGAACTGCAGCACCAAGCAATCGTGACGGCGCTGGAGCGGGCGGTGTCGGGAATCTTACTGGCAGCGATTGAGCCGGATACGGAAGACTTGACGCTACTAAAGGAATCGCACGTACCGTTCTGCTTCGTCTCAGTTTATTTGGGTACCGATAAGGTCCTATCCGTCAGTTCGGATAACGAAAAGTTGGCGGCGACCACGACGGACTACCTACTCGATCGCGGCCACACGCACATTGGCCTCGCGGGGGTCGACACCTACCATACGGGGAGTCAGCGAATTATCGGCTACCGGCGGGCGTTGGCAGCGCACGGAATTCAGGAAACGACGATCAAATACGGCGATTACAGTTACGAATCAGGTCGTCAGTTGTTAGCAGAATTTCTGCCATTAAAAGTGACGGCCATCATTGCGGCCAGTGACATGGTTGCGGCCGGCCTACTGAATGCAGCGCAGGAGGCAGGTATCGCGGTACCAGAGCAGCTGTCGTTGATCAGCATCGATGGAACCGACATTTGTCGCATCACCACGCCAGCGCTAACCAGTCTGACACAAGACTTCTATCAGATTGGTGCGCAGAGTGTGGACCGGGTGATGGGCGAAAAGGCAGCGACGTTTGTGCCGGTTAAGCTGGTGGCGCGTGGCAGTGTCAAAAGACTGTGATAAAAGGCGATTAGCCGGTGAGTATTAAGGCTGTTAAGCGGAGCTAGTTGCCTTTTAGCACCACGTTTCGGCCATTTAAAATGAGAACTAAAACACAAAGGACCGCGACAATTCCGCCGCGGTCCCTTGTTGTGTAAAGATTGTAAAGGGTAAGTATAGATTCAGTTTTCTCGAACATCCGTTTGCTTTTGCATGCTAAACTAAGAAAACAGCAAAATAGAAATAAGTATCATTGCCGGGTCACTTGTCGTCAGGTGTCTTCCGATTGAAAATTAAAACGATGGCACTGACAAAGAAAACGCCAGCCAAAACGTAAAGCAGAAGCGTATACGCTGGTAGAAAATTGGCGGCCACGGTGGCTAGCAATAATGAAAAAACAAATAAACAGCCGACTCCGATTCGGCGAAGTTGTGTATTCATTGAAATCACCCCTAAATTTAGTATAGGGGATATGAAAAGGGAACGCCAGCACCTCGCAGTGCGCTGACGTTCCCTCAAAGTTAAAGATTAGTCCTCGTCATCATCGTCTTCTTCGTCCAGACCGTCGCGGGCATCGTTGCCCAAGACAGCTTGGAGTTCACGGATGATGTGATTGTTTGTGCCCCGCAGGCCAACCAAGAAGCTGGCTAAGGCTGGACGGTCTTCCTTTTCGGCGAGCTTGATGGCCCGGTCGATAAAGAGATTGTGCGTATCTGCATCACGAACCAACTCGCTGATTTGGTCTTCGGCGCTGAGGTACTTCTTGTCGCCGCCTTCTTGCAGCATAGTGTAGTCGTGGAATTCCTTAGTGGTTGTGGAGACCGTTTCGCCCTCGTCCAAGAGGTGTTCACCCAAGGCGTCGAATTGATCGCGGTAAGTGTCAATGTAGTCGCTGAGTAAGCTGCGCACGCTCAAGGCTAAGGGGCCTTTGACGGACCAGCAAACCTGGTGGAACTTCACGATGGAAATGTGTAGGTTGGCCAGAATGTGGTTGGTCATGGCACCGGCTGTTGGGACGTGGTGGTCGTGTTCAGTCTGGGCTTGTTCAGCAGCATAACGGTCTTCAATAGTAGCGGTAGTTGTAGTCATTGGATGAACTTCCTTTCAGGTCTTAAGCGGCTTAGAGGGCTTTAACTTTAGAACTCTTAACGGTGTAGCCGAGGTCAGTGACCGTGTCGGCTAAGCTTTCGGCAGTGACAGTTGCGTCATCGAATTCGGCTTTGATCTTGCTGGCGTTGAACAGAACCTTAACGTCCTTCACACCATCTTTTTTACTGAGCGCTCCCTCAATCTTGGTCATGCAAGATGGGCAGGTCAGATCGTCTAATTTCATGGTTACTTTACTCATAATTAAAACCTCCTCAGGTTTTGCGTTTGTCTTGATTACAAGACCTAGTATACGGGTCAGCTCTCGAAAAGAACTTGACTCAAATCAAGTCGGGTAAAATTTTTTACTTTTTATTGAAATAATTATGAGAAGTTGCCCATAAATGCCGTTTTAACAGCCTTTTTAATGACTTAACCGTTTCGGATTTTTCTAGAATATGCGACAATGAGGGGTGGAATCTAGAAAAAGTGAGGGACAGTAAATGTGGAAGACCAGAAAGGAAGTCAGTTTAGCGGGGATTCTCTCGGCAACGTTGCTACTTAACGCCGCTGCCGCGTGCATGTGGCCGCTAACGACTGTTTATATGCATAATCAGCTTCATCAAACGTTGGCGTTAGCCGGGGTGGCCCTGTTGGGGATGTCGCTCTGTATGATCCTGGGAAATTGGCTGGGGGGCGTCTTATTTGATAAATGGTCGCCGTTTATGTCGGGGGTCGTGGGAACACTCTGTTCCTTTATTCCGATGGTCTTGCTGATTTTCTTTCATGGTTGGCCGATATTTGGTATTATGCTACTCTTTATTGGGTTGGGTGACGGCATTGTCATGACCGTGGTGAACTCGTTTGCGGCGAATGTGACCCAGATCAGTAGTCGCCGGGTATTCAACTGGCTTTACATTGGCATGAATTTAGGGGTCGTCGTGGGAACACTGATGGTCGGTTACTTGATGGATCACGGTGTGCAACTGGTCTTCATTGCGGCCAGCATCTGCTACGCGGTACTGTTGATTATCTTCATCGCCGATTTCCGAATGGAGATTGTGCGGGAGACCACTCACCGCGAAAAAGGGCCGGCCAAGCCAGCTCAGTTAAACTTAATTTGGCTGATAGCGCTATTGGTATTTTGCATGTACCTCAGTTACTCGCTATGGGAAAGTGTGATTTCGGTCCACATGACCAACTTAGGCATTTCCTTTGAGCACTACAGCTTGCTCTGGACATTGAACGGGTTATTGATCGTGTTCGGCCAACCGTTGGCTAATCGTATCGGGACTTATTTTAAGATGAGTTCGCAGATTGCAGTGGGATCGCTGATTTTTATGCTATCTTTTTTGCTGTTGGTATTTGCCAAGAGTTACGCGATGTTTGTGGTGACGATGATTATTCTGACGGTCGGTGAAATGACCGGTTTCCCAGGCATTCCAGCGTGGATCGATTCGCTGGCGGGCGACAACGATAAGGGGAAATTCCAGGGAATTTATAATATGGCGATTTCCTTTGGCCGAGCGGTCGGACCGTTGTACGGTGGGCTGATTATTGAATACGGCAACTACCAGTCATTGTTCTGGTCGGTCACGGCATTTATGTTACTGGCACTGGCGGCGGTGATGATTCGGAATCGATTGAACTTGGCTAAATCAAATAAGTGATAAATGGGGAGCGGAACTGGTTGCCCTTTGGCGTACGTTTCGGCCATATAAACTTGAATAATAAATGAGCCTGGAAGTTTGTTCCAGGCCCTTTTTCGGTAGTTAGCTAAAGGTTGAAAACCAAAATGGTCACCTTAAGCTTATGAGTCCAAGAATTGTCGCCGCTAAGTTAGGGGCAATGGTCGTACGCCGACTGCCAGAAGTTGGGAAACGCCTCCAGTCAAAGGACGGTTTCCGGCTCACCCGAAGGCCGCAAAAGAGTAGGCGTTTCTCGGATCGCCCCACAATGTAAGCCGGAAAGAACGTCGACTAATACCGGCGACACGGCTATGGTCAAATACGGAAGGATTATTAATCCCGTTATAGCTGATTTCCCTGAATCGAATGCAAGTAGTTGTGAATCGGCACAACTGGCGTAACATTCGAAAGTACATAAGGGAGGTTTTCATCATGCTAATTGATTTTACGTTGACTAATTTTCGTTCGTTTAAGGATTCCGCGACACTTTCGCTGACGGCGACGGGTGGGACGTTACAGCGGCCGCAAAAGACACTCACCGTAGATAATCAATTAAGCCTGTTGAAATGTGCAGCTATTTTCGGTGCTGCAGGTGCCGGAAAGAGCACACTCTTAGCTGGGTTGGCAGTTCTTCAGCGGTTAGTGGTCACCCCAACTGAACAGATTGCCGACAACCTGCCCTTTGACCCATTTCGATTTGATGAGGGCTCTAAAAATGGGCAGACGGATTTCGTTGTTAACTTTACGCGGGGGAATCGTCGCTATCGGTACGTTCTCAGCTATGACGCAACTCACGTGATCAACGAATCCCTTGCGCAAACGATTGGCACAGACTATGAAGTTCTTTTTGTCCGTGAAAATGGTGAAATTACACAATTTCCAGCCGATCAAGCGGTCGCAGTGGCCAATACGCGGCCCAATATGCTCCTGTTGTACACGCTTCAGAACTGGAATTACGGACCAGCTATTGCTGCTTTTCGCTGGTTTAATGAAGATCTGTTGGTACTGGAAAAGCGACCGAACGCCAGCTTAGTGGTTGACGATTGGGTGATTAGCCAACTGATGCAGTATCTTCAGGCCGTGGACAGCGAAGTTGCAGGAATCGCGCAACACCAGGTGGCAGTCCAGTTTTTAGATGGTTCGGCATTTACTCGACCCGATTTATATCTCATTTATGAAAAATACAATGAGGAGGGGGAAGTCATCGGTACGGATGAACTGCCTCTCCAGCAGGCTTCCTTAGGCATTCAAGAATTGGTGACGTTGGGACTAACCATGATTGCAGTACAGCGGGCACCGTATCCGCAAACAGTATTGGCCGATGAATTCGCTCTTGCCGTACAGCCTATCGTGGTCGAAGCCCTACTGGAATTGTTGAACTCGACGGCTAATCGCAGCCAACTGATTCTGGTATCCAACCAGCCACTCTTAATTGAAGAAACATTGAGTTCCGACCAAATTTTTTTGGCCGAAAAGAATTATCGTGGTGAGAGTCAGTTACTGCCACTGACGACGGTTACGGAGATGCCATTGACCCGGCCGGTAGATGTGACGGGGTTACAAGTGGCCTTGGATCCCTATCTACTCCAAAATAAAAAGGCGTCGGTCAGCCCATTTCAGGGTTAATGCACGCCTAACTAGTCGACTAAAAATCCTTGATGTTGTAAAGCCGTTAGAATGGCGGCTCGTTGTTGCGGGTCACGGCTCATTTCGCTGATAATGTGGTGGGTAAATGTCTCATCGCGTTGATGACTGTTTCGTGCGTGATAGTAATCCGAGATGAGGTGGTCGTAAGCCACTAACGACGGATCATTGTTAGTCAATCGCTGGTAGCCATTGTTGAAATGCATGAGCGCTTGGGGTAATCGTGGCTTTTGTTCTGGCTGTTCAGCAGGATGGCCGATAGCGAGACCTAAGACGGGGAAGGTCAGTGGTGGTAGGCCCAACAGGTCGATTACTCGCTGCGCACCGTTGAGAATGCTCCCCATAATGGTGCTGCCAAGGCCCATGCTCTCGCCAGCCGTCACGATAGCTTCCGTCGCGATAGTGGCGTCAAAAATACCAGCCAGTAGCTTGTCGAGGCTGTGTAGGTTAGCTGTGGTCGTAGCGGTCACCGGTGTCAGTTGTTGATTACGATATTGGTCAGCGACCATGACAAAGTAATGGCCAGCCTGCACCAACCACTGATGACCGGTAATGTCAGCTAATATGGCCAATTTCGTCGGATCGGTCACACTGATAATACTGTACTGTTGAGAGAAGGTGCTAGTAGCGGCATGCTGAGCGGCGGTGACGAGCGTGTCGACCTCCGTTGCTGTCAGCAGTTGGTTGGTAAACTGACGAATACTACGGTGAGCCATGAGTGTGGTCAACGTGGAATTCATGCCTGCGCCACTTCCTTAGCGCGTGCGACTAGGGCATCATAAACGCGTGTCTCGTCACGGGGAACACCGCGTAATTCATAATTGGCGACGAAGGGGACGTTGAACTGTTGTGCATAGCGTTTCGCGGTTAGGCAGTATTGTTCGTTGAAATTACGGTTACCACTACCGACAACGCCGAGAAGCTGACGCGCGTTGTTATCATAAGCGATATATTCGCCCATAACGTTAGTCATCAGTTCCTTTACACCATTGTCGATGCCATTCCCACCGTCGAGGTAGGTCGGTACAAAGCAAAAGTAAGGCCGCGTTTCATCTGAAAAATCACTAGCTTCACTGATTTCCTTAGATTCAATCTCAGGAAGGTCGGCATCGACGGCATGCTGTTTGGCAGCGTAAGCGGTCAGATGTTCAACAAAGCTCCGAGTATTGCCCTCAATCGAAATAAATAATAGTCGTAAAGGTTGCATGTTTTTTCCTCCGTTTTCGCCAGATTCTTTAGTCCTAGTGTACACGGATTTTAGTGGGAATGCTCTTAAGATTTTAAGGATGGTTGGTGGAAGGTGGATTCGCGACTTGTCAATTTTTAAACGATATGCTATCCTGTAGCTACTTTAAGAAAGAACGAGGTATTCAGCCGATGCGTAACTAATTCAATCCACAAATGTTAGTCAGCTTCATCACCGTTAAGGGGTGGAGTGGGCCTGCAATTGGGATTGATGGGTTACGCCGACTGAGTTGCCAAAGCAACCAGTGGGCGCCATTTCCAAACGGAATGCGGCCACTTTTTTCATACTTAAAAATTGGTCGTTTAGACCCACAATCCCTGCTTACAAAAGGGGGACGACTTTTTGACACAATTAACTTTAACGAATTTAACGAAAACGATCGCGGGAGTCACATTATTTACTGTTGATCACTTAACGGCCCAAGCGGGGGACCATGTCGGTATCATTGGCGCCAATGGGACCGGGAAAACGACCTTGGCACGAATCATCAGCGGCCAAGATACGGACTTTAAAGGGCAACGCAACGTGACGGCGCCAGTGACCCTGGTGCCACAGATTGCGCCGACTGCAGGACGTTCCGGTGGACAGAGCATGTTAGACCGAATTCGTGCGGCGTTAGCACAACGACCGGAAATTTTGATTTTAGACGAACCGTCAGCCAATTTGGACGACGACCATCAGCGTTGGTTAACGGAACAACTGGGCCATTTCAATGGATTACTGATTGTGATTTCTCATGACCGGGACCTACTGACCAACGTGGCGACACAAATCTGGTCACTTGAAGAACACACCTACACCCAGTACAACGGCGGCTTTGCGAACTTTGAGGTCTATCGCGAGCAGCGCCGGCAGAACACGTTGTCACAGTATCAACATGAGCAGCGAGAACGCCGTGAGTTACAACAAGCGGTTCAGGCACGCCATGAAAAGGCTGCGCGAGTTCGTAAGGGCAGCAAGCGTATGAGCGCCATGGAACGTGCCAATAGCAAATCCGTGCGGGAACAGAATGCGGGTAAAATGGAGCGTGGTGCCCACGCACTGCAAGAACGGGCGGACCGACAGACAACGACGGTGAAACCACACGAAACGGCAGGGTTGAAGCTGGTGGCGACAGACTTACCACCGGTGACCGGAAAATATTTGGTCACGGTGGACGACCTGCATTTGACTCGTGGTAAGCACGACTTGCTGCACCACGTTAAGTTGCGGATCAAGCCGGGTGAGCGAGTTGCTTTAGCAGGGCCAAATGGGAGTGGTAAATCAACTTTGATCGACGCTATTTTAGCCCATGCGCCTCAGACTCGGTTGGCGCCGAGTGCGCGGGTTGGCTACTTCCATCAGGATATGACGGAATTGCCGCTGGATAAGACCGTGTGGCAGGTCATCCGGACCGCAACGGCATTGGACCAGAACCGGACGCGTCAAATTATGGGCGCGTTTGGTTTAACGGCTAAGTTTTACGACCGGCTAGTGGGTGACCTTAGCGGTGGTGAGCAGGTCAAACTCCAGTTACTGACAATTTTGGTCAGTGCCAGTAACTTACTGATTTTGGATGAACCGACGAACTACTTGGACTTGCCAGCTTTGCGGGCATTGGAGGACTTTCTTCAGGGCTACCCCGGCACGGTACTCTTTGTGGCGCATGATCAAACGTTTCGGCAACACGTGGCGACGCGGACACTGGAGCTTGCTGACCACCAATTAGCAGATCCAGAACAAACGCCAATTGGGACGCCAGTGACCGATCTGCCACGCTTACAGTTTGCGTACGATCAAGCGATGATGGCCCCAGAGTTAGATACGCAACGATTAAAGGAACTTCGTGAACAGATTGCGGCAATCAAATCGTCAAAATAGGGCATTGCGGGTGGATAGTTCACAAGAAAACGCTTACTTCTAAGTTTTTCTAAATTTACACTTACGAAAAGATTTTTTTTCTGGTAGAGTAATCCATTGTGTTTTGAAATGAAAGTGAGTGTGAAAACAAATGGATTCAGTACAAAGTAGCCAACCCGAAATGGCGAAAAAAGCGCGGGTACAAGTGGCCCATCCCATGCTTGCTATGATGGGAATGCTTATCGGGGGCTTTGTCGGCATGTTTTCCGAGACGTCCCTAAACATTGCTCTGCCCCAATTGATGGCGCAATTAAACGTGTCAACGGCTACGGTTCAGTGGTTGGTCACTGGGTATATGTTAATGGTGGGGATCGTTCTACCACTATCAAGTATTTTAACGAAATGGTTTACGACGCGACAGGTTATCTTGTTTGCGTTGGTTGATTTTACGGTCGGTGCGATTATTTCGGCTTCTGCGCCCGGTTTTGGCGTGTTGCTCTTCGGTCGAATGGTCCAAGGAATTGCGACCGGACTGATTTTGCCACTGATGTTTACGGTTGCCATGCAGATTTTCCCACCTTACAAGTTGGGGGCTGCGATGGGGATGGTCGGTTTGGTCATTATGTTCGCTCCAGCTGTGGGGCCAACCTTAGCCGGTATCGTCTTGGGCGTCGCTTCTTGGCGGTGGATTTTCTGGCTATTTGTGCCATTCTTGGTCATTGCCTTTGTATTTGCCGTTACGTCACTGAAGAATATTGCTAAAGTGACGCGGCCAAAGGTCGATTTCTTATCCATCATCCTGTCCACGATTGGGTTTGGCAGCTTGGTTCTCGGTGTTAGCATGGCTAGTGACCGAGGCTGGGGTTCTGCTATCGTGATTGGTGCTTTGATCGTTGGCATTCTGGTCTTAGCTTGGTACACCCACCGTCAATTGACGATGGAGAAACCAATCTTGAATCTACGCGCCTTTGCCATTCCGGGATTCCGGATTGGAGCCGTTTTGGTTATGATCAACTTCGGCATTATTCTGTCTGCTATGTACCTGTTACCCATGTACATTCAAAAGGGATTACTGGTACCGGTTGCTTTGACCGGGGTGATCATGTTCCCCGGTGGTGTGATGAACGCCGTGGTCTCCGCCGTTTCTGGTCGGTTGTATGACCAAGTGGGGGCCCAGATGCCTGCTCGGATTGGCTTTATTATTTCAATGGTTGGGGCCTTGATGTTGGCCTTAACGTCATCGGCGACGGCTATTTGGTACATTATTTTAGCTCACGTCATTTTGATGATTGGGGCACCGCTTGCGATGTCACCATCGCAAACACATGGGTTGAACGCACTGACTGGTCCAATAGCGGCTGATGGGAGTGCCATCATGAACACGTTGCAACAAATCGTGGGAGCCATTTCCACAGCGATTGCCACGAGTCTGTTGGGAATTGGTCAAGCAGTGTACATTGCGACCGGCGCGAACCATGCGGCTGGTGCGTTCGTTAACGGAACGCATTACGGTTTCTACTTCACGTTCGTCTTGGCATTAGCCGGGTTCTTACTGGCGCTGCGGTTACCAAAGGCTGAAAAATAAAATAAATGATGTCTGCACCTGAACTATGTAGGGTGTATGAAAGACGGTATCACCAGGATCTCAATGAGAACTGGTGATACCGTCTTTTTAGGCCATAAGTACTATTTCAAAATTGATAAAATCAAGTTGGGAGCATCAACGCGATTTCACGGTTGCCAACCTAATGACCAATGAATGATGCGGGCCGTTGCGTCCCATAGTCGTAAGTCGCATCGATCGTCATTCTTTTTGGTGTAAAGACGCCAACCCTGTGCCCCCGTTTTTCATAGGTCTTGAGAACGCGGTAACGGTGACCCTTGATAGTTTGGTGGCCAATCCACATTTGTGGTAGTTTGTCATAGTAGTGCTGGGCAGTGTTAAGCTGATAACTCGGTTGTGCATGTGGGTGATTGAAACGCTTGACGACGATCCGGTGATAGCCTTTAGATTTGAAAGTAAAAACTGCGGGTTTACCCCCAAAGCGTTTACCATTTTTTTCTAAGTGGTAGCTAATGCTGTGTGGTTTAATTTGAACGACCGTATAGATTTTCTCTGACGGATGGTACTGTGTCCAAGTTCCCCGTAGTGCTGTCGGAACTGCAGTGGCTGTTTGTTTGGCCAGGGCAGTCGAGCCACCGGTGATGACGAGTAGCATGGCAACGGCCCCTAATAGTAGATTGAGTTTAAGCTTCATAAATGGAATCACCCCTTTAGCACAATTATACAGTTAAATAGCAACTAAACAACCCTATAAAAAAAGTCGTCATTATACTATTTATAATTAGCGATAGTTACGGGTGAGGACCGGTCGATTTCAAATAAAATGCGTCAAATATTGAAGTATAGCTGAGCTTTTAGCTTGCCAATCAAGGAACCAAATCATCATCAGATCAGATTACTCAGCGTAAAAATTAACGGGATGGTGACTAGGCAAAGAATCGTTGATAGGCTCATCAGTGTGACAGCAGGACTTGTGTCGCCATGTGCTTGCAAAGTAAAGAGAACTACGTTGCCAGCAACCGGACAAGCGCCCATCAATACCGTGGTGTAGAGCGGGATACCCTGAACACCGAATAATCTTAGGATTAGGAGCATGATGATGGGAAAGAGTAAATTTCGGAGCAAAAGTGGTCCCCACAGCCTGTGGTCAAGCGTGTGACGATTTAATTTAACCGCGGCCAAGCTATTCCCGATGACAATCATGGACAACGGCGTGTTGATTGAGCTGACGTAGGTGATGGTCTGATTGAGCAGACTGGGGAGGTGAAGGCCACTGACGAAGATGAGCAGGCCAACCGCGATGGCCACGATGTTGGGATTCAAAAGAATCTGGTGCCAGTTAATGCGCCGGTCGCCGGTTTTATGCGGTGTGAACAGAGTAATGCCGTGAGTCCAGCAGAAAATGTTGAAGCCGGCTAGTGAAGCGACCGCAAAGAAAACACCGTTGCTGCCAAAAAGAGCACTGGCAAGGGGAACGCCCATGAACCCCGCGTTGGAGTAGACGGAGCCGAAGCGCATGATGCGTTGCAAATTAGTGTCGGCAACGTGCTTAAAAACAAGATGGGTTACGATGACCATAACGCCGTATGTGAGGAGAATACCAAGCATGACCCAGGCCAAGGCCTGCAGGCGACTCACAGAAAAGCGTTGTTCAAAGGCGTTGACGATGAGGCAGGGTGATACCACGTAAAGTAAAATATTCGTGAGATCGGTGGCAGTTTGGCCATGCATGAACCCCAACTTGTTGATGAGCAGACCGATGGCCATCAAAATAAACATTAGGGTAATCTGGCTGGTTAATTGGCCCATATCCATTGTGCATCCTTCTTTCTAAGGAATATTATGTGGTCGCTTTCGGGAAAGTGTCAATGCCATTTCATACATCGTAGTCGGTAACTGTGGAAAACACCTAAATGTAGTTGGCCTAAATCATCGTTGGTGTTCAAAAGGCAGGTCTAAAATTAATGCAGGACAGATTGTTGTTTGGGCAAAAATAGTCATATAATGAATGTGGGTGGTGCGGGGCCACCGATTCATAGGGTAGGAGGACAGGTTAGATGCGCATTAACCGATTTTTTTATCGATCCGGTGACTTCTGGGCTGGGTTGATAGCATTGATTGTTGGTTTTGGGGGATTATCACCGATTGCCGCTGACTTTTTTTATTGGATATTTTCCGTTGCATTACTGATGGTAGGTGTCTACGAACTGTTTCGTGGATTGACCAACAACCAGTCAACGGATGACAAGGAGCATAAAAAGCATGATGTTTAATAGTCATTTTTATAAATCCGTTGATTTTTGGAGCGGTGTATTGATTCTGTTACTGATGGTCTGGGACATCATGCCAGTTCGTTTAACTAGCGTGTTCTGGTGGGTCTCACTGGCCTTAGTTGTCGGTGGTATTTACTACGTGTTTAAGGGATTGTTCGGCGCCAAAAAAGTTACGAAGTGAAAATTTAGAGGCGACACTTGCTTAGGTGAGGGTTGTCTTTTTTTTACAAAAAATGAGAGTGGGACATAAGGCGGTTAGTTTGCGAGCATTAACGTGATAGCAGGAATTATGCCTGACTCTGGCATAATTTTTGCTATCGGGTTAAGCGCAACAAACTGCCTTATGTCCCACGTTTCGGCACCATAGTGGCGTAAATAAAAGTTGCTCCTTTCAGAATTATTAGATTCTGAAAGAAGCAACTTTTTGAGTTATGTCCCACTCTTTTCCCTGTATCTTCAGTTTTCTTTATCATCCTTGTCATTAGTGTCGTGGAATTCAATCTGTTTTTGTGGTTGATTGACCGTGACTTCTAACCAATTGATGAATGAGTTTTCGTAATCGAGAATCTTCAGATCGAAGTTTTCCAAATGAATAACATCGTTGACCTTCACATCAGGATAATTATCGATGATGTAACCGGCCATTGTGACGGTCTCGGTTGATTCGAATTCTTTGATATCAACGTTGAAGTACCGTTCGAAATCGTAAGTCGTCATTTTCCCATTGACCTGGAACGTGCCACTGGGTTGCTTGAAGATGTATTGGTCATTGGCATCGTCGATTTCATCACGGACAGTTCCGAACAATTCTTCGTAAATATCCTTGTCGGTAATGATTCCGGAAGTCCCACCGTATTCGTCAACGACGACCACGATAGGAGTACGCTTCTTGATCATTTGTTGTAAGACTTGCGTAATCGGTGTTGTTTCTGGTGTTGTCGAGATGTCGCGAATCAACTTATCCACGCGGACGTGGGAGTCAACTTGTTGTTGACGAATGAGGTCATAATTGTAAACGTAACCGAGAATTTTATCCTTATCGTTATCAGCAACCACAGGCAATCGACTAAAACGTTCTTGCAGGTAAACAGTCAATGCTTCCTTGACGTTGGACGTGATGTCAATAACAACCAGTTGCGTTCGGTCAATCATGATATCTTTGGCAACCTTGTCGTTTAATTCGAAGGCCCGTTGCATGTAAACCAAGTCGTTCTTTTCTAGCTCGCCACCTTCCACGGCACTGCGTGAAAGGTTTAAGATTTCCGCTTGAGAGAAGACTTCGTCACTTTCATTAGCGACTTTCAAGCCCATCATTTTGACCACCCCGGAAGCACTGGTATTGAGTAACCAGACAAACGGGTAGAACAAAACGTGGCAGTAGTGTAACGGCGTGACGATGAGCATCAATACCTTCATTGGCATGTCGATAGAGATGTTCTTAGGGACGATTTCGGTAAAGACAACTTCTAAATAAGTTAAGACCAGCACCCCGACAATTACGCTGAGCGTATGTGCCGTGGCCGTGTTCAGATGAGCAGGGGCGATTCCGCCAAGTAACAGGTCAACGAAGAACGTTTCCCCAATCCACCCTAAAATAATTCCGGCGAGGGAAACCCCCACTTGTGTCGTTGATAAATATTCATTTAAGTTGGTGACCATTTTCATGGCCCGATTAAGCTTAGTCGATGGCTTGTCCAATGCCGCAATCTTTTCTTCCAAAGCACTTGGACGCGTCTGAACCAAAGCAAACTCGCAGGCAACAAAGAAAGCTGCAAAAAAGAAGGTAATTAAAATAATAATTAGATTCACAACTATCTGACCGCTATCCACACATCATTCCTCATTTCATATCGTTCTATCTCTTTATTATAGCGCGTCTTACCGCCTTTTCACAGGGGGTGAATTGTAGCAAATTCTACCCTTTCTAAGTTCGCTTAGCAACCGAACAGACGAAAAAAGTCAGAGAAAGAATGGATTGCTTAACGTTTTGACCAAAAAGGACTAGACTAAATTTAGTAACATCAAAGGAGATTTTGATTATGGCAGATACACCAAAGGAAAAAGCAGCAACAGAAACCGTTGATATTCCAGCAGAAGATGTGGAAAAGGCAGCGAAGTTGATTCTGGATCCGGGGTATGTGACGAAAAAAGACCTACCAAAGATGGCAGATTTAGCCTGGGCAACCGCGCTATCTGATGCTGTAACTAAGTATTTCTTAAACGACGACGATGACCATGACCCGTACGTTTACTTCGAGCAGTTCGACTTTGATGGTGGGGACATCGATTCTATTATCTTCAACATGGATATCATTAAGACTAGAGACGACGCTTTGCACGACCTAGCAGAAGCTCTAGACGAAAAAATTGTGAACAACGAAGTTCAACAAACGACCTATTAATTCGTTACTTGGAAATAAGAGTGAGTCAGAGATAATATCTCGGACTCATTTTTTTATATATTATGGCTGATTTATAATGTCACCTTAGTCAATGGTAAACACTAAAGATAATATAGCGGAATTGACTATTGGAAGTGAATGTAGCAGCTGGATTGCTGGTGTGGGGGAATAACGCGAGATGATGCAGTACTTGTGTATGAAAACGTTGCCCGTAATAATGAGCTCATAACCGCCTAATTAACGGCGAATTCAAGATTAATTAGGTGGAATTATTTGGCTACCCAGTCTGCCGAGAGTGTCTAGAAACAGTAGGCACTTTTCATATTTTGTTATAACATGTACGTAGACTTATATATGAAAAACAATTCTATTTTTGATTAGAATTAATTAACGAGGTTTAGTGTTTATACAGCGCCTCGGCTCTCAGGGGAAAAAGATATGCAAACCTTTGGTGTACTCATTCCGGCACTTAATCCGGATCAAAAATTAATCGACCTGTTGCACCAGTTACTGGTTAGCAACGGGCCAATTTCAACGATTCTAATAGTTGACGATGGAAGTAGCGCGGCTCATCAACTGATTTTTAAGCAAATTGAAAGTATGCGTGATTCGCGATTACACGTATTACACCACGATCATAATCGCGGCAAGGGTGCAGCCCTAAAGACCGGCTTTCAATTTTATCTCGATCAGGCCACGCCGGTAACGGGAGTGGCGACCATGGATTCTGATGGTCAACATACGGTAGTGGCGTTAGAAAAATGTTTAGCGTTAGCCGGTCAGCGTCCAGGTGATCTGGTCATTGGTGCCCGTAAGTTTACGGAGGATATTCCGTTTCGAAGTCGGTTTGGCAATTTGCTAACGGATGGGCTGGTCCGACTAATCACGCACCAAACGATTAGCGATACGCAGACGGGATTGCGGGTCATTCCAATGAGCTACGTCCATTAATTGATTAATTTTCCTGGTGAACGGTTTGAATTTGAATTTGATATGCTATTAGAAGCTAAAAAGTATGACGTGACCATCAGTGAACAGCCTATTCCGACGATTTATCTCGATGGTAATTCCTCGTCTCATTTTCGGGTTATCCGAGATTCCGTTGCCATTTATTCACGGTTTCTAAAGTTTTCGGCGAGTGGTTTGATGTCGTTTTTGGTGGATATTGGTTTGTTCACCTTACTAATGAGCCTCATTGGCAATCATTCGCTGCGGACCATCATGGTGGCTACGGTCATTGCACGGTTATTATCGGCAATCGTCAATTACTTGTTGAATCGACACATGGTGTTTGGCAATGCCGGTGAGCAAACGCTGCTAAAGTATGGTGCGTTACTTGCCGTGCAGACGGTTGCATCTGGTTATTTGACACACGGGTTAACCGTTTTGTTGCCATTTGGTTCCGCACACTGGGCCCCGACGGTCGCTAAGATGTTGGGGGACTTCTGTCTATTTCTGATCAGTTACTACATTCAAAAGAATTTGATTTTCAAAGAGGGACAGCATGTCTAATAAGCGTCGAGCAGTTTACATTTTAGCCATCGTTTTGTCGGTGATCTATTTATTGTGGCGGGTATTTTTTACTATCCCGTGGCATGCTAATATTTTTACGCTAATTTTTGCGTTGCTCTTAGTTATTAGCGAAATCTTATCTAACTTCACCGGCTTCATCCTAATTTTCTTCCGGATGTTAGCGACACGTAAAAAACAAGACATTACCATTCCGGATTACGATCCAACACAAACGGTGCCTGACGTCGACTTAATTATTGTGACCCATAACGAAGAAGTTGAATTGTTACGAAAAACGGTGAATGCCGCTACGTTCATTGATTATCCGGATAAAAGTAAAGTTCACGTCGTCATTTCTGATGATGGGAACCGACCGGAAGTTAAGGCACTAGCTGAGCATTACCACGTCGGGTACTCTGGCGTGATTAATAACAAGAAGGCCAAGTCCGGTAACATCAACAGTACGATGGCTAAGCTAGATTCGCCGTTGTTTGTGATTTTTGATACGGATATGATTCCGTTCTCGGGGTTCTTAAATGCCACGGTTCCCTTATTTCAGGAAAACTTTCGACAACTAGAAGAAGATCCGGATAATACCGAACCATTGGGCTTCGTGCAAACACCGCAAAGCTTTTATAACGCCGACATTTTCCAGTTCAATTTATTTTCCGAAAAGGTAATTCCTAACGAACAGGATTTCTTTTCTCGGGACGTCAATGTCCTCAACGGGGGCAATAAGCGGGCGTTGTTCACCGGGTCCAATGCGGTCTTCCTGCGTAAGGCTGTGGATGAAGTCGGGGGCTTTCCGACCGATACCATTACTGAAGACTTTGAGTTGGGAACCATGCTGAACATGGAGGGGTATATCAGCCTAGCGACAAAGGTGCCTGAATCTAGTGGGATTACGCCAATTGACTTAAAAGGGGTCATTAAACAGCGGACCCGCTGGGCGCGAGGCGTTATTCAAAGCTGTCGGAACCTGCATATCTTTACGAACCCGAAGCTGTCTTGGATCAACCGACTGATTTTGATCAACACCTACTTTTATTGGTGGGCGTTCTTCCGGCGCATGGTCTACATTACTGCGCCAATTCTATATGCGTTATTTAAAATTCAAGTTGTTAATGCTAATTTCTGGGTCTTAATGGTTGTATGGGCTCCAGGGTACTTCCTTCTCCACTATGTGATGGGGGACACCTCGGGCATGCACGAAACCAACGGGAAGATTCGAAATGAACGTTGGGGTGAAGTGCAGGAAACCTTTTTTGCACCGTACCTCTTTATTCCAGTCCTTCTGGAAACCTTGGGGATTAAAGCTAAGAAGTTTAAGGTGACGTCGAAGAACGTCACCATCTCGCTAAAGGATCGGCTGTACATCCTACCGTACTTCTTCCTTTGGGCGATTACCCTGCTTTCCATCATTAAGTTTAACTATGGAAAATATGGATCAGAAATTTTAGTCGGTAGTGTTATTACGTTCTGGCTATTAATGCACTTTATTAATTTAAGTATGTGCCTATTTATTGCTATGGGGCGCCGGGTCTACCGAAAGAACGAGCGGTTTACCCGGCAGATTTCTGGCCAGGTTCGTCGCGACCAGACCTGGCATCCATTTACCACGGAAGATGTCTCTGAGGGGGGGATTGCGTTTACCATGCCTAAAGATAGTGGCATTGAACTCAAGGAAGGCGATAAAATCGATTTCCAATTAGAGTACCGGCACGAGGAAATCATCCTGCATGGTAAAATTGCGCGAATCAGTCATCGGGGCAAGCAGGCTATCTATAGTGCAATGGTTTCCGTTGAACCGGATCGCAACCGAGATTATTATCTGCAACTAATCTATGACGGGGCTAACCGGACCTTGCCGCGGGTCCAGGATGCTTGGATTACCCCATTTGATGAGCTCTATATGAACTTCATCGTTCGGGCGCGGGCGTTCGAACGTAACTTTGGTCGGCGATTCAACCGGTTCTAAATTTGAGAAGAGAGTGGGTGGCCAACCGTGTCGTGGCTGGGATTAGGCGTATATGTGTTGGGATTGATCGGTTACGGGGGAACTCTTCGTCGATTAGGTGTTAGTCCTTACCTTTCTTGGATCACAGCCATGTTGTTTCAAATCGTTGTGCTGTACGGATGCGCGATGGTTGGCATCCTAAACATGGGAATTCAGTGGGTTACTTACGCTGGGATTGCGCAGCTGGTTTTGTGGACTGTGCTGAGTTTTTGGCGAAAGGCCCAACTACAATTCGAAGGGATTCACTTATTTGATTTTTGGATGATTACTTTAGGGTTGGCCATGGGCCAAGTGCTTTACCACAGTCCCTTAGTTCATTACGATAATTTCTCTCACTGGGCCGTTATGGTCAAATTTATGTTTTTCAGTGGCCGATTACCGGGGGCAGCGGACAAATTAATTTCCTTTACTTCTTATCCGCCAGCAACGGCGCTGTACATTACGCAAGTGCTACATTGGACTGGTTTTAGTGAAGGGGCAATGTTACTTGCCCAGTTTGCTCTGATCTGGGCGGCCGCGTATTCGGTCTTTGCCGTGCTACGGGACCGAACGCGAGCATTGATGGGGATGCTGCTCTGCTTGACGATTGCGATATCGTTTGTCTTTAACATCGCGATTCGCTTGAACAATCTGTTGGTGGACTATGTGTTACCAATTCTGGCAGTTGCTGCGATTGCCGGTATCTGGGCTTACCGTAAGCGCCCGTGGGTGCTGAGCGGACACGTGGCACTCTTTGTGGCCGCGTTACTATTAGTCAAAAACTCAGCAACCTTCTTCGTGGTCGTGATCGGGGTCTATTTCTTAGTCACCTTGATTCAAAATAATCGCGAGCACTGGTATGTTGCGACTCTCCGGATACCCGTCCAAGCCGCGTTGACACTTGGTCTGGCCGCGATTCCGTTTTTAATATGGAACTGGCACGTGAAGACCACCTTTACCGTTTCCAAGCACGAAATTAGTTCGCAAGCCTACGCAAATCAGTTGTCGGGTGAAAGTGCCAAGACAATTTTGAAAATTTTTCATAAGTTTCTGGATCAGATTATGAGCTTAGGATCGCTATCTACGCAGGGAATTCTGTTGATCAATGTGATTCTAATTGGTGCTTGGGTCATGATTCGGTTTGGGAGTCAGCAGAAGAATCGGTTACTGTGGGTCGCGGTGATGCTCGACGTTATTTTCTTGCTATACTATGGGAGCTTATTTGGGATGTACATTCTGTCTATGCCTTACGCAGAAGCTATCTTACTGGATGGGTTTGAGCGGTACATGGGCAGTACGGTGATTCTGAACCTCTATATTGGGGCGATGTTTCTGGTCCGTGCCATGGACGGTGCCATGTATGAGCAGAATTTTCAAAAGCGAGATTCACGTTCGTTTGCGACGATTGTGACAAAGAACGCTTATCAAATTGGAACGTTGATCGTTGGTTTTTTCGCAATCACCATGATGTATTCGGAAATCACTGGGACTAAGTTTACAAACGAAATGAACCACAATACGTTGCCCTTACAATTACAGCGGGACTCGAAGCCATGGACGCACTTAAATCATAAAAAGATTTTGGTTGTGGACCCGCATGCCGGCGATGTCGCCGATTATTATGCTGGGTATGCCGCACGATATTACTACTTCACGGACAAGGCGGTGGGTCAGGAAGACTTTATGGTGACACCAGCTGTCTTTAAGCAAACCGTACAAAGCTATCAGTACGTGGTGATTCCGGAATACCATCGAACCTTTACCAAGCTGACGAAGCGGGTTTATCATCAAAAAATCAAGACAGGACTGTTCAAGATTCATAAACATTATTTGCAGCGAATGCACTAGGTGCGGTTGCTAGGAGAGAGGTGTCAGCTTGTCCTGGTTAGGCTTACTATTAATTGCTTTATCGCTAATGGGGTATAACGGCAGTATCCGCCGGTTGGGGGTTAGTCCCTATCTCGCATGGATTACGAGCATCTTAGTGCAGATTCTCATGGACTATGTCTTTGCGATGCTGGGGCTTCTGCACTTGGGATTACAACTGGTGACCTTTTTTGGTGTGCTATTATTGGTAATTCGATTAATACTGGGGCATTTTGGCAAGGGATCACTCAAGTTTGAAGGAATTCATAGTTTTGATTTCTGGATGGTGAGTCTGGGCCTAGTTATGGCATACGTGCTGTACCATAGTCCGTTGGTCCATTACGATAATTTTTCTCATTGGGCGGTTATCGTTAAATTTCTAACGTTTACGGGTCGGCTACCAGGCGCGCACGACGCAATAATTTCGTTTACGTCGTATCCACCAGCAACTGCGTTATGGATTACGCAAATGGTGACCTGGACTGGGTACAGTGAAGGGGCCATGCTAGTTGCGCAATTCGGTTTGATCTGGGCAGCTTCCTATGCAATCTTTAACGTCTTACGGAATAGAACACGGAGCCTGACATCATTTATCTTGTGTCTGACTATCGCGGTTTCTTACGTGTTTAACATTAATATTCGATTGAACAATTTATTAGTTGATTACGTGTTACCGATTATCACGGTGGCCGGGCTGGTCGGCATCTATATCTATCGAAAGCAGCCGTGGCATTTGAGTGCGCACGTTGCCATTTTTAGTGCAAGTCTCTTACTAGTTAAGAATTCGGCAGCTTTTTTTGTCGCCGTTCTGGTTGTTTACTTCTTGTATGAGCTGATTACGAATGCCCAAGGGCACTGGTACTGGAGGATCTTCAGTATTCCAGCCCGATTTGCAGTGACCTTGGTAGTGGCTTTGGCGCCGTTTCTTTGGTGGGAACGGCACGTGAAAACGACCTTTACCGAATCTAAGCATGAAATTAGTGCACAGGCCTATTCTCATCAACTATCGGGCGAAGGGACCACGCACATCGTTAAAATTGGGGAGAAATTTCTGCATCAAATCATGAGTCTTAATTCGTTGTCGACTCAGGGAATTATTTTGATCAATGTTATCCTATTCGGTGGCTGGTTCGTTATTCATTACCGGAATCGGCAACGTAATCAGCTACTCGGAATGTTGATTTTACTGGACTTTGTATTTATTCTCTACTATGGAAGTCTGTTCGGCATGTACATCTTATCTATGCCGTACGCCGAAGCAATTGTTCTAGATGGGTTTGAACGGTACATGAGCAGTACGGTGATTCTGAACCTCTTTATTGGGGCAATGGTCTTGGTACGCGCCATAGACCGCACTTTTTACGAGCAGGATTTTAGCAAACGTGATCTACGAGGGTTCAAGTCAATTGTGACGAAAAACACCTATCAACTGGCAACCTTTCTGATGATTTTCTTTGCGATTATCATGATGTATTCGGAAATCAATGGGACGAAATATACCAACATTTATAATCGAGGGACGTTGCCAATTCAACTGGATAAGACCTCAAAACCGTGGACGAAGTTGAGCCACACAAAGATTTTGATCGTTGATCCGCATCCAGGAGACGTGGATAGTTATTATGCGGGTTACTTGGCTAATTACTACTACTTCACAGATAAAGCGGTCGGTCAGGAGAACTTTATGGAGTCCAAGTCGGACTTTAAGAAGAACGTTCTCCGGTATCAGTACGTCGTGGTTCCTGAGTATCACCATACGTTTACGGTCATGGTGCGAAAGGTCTTCCATCAGCGCGTCCGCACCGGGTTATACAAGGTGGAACGAGACGGTTTGGAACGTAAACATTAAGTGTAACTTTGGTCACTGTAGAGAGATGTTCTGCAGTGGCCATTTTTGACTAAGTGATGACAAGTAGGAGTTTACCACACAAAAACGAACAAATGTTCACGTTTACAAAGACTGAACATAACCTTTACATACTTGACGTGATTTGATTTTATTTGACCTTTAATGTAAAGATATGATTTTAATATGATGTAGATTTCACATCTATAAATATAATCCCTGTTTTGACAGCGTTTTCCAGCACAAATTAGCACTGTATTGCATCGAGTGCTAATTGCTTGCATTTCTGACCATTCCTGACTATTATAGATAATGTAATCAAGTAGAAAGGGGCTATGAATTATGGCTAATGACGTTATGAACCGGAACTTTGATTTATTTGATCCAATGAATTTCTTCAATGAAGTGGGTAACTTGGGTCATGACATGTTTAATGGTGATGGCAATATGAAGACAGATGTGGTCGAACACGACAAAGACTACGTGGTTACGGCTGAGTTGCCAGGTTTTAAGAAGGACGACATCCACGTTGACTATCGCGATGATACATTACGTATTTCTGGTAAGACTGAGGTCAATCAATCTTCTAAGGACGACGATGGCCGGGTTCTCCGTCAAGAGCGGAGTAGTCAAAACGTTGCGCGTTCCTTCTATCTCCCAGACATTGATTTGAAGAACGTTCAGGCAAAGTATGACGCAGGAATTTTGACGCTGACCTTGCCAAAGCAAACCAAAGTTGACGATAATCATGAAATCAGCATTAACTAACTCTAATAGGTAAACGCCCACCCGAGATGTGTTCTTGGGTGGGCGTTTTTGTGTCTCTTTTGGTGTTGAGGGCTTAAGATATTTTTTGTCATTAACGAGAACTGCGCAGATAGTCAACGATGGTTTAGGCTTTGATAAAATTATCGACAATATTTAATTTAGTCAACGCAAAAAACCATGTGAACGTCCTAAAGCGGATGTCCTCATGGATTTACAATTAATACCTAAAGGTTGAAAGCCAAAATGTTTGCGTTACTCTTGCGACAGTAGGAACTATCACGGCTAAATTAATGAAAATAGCCGCACTCCGGCTCTGATTGTGCGCGTCACTTCTAATCACTGAATCCCAAGTGGTTGCTAAAGTTTAAGCATAATTCAACAGCGCTCCTAGCGGCATGATCCATATCTGCTGACCGGTAAGGCGATGGTTGGACAACGTTGCCTAATTTTAGACCCAGTATCGTGGTGACAACAGTCATAATGTGTGTTTGGAAACTTTCAACCTCAATTAATACTGTTTCCCAGTCTCGTAAACGATTTCTGGTTCATTTCCGGTCCGTTCGTTCTTATTCAACAGGTCGATCATGGTCATTTCATCTTCAGCCAAGGAAAAGTCAAAGATATCGGCGTTTTCTTGAATTCGGTCCACGTGAGTTGACTTTGGAATGGGCAACAGGCCGTGCTGCAACTCCCAGCGTAAAATAACCTGGGCAGGTGTTTTGCCTTGATGCTTCGCAATTTTAGCCAACATTGGGTTATCTAAAACGACGCGCCGGCCTAAAGGACTCCAGGCTTCCGTGACGATTTTTTTGTCGTGGTCGAAGTCGAGTAGTGCCTGTTGGTTCAGGTAGGGATGGTATTCGACCTGGTTGACGACCGGCATCTCTTTGGCCTGTGTGGCGAGCAACTCTAGATGAGCCATGGTGTAATTGGAAACACCAATGGACTTCACTTTACCATCAGCCTTCAACTGTTCCATGGCGCGCCAGGTGTCGAAGAAGTATTCGTGGACCGGCCAGTGGACTAATAGGAGATCCAAATAGTCTGTTTGTAGCCGTTTCAGTGACCCTTCAACGGCCTTCATCGTCCGGTCGTAACCTTGGACCACTTCGGCCACCTTACTCGTCAAAAAGAGGCCTTCTCGGGGCAAGCCTAACTGCTGGAGTGTTGGTCCGAGAATATCTTCGTTGCGGTACATCATGGCCGTGTCGAACATCCGGTAACCGGCGTTCCAAGCGGCATCAATGGTCGTATTCATTGTGTCTTGGTCGCCAATTAAATAGGTCCCGAATCCCATGACGGGCATGTGGTTGCCGTCGGCGAGTTCGATTGTATCCGTAATCTTGGTGGGTGTCATCGTGTGTTCCTCCTTGACGGCAAATGTCGTCAGCGTAATATGTCTAGTTTAGGCTAAATTTATCAAAATGACAACGCTTTCTATCGACGCTTGAATTGGTCGTAAAGGTTAATGGACGCTTCGATCAACATGCCAAACGACATGAGCCACATGGCGAGCATGTCTTGATGGGCTAACATACATCCAAGCAAAATTAAGTAAAGTATAAATAGAATAACAGCTGTTGATTTGTGATTCATGATGATTCCTCCCGTGTATTAGTTTGACCATTTTATCAGTCGAGTTCGACCAATTGCAGGTCGGCAGATGGTAGAAATCAGCGCGCCTACGCGGTTGGTACGTGAGCTGGTTTCTGCAATCTTCCTAATTTCAGTATAGCCGTTTCGGTGCTGACCGTTAAATCGGTAGCGATTCGCTTAAGGATAGGGAAAACCCAAACGGATTAGGAGAGCGCTAACAAAATATCTAGTACAATGGGGGTAACGAAACGGTAAAGGAGGCTGGTGTGATGGCAGACCGTTATTTACCACCGATTACTAGCGGATTGACGGCCGCTGAGGTCAAAGAGCGAATCGCTGCGGGCCAACAGAATGACCCGTTACCGCCGCTGACTCGGAGTGTTCAACAAATATTTAGGGACAATTTATTAACCCTGTTCAACTTAATCAACCTGCTTCTGGGGGGACTGGTCCTGTTCACCGGAAGCTATAAAAACTTACTCTTTTTAGGCGTGGTCGTGGTCAACACGGGAATTGGTATCTTCCAGGAAATTCGGTCCAAACGCCAAGTGGATAAGCTGGCCTTGTTATCGGAGGCTAACATTAATATCCTACGTGAGGGGCAGGTCACCCCCCATCATCAAGACGCCATTGTCATTGATGACCTACTCGAAATTGGGCGGGGTGACCAGTTACCCGTGGACGGATTGATTCGTGACACGCAAGGCATGGAGGTCGATGAATCCCAAATTACGGGAGAATCAACGCCCATTATCAAACAGACCGGGGATGCATTGGTTTCCGGGAGCGTCATTCTTGGTGGTCGCGCCGTCGTGCAAACAACGGCGGTCGGGAGTGGAAGCTTCGTCAAACAACTGGCACACTCGGCTAAACAGAAGCACCGGACGGCCAGCCAACTGCTGACGATTATTAATCGAATTATTAAAGTGCTGACGTTTGCCATCATTCCTTTAGGTGCCGCGCTATTTATCTCGGCCATGATGCGCGGACAGAGTCAAAACCGCGCGATTCTAGGGACCGTGGCCTCTATGGTCGGTATGATTCCGGAGGGACTAGTCCTGTTGACGTCCGTGGCGCTGGCGGCGGGGGCCTTTACACTGGGTCGCCGGCACGTTCTGGTTCGGGAGTTGCCCGCCATCGAAGCACTTGCTCGGGTGGATGTCCTGTGCTTAGACAAGACGGGGACCATTACCAATGGGCTCTTACAGCTGGAAAGCGTTGAACCACTGGCTCAGCAATCGACCGACCAACTCAACGCCATTCTAGCCGAACTGGTGGCTGCGACGGGGGACGATAACGAAACGGCTCAGGCTGTCCAGACGGCCCTCGGCACGCCAACGGTTGCGGCCGACGCCATTTTACCGTTCTCTTCCGGTCGTAAATGGAGCGGGGCGGCCTTTGACCAGCACGCGTACGTCATGGGGGCCCCGGAGTTTATCTTTGAAACAGTGCCGAACGCCGTTAAACAGCGAATTCAAGTGCTGGCGGCGCAAGGGTATCGGGTGCTTTTATTGGCCGAAGTCGACGATTTGACGACGCCCCATCCGGTTAATCCACGTGCAATCGGACTCTTGTTGATCACCGATGAACTGCGGCCACGCGCCAAGGATACATTTAGTTTCTTTGCCAATCAAGATGTCGCGTTAAAGGTGATCTCCGGGGATAACCCCGTCACGGTCGCCAGCATTGCTGAACGTGCCGGAATTGCCGGGGCCAAGCAACTGGTTGACATGAGCCAGGTGGGTGCTGAACCGGATTACGACCGTCTTGTTGATGAAAATAACGTATTCGGCCGGGTCACGCCGCAGCAAAAGGAACAACTGATCACAGCCTATCAACGTGCTGGTCATACGGTGGCAATGACTGGGGATGGGGTCAACGATTTGCTGGCCCTACGCCAAGCCGACTGTAGTATTGCCATGGCATCCGGAAGCGAGGCAACTAAGAGTCTAGCTGATTTTGTCCTGGTCGACTCGAACTTTGATGCGATGATTAACGTCCTTAATGAGGGGCGACGAGTCATCAACAACATCGAACGAGTCGCGTCCCTATTTTTAATCAAAACGATGTATTCGGTCGTGCTCACCCTGATCTTTATTTTCATGACACGTAGTTATCCGTTCGAGCCGATTCAGCTGACTCCCATCTCATCATTAATGGTGGGGATACCAACGTTTTTCCTGGCGCTGCAGCCTAACTATGCCCGCATCACGGGCCGGTTCATGCAGCAAGTTATGGAGATCGCTGCGCCGGCTGCTATCTGCGTAGTCAGCTACATCCTGGTTATTATGGCGATTGGGACGCAATTTAGTCTGAGCTTTGCCACGACCTCGACGTTGAGTGTCTTGATGACCGGATTGATCAGCCTAAATGCGTTACTGATGGTTGCCCGACCACTGAACCGCTTCAAGATAGCGTTGGTGGTAATTATGGCTGGTCTGTTTGCAGTGATTTTCCTGTTCTTTGGCCCAATTTTCTCCTTAGTCAGTCTATTGAATTGGAAATTAGCGTTGCTTTATCTGCCATTAATGGCGAGCGTCGTTCCGGTCTTTATCGTGGTACAGGACATTTTGGGTCACCGGATTCTAAGTCGGATTCGGTGGCGTTAACCCGTTACTGGTCTTTTCACTAGGTGAATTCCCGGATTTATTTCTTAGCTAGTCACTGTGACTAGATTCTATGCTATAATCGGAGGTAGAAACGGAAGGGTAGGGAAGTAACATGGCTGATTTTAATCAATACACCCGCTGGGAACATCAGATGCACGGCGTTAGACTCCCACGCTGGGATGATTTACCGAAGTTTGACCTCTACATGGACCAGGTCACGGCGCTGATCAACGATGTGCTGGGACCGCTGGGAATCGACACGATTACGCCGGCAATGATCAATAATTATGTGAAGCACAACGTCATTTTGGCACCCGTTAAGAAGAAATATCAGACCATGCAGCTGACAGATATTTTGATGATCAGCCTTCTCAAGCCCATGTTCCAAACGGATACGGTCCGCTCGGGAATCGATCAGATTACGGCTGGCGACTATCCCAAACAGGCTTACGATAATTTCATTGGCCAATTGGAAGACCGACTTCATCATCTTGGTGAAGAACAGGTCCAACCGGCTGCAAAGGACTTAAATGAAAAGCTGATGCAGGTAGCTGTTGACGCGGTGGTTGCCCGGCTTCAGTCGGAAAAGCTGCTGCATTTGATCAAGCGGCCATTACGAAAAATTGAGAAGAAATAAGCGTGATTGAAGTGAACCCCCAAGGTTGGACAGAAATGGTTCTTCGTCAACTGTTGTTGGTGAACAAAATATTGGAGTTCTAATCACTTGGTGATTAGGGCTCTTTTTGTATGA
>NZ_RHNX01000014.1 GCF_003946335.1 Levilactobacillus fujinensis
TTATTCTAATGATAAACAAAAAATCTGTCATCATTAATAGATAAAAATCTATTACCAACAACAGATATTGTAGAACCCTATTAACAAGCTATTTTAATTATCATAAACCGTGAACCGCAGCCCTTTAGGGAAGAAATTCTTCACGGTCTGGCCAACGACTTTTCCGAACCCGACTGGTTGTTCGCCGCACGTCAGCAGATACCACCCTTTTTCTGGCGTCATATCTAGCGTAAACGTTTCACCATGGACCCATGCTCGCCATTGATCGTCAGTAATGGCGAGTGTCTGACTCACTGGCACATCCGCACTTGCCAAGGCTAAGGCGTAGGACGGTTCAAAACGGTTCTTCTTAAACGTTCCCAAATGTAATCCTGGCCGGAAAATATGACACTTCTTCAAGTCCGGTAGATCGTCCGGTACGGCAAAGAGCTGGTCCTTGACGGTGATCATCTGGCCAGAAACGGCATGGCCCAACACGGTCCGTGCAAACTCCTGCCACAGTTTTCGCTGGTCACTAGTCAGTGACGTCCCCAGCTTAGCTCGCCCGTGGGGTGTCCGGTCTTCACCCGAATCACGTGCTAGCTTTGCAACAAAGTGACCCTCTCCCTGCATCAAGTGGGGAAATAACCGGGCCGCCTTAGCGAGTTCCGGATTACCATCCGCCCAGTCAGGCCGTGCATCCACGACGCCCGCGGACTTGGTAACGGGAACTAAATGAAAGTCAGGGAACGTTTTTAAGACCCACGCCATCATTTGTTCGTCTTCTTCGGGAGCAAACGTGCAGGTCGAATAAATCAATTGACCACCCGGCTTGACCATCTTAACGGCCTCCGTTAAAATTTCCCGTTGTCGAGTCGCACAATCCGCAACGTAATCCAATGACCAATAAGACATTGCGTCTGGATCTTTTCGAAACATGCCTTCACCGGAGCAAGGCGCATCGACGAGTACTTTGTCAAAATAGTCGGGAAAGACGGGGCTGAGACGATCAGGCGAATCATTTAGGATCACAGCTGATTTGACGCCAAACCGTTCCACATTTTCGGCTAAAACCTTTACCCGCTTCCGGTTGATTTCGTTTGTGACCAGCAAACCGGTCCCACAAAGATAACTGGCCAAATGGGTCGTCTTTCCACCAGGCGCCGCACAGAGGTCCAAGACCCGCTCACCGGTTTGTGGTGCGGCGGTGGCGCCAACAAACATGGCACTCGGTTCCTGGCTGTAAACAGCGCCGCTTTGGTGCATCAAACTTCGTCCACTGACCGTTCCATAATGACCATATTTAGCATAGGGCACTGCCGGCGTCTCCGTTATTGTTGCTGGCAAATCGTGATGGGCGGGATTAACCCGATAGCCAGCGGTACTTGGCGTATCAAAACTGGCCAAAAAGGCATCCGCTTCTGCCCCTAATAAGCGTCGATACTTGGTTATAAAGTCATCAGGTAGATTCACCGTTATTCCTCCATCTTGTTAATTACAATTAGTTATTTGTACTATACATCTGTAACGAGTCAAACCCGTTTTGCCTCGTTTATTATACGCGCTTTTATAACGAGTCTCCACCCGCTAAAGGGGAATAGTCGCATTTTCACCGTAACTATGGTAAATTATACAGGCTAGCTTCTTTTCAGAAAATTAAATCCATAAAATAAATTGTGAGGTGTTCTCTATGGAACGAAAATTAATTGCAATCGACCTGGACGGCACGACCTTAAATGCGGCCGCCCAGCTCTCCCCTAAGACTAAATCGGTTTTGGCCCAGGCACGAGAAGCCGGCCACATCGTCAGTATCGTGACCGGCCGACCTAATCGTATTTCCGAAGACATCTATGACGAATTAAATCTGGATGGACCGATGATCAATTTTAATGGTAGCCTGGGGCACATCCCCCATCATTATTGGCAAGATGAATATCAATACACCATTAACAAAGAAGTCGCTTACGACCTCCTGCAGCACCGCGAAGAGCTTGGCATCGACATGATTGCCGCGGAAGGTAAGCATATGTTTCTCGCAGTTCGCGACCACCCCGTTGAGGTTGGCTTCTTTCCGCCAGTCTTGCAGAGTAATCAGATTCTTAACCAGAAAACGTTGCAGGAAAATCCGACTAGTTTAACGGTTGCCGTTGAACGGCGCCATCAGGAACATCTGCTAAGCTACCTTAAACACAACTTTGGTAATGAAGTTGACGCTGCACCTTGGGGCGGACCAAACTCCGTCGTTGAACTGGGCGTCAAGGGGGTACAAAAGGCCACCGGTGTCGAAGTTCTTGCCCACCATTTTCACGTTGAACGCCAGAACATTGTTGCCTTTGGAGACGAACACAACGACTCCGCTATGATCGATTACGCCGGTTGGGGCGTCGCTATGCAAAATGCTACCCCGACCATCAAAGGATTAGCCAACGACATTACACCGTTAGACAACGACCACGATGGCTTAGCAACCTACCTACAAGACTATTTAAAATTAGCAGAATAAACAAGAAATGCCGCCACCCCAATGAAACAGTTTGCGGGTAGCGGTATTTTTGTTAACTTTCTTGCTCCAAGTAAGCTACAAATAGCTTCTGGTACAGTAGTGTAAAGTCCAGAAACATCTGGCGATCAACGTACTCATCGATTTGATGGGCGGATTCGTTCCCCGGGCCGAAGACGACGAATGGAAATTCGTGACCCTTTTTCTTCAACAGGTTGGAGGCATCGGTTACGGCTGGTAACGCTAACTTGGGAATCGTTTCGCCGGCAAAGGGTTCGCCTACGCTCGCAGCTAAGTTGCTCAAAGCTGTATCCTGCGGTTCTTCTACTGGCCACTGAGACATGAAAACGTCCATAGTAACTTGTGCCCCCTGATCATTCTGTTGGTCAACGAGGTTCTGGAGGGTTGCAATGACAGCGGCATTATCAAATTCGGGAATCGTTCGAACATTTATTTCGGCCGTAGCAGTCGCAGGGATTGAATTGACCTGCTCACCCCCATGCAGGACAGTCGTGTTAAACGTTAACCGGCCTAACAAATCATTGGCCCGGTCACTTTCACGAAACGCCGTGTTGGCTTGATTTAAAATAACCAGTAAGGGATCAATAGCATTAGCCCCCAGCTCGGGCATTGAGCTGTGGGCTGCCTTACCTTGCGACGATAGGCGAATATCCATGGACCCCTTGTGTGCATAAAAAATGTGATAACCCGTGGGTTCACCGATCAGTAGCGCATCGACATCGGCCATGGCACCCTGATCAAAGAAAGCAGCGGACCCGAGCTCACCGACTTCTTCACCCACGGTCGCCATGAGCCGAATCCGGCCATGTTGCGGTTGACCAACGGCGTGCAATTCAATCAACGCTACCACCAGAGCAACTAGTCCGGACTTCATATCGTTAGCCCCACGACCATATAACCGGCCATCACGTTCTGTCAGTTTAAAGGGAGCGCTGTGCCATTGCGTCGTATCGCCAGGATCCACGACATCCATATGACCGGAAATACCTAAAACGGGACTTCCCTGACCAATCTCGGCAATCAAGTTCGTCCGTCCCTCACTAAGGGAAATTAATTTTGCCTGAATATCGTGTTGGACCAACACATTTTGCAAGTATTGGGCCACCTTGACTTCATTGCCGTTGACCGAATGAATCGCCACCAAATCACTTAGTAACTCAATTTTTTGCTGATCCGTAAAGACTGCCATCACCGTATTCCTCCTTTTGGGGCATAGTATACCGCAGCTTGTAAAATTCTTCACGTATTCTTCCCTATACCGATTATCAGCTATTAAAGAACAAAAAAGGAGATTTCCCAATGACTCTAATCCAGGCTCACTACAATCCGCTGTTGCCGACCTTGCTCATGTCGTTGCACCCACAACCGACAGCGGCTATCCTGTCCGGTCGCAAAATCATCGAATACCGACGCCGGTTTTTTCAACATCCTTTTCAAGCCTTCGTCTACACGACTGGCTCCACTGGTGCCCTACAGCTTTTCTTAAGTTTCGGCCAACCAATCAGTCGACCAACTACCACCTTGATTCAGATTGATACCCGACTTCAAACCGACGCTACTACTAATCTGACCACTTATCTGGCGGACCAAGGCGTGGCGCTACCTATCAAATCCGTGGCGACCTTGCCGCACTTATCTCGCGAACAGCTTCGCCAAATTGACCCAAAGTTTATACCCCCACGTGCCTACTTTTTCCTTGATAAGCCTGATAAGCAGGACCTGCTAACTCACCTACTCCAACAACCCTGTCTCAGCTACCGTAAAATCGACTGGAAATCAAAGTATGCGGCAATCCAAGAATTCCTGTAGTGGTAATCGTCTAGTTTCAAACTGAACGAGAAAATTGATGCTCTTTTAGATTGAAGCACCCCTATAACAGATGGAATTCTTGGCAGTTAGCTTGCGGCAGCTCTTATTAATGACAATTTCTACTATCATAAGAGTAAGGATTGTCACCACTAAACTAGTTGAAATGATCGCCCTTCGACTACCAGCAATTCCGCTTGCCGGTTGCTGTGGAGACTGCCTCCAGCTAAAGGACGGGATTCTAGCCCACCTGAAAGCCAGATAAGAAATACTGACTAACATCGTCGGCACGGCTATCTTCATTCCCGGCCATCTCCGGCTCCGCTTTGTGCGCATCACTTTCAAGCTTTAGCAGTAATCAAAAAATCTCCCAGCACACTACATGCTAGAAGATCCATTCATTTATAAATTAAATTACTAAAGGTTGAAAGCCAAAATGTTTGCGTTACGCTTGCGACAGTAGGAATTATCACGGCTAAATTAGTGAAAACGGCCGCACTCCGGATACCAGTGATTCCAGGAAAGAAACGCAAACTTTTTCAGATTGAGGACCACGTAGGCACTGCCAGCCGCGACCAGTAGCGTGACGATGGCAATTGCTAGCCAACCGGGCTGAAAGTCATTGGTCAACGTCTGAGCGGCCAACCAAATCAGCCAAAAGCTGACGATAAATGAGAACCGGTATGGATACCAGACCGGAAACTGGCCAGCGTGCCATAGTAGATCCAACGGTTGCACGCATAAGGACAGTGCGAGAAAGAGAGTGACGATGCCAGCCGTGAGCCGACTTCTGAGTCGAATGCGGCGGTCACTGAAGAAAAATAGACTTCCCAACAGGGCAATAGCGCCAATAAATAAGTTGGCCGTCCCATGGATTCCGCTTGCTGTGGGGAACGCTTCCAGCCAAAGGACAGGCTTCCGGCTAGCTGCATCCCTGGCCTCCTCCGGCTCTGATTGTGCTCGACAATCCTAGGCACTGAATCCCATGGGGTTGCTAAGGTTTAAGCATAATTCAATAGCGCTCGTAGCGGCATGATCCATGTTGTCGCAGAACAACTACGTCAGCCGAGAGGTCGGCAGATATAGGCTCAGGCGCGTCATTCTACTTAGTCAGCAGGTGGGTTTTCTGCTGGCTTAGTAGAAAACCAAGCTTGGAGACTCGGTACTTTCGAGGCTTCAAGTTGTGTTCGCACCGATCCAGCCCATATCTGCCGGCCGGTAAGGCGATGGCTGGATAACGTTGCCTAATTTTAGACCCAGTATCGTTGTGACAACAGTCATAATGAGTGTTTTGGGACTTTCAACCTTCAGTTAAATTATTCTTGATGGAACGCCTGCGTCGCCTTGATGGCTGCTTGCCACCCAGCGTAGCAATGCTGACGCTTCAGTTCATCCATCTGGGGAATGAACTCGTCACGCGATTCGTGCATTTGCCGAATCGTCGCCATATCGGGCCAGAAGCCAACGGCAAGGCCGGCCAGGTAAGCCGCACCCAGGGCCGTCGTTTCGTTGATGGCCGCCCGTTTGATCGGTGTGTTGAGGATATCGGCCTGAAACTGCATTAAGAAGTTATTATTCGCAGCTCCCCCGTCAACGCTAAGTGATTGCAGGTCCAGTCCAGTTTCCTTGGTCATGGTGTCAACCACGTCACGCGTCTGGTAAGCAATGGCTTCGACCGTAGCTCTGACGAACTGCTCCCGCGTGGTGCCCCGGGTCAACCCGAAGACAGCCCCCCGCGTCTCTTGATTCCAATACGGTGCCCCCAACCCAGTAAAGGCAGGCACAACGTAGACATCACCAGTTGTTTGCGCGTCCACGGCCATCTTTTCGGACTCACTGGCATGCTCGAAGAAGCGCATACCGTCACGTAACCATTGAACGGCAGAACCAGCCACGAAAATCGACCCTTCCAGCGCATAGGTCACCTTATTGTTGAGGCCATACGCAATCGTGGTCAATAAGCCATTGTGGGATAACGTGGGTTCCTCACCGGTATTCATCACGATAAAAGCCCCGGTCCCATAGGTGTTCTTGATCATCCCTTTATCAAAAGCCGTCTGCCCAAACAAAGCGGCCTGTTGATCACCGGCAATCCCAGCAATTGGCACTTGGACCCCAGAGAACGTGTAACCCGCGGTATAGCCGTAAATTTCGGACGAGGAGTGCACTTCCGGTAACAGGGCTGCTGGAATGTTCAGCCAGTCCAAGATTTCGTGGTCCCATTTCAAATCGTGAATGTTGTACAGCATGGTCCGACTGGCGTTAGTGTAGTCGGTCGCGTGGACCCGGCCACCGGTCAGCTTCCAAAGAATCCAAGTATCGATGGTTCCAAAGAGAAGCTCACCCTGTTCCGCCCGTTCCTGAGCACCCGGTACGTGGTCCAAGATCCAGCGAATCTTGGTGGCTGAGAAGTAAGAGTCAATGACTAGTCCCGTCTTCTCATGAATAGCCTCAGAATAGCCATCAGCCTTTAATTGATCGGCGATTTCACTGGTCTGCTTGGATTGCCAAACCACCGCATGATAAATGGGTTCACCGGTCTTCTTGTCCCAGATGATCGTGGTTTCCCGTTGATTGGTGATTCCAATTCCCCGAACCTTATACGGTTGAATGTCCGAATCAATCAGAGCATCGGAAATGACGGATTGCACCGCGTTCCAAATTTCGTTGGCGTCATGTTCGACCCAACCTGGTTGCGGGAAATACTGGTGAAACTCCCGTTGTGCCTGTCCCGCAATTTGGCCGTGCCGGTCGAATAAAATAGCCCGGGTACTCGTCGTCCCTTCGTCAATTGCCATCATGTATTGTTGATCATTCATCGTTCGACTCTCCATTCATTCGTTCGTTAGCAACGGCCACTTTCTGCCGTGATGTCGCACTTGTTACTAGTATACCTAAAAGTGACGGCTACGCCAATTCTTTTTATAAATGAAACCGCCGCCAACAGCGAAATAGTCGAGTTGGTGGCGGTTTATAAGTTTTTCTGTAAAATTTACTTTTCGTCGCTCTTCAAAACGCCGGCCACACCATAACGGTTAGGTTGCATTTCGCGTAAAATAACGTGGACGTGTTCAGCGGGCGCACCGGTGTTCTTGGTAACGGCAGCGGTCACGTCTTGGACTAAAGCCTTGAGTTGGTCTTGTGAACGACCAGCAATTAAATCAATATTGACAATTGGCATTTAAATTCGATCCCTTCTCTATGTGAATAATGTTATTATACCGGTTCATACCAGCGGGGGCAATTCCCTCGCCTATTTTTGTTCGGTTGTTTGCCGTAACTTCAACTGTTCCCGCTCATTATAGAAGTTTCCTTCAATATCAACGGTGCTGACTAAGTTGACGAAGGCATGCGGATCAATACTCTTGACCGCGTGCTCCAACACATAAAGTTCATACCGCGAAATAACCGTCATCAAAACGACGCTGTCCTTGCGGGTGTAGGCACCAAACGAGGGCATCACCGTAATTCCCCGAATCAATGTCTTGTTCAATTCACTAATCACGGCGTCCTGCTGCGTAGTGACGATGAAAGCCGTCAGTTTCTGATGGCCGGTATGAATACTGTCAACCACTCGGGACATTGCATAAATTGAAATAATCGTGTATAAAGCACTTGGCCAACCAAACAGAAACCCAGCTAAAATGACGATACTAAAATTGATCATCATCATGAGTGTCCCAATCGTTCTCCCCGTTGTCTGCTCAAGCACCACGGCGATGATATCCATCCCCCCAGTCGAGAACCCATTTTTCAACGGATAAGCCACGCCAACACCAGTCAGAATTCCCCCGAATAGCGCCGCCAGCAACGGATTATTTGAGATGTTATTGACCGGGATCACAATGGCCAGAACCGACGTTAGCACCGCCACAAAAATCGAATAGATCGTGAACCCTCGGCCGACCTTAAACCAGCCTAAGATTCCAATTGGCACGTTAAACATTAGGATAAACCACCCAGTGCTCAGGTGGATGCCCCCCATTTGTAGCAGCGTCGCAATAATCTGTGAAACCCCATTAATACCAGCACTGAAGATCTTTCCAGGAACTAGAAACTCATTCAGAGCAAGCGCCGTAATTGTCGCTGATGCAATCATAATTAAGAGATGCTTCCCCATCTCACGTTTATTTTCTAACATAATTCTCATTTTTCGCCTCTTTCTCGAATAATCCGCTTTCATCATTTAACCACATCGGACTGCCGATGACTAGCGGAAGCACGCGCTTAGCGTTCATTTTAACTTTGACCTTGTTAGCTAAGGATACACTATTTTCCGCATAATGATGTATAAATATTTACTTTTATGAGAATAATAAACAAAATAATTAAAGTTGCCCCGAAATTAGCTCCCCGCTCCAGCAAACATGCTAGAATGGAGGTTGTAATTTTATTCAAAAAATGAGAAAGGAGTGCTCCCATGAACTATTCCGCTTGTACTAGCATTTTAATTGGCGCTAAAGCCACCATGGATGGTTCGGTTATTATTGGCCGCAATGAAGATGCTAAGGCCGCTTGGCCCAAACATTTCGTCGTTCATCCAACTAAGACGGCCACCACACCCCAACAATTTGTCAGCACGGACAATGGCTTTACCATGCCCTTGCCCACCCACGCTGCGAAATACACAGCAACCCCTGAATGGACCGACAAATACGGTCTGTTTGAGGAAGACGGTATCAACGAATACGGTGTGGCCATGAGCGCGACTGAAAGTACCTATTCCAATGAACGGGTTTTGGGTGCCGACCCCTTAGTCAAGGACGGTATCGGTGAGGAAGCGATGGTCACCGTCGTCTTGCCTTACGTGAAGACCGCTCGTGAAGGTGTCGCCCGGCTTGGCCAGTTAGTCGAATTGTACGGAACTAGCGAGTCTAACGGGATCTTATTTGCCGACCAGCAGGAAGCCTGGTACCTGGAAACGGGTGCTGGCCACTATTGGGTCGCCCAACGGATTCCAGATAATGGCTACGCTGTGATCGCCAATCAAATGGCTATTCAAGCTATCGACTTTAACGATGCAACTAACTTTATGTTTGCCCGTCACCTGCAAGCCTTCGTCGCTGATAATCACCTGAATCCGCACAGCGACCGCTTCATTTGGCGTGAGATTTTCGGGACACAGGATCAATCTGACTTGTATTACAATACCCCGCGGGTCTGGTATGGGCAACACATTTTGACCCCGGCCGTTCAACAAGAACCGCAATCCTTCACACTGCCCTTTATCCAATACGCCGATCATTTACTGGCCGTAGACGACGCCCAGGCCTTCTTGAGCAGTCACTACGAGGAAACACCTTATGATCCCATAGGTGCGGGATCGGACGAACAAAAGCACCGTTTTCGGCCGATTAGTCTGGCTAAAACACAGGAATCACACGTCTTACAGCTACGACCAAACATGGCACCTGCTCTAGCTGGCATTCAATGGTTGGCGATGGGCGTGGCCGCACAAAGCGTCTATGTTCCCTTCTACGCGGGCATCGATGAGACCCCGGCCGCCTATCACCTGGGCGCAGCCACTTACGATACGGCATCGGCCTACTGGGTCTACAAGCTTGTCAGCGTGCTGTTAGATGCGCACTACCACGAGGCTTGGCCAACTGTCAGTGCTGTTCAAAAGGACTTGCGGATTACCTTTAAACAATCCGTTCAACATACAGATGCGGTCGCTTCACAACTGACCGGTCCGGAACTTAGCCATTATTTAACGCAACAAGCTACCGCGAACGCCGCATTGGGAATTCGGTGCTACCGGGAGCTAGCGGCGACCTTGATTACTCAGGCCACCGATTTAGGGCCTTTGAACTATCAACAAGACCTCAATTTATAATTAACGGTGAACCTGCTTCACCAATAAATGGGAGATAAAACAATGGAAAACCAGAAAAAGATTAAATTATCCAATTTAATCTTGATGATCTTTACGGCCATTTACGGCTTCGCTAACACGACAGTCGCCTATGACCAAATGGGTTACGCAAGTATCATTTGGTACGTTCTCGCCGCCTTACTGTTCTTCTTACCTAGTGCGATGATGCTAGCAGAATACGGGTCAGCATTTAAAGAAGCTAAAGGAGGTATCTACTCCTGGTTGGCCGGTTCCATCGGTGAAAAATGGGCCTTCATTGGGACCTTTATTTGGTTGTCATCCTGGATTATTTGGATGCTATCAACCTCAACCAAGGTTTGGATTCCACTTTCCACGTTAATTTCTGGGAGTGACCAGACGCAGACTTGGTCGATTTTGGGTCTCAGTTCCACACAAACAGTCGGTCTCCTCGGTATTGTTTGGATCTTGACCGTGACGTTCTTCGCGACCCGCGGGGTGAATTCCATCGCTAAGATTTCCTCATTGGGTGGAATCTTCGTGATGTTCCTGACTGCCCTGTTCTTTGTGGCCAGCATCGTCATCGTCATTTTAAGTCATGGCCAATTGGCAGAACCCATTAATGGGATTCACAGCTTCATCTCCTCACCAAACCCACAGTTCTCCTCGCCAATGGCACTCATGTCCTTCGTAACGTACGCGGTCTTCGCTTACGCTGGTATGGAATCTATGGGTGGGATTACGGATAGCATGGACAAACCGGAAAAGACGTTCCCTAAGGGCCTGATCATTTCTACGATTGCCATTACCATCATGTACTCCCTGTCGATCTTCCTCTGGGGGATCAGCACCAATTGGAGCAGCGTCTTGGGCAAGAGCCAAGTTAACTTAGGAAACATTACCTACGTGCTGATGAACAACTTGGGACTCGTCTTAGGAAAGGCCATGGGCTTAAGCGCCGTGACTTCCGCAACGATCGGTCACTGGTTGGCTCGGCTAACTGGGTTAAGCATGTTTATGGCTTACTTAGGGTCCTTCTTCGTGTTGGTCTACTCACCACTGAAGTCCTTTATCATCGGGTCTTCACCAAAGCTGTGGCCAAAGAAGATGACCAAGTTGAACAAGGTCGGTATGCCGGCCTACTCCATGTGGCTACAAGCCATCGTGGTTGCCGTCTTCATCTTCTTAGTTGCTTTCGGAGGTTCCGCAGCCAACGAGTTCTACCTGATTTTGACTGACATGGGGAACGTCTCAACGTCCTTCCCTTACCTGTTCTTGATTGGGGCCTTCCCATTCTTCAAACGTCGTCAAGACCTCGAACGGCCATTCGTCGTTTACAAGAATCGAACCTTTACCAATACCGTGGTCGCGGTGGTTTTGGTCATCTTGGTCGGCGGGATCGGTTTTACCTGCCTGCAACCCATCATGGATCACGACTACATGACCGCCTTCTGGACGATCATCGGACCGATCTTCTTCGGTGCCGTTGCCTGGATCTTCTACCACAACGCTCAAAAGCGCTCGGCTGAGGAAACTGCTTCTAATGAAGATTAAGCTTAATAATTAAATTATCCGTTTAAAGATTAAGAGAAAGCCCGAAATTTTGGACTTTCTCTTTTTCTGCCTTAATGGTTAACCTTAACCACACTGTGACTACCACGGATTCTACCTGTTGTGGGAATTTTTAGTCTTCCCCGACTCTGATTAGTTTCTACATATCTAGAATTTTCAGATGAGGACCTGGAAGCCCGTCCTTTGGCTGGAAGCATCCCCAGTCCCTGGTAGCTGGAGTGCGGCTGCTTTCACTAATTTAGCCGTGATAGTTTCCTACTGTTGCAAGTAGTAACGCAAACATTTTGGCTTTCAACCTTTAGGTGAATCTTTAAGATTTCACCTAAAGGTTGTATATCTGAAGAAAGAGAAGCTGACAAAGTTCTGGTCCAACATGGCCCTCACTTCTTAGCTAGCAAAATAACCGTAATGTCCCCTAGTTAGGCTATTTTGGTTCAAATTTAAAATCAACTAGCACCGAATGTATAGGTCTGTATACAAACAGCGTCCTTAGCACAATTAATAAGCCTAGTCCCGTGGCAATCATTTAAAAGATGACCATAGGGCTAGGCTTATTTATCTAATCATCGCTGCCGGCGTAGCGTCCGGTCCGGTTGCTGGCCAATGAACAATGGCACCTTCTCCTCAACCACATCGCTGAATTCCAGACCATACCAGCGTTGCGGCGATAACGTGATTCGCTGTAACAGAAGTCGGCCACCAATCAGCAGACGGTCCAACGCGGGTAAGTCGTCCTGCACGCCGAGATCTTGAAACTGTTGATTGAGCATGACAAATTTGAAATTACCGACTCGCCGAAACGGAATGCTGGAGTAGCGCGGTGTTTGATCCCCCAACACGCCCTCTTTTAACAAATCGTTGACAATTTGCCGCAAGTATACATTTAGGCGCTGTGGCTTCTTGAATCCCAAGTAAAGTTGCACATCCATTACGTTACTAGTTCCCAGCGAATTCACCGTGTATGCACACTCATTCGGCGTGTCCGTTTCATTTACCGTGACGAACCAATAGACTCGGGCCCGCTTCGGCTGCTGATCCAAAATGGAATAGATGACGGCCCGCTTGATGCGATAGTTGCTGGAGACCGGCGTGATGTAGACCAAGTTCGTCGCAAACGTTGGCACCTGGTCATCGTCGCTTAACCGTTCCAACTGCGGTACGAAGTCCAGTAGTGACACATCTTCTGTCGCCTCCAAATGTGCATCTCGCCGGCGGTTACCCGCGTACCAGAAGACCATGATGGTTAGAATAATCAGCGTGATCAGTAATGTGACGTACCCGCCGTGAACAAACTTTGCCAGGCTTGCCAATAGAAATAAACTTTCTAGTAGGCCAAAACTGATGACGTAAATCCAGGCCAAACGTTGATGATGACGTTGAACCAAAAAAGCATGTAACAACAACGTCGTCATTAACATGGTCACAGTAATCGCCAAGCCATAAGCCGCCTCCATGTTACTCGACGTCCGGAAGTACCAGACGATGCTCAGCGTCACCACGCACAACAACCAATTGACGGTCGTAATATAGAGTTGACTCTTGACATTGCCAGGAAATTTGATGCGCAACCGCGGCAACAATTTTAACCCGATTGCTTCATGAACCAGCGTGTACGATCCGGTAATCAAGGCCTGTGATGCGATGATAGCAGCAATCGTCGCAATCAAGATGGCAAACCACTGCCAACTCGCGGGAACCATTGCGTAGAAGGGATTAACCGGATGGGCGGTTGCCAGCTGGTCGCTGTGCCGAACCACCCAGGCGCCTTGGCCTAGGTAGCTGAGCATTAACATACTGTATACGAACGGCCACGTCCCATAGATGTTGGGGCGACCGACCTGTCCCATGTCCGAGTACAACGCCTCGGCCCCAGTCGTTGCCAAAAAGATGCTCCCTAAGATAAAGATACCTTGATGATTGATTGGACTGAAGAGGAACTGTACCGCATAGACTGGCGATAATGCGCGTAACATCGTGGGCACACGCACTAAATTGATAAGACCCACAAGACCAATGAAAGCAAACCACAGCAACATTAACGGCCCAAATGATCGACCAACACGCTCCGTGCCGAACCGTTGAATTAAAAAGAGGCCCAGTAGAATCCCAGTGACAACCAACAGAACCCAACCTTGGGCGCTACTAAAGTGAATGGGGCCTAAGACTTGACCCTTCAGCCCCTCAACCGCAGAAGTTACCGTCACGGCTGGTGTCAGCGTCCCATCGGCAAGTAGTGCCGCCCCACCAATCAGCGCTGGTACAATTAACCAATTGGCATGGGGCCGAACCAGTGCGTACAGAGCAAAGATACCGCCCTCATTCCGGTTATCGGCACGCATGGCCAACAAAATATATTTCACAGTCGTAATCAACATCAATGTCCAAAAAATCAGAGAGATACTCCCCAACATAATCGGTGTCGCCGCCAACGTCTGCCGTCCCGTTTGATCAATAATCGCGTTCATCACGTACAGCGGTGACGTCCCAATGTCCCCATACACGATTCCCAGTGTGATCAACATCCCCACACCAGACAATTCCCGCGTCGTGGTTCTCATGAGTCTGACCTCCCATCCCTTACTCTACTAGAGACCATCATAGGCATTTCCCGCCAAAACCCCAACGAAGCACTTGCGATTGAGCAAGTCACCAACCGAATTAGCGTGTAAACGAAAAAAGCAGTGGCCGCCAGTTTTATGGCGTACACTACTGAGACTTGGAAATTGGAGAAACGAAATAAATCTTTTAGCCCTGTGAGAAAACACCACCAAATGAAATAAGTCCAGCCAATACATTTGGAATCACCCCCACACCTGTGGGGAACACATACACCAGAAAAGGTCTTAGTGGGTATGAATAGGATCACCCCCACACCTGTGGGGAACACGGCGGAGTACTCGATGATAAGACAATTAATCAAGGATCACCCCCACACCTGTGGGGAACACTCCCAACGTGTCACTTATTCCTGCCGTGATGGAGGATCACCCCCACACCTGTGGGGAACACGCAGCTACACTCGCCCGATAAGTCTTCCATGCGGGATCACCCCCACACCTGTGGGGAACACATAGTCCAAGTGAATTCATGGCCTTAACTGCCGGGATCACCCCCACACCTGTGGGGAACACAGATTACAACTGCTGGTGCAAATCCGCTTGGAGGGATCACCCCCACACCTGTGGGGAACACGCCATTCTTCCAATACATGGGAGTTTGTCTTCGGGATCACCCCCACACCTGTGGGGAACACGTTTTGACATGGGCCACTGTGCAGACACCAGAAGGATCACCCCCACACCTGTGGGGAACACTATCCAAGATAGTGCTGGGGATCAAATCGCTCAGGATCACCCCCACACCTGTGGGGAACACGTACCACCGGCCAAGCTGTTCACGGCACTCGTTGGATCACCCCCACACCTGTGGGGAACACGTCTATAAGTTGACGACTGGTGGAATTTACCAGGGATCACCCCCACACCTGTGGGGAACACCCAGCCCCTGTTAGTGAGGCCGTGCCATTACCAGGATCACCCCCACACCTGTGGGGAACACGTAAGACGTCCATCCATACCATCAACGCGGAAAGGATCACCCCCACACCTGTGGGGAACACGCTGCAGAGGTATCAGGAGCAAGCTCGTTTTCGGGATCACCCCCACACCTGTGGGGAACACCAAATATCGAGGGCCTACCGGCAGAAACTATTAGGATCACCCCCACACCTGTGGGGAACACCATGAAGCGTTTATCAAAATTATTCTACAGTAAGGATCACCCCCACACCTGTGGGGAACACCGAACAGCTCCATAGTTGATCATCAGTTTCCAAGGATCACCCCCACACCTGTGGGGAACACCCGTTGGCAATGTAAATCTGGTCAGCTTGCGCGGGATCACCCCCACACCTGTGGGGAACACTCACTGGCTGAGTACTACGACAGCTTGGGTGGAGGGATCACCCCCACACCTGTGGGGAACACAAACCGGATTAGCTAAATTTACAAACGCATTTAGGATCACCCCCACACCTGTGGGGAACACCGATTCCCCGGTTTGGAATCAGGCCAACGCTTAGGATCACCCCCACACCTGTGGGGAACACACGATGCAAATACCGAAATTGCATACGGAGTAGGGATCACCCCCACACCTGTGGGGAACACTTTTTGAGACCCTGGCCGATCCTATCAGTGTGAGGATCACCCCCACACCTGTGGGGAACACTTATTATGTTGATTCGCGTTCTCTTGATATTAAGGATCACCCCCACACCTGTGGGGAACACCTCTAACTGATCCCCCAGAGAAAGGATCAAGAAGGATCACCCCCACACCTGTGGGGAACACTTATGCGTATGCCTAAAGGAATGCCGGGATATAGGATCACCCCCACACCTGTGGGGAACACGCCGTAGACCTGCTTAGCAGCAGCAACGGTTTGGGATCACCCCCACACCTGTGGGGAACACTCACTAATTCTTCTAAGTCAACTGCTGCCATAAGGATCACCCCCACACCTGTGGGGAACACCATCTACGCAAGCAATTCGTGGTATCGCAGAGAGGATCACCCCCACACCTGTGGGGAACACGCATAAAAAAAAGCACCAACCGAGACCAATCGGGGATCACCCCCACACCTGTGGGGAACACTCAATTGAGGAAGGTGCAGCGACAGCTGCACTAGGATCACCCCCACACCTGTGGGGAACACAGTATGTTTCAAACGGAGAAGCGGAGATTTGTAGGATCACCCCCACACCTGTGGGGAACACTTATTGTTAACCGTTGGAACAGTGTCAAAGTTGGGATCACCCCCACACCTGTGGGGAACACCATGCCGCTTATGTTTATTCAAATGGTACCAAGGGATCACCCCCACACCTGTGGGGAACACTGTAATTTGATACTTGTAATTTGTATCTTTATGGGATCACCCCCACACCTGTGGGGAACACTATCCAGAGATTTAGGAATTTCAGATGCTACAGGGATCACCCCCACACCTGTGGGGAACACTTATTTTTCAACTCACGTACATTGCCTTCGACAGGATCACCCCCACACCTGTGGGGAACACTAACTGACGGAGATAGGTTTGAAAATAATCTAAGGATCACCCCCACACCTGTGGGGAACACACTAAAGAAACGCCGTCACACCGGGATCCTATTTTTCAAAAAAGGCCTTTTTCCTTTAACTTGCTTGCCAAGTCGAAAGTTGCCTGAGCATCGGATAATGCATGGTGAGGATGAGAATTTTCAATCTCATAATCGGCTAAAACTGTTTCCAGTCGATAGTTGTCCAAAAACTTATTCGACTTCTTTACCAACGGCATCAAATCAATTAACCGATTCGACAAACCAGATTGTCCGATTTTTCTAAAAGCAGCTAGTAAAAAGCCTTCATCAAATCGCAGATTATAACCAACAATAGGGGCATCAGCGACAAACTTTTGTAAACCTTGTAGCCCATCGGCTAGACTAATGCCTTGTTTGTTCAACATTTCAACGGTAATCCCAGTAAGTTCCGTTATTTTCTCGGGAATCTTCTGTGGCACTTGAATCAATTGATAAAACTGTACAATTTTGTCATCTTGGCCCCACTTAACCGCGCCAATCGAAAGAATCGTATCCTTGACTGGATCTAACCCAGTAGTCTCTAAATCAAGACTAACCATCATTAGTTTTTTTGACGATGATTGGCTCCGCTTGACAGATCTGCGTGTCATAACATTTGCCCGATGGAATTTTGCCGCATCACTAAACCCATGCTTCACACCACCGGTTGCTTCCTTCAAATGCATCATCAGTGGGATACCATCGAAATCCACAACTTGCCGGTCCTTGCGTGTCGTTCTAAACTGATAGCCCAACTCATTTTGTGCATTATAGACCATGGTTGCTTCACCCCGGCCAATATTTTCCAGAATTCGATCCCACAGCGCATCTCGCACCCGCGCACTTGTATTGCCAACGTAAACACCTGTCTGAATTTCTTGATACCATTTGGTGAGATCCCCTCGCAACGACTTAGGGACCTTCGTCAACGTAATCACAATCATCGGCTGTCTTCTTCCTGCAGCTCGTGGTACTGGACGCCAAACTTCTGTAGTCCCAGTCGATCATCCCAGAGACTAACCATGTCGACCTCACTATCGTCTTCCGGGATTCCCAAAAGTGTTTTTAAATCTTTCACCATCCGCACCAATAACTTGTTTTCAACAAAAACGTCGCGCATCGCCAAACGGACCTTCGACCCAATGTCTGAGTCATCCCCATACTTTTCGGTCATACTGAAGGCCACTGGAATGGAGAATTCTGCCTTATATAAGTCCGCAAAATCATAAACGAACGATAGATCATGACCCGTGTGAACAAAGCCTAGACCCGGCGAAGCGCCTAACGCTGAAATCACGCTGTAGCTCAAACCATAAAGTGCCTGATGAGCTGCGGTCAAGGCCTTATTGATCGGTGTTCCCGATTCGAAATTATCTGGATTATATTCGCGCCGTGACCAAGCAACACCGGTTCTTACGGACTGATCAAGATACACCTGGCGAACCCGTGCACCCTCTTTTCCCCGTAACTGCTGCATCGTCAGCTGTGAAACGTCATCATCTGAAAAACGCATCTGATACATCTCCCGAGCAACCTTTACCCGCGAACGTTGATTAGACACCAGCTTCGCCTGGGCGACAAGCAGTGCTGAGGAATGATTGAGTGGTCGACCATAGGCATACTGCCGCACACCTTGCTCACCAACCCAGACCACGCCAAGGCCCGCTTCACCAATCAATTCCATTGCTCGATGGGTCACATCCACTCCGGGTCCTAGCATGAGCACACTCAGCATTGCCGCCGGTACGCATACGATTCCGCGGTCATCTAGAACTTGAATAGCACTGTCTTGTCGATTGAGTTTGGCATGTTCCAAGTATAAAAAAGTAATTCGATCACGAACACGTCCTAACTCATAACGTTCCGGCTTCTTAGCACCAGCTTGTTTTTTCCCCATGACTACGCCTCCGGAATCACCGTCATTAAGCCCATACCAAATGCTTTTTCGCGGCCAATTCCCTTAATCAACGTTTCCTTAAAGGTCGCGACATCACTAATCTGTAGAAGCCCCTCAAAGGTCACCCGACTCAGACGAACACCGCGGTCCGTCCGCCGATGAAGAGTTGGCCACTCACGCCCGACAATATCAAAGGACCATACCGGCTGTCCATCCGGATTCTCAGCCGAAACACTCTGCATCAACTCGAAACCGGACTTTTCAGCCCGGGCAATCAACCATTGCCGTTGTTGCGCAATCGTGATATGGGGTACCACCCGTCCTTGCCGCTCACCAGGCTTCGTAATCGTGTGAGTGGGATTAGCTGTTAGCCGAAATTGAAGTCGCTGACCATCCTGAAGTGTATCCAATAGGTGGTCATACGATTTGGTCATCACCGTTCCCTGTACCCCATACATTGCTAGTTTCGTGGCATCTGGTTTTTCTTCACTCAAGATAAGTAAATAACGTTTACCACTCAGCTGATCGATACGCCACAGGTGTCGCTGACGTTCTCCTGCTTCAACCTCCGCCGGAAAACTTTGCTCGACCCAGTTGTGGTATGCGCCAAGATGTGTCAAATCTCGAGTCTTTGCTCGATTATTACTGTCAATTTCTACTCTTGATAAGTACATACTTACTCCTCTCCGAGAGCACTAAATGGGTCGTGCTGGGTATCCAGATCACTGCTCTGCGCTTTTAGTTGACTCAAAGGAACTGTGTCTCTGGCGACGGCGCAAAACCCATGTTGCCGGTCTCGTTGGTCAAAGGAGACTACGCGGTCTTTGACCAGTGCACGCGACTTGTCGGCCAACAGGTCAGCATCGGCAACAATTTCAAGAGTTTTTGCATGCTGCCTTCTTTGATACCAAGCCGCAGCCTGCCACTTCAATTCTTTTAGCTCCGCAACCGGTGTCTGGTCGGAAAATTCATGAATCTCCAGGACACCTGCAGGAACATTTGCTCGGCGACCCAAAAATAGTTGGAATTGTGGGTGCTTAAGTGCAAATTTTATTTTATCAATTAAATTTGTATCGTCACTACCTAATGCCACCACAAAGACTGCATCTTGAATATAGTCGCGATAAGTGATTTTACGCGTTCCCGGTTTCCACTCCACCGTTTGGAAGTCCGTCAAATGGCGACCAACCTGGTCAATGCGAACCGCAAAATCCAATGCATTGAGTTCAAGAATCCGGTCGTCGGTACGGCGATAGCCTAAAGCGGCCGCCACCATTCCAATCACCGCGCTCTTCGTCGGATAGTCATTGGTCGTCCGCCGGGCAAAGCTCGCTTCGTTACCATATGACTGCAACGGCGCAGTTAGCTTAATCGTTAGTGTTTTCATCCTGAACCACCTCTGATAACTCCGCTGTGACCCGTGCCAAAAGATCCGATAATTTTGCCACATTAACACCAATCTCGGAATCTGACTTGCCTAACACAAAATTAGCCACTGGTTCGTCAACATAGGCTTGGGCGCGATGGTATTCAGCTTCAAGTTTGGTAATTGAAGGTTCAACGTAACCACTGTTAGAAATCACTGGGTTTTCGAACGCCGATACCAAGTTTACTGGTGTGTCCTGACGAATCGTCACCATAACGTAACTTGGTAATGTTTTATTAGCAAAGGTATTCTGCTTCCCAGTTGGCATTGAGAGTAAGAAGTCTCTAATGAAATCAGTTGTTCCTTTAATTGCATCTGCGACGTTTAAATTATGCACTAATTCATGCATATTAATATTTGCATAGCGATAAAGAGTAGCTGAATTAAAATCGATAGTTCCCAACATTGCTGCCCCAGTAGTATCATCCGGTTGTTCATCATCGAGTGCTGTAAAGTAATCGTATTCAGGAACCACTTCATGGGTCGAGACGGCGTGCGCCACTTGGGCTGATGCATCTACATTTAGTTCAGGATTGTCCGCGACCATCCGACCAAATAGGGCAAGATCTAAGGATTGGTCGCCCTTCAAAACTTGCTTAACCTCTTTTTTATCTAACTCCTCATTATCAATCGCATACTGTGCTAATTTAGCGATTTGACCGCGACTGACCAAGAGCAGTGCCCCAGTTTCATTATTCTTTTTTGCATCTATTTTGATACCAGCCAGCTTAAAAATCTCAGTGACTTTTGCCAGCGCAGCCTTGTCATCTAAGGACGCATCCAATTTCTTCAATTCGGCTACCAGCAAATTAGCAGCTTGTTTTGTTCGCGTCCCTGCAGAAACATTATCTTGCTTAAATTCGTCGCGGACAGCCTTTTTCCAGCTTTGCGAAGAGACTCGTGCACGCGTAACCCCACCGTATAGAGCGGTCTTAGGGGCACCCGTATCGTCACGATTGATATTTGATGATGGAACAGTTTGTAAGACGCTTAGGTCAACATATAGGTTTTTAGTCATTAGTATTCTCTCCTTCTGATTTAGCTTGCTTAACTGAATAATATTGTTGTCCCCAACGTAACCGTACTCGGCTAGCTTGCTCATAACTTCTCTGTAGGCCATACAAATCCTGTGCTAACAGAGCGTAATCAATTCTTTGTGCACTACTATGGGATTTTAAGATACTTACTAAATGTGACAAGCTATTAATAACGCCTGAGACGTTCGTTGTCGCCAACAAGGGTTGCACTCTACGATCCATAGCAACTCGTAGATCTTCGTTCCCCCGTAATTTACCTAAAGCACCAAAGAAAGTTTCGCCTTTCGGATTCTCACTGTGAACTGACGCATAGACAAGCGAGTCATTATTTCCCTGCTGGTGAATCGCATAAAACCGGATAGCTGTATAGACAGCTACTTCTTCAGAAGTTGGTGTCCCATCCTTTGCATGACTCAACTGATTTTTATCTAAATTAGTCATGATGACTGGCCAAACCATTTCAGCACGATGGCTAGTAATTGTTGGTGCATTTCTGAGACCTGCTAGGACTGCCTTATCTGGATTACCATCACGATAGAGGGTATTAATAATCCGACTAGTAGCTTTTTTAACTTCACTTGGCATAATTTCTCATCACTCCTTTTTAAGGTTAAGATCACGCCGAACGTTGTACATCAGATGATTTTTCGCGGTAAAGATATTAAGGGGTTGTCCATGATTATCGCTAATTCCTCGGACATCTCGCGGCGAACTAGCTTGCATGTCATTATCTACAGCCATCACCACGATTTTTTCTAGCGTCGCCTTCCATAGATTAATTTTGGCATCTCGGTCATCTTGTCCGCTTAGACTACCCAACCATGCCTTGAACGGTTCATTCAAGCGTTCGTAAAATTTTGCACTCATGCCATTAGCAAAGGTTCGTGTATCTAAATTACGAATTTTACCAATGTCCGTTGCAAAGTGATAGTAATCGTTACCAATCGTCTGCGTTGTTTCAATAACTTCTTCGATTCGTAACGGCCACCGCTCGGCCAGCTCATCATCAAATAAAACGTCCGCTTGCAGCGCCATATCATCGACTACCTCAACAGCTGGTGATTGGGAAGTTGCATTACCATCACTAATCAGGGCTACTGAATTCAAGTACAATGGCGCATCGTGAGCAATCAACTGCTTTTGTTTGAGTGCTCTTAGCCAGATAACAATTCCTGGTTCGTGCATGTCATCTTCCCGTCTAACCTTTACGTACTGGCCAAAGTTTCGCCACATCGCAATTCCTAGAGAACGGAGGCTCTTCCCCGCCGGTCGATAGGCATTGGTCTTTTTATCAAATTTCCAAGTCGTCATGGGCTCAATCAGCGCATCCTCATACGCAAATGTTGGAATTCCGGCGCTAAGGATTGTTGGCTGACCATCCTGCCACTCGATATGTAAAAGTCGTGACCAAGTCGTATACAATTCCGAAAGATTATCTGGTAGTATCTGGGCTTTGCGCTGCGCAACGTAGTCACGAACCGATTTAGCTTCCCAGACTGGTTGTTGTAAAGCATACTCCGTAGAATCTTGACGGGTATCGACTAACACTAGATTCAACATCAACGTATCAAACAGCGTTTTTCCCTTCGCAAACACCGGATTGAGTCGGTAAATCCACCCCCCTGAGTTAGAAAATTTTTCTTCGGTCACAACCTTCGTCTTATCCGTGACACCCGTAAAGTTTTGGTACGTAATCACCCAACGCACTAATTCATCCAATGATACTTTATTCTTTGCGTCACCCGATTTCGGTGTGAAAATATCCGGCGTGTTAGCACTTTCCGAAATTCGTCGGTTCATCTGCTTCACCAGAACTTGTCCCTTCCCAGCAGCAACTTTTCTGTTCTCTGGAACAAGTGCATCGTAGTCTTCAGTCGATGCCTGATAAAAAGGGCGATCGCCAAAGAATTCAAAATCCGCTGCATGACCCGCTAGGTAATCAGTAACCGCCGATGAGAAATGACCTGTGTGGTAGAGCTGGCCCCAAGTCGAAAATAATGTGTCCTCACCATCGTCATCATCGAATGCATCCAAGTCGATCTCTAAGTCTTCAGGCGAACTCATGTCTCCGTCTAACCAGGAGTACTGTTCCCCGTTAGCATCAACTCGCGAATAAACCGTTGTTAAGATGGCTAAGAGTAACCGCAGTAAGGCCAAATCTTGACTATGCATATCGCCGGCCAATTGCTGATAACGTGAAGCATTTTCAAATAGTTCAATCAAAGAAATCTTTTTTTCTTGATTAGTTTCGGTCGTCACTACTTTAATCCAAGGATCGGTCGTCAAATTAAACTTTTTACTGTCCACCATTATCACCTTCCTTTACATATTTTAAGCCGAACTTTGCGGAATACGTGAGCTGCCAGCCAGCAAACGTCACCGATAAGTTTTCATCCAGCGGTAAGGCCAATGCCCCCTTAAGCCAGACATCGCTTTGCCATCCCAAGAAATAGCGACCGGTCAGCTTTTCGAGAGTGTCAATCGCTTGATCAATTCGCGGTGTTACCGCAGCAGGGAGCCGAATCACTTGCTGTGCAATATCCTGTGAAGAAACGTCACTTAAACGTCGACCATCTAGTAAGAGATTACCCTCGTTCGTATGCTGAACCAGGATCACCTCCAGCGATTCTCTAATATCCCGAACAGCTGCGCTTGCCTTCTGTTCATCCTGATCAACTTTACCTAAATCACGACCCAGCCAATCATGAATTGTGGCCCCGGATTTCAATTTAGGGTTGGCAATTTGAAAGACACGGGCCTTTCCTTTTTCAATTTTTATATCATTATCGAATTTAATCCTAGCATCAGCGATATCGGCAACTTCAGCATCCGTTACAGAATCATAAACTCGCTGAACTAGTGGTGAAATATCGTCTGGCAGGTTAATGACATCCTTCAAGAAATGATCCGTCTTCATCAGCAAATATTTACCGTAAACTGCCTCATTACCATTCCCATAATTATTAGGCCCCTCAATTCCCAGAATAAAGACTTGTGGTGTCTTCAAAGCTTCTGGTCGAACAATTTGGTGACGATGTAAGCGACCTGCCCGTTGTAGAATCAAATCCATTGGCGCAATATCCGTATACATGACATCAAAGTCAATATCCAATGACTGTTCCAAAACTTGGGTCCCAATAACAATCAGTTTATCTGGTCGCTGACCATGCTTACCAATTGCTGCTTGCAGCTTATCTTCCTGTGCCACTCGATCAGTTGCTAGAAAAGCCGAATGCAAGACCATCAGTTTAATATCAGCCGGTACTTTCTCTGCCAACTCCTGCGCGCGTTTAACCGTATTGACGATAATTCCAGCAACTCCGCCACCGCTAATCTGATCAACGGCGTGCGCAACGAGGTCTTCATCAGACACGTTTAAACGTTGAATCTGTAACTTAGTTGGTTGCTGATCACTCTGACCCGGAAAGGATGTCACCTGCTTAAGTTGATGACCGTCTAACAAGCTCAGTAGTGGATAAGCTTGCGTATTCTCCCAATCTTCGGGGGCCTCCAAAGCATATTTCGGACCATATTCTCCCTTTAAGTAAGCCTCCAATAGAAGATTCCGTTTGTTCTTAGGTAATGTTGCGGACAAAATTATGATAGGGACGTGGTAGGCGCCCAGCCATCTCAAGGCCTTATACAAATACTGATTCATGTACGCATCATAGGCATGAACTTCATCAATCACGACTACTTTGCCACTGAAGCCTAAATGTCGGAGGAAAAGGTGTTTTTGCTTCAACCCCAACAATAGGAGATTATCAATTGTACCTACCGTAAACTTCGTCAAAATTGATTTTTTCCCGGAGAACCAGCTATTGACGACCACCTTACCCAATCCATCGTCAGTATCATAAATATTCGTTGTCTCAGGAAGTGATTGATATCTATGATTAAATTGAGATTTTCCATGCATCAATCTAATCTGTAGATTTTCAGTCTGTTGCTTTGCAAGAAACGCTACCCAATCATCTACCCGATCAAACATGGCATTAGTCGTTGCCTGCGTCGGAAGTCCCATAAACAGGCCATCCCGACCAGTAACGTGCGCTAGTTGTTCCGCTGCCAATAAGGCAATTTCGGTCTTCCCAATTCCCATTGGTGCTTCAATAATCACCATTCCCGGGTCTAGTGTATCGGCGATTGCCTGTGTCATTGCCCTTTGAACTGGACGTGGTTCAAACCCCCATCTAATTTTATATGGGTTATGCTTAGGATCCGTCAGATCCACACGTTGAGGATTCCACTCACCACCGACATCCCAAGCGATCATAGCTTTTTGGTATCGCTCTTTGATGCTATCTTCTGGCCAAGATTGATCCAGCGGAATTAAAGGAAAAAGCGGTATTTTCTTATCTTTATCTAAGTACTCACTGGATGCCAGCCAATCTGCCATGATTAGTAAGCCTTCTAGAATAACCGCTTGCGGCTGTGTTATGTCAGGAATCTCCTTGACTGTTCGATACCCCGAAGAGGTCAACCCGTATTCAAAAAGTTCTTTTTGTACGTCTATCCAAGGCGCTTGGATCTTAGCCTCTTTGTCACTCTGATAATAGTTGGCCGTATAATTGCTGATCTGATCATCTGGAGGACAGCTGGCTGGTTTGCCATGATGGCCACCAATGATAGCGCCAATCGAATTGGGAACGTCAAATCCTTCCAAAATGGCTTCCCCCGCTAAAGCATGCGGTGATTCTTTTGCCGATGCTAAATCTAGATGATTAAAATCAATAAAACCTACTCGGATCAGCTTTGACTTTAAATATTCGTCCAATGATTTGTCGCGGTCATAGGATTCTTTGTCTTGGAAAGCTGGCGTCGCCTTACCAATATCGTGAAGAAATCCTACTATTTTGACTAAGTTCTGTGCCTCCGTCGCGGACAATGTTCCCTGTAGCAATCGCCGCTGCCCTGGACTTAGCCATTGATTAAAAAGATAATTTGCCACATTTTGTGTGTCTAGTAAATGCACGATGAGTGGTAGCCATGCCTGTTGACCGTCCTCTGATTGTTTTTTGGCCCACAGCGCTGCTGCACGCCTCGATATTTCCACTGTCATCCTTATCGTCCACTTTCTGTGATTTAGAAAACTATATGGTTCCGCTCTCCCTATTGTTTATACAACTATATATCTTATTGCTATTCTTAAGATACAATTTGAAGAGTTTTACGTCAATACAATAAACACACAAAATAATTTGTAGTAGTTTATAAATAATGTAAAAATGAAAACGTTGGTGTACACACATTCATTTTATGCTTGAAATCTACATTAAATAAGATCTTCTCCAGTGTGAAAATCTTACTTTAGTCTAAACGGACCTTCCTCCTTTCCCACAGGCAATAGATTTAATTTCTTACCACAATACTTTTTAAACATAGCCTCATATTTGCTGTAAAGATATCTAGTATCACCCCACACACCTGTGGGGAATACTCTAATTTGTCATGCATCGTGAAAGCTAACCAAGGATCACCCCCACACCTGCGGGGAATACCTATCAGCGCCAAGAACTCTTTCCAAAGGGTGAGGATCACCCCCACACCTGTGGGGAATACGCGCATCATCACCCGTGAAGGAAGCCCGATTAAGGATCACCCCCACACCTGTGGGGAATACGCTGACTCTTTTGAACCATCGAACTGCTCGGCAGGATCACCCCCACACCTGTGGGGAATACCATACCAGTGACACTTAAAAATTAAAGGAGTGAGGATCACCCCCACACCTGTGGGGAATACGCTTGGCACGGTGCCCCAACGGCCGCTGCTATAGGATCACCCCCACACCTGTGGGGAATACTGTAGTAATCCCGTTGACGCTTCGATATACATGGGATCACCCCCACACCTGTGGGGAATACCGAGTTTTGTGATCTAAGCTAAAAACAATGTCAGGATCACCCCCACACCTGTGGGGAATACTCGATCCCGATAGTATGCCGTATGAGCGAGAAAGGATCACCCCCACACCTGTGGGGAATACTTAACTGCTGTCGCGATAGCCGCCATCATTTTAGGATCACCCCCACACCTGTGGGGAATACGGAGCGGTCGGCAGTGGCTGGAACCAGAATTAAGGATCACCCCCACACCTGTGGGGAATACTGCTTTTTTTATGCCCTTTTTTACCGGCGGGCGGGATCACCCCCACACCTGTGGGGAATACACGACAGCAATAACACCCGTATCCTTAATATTAGGATCACCCCCACACCTGTGGGGAATACCCCCGCTTTCAGAGTAGAATTACTGTAGAATAAGGATCACCCCCACACCTGTGGGGAATACAGACAAAAGTTATACGTGGGCCGGAGATGATGAGGATCACCCCCACACCTGTGGGGAATACTGCTTTGAAGGACATCATGCTTCTGATGCCTCAGGATCACCCCCACACCTGTGGGGAATACAGATTTCCGCGACATACCATTTCCTGATGAGTCAGGATCACCCCCACACCTGTGGGGAATACTTCGATGACGGGTCGCCTGGTGAGTGAAGTCGAGGATCACCCCCACACCTGTGGGGAATACTACGCCACCAACTGGTACGGTGACTATCATGAAGGATCACCCCCACACCTGTGGGGAATACCCGTTGTAACATCAGACTTAGTTGCCACGTCAAGGATCACCCCCACACCTGTGGGGAATACTGATTGTTTAGATACTCCTAATTTATCAGCTGGATCACCCCCACACCTGTGGGGAATACGTACCAATACATCAACCTCAATCATCGAACGTGGGATCACCCCCACACCTGTGGGGAATACTAATGATACCTCCATTTTTTATGTCTTAGCTAAGGATCACCCCCACACCTGTGGGGAATACGAAACACAAGAACTGGTTCAAAAATCTGTTTAAGGATCACCCCCACACCTGTGGGGAATACTGCCCAATACGATCATTAATCCGGAAGACTCAAGGATCACCCCCACACCTGTGGGGAATACGGCCTGGCTTTGGCCGGCAACTACGTCGACCAAGGATCACCCCCACACCTGTGGGGAATACAAGGTAAACGACAAGCTTACGAAGATAGCGACGGGATCACCCCCACACCTGTGGGGAATACTAAATACGTGCCGGTTGCGATACTTAGCGTTTGGGATCACCCCCACACCTGTGGGGAATACATCATTTGATATATGTGTTCATTCTACCTGTTAGGATCACCCCCACACCTGTGGGGAATACCATTGTTTCAGGGACCGTAACTCATTGGGTATAGGATCACCCCCACACCTGTGGGGAATACAAACTTACCAATACTGCTGAATATCAAAAGCAGGGATCACCCCCACACCTGTGGGGAATACCAAAGTCTAAGACGATTATTAAACCTCAATCCAGGATCACCCCCACACCTGTGGGGAATACGGCCAATATTCATCTACAAATACTGCACGCAAGGGATCACCCCCACACCTGTGGGGAATACACTAAACAAACGCCGTCACACCAGCATTCTATTTTTCCAAAAGTCCCTTTTTCCTTTAACTTGCTTCTTTAGCATACCTCAGTAATTTACGATTAACAATCGATAAAATGTCACCCACAAAGTAAATTAAGACCATAAATAAGCTCCAATTCAAATTAGCCACTAGTTGTTCTTTCATCGTGATCAGCATCTGAAATTCATCATTGCTAGTCTCCTATATCAAGTTCAGGCCGTCATCATTTCTAAAAAACTGCATAAAAAAATGGCCCCCCATTCCTGTGAATGGGCGGACCATTTTAAAATCTAAGAAACTCCGGCTTGCTAACCAATCTCTCTGAATCACGTTATTAGCATCTCTTAAACTCTAATAGTTAACTATACACGTTATTTATGTACTTGTCAAAGGTTATTTTGTATCTTCTTACTACAGACGATTTTTTGTTATCAATTTCAAGTAAAACCGTCCTCTAACCTCCGCCGGCAATTATAACGACATATCATCATTCCTGTTGCCACTCTTGAAATGGCTTGTTGGACCGGTACTTTTGTTACGTCCTCACCAGTCTGAGATAGCGATACACACATTCACACGCCATCCACGCCTAGCTCGTATAAGTATACGTCTTGAATTTTTCTTCAGCAAAATCGACACACTGCCGCATATCAATGACCCGCAGTTTACCCTTAGGTAGGTCCTCCTTGGCCATCCCGGTACCTTGCGCCTCAAATTCACGCTCCAACTTTAAAAAATCGTAGGTCTCTAATTCGACATTTTTAAACGTCACCATTTTCTTTTGTGGATGTAAAAAGTCTCCCATCTCAACTGGTGCGGTCTCCTCAATGACCTTAATGTTTCGATTGATCCTGGTTTCCGCCAAATGGAGCGCTGTGTTTGTCTCAAAATTTGTTCCAATTAAGACTAGCTTGGCATGCAGTTCATACAATCTCCCTAACACGCCATCATCCCCGAATGGAAAATCGTATGTTGTATCTGTGGTCAACCATTTTGCTCGGCTTCCCCACGCCGTAAAAGAGTCTAGCGGATTCATCGATCGCACAACGCCCGGGTAGTTTCGAAATAGTTCGACCACCTCACTCTGACCAATTGCAGGCGTCAGGCGTTTGCTGTAACCCATGGTTCGCTCTCGAATTGGCTGCCAGTTTTCCTCTGGTTCTGGACCCTCTGTCCACAATGAGGGGTCCGATAGTTCCGGTGTCTGGCTGGGCATGACCACATTTCCAGTTGGTCCCACGGCCTGACAGAGTGCTGTAATAACGGCCCGGCTGTCCCCGGTGATCCAGTCAAATGCTTTGGACCATAACACTATCACCCGCAACAACACCTGCATTTTGGAGTTGCTTTAGAAAATCCTGTGTTCCATACGGTTTGCTCATCGTTACTCTTCTCTCGTAGATTAAATTTTAATTGTAGTTCTCATAATCAGTTCTCATAATCATCCCAATTTTCAGAACTAGCTCTGGCTCCCATCTAACCAAGATCAAAAATGATTTGATTGATTTGCTCCCCCCTTGAAAAGTTAACCCATTATAGTATAATTCTAATCATAGATGGCAATTCTCATCTAAATTTAACGTTAATTGGCGACATCCTAGCTGGCTTGGGGTAGGCTGGCTAGTCAGTTAGCGGGAATCAGGGAAGAAGCGGGGAAAATGAATAGAGTATTACGGCCTAGCATTAAAGGCCTGTTTCGAATCGGCATGTTCGATTTTTACGCCTTTCTGCTTGTTGGCATGTCCTTAATTTTCGAAGTGCCGGCAAAGGTAATGTATCCAATGGGGACGGTCTTAGCCATCATCTTTGCCTTATCAACCTGTATCACCATTAGCGGTATGGTTCTTAATCACCTCTATCGTGAGCCAGAGAGCTATACTATTTTGGTCTTGCAGGCTGCCTTTACAATCATCCTTATCGTAGCATTGAATTCTTAATAAATATCCGGACTAAGTTAACCCGACTTAGTCCTTTTTTAATACCCAAGCATAGCAAGCTTGGCAAGACTTCGACATGACTTCTGTGATGAGAACACCCTCCTCATCTGGCGCTCCCCTGTTAGACTTTACTTTTTAGCCGAAGCGATGTCCTAATCTCCTAACGTCAACGCGGTCTTTGCCGCAGCCAAGATACCAGCTTCATCACCCCAGCCAGCACAACTAGCACTGGACCAAAGAGAATCAGTAAAAACGTCGCCCATAGGTGTTCAGCAAATATCAGGACTGGATTAAGAATCTCATCGGTACTTTGTGTGGTTCCAGTCGTATACTCCCAAGGATTGGCGGCTACTCCCTTTGGTGTCCACCGACGATTCTCATGACTATTTCCCACATCTTGGCGATGCATGGACAACGCTCGGTGCTTATACGTTTCAAACCGTTCGCCATTTTTACTATACAAACTCTGATACTTGTTCCGTAGCGCTGGGTAACAGAGTAGCCAGCTCAAAAATATCCAGGTGGTGAAATAGGTGACGGGAATCGTCCAGCCCATCCTGGTGTGCTTCAGATCCCAGGTCAGTAAAACCAGCATGATGACCACACCCTTTAGTAGTGTCAGTACGTAATGCCTAGCTTTTTGCCGCTTTGTCATGAGGAAATATTTCCCTTCTCTGGCCAATTAGGCCTTCATTTTTGTTAAACCTATCATCGTCCAATCGTTATGCCTTAATTATTTACAAACCGACCTAAAAGGACCCAACCGCTCACCATTTTTACCCTTCAAAATGGTAAGTCAGCTCTTCCACCGTATATGGTCGATCCGTGCGGGCCGGTTCCAAGAAGGTATCCCCGACCCTAATTCCACAAGCCCGCGCCGCCGTAATCGCAAACTCACGGAAAAATTGAAAACTCGCCGTGATAACGCCATTGTCTGAAACGACCGGCTGACGAACCAAGTTTTGTTTTGGAATGAACGGATTTTTCTCATACGTTTCCTCAAAGAGTCCCCCCGTAAACTTAGCGTCAGCTAACAGTCCCGCCTTCGCTAATAAAATCGGTGAACTCGACATAGCCGCAATGATTGGTCGTTTACTGGGTGTCTTCAACTGTGCCAGAAAATCCACGTTGCGGCCATCGCCTAACGGAACATGGTAATCATCAATACCTGGGAGAATCAACAAGTCGTACTCTAGCGGGTTGACTTGTGAGAACTCATTTTGCGCCAAAACTTCTAAGGAATCCTCTCCCGTGTACGCCTTTTGTTCCGCACCAACCGTTGTCATTTTCCAATCATCTTGAAAAACCAAGATTTCAGTTAAGGCCGCAATCTCAAAGTTACAAAAAGCCGGGATATAACATGACTAGAAATCGTTTCATCATTGGCACCCCTTTTCTTAATCTGTATTATATCATCTATCATCGGTTAAATGAACATTTGATTAGATTATTCTCATTAAATACCAACTTAATCTAGTTCAATTCATTATTATCAATTTCTAGTATGAGCATAATTAGTGCTATCAACTCATTATTAGGCCATCCGTATTTCCCAAAAATTAGGTGAAATTCAGCACGCTGAGGAAGCGATCACCGATGGAAGTCTTCTTTCGTAATTTCCACTACCGTATCTTCATGTTAGCCAATATTATCAGCGCCATTGGTTTCTCGCTCTTTGGTATCGTTTTTGTAATTTATGCCCGCCATATGTCACATCCGAGTTTGGCTAGTAGTGTTGCCTCCGTTGCGGGTAGCCTACCGCTCCTTTTAGATATCCTAATGGGTTATTTGGCCGATCAATCAACGAATTATTTTCGTCTGTAACTCCGCAATCGCTTGATCCAGGGAATCTTCTACAATCATCAGCCTGTTAATGCTGGGACAAGGAAATTGGCCAGGGTTCATCTTAATTCTATGCCTGAGCATGCTGGTCAAATTAATTGGAAGTTTTAACACCTACAGCGCTATCCCGATCATCAAAGATATCGTGGCCCCCCGAGGATATTTCCGAAGCAGAGGGATTTGAGTCCGGAATCAATTCAACAATTGCCGTCACTGGCGGGCTCATCGGTGCCGCACTCTTGACGACCTTCCACGATCGCTATAGTCTATTTGCACGACTTAATTCCGTCTCTTTTTTCCTGGCACTAGTGCTACTCTTCCACGTCCGTCAGCCACAACTGCTATTTATGAACTATGGCTACACCGTTGCCCTAGTGGGAATGATTGAATCCGTTGGCAGTATCATTGGTTTCCTTTTACCCAGACGAATTACGCAGTATCTCAGCATTTCTAAAGGAATTATCCTGATTTACATCGTCTATGGCTTAATGCCATTGAACATTCCTTTTCTAAAGAGTCGGCCACTCTTACTCGGTATCGTTACCGTCTCAGGCATCCTTCTTGGGATTCTAAATCCCCAAGTACAAGGGAAAATGATCAACGAATTGCCCAAGAAGTCCATCGGGGCCATCATCAGTGCCTTCTATACGGTCGTTCAACTAACTATTCCCTTGGGATCATTGATTTTTGCCACCCTAGCGAATGCCCTGTCACTCAACATTTTCTGGGTCGGTCTCCTGCTATTTGATGGCGTGACTTTTATAATCTGGTTGGTACAACGACGATATCAACGCCAAGACACCTAGGCCAACGCAAAATACCCACTTAAACTGTGATAACGCTATTAGGTTATGCTTAACCCTCAGTAACCGCCTGGAATTCCCTCCATCAACATCGGTTGACAAAGAAACAAATAAAAAAGCCAACCACCGAAGTGATTGACCCTTTTTGGTAACTAGTTGCGACGACGTTCTGGGATCCGCGCTGCCTTACCGTTAAGTTCACGGAGGTAGTAGAGCTTAGCACGACGTACACGACCTTGACGAATAACGTCAATCTTAGCAACACGTGGGGAGTGTAATGGGAAGATCCGTTCCACACCGACACCGTTACTGATCTTACGTACCGTGTAAGTTGCTTGGATGCCAGCACCCTTACGCTTGATTACGACACCTTCGAACAATTGGATACGTTCGCGAGTACCTTCGACGATCCGGGCATGAACCCGAACAGTGTCTCCGGCACGGAAATCTGGAACATCGTCCCGTAATTGGTCTTGGTTGATCTTAGAAATTAAATTGTTTTGGCGCATAATATATTCTATCCTTTCGCCAACATTCATTCTCAGTCTCGACAGCGGAATATTGTTTTTATGGCTAAACAGCCAAAATTAAGTGTATCATATCTCGAAATGCCTGTAAAGGTTATTTTCTTGACTCCTGTTCAGCAGCCTGCCGTTCTTCCTCTTCAATACGAACATCAGCTAAGAGGTGCTTTTGCTGCTGCGTCAGTTTCTTGTGGTCGATCAGATCTGGTCGGCGTTGATACGTCCGCCGCAGTGCTTCTTTTTCACGCCACTCATCAATCTTGCCATGATTTCCACTGATCAAAACGTCTGGCACCTTCATGCCGCGGAATTCCGCTGGCCGTGTGTATTGTGGGTATTCTAGCAGACCAGATGAAAATGAGTCTCCCGGTGCTGATTCTGAATTTCCCAGTACCCCCGGCAGCAACCGGACCGTGGCATCGATCATGACCATTGAAGCTAATTCGCCACCTGTCAGGACAAAGTCACCTAAAGACACCTCATCGGTCACCAACGTCCGAATCCGCTCGTCATAGCCCTCGTAGTGGCCACACAGGAAGGTTAAATGTTCCTCATGAGCGAATTCTTCGGCCACGTGCTGGTCAAAGGTCACCCCGGCAGGATCGAGTAAAATCACACGGCCCTTGGGAAGACCCTCTGCAGCCGCCTGTTCCTCGGTCGCCTTTAAGGCATCAAAAATGGGTTGCGGCTGCAGGAGCATTCCCGCGCCGCCCCCAAACGGGTAATCATCGACGTTGCCGTGCTTATTAGTCGAATAATCCCGAAAGTTCGTCACAGGCATGGTCAGATGGCCATTTTCAATCGCCTTACCCACGATGGAATCGTGCATGGGACCGGAAAACATATCGGGAAATAAACTTAACACATCGATACGCATTACTCGAGTCCCTCCATTAGTTCCACGGTGACTTGGCCGGCATCCAGGTCGACCTTCTTCACGACATCATCGATCTTAGGCAACAGCAAGTCATCCTTACCTGCCCGGTCAACGACCCAGACATCATTGGCGCCCGGGGACAAAATCTCTTTGATCTCACCCAGCTCTTCGCCAGCTTCAGTGACGACCTTTAAGCCAACGATTTGGTGATAGTAATATTCACCGGGTTGTAAGTCCCCGGTCTCTAGTTCGTTGTCGGTCACTTTTAAGGTACTCTGTTTGTAGACTTCAACGTCATTAATTGATGGTTTTCCTTCAAAACCTAACAGATAAAAGTTTTTATGTTTCCGCATCGTCATAATGGTTAATGCCACGGGTTTTGCCTGTCCCTGTTGAAAAGCATAAACCGTTGACCCTACCGCAAAGCGACTTTCAGGAAAGTCTGTCGTTGCGATTACGCGGACCTCGCCTTTGATACCATGTGTATTTACGATAGTTCCTACCGTATAATAGGCCATATTGTTTGCCTCCTTGTAAGTTAGTTGGTTATTTCAACTCATGATTACTGATCCAAATGGACGTTAAATTTATTTTGGGGAACAAAAAAACTCGAGGAAACGTTGCCGCCTCACTCGAGAGTCTTTGTTGGGCGGTCATCGATGATGAGACGCACCCGCTTATTACCTTGAACGCGAACACTATAGACAATCGTTCGGATTGCCTGCGCCACGCGACCTTGTTTGCCGATGACCCGGCCGACATCGTCCGGATGAACGGCTAACCGATATTCGTAAAAGCGCTCCGTTTCCACTGGTGTCACCACTAGAGATTCCGGATGTTCGACGAGTGGGCTAACAATTGCTAGAATTAATGCCTTAAAATCGGTCATGGCTAATCACTACTTTTTAGTGTATTTAGCTTCATGGTATTGCTTCATGATACCAGCGTTGGAGAGTAAAGTCTTAACCGTATCTGAAGGTTGAGCACCATTGTTCAACCAGTTCATGATAGATTCTTCCTTCAACGTGATTGAAGCTGGTTGGGTAACTGGATTGTACGTTCCAACTTGTTCGATGAAACGACCATCACGAGGACTCCGTGAGTCGGCAACCACAATCCGGTAGAATGGGCGCTTCTTAGAACCCATTCGCTTTAAACGAATCTTAACTGACATGTAGACACCTCCTGTATTTCTTTCAACGTGTAATAATATACCAGTTTCTGGATATGATGTAAAGGGTTTTTTCTTTACACCCTCAAATTAATCAAAATCTTTGCGTAACCAGACCAGATCATCGACCGTTAACGATTCTCGATTCGCCACGATCCACTGCTGAACAGTAGCGTAATCAGTAAAGTTTGGTCCCTGCTTGACCCCGACGGCTTGTAAGTCACGAGCAAATCTCAGATCAGCAATCGTCATTGGCGCTTGAAACAGCGGGTTTTCTTCGGCACGCGCCGCCCATTCACCATTTAAAATCGCACGTGCATTGCGATACGCCGCCGTTTGTTGTAAGACATCGCGTAATTCTGTTGCCGTTAACTCACTCATGATTGCCTCCTTAGCAACTGCCACTGCGGATCGGTCATCAAACTCACCACGGTACCTGGTGCGCGTTTGACCGAAAATTGGTCAGTCGGACTCGTTAGGAGCCACAGAACCGTCACTGGTAGCGTTGATTGCACCTGTTTCTCACCATAGCCGTCCGTCAAAATGATGACCAACTGATTCGTCCCCCCAGCAAGCAAGTGGGGTAAGACATCGAACACGGCTTGAAATCGTGTTCCCCCACCGCCAGTTCGTTGAAGTGTCTGTGGCCGCCGCTCCAGTGCGAAAGCACGTGTTGGGTCAACGACCGTATCAAACGGGTAAACGGTCACCTGCGCCGGATAAATGGCCAATAACGTTGCCATTTGCCCCAGGAGGTAGCTGATTTCTTGATTCCCCATCGAACCAGACTCATCCACAAAGACTGCTATTTTTCGCCAAGTCTGTACGATTTCTCCCGGCAAGTCCATACGAACCGGTTGCCGGCGGTTAAACCGCCCGTATGCTGGCTGACGACCTGCTGGCACCTGACCCAAACCGCGTTTTAATAGTGCTCGCCAATCCAATGGCTGGTCAACCACCAGGGGCATGAGTGCTGCTTGAATGCTACCCGGCAAGGTTCCGCGCTGCTTGGCAGAAATTGCCTCATTTGCTGTCGTGAAAAGCTGTGCTCGCCACTGCTCGCGTGCCTCGGCAGTTTCAGCGGTTGCTTCCTGCCAACCGCTGTGACCGTCGTATTGTGGCGCTGCTGGTAATGACTGGGGACCACCTACTGCTAGTTGGCGGTTAGTGCTCTCTTTTTGTGCTTGCCAATGACGGAGTTGTTTTAGATAGACCGCAGAATCCTGTTGTGGTAGAACTGGTTCTTCTAATATTTGCCCTAATTTCTGACTAGTAATTGTATCGGCCGGCAAATCGGTCAGGTAGTCATTGACCGCCGCGTCGGTGGCCCACCGAACTAACCCGGCCTGTGCTGGCGTTTGAACGGCCGTCGCGTAACGTTGTGGGTGCCGCCAAAGCAAGTGTAACACCGTATGTCGCAGCATCGCTAACCACTGTGTACCGGTCCAAGTCGTTCGCTGTAAGGCACTCGAATTCAGTTGAAGTTGCCAATCCCGGGCCGTTGAAACGAGACTTAGTGGCGCTGTCAAGTCTTCCCGAAATGTGAGAGTCAACTGACTCAACACGTGCCCGTAAAATGGGTCTTGTTGCAACAAATACAACACGGCATCACGGTACGCGACCTGTGTCAATCGATTGCGGTCGCTTGCCGGAGCTTGGCGTAACCGTTGTAGATCCTGTGTTAAACTCACCATCGCCTACACCTCGACTTCACTACTCCGCAAACCAATCGCCGTAAGCGACCGGTAAAGTCGTCGAACGCCGGGTTGTTGGTCCTTGACTGCTGCTAAATTTTCCAAGAGATGGTTCTGTCCGGCCATCTTCTGGGCAATGGCAAACTGGCCATCTGGCGCACAATTCGTGAGTAACTCGTCAAAACGCTGTGCATGGCTACCAACCGTTAACGGCCACTCTTGTCCCGCGTCTAGGCAGTTCAGGAGAATCCGTTGTTGTTGTGCGGGAGCCAACTGTTGAAAGACCGTGGTTGCATCTTCAATGCCAAAGACCTGATTCACCGTTAATCCCGGACGTTGTGCCACCAAGAAACCAGCAAAGGTCGTCCCTACTGTCATCCCCAAATTTCCTTGCATAATGGCCGTAACAACCGCCGTTTGACTAAAGAGGTGTTGCTTATCGAGTTCACGAATGGCACGTGAGACCCGCTCCCAGGCCCGTGGTGTCGGCTGGAGATCATCATCCGTCGCATTGGTCGTCCCTATGACGTGGAGGTCCGCGGGATTATCCGTCAGATACTGAGTCACCAGCGGATCAATCCTTGCCACATCGTTAACACGACTCGTAGCCCATTGTAACCAGGTCCCTGTGTCGGCCTGCAAAATCAGCCGGGTCGTTCGATCGGCAATAGCCGCATCCCCGGGGGTCACACCGTAGTGACTTTGCTCAAACCCGGCCATGGTAGCATCCGGATTCTCAGCTAAAATCAAATGGACCTGTTTGGGCAACATCAACGTGTTTATCTGCCGCTGCAAAACCAGATTCATCAGCTCGCTTTGAACGGCCTGTGTGCCCCGATTAAACTCATCTAAAAACCAGATGATCTCCTGTTCGGGGTACGCCTCGGCGTAACGAATCATGGCAACCAGGGTGTGCGAATACCCAAACTGAACGTCGGCTAAGGACCCGTACTGCTTCGTTTGAACAAAAGAATCGCTGGTCAGCGGTGGCACTGGAATCACCAGATCACCCTTTTCCACCAGACTCACCACGGTCGTGAAAAGCTTGGCGTGTCGCTGTTGTGCAAGATCCGCCACCAAGGCCGACTTGCCGATTCCGGCTTCACCCACGATGGTCGGCACGGCACCGCTCGCCAAGACCACCTGGGTCGCTTGCAAACACGCCTGATACGTTAATGCCACGTCTGTCACGTCCTTCCGAATTTTGTCTAAAATTAGTTTAACATATATCGGGCCGTGCAAGTCTTCTGTTCGTTATAAATGACCTTCTGCAACTAGCAGGAACCCCACTTACCGCGAAACATACTTCACCAGACTTCTCACTCCGACCTCTTCTGACTCCAATCGACTGTTCCGTAGAACACGTTAAACGGGCAGCACGTTATGAACGTCAAGCCCTGCTTTTATGCCCGTCATGCAAAGCTACCACAACCCACTTTGCATACAAAAAATTATGGCAATCCGACGGAATCCTTTACAAAACGAAAAAAGTCCACGCCGTAATCGCCAATAATGACGTTCACAAGGTGGACTCTTAACTACTTGACCAGTGTATGTTAACTAACCAAACAATTATTTGTTTAAAATTACTTCATCAATCGTCGCTGGAAGAACTTCACGATTTCGACAATCACAATCATCATGAATGAAGCGACCAAGACGATTCCCCATTGGAACGCATCCAGGTGGGCAACGTGGAACATGCTGTTCAAGCCGGGCACCAGAATCGTCATTGCCAGTAAAGCAAAGGCAATCAAAATCGCCCAGTTGAAGAATTTATTTTTAAATAGACCGACCGTGAAGATCGAGCCGTGAATCGACTTGGAGTTAAAGGCGTGGAACAGTTGAATCAACCCTAAGGTGGCAAAGGCCATGGTCAAGGCATCGGCATGGATCAAGTTAGTCGCTGCATGAACCGGGTACGTCAACGCCAGCCAGTAAACGAACAGGGTGATTCCCCCCTCAAGCAGTCCTTGGTAGATAATCCCACCGAGGACCCCACCGGAGAAGAAGTTCGACTTGCGGCCTCGTGGCGGCTGTTTCATGATGTTACGTTCCATCGGTTCGACCCCTAAGGCAATTGCTGGTAATGTATCCGTCACCAGGTTGATCCATAGAATGTGAACCGGTGCTAAGATCTGCCACCCTAACATGGTCATCATGAACAACGTCAGGACTTCCCCTAGGTTTGCGGACAGCAGATACTGAATAGCCTTTTGAATGTTGGCAAAGACCTTCCGTCCCTCTTCAACGGCCACCACAATGGTCGAGAAGTTGTCATCAGCCAGAACCATATCGCTGGCACCCTTGGAAACTTCGGTCCCCGTAATGCCCATCCCAATACCAATATCGGCGGCCTTCAAGGCGGGGGCATCATTGACGCCATCTCCGGTCATGGCAACGACCTTGCCACGCTTTTGCCAAGCGTTCACGATACGCACCTTATGCTCCGGTGCGACCCGTGCATAGACCGAGTAGTCTCCAACCTTTTTGGAAAATACAGCGTCGTCCATTTCATCCAGTTCGGCACCGGTAATTACGGCAGCCGTATCGCCTTTTTCGATAATACCTAACCGTGCAGCAATCGCAGCTGCGGTATCACGATGATCACCGGTGATCATCATGGGACGAATTCCAGCAGACTTGGCGTCAGCCACAGCCTGTTCAACTTCTGGCCGCTCAGGGTCAATCATGCCAACCATCCCAGCTAAAATCAAGTCGTTTTCTACGGCTTCGCTAGTCATATTGGTTGGTACTTGGTCGACAATCCGATAGGCAAAGGCCAGTACTCGTAAGGCCTGCGTTGCTAAGTCGTGATTGGTCGTCAAAATGGCTTGATGGTCACTATCGGTCAACGGTACGACCGCGTCCGTCTTGGCTAAACGGGTCACCCGTTTGAGCAATTCGTCAGGCGCACCCTTGACAGCAATCAAGAAGCGACCATCTGTCAACGGATGGACAGTCGACATTAATTTTCGTTCAGAATCGAATGGAATTTCTGCGACCCGTGGCATCTCCTGTAAGACTTGGTCAACCGGATAATCGCGGTCCAACTGATACTGGACCAACGCCGTTTCCGTGGGATCCCCGGCGAGTCCATCGGCCGTGATTTTTGTGTCGTTACTTAAAATCATGACCTGTGCCAAGCGATTGTCCCGGGAAAAATCCAAAGTATGGGCGTCGGCTAATTTGAGATTCTCGTAAACCTTTTCGACCGTCATCTTATTTTGCGTCAACGTTCCGGTTTTATCCGAGGCGATGATGTCGGTGCTCCCCAACGTTTCAACGGCAGGGAGTTTTCGCACAATGGCGTGGCGCTTGGCCATTCGTTGTGTTCCCAACGCCAAGGTAATCGTCACGATGGCGGGCAGGCCCTCAGGAATTGCGGCAACGGCTAACGAAATCGCCGTCAATAACATGTCGATCAGGCTCTCGGCCTGACGCCACATTCCCATGGCAAAGACGATAGCGGCAATCACCAAAATCAAAATGGTCAGTGACTTCCCTAATTGCGTCAAATTGGCTTGTAGTGGCGTCGTGGTCTCATCGGCGGCTTCAATCATGCCAGCAATTCGGCCCACTTCCGTCTGCATGCCAGTCGCCACAACGACCCCGGTCGCCCGACCGTATGTGACGTTACTGTTCATAAACGCCATGTTGTGCCGATCACCAATAGCCAACTCGTTTTCAGTCAGGATGGCATCTGCCTTTTCCACTGGCACGGATTCCCCAGTCAACGCTGATTCCTCGACCTTCAAAGAGGCCACGTCAAGTAAACGCAGGTCGGCGGGAATAATGTCCCCGGCTTCCAATAGAACGATATCCCCAACGACGAGTTCGTCACTCTTCACACTCATAACCTGACCATCGCGTCGAATCGTCGCGTTAGGTGCCGACATTTCCTTTAGCGCGTTGATGGCTTCTTCGGCCTTGGCCTCCTGGAAAACCCCGAAGATGGCGTTTAACACGACCACCAGCAAAATAATCACAGCGTCGACCACTTCACCGGTCAGTCCAGCAATTAACGCCGCTACCATCAACACAATAATCATAAAGTCCTTGAATTGTGCTAAAAACTTCTGGAGGAGCGACGTCGTCTTCTGCTGATTCAATACGTTTCGCCCATTCTTTTCGAGCCGTTCTTGTGCAACTTGTGAGCTTAAGCCTTGGTCGTTAGTCTGTAAATTTTGATACAGCTGCGCGACCGTTTCTTGATAAAATGGTACTTTGGCCATTTGCCATTCCTCCTGAGGTGTGCTGTAAGCTCATCTTCTTCTAACCGGGGCTAAAAGAAAATGAGACCTACGCATGCACACAAAAAATTTTGTGGACACACATAAGTCTCACTATTTAAGGTAATACCGGATTGGCTTCTTGCTGACGATATTACCGCAGATTAATCTGCTAGTTACTCCCTTATGGTTGGTTCTTTAATTCGTAGTATACCGGAGATTTTCACCTGCGTCTACCCAAAAGGTATAAAAAGATTCACGGTGTTATTCAACATGGTTCAAAGAAGGATTGTGTGGCATGCCCATCTGCGGCTATCAGGGATTCCACCAACTCTGATTGTATCTTTTCCATACCGCAGACCCAAAATTATCAGTTGTAAATGAAAGTTTCCGGCCATTTTTCTATTCATATCCGGTCAAAACAAAAACAGGTCCAGAGATGACAATTCTGCCATTTCCAAACCCGTTCACTAAAGCCTACTTCCGCTTCTTGCGCTTCAGTCGCTTCTTTTTATTCTTCTTCATTTGCCGGGACATCCGGTTCATGGCCATCTTCTGCATCCGGCCACCCATGCCACCGCCACCCATACCTGTGTTGCCCATGAGTTGTTCCATACCGGACATGTTGCCCTTCGACACTTGGTTCATCATTTTCTTCATTTGATTAAACTGCTTGATCATGCGGTTCACTTCATGAATAGGACGTCCTGACCCGGTTGCGATTCGCCGCCGTCGCGATGGATTCAAAAGATCCGGATTCGTTCGTTCCTGTGGCGTCATAGAGTACACAACCGCCTTCAAACGACCCATGTCCTTAGGGTCGACCTGAGCATTCTTCATGGCTGGGTTGTTGGCCATTCCAGGAATCATCTTCATCAGCTCATCCATTGGCCCCATCTTTTGAATCTGTTCAAGTTGATCGAGAAAATCGTTAAAATCAAACGAATTTTCCTGAATTTTTTCGGTTAATTGTTGTGCTTGCTTTTCATCGTATTCCTTTTGCGTCTTTTCGATCAGGGACAGCATGTCCCCCATGCCCAAGATTCGTGACGCCATCCGGTCGGGGTGGAAGACGTCCAAATCGGTCATCTTTTCGCCTTGCCCGATGAACTTGATTGGCTTGCCAGTCACTGCGCGAATCGAGAGTGCAGCCCCACCACGGGTATCCCCGTCCAACTTAGTCAATACGACACCGGTCACGTCGAGTTTACCGTTGAATCCTTCGGCAGTCGCTACAGCGTTTTGCCCAGTCATCGCATCAACCGTTAACAGGATTTCATCTGGATGCGCCAAATCTTTAATGTTCGCCAGTTCATCCATCAGCTGTTCGTCAATTTGGAGACGACCGGCCGTATCAATGATGATGTAATCGTTATGCTTTTCTTCAGCCTGCGCTAATCCTTGACGAACGATTTCCACAGGATCCACGTCAGTTCCCAATTGAAAGACAGGAACATCAATACCGGCAGCCACTTGAACCAATTGTTCAATGGCGGCTGGCCGGTAAACGTCGGCCGCAATCATTAATGGCCGTGCGTTTTCTTCATTCTTTAATTTCAGCGCCAACTTCCCTGCAGTGGTCGTTTTCCCGGCCCCTTGCAGCCCAACCATCATGATGATCGTTGGAATCTTGTCAGACTTGTTCAGGGGAACGGCTTCTTCCCCCATGGTCTTGGTCAGCTCTTCATCAACAATCTTAACGATCTGTTGCGCGGGGTTCAGTCCTTCTAAGACATCGGCCCCCATTGCCCGGTCACGAACCTGTTTCACAAAGTCCTTGACCACGGTAAAGTTAACGTCGGCTTCTAGTAATGCCAGCCGAATCTCACGCATGGTTTCTCGCAGGTCACTTTCGGAGACTTTCCCTTTGCCCCGCAATTTGCGCATTGCGTTTTGTAGTCGTTCGGTTAATCCTTCAAACGCCATTCGTTTTGCCACCTAACTTTCATTGTTCTTCTAGATTTTCAAGACCCGCAACCAACCGGTTCAGCTTCGCGTCCTTGGGATAGTTATCCGCCACGTACGCTTGAATCTCATCGGCCTGTTGATTGCGCGCGGTAAATTCTTGGTAGAGATGCAATTTAGCTTCATAATCTTCGAGAATTTTCTCGGTCCGCCGTAAATTATCGTAGACCGCCTGACGACTAACATTATACTCTTCAGCAATTTCACCCAAAGAATAGTCATCTCCGTAATATAATTGCATATAGTTATTTTGCTTCACGGTCAGTAGCGGCTGGTAGAACGCAAATAAGGAATTAATCCGATAGTTTTTTTCAATCTCCATGCTTGGTCCTCCAGTTCGTGTCACACTCTACTAGGGTACCGATTTTTAGCGCTTTCGTCAATTTTTTTCGCTGATTTCGGGTAAAGTTACTGGTGAAACAGCTTAATCACATTTGATGTGCATCAGTCATGGTCAACGCGCAAAGTCAGCGCTGATCATCTATTTTAATAATAATTTTCGTGTTGTTAACCCATGAATAGCGGAATTCTCACTTACTTTTCATAAAGCAATCGCATTTCATGCCCCTCACTGTCATCCTTATTCTCCACTGGAACAATTAAATCTCACTCACTTTCTACATACCAGGAGGATATTACCATGTCAATCACTATCACGCGTGAAAACGACGCCATCACCAAAGCCAACATCGTCCAAGAAGTTCTCGCTGATCTTCCCGAGTGGTTCGGACTGCCGAACTCCATGACAGCATACGTTGACGCTGCCCGTGACCTACCACTATGGGTCGCTCGCAATGAAAAAAATGTCGTGGGCTTCATCGGCCTCACCACGACTAGTGCTGCTACCGCTGAAGTTCAGTGTATGGGTATCAAACGTGCCTACCACCATCAAGGTATCGGCCGGCGACTCATGGTCGAACTCATCGCGAACGCGCGCCAAACGTTTAGTTACCTTCAGGTCAAGACGGTCGCTCCCGGCCACTATACCGCCTATGATCAAACTAATACCTTCTACCGTGCAGTTGGTTTTGACCCGTTAGAAGTTTTCCCGACCTTCTGGGACACCTGGAATCCCTGTTTGATTCTGATTCAAAAACTATAAACCATACAAAATTAGCGTTGTAAACCCACAGTTGGATTTTACAACGCTAATTTTAATATCTTTCTTTTGCCTGGATCAAGCTATCTTGTCTTGTCGAAAATCAGTCTCCACGCTAAGTAGCCCCCCCCCAGAACCAGCAGCAACCTAAAAGTTAGTAAGTAACCGGTTGAATCAAAAATAAAAGCACTCCTTAAAACGGCTACACTCCGATTTCCCGCTACTTTCCAAGCCTGCCTCTGACTCAAAAATTATAGATGATACAACAGGCAACCCTGTCAAAAGCTGGCTAACCCCCTAAGTATTGATCACATTAATTCCTATCGTATGTATCCGGTTCTCAGCTCCTGCACCTATTAATTGGACGACACCCTACTGACCGGTTGGCTTTAAACGTATTATCACAACATTCATTCAAACACTGTGCTAACTTCTATCCTAAAGTTATCTCCTATGCTTTAGTTATGCCCGATCATATTTATGCCAAAGATAATAGTACTGACAATTGCTACCAATTATGATAAGCAATAGTAAACCTAAAATAGTATTTCCAAACGATACCACTGTGAACTGCCAGGAACTCCCCATGAGGACAAAGACTATTAGCATCAGTAAGCATATGCAATCTATAAGTGTGTGCATGCACGCATTACGCGCAACGCTACCGCCTTATCCCGTTCATCATCGACAAAATACAGCCCCTTAAATGTCTTGACGCCCAGATACTTTGACAAATACCAACACATCCCCCACAGATTCACAGTCATTAATAAAACAACAACCATAGTCAACCAATCTGGCATATCTATCCAAAATAAAATCGCCAAGATGATGGCAGTAAGGTTATTACTCCAAAAGGTGAAGCGAACGATTCTTTGCGCTCGTGTCATTTTGACGCCTCCTTCGTTTCGTAATCAAATAACGTGTCAACCGTTGTATTTAAAACTTCCGCCAATTTAAAAGCTAAAGTTAGTGAAGGATCGTATTTGTCATTTTCAATCGCATTAATAGTTTGCCGGGTCACCTTAGCCAACTCAGCAATTTCGGCTTGAGACAATTTTAATTTTTTTCGCCGAACGGTAATGCTATTCCGCATCGTTTCTCACCTTCTTAACGTCAAAACTATGACCACTTATAGTAAAACATGTTTAACATTATATGTAAATAGTTTTTGACATTTCAAGCATAACTACAGGACCTGTTTTTAGGCTAGTCTTACTTTATCAGCCTACTCTTCAAGCGTTAACCCGTCTTCGGTTCAACGAAAACATCAAAAAAACGGCATAAGTATCACCCCCCTAAGGTCAACACTCATGTCGCTAATTATTTACTTTTTTTCCAAAGTTTTAACGTCGATCAAGCCCTTAAACAGGCCATAAACGAATTCGTTCGGATCAAATGGTCGTAGATCTGAGATCTGTTCTCCAAGTCCAATGAACTTCACCGGGACGTGGAGCTCGTTGCGAATTGCCAGCACGATCCCCCCACGGGCCGTCCCATCTAACTTAGTTAAGACGATTCCAGTCACGTCCGTAGATTCCTTGAACAACTTCGCCTGTGTCAGCGCGTTCTGGCCAGTTGTGGCGTCCAACACTAATAAGACTTCATGTGGCGCAGTTGGAATCTCACGGGTGATGATTCGCTTCATCTTTTCCAGCTCATTCATCAGGTTGACCTTGTTCTGCAATCGACCAGCGGTGTCAACGAAAAGGATGTCGTAATCCTCATCCTTCGCCTTTTTCACGGCGTCAAACACAACAGCAGCGGGATCCGACTGTGGTTTCCCGGTGACAATGTCGACATCCGCGCGCTTAGCCCAAACATCGAGTTGTTCCGTCGCCCCAGCCCGAAAAGTATCGGCGGCGGCCAACAGAACTTTTTTACCCTGTTGGTGGAAACGGTTTGCCATCTTCCCAATGGTCGTCGTCTTACCGACCCCGTTGACCCCAACAAACAAGATTACTGTGGGGCCCTCAGACGCCATGTTTAGTGCCGTGCTCTCATCGTTACCGGCCGCATCATAAATCTCGACCAACTTTTCCACGACCACGTTTTGTACATCTTGGGACTTCTTAGCGTTTTGTAGTTTCACTTCATCTCGCAACTCGTCACTGAGCTTCACAGCCATATCAAAGCCAACGTCGGCGCCAATCAAAGTCTCTTCAAGGTCATCAAAGAAACTCTCGTCGACGTGCCGAAAGTTGGCAAGCAGAGCGTTCAGGCGCTGACCAAATGTCGTCCGCGTCTTTTCCAGCCCCTTGTCGTAAAGTTGTTCGTCACTGACAGGTTTTTCGGTGGGTTCAGCTGGCACAGATTCTGTCGGCACGGATTCTGCTTCGCTAGGCATTTCAACTGATTTTTCAGCCGCACCCTTTGCTTCTTCACTGTTTGCAACAACCGCCTCACTACCTGGCGTTTCGGCTACCGATGTTGACTCCAAAACTGGTGCCGCTTCAGATGTTACCTCAGGTTCAGACACAACCACTGACTTGGTAACGGATTCTGAAGTAACAGTTGGCGCCACAGGGGCTTCACTCGTCATTTCAGTTGCCGTTTCACTGGCCTCATTAGGCACAACTTCACCGATTAGATTCCCATTGTCAGTTGTTTGTGACGCTTCGCTGGTGGGAGTTATGCTAGTCTCAGACTCACTAGTTGTGGCCGTTGCTTCACTCGTTTCGGCTTCACTAGTTGTACTGGTCTCACTGGTCTCACTGGTCTCACTGGTCTCACTGGTCTCACTGGTCTCACTGGTCTCACTGGCTACACTGGTCTCACTATCCGTTGCCTCACTCGCAACACTCTCGCTAGTGACGGCCGCATTTTCTACTGGTTCTGCTTCTGATTCCGGTTTTGGTGCTTCACTCGCCGGCTTGGCACGCCGACGGAAAATATCAAATAATCCCATTAGGATTGCTTCCCTTCCGTAGTGGTCTCGTGGTCAAGGTCAACTGCCACCATCTTAGACACCCCGGACTCCTGCATGGTCACACCGTACAAAATGTCGGCTTGAACCATGGTTTCCTTCCGATGGGTGATGACGATAAATTGTGTTTGATTTTGGAACTGATGAATGTAACGGGCAAATCGGGTCACATTAGCTGGATCTAGCGCCGCTTCCACTTCATCTAAGATACAGAATGGCACAGGTTGCACCTGTAAAATCGCAAATAATAGCGTAATCGCTGTCAGTGCCCGCTCGCCACCGGAAAGAAGCCCCATGTTCTGGAACTTTTTGCCAGGTGGCTGCGCCATAATGTCAATTCCAGTTGTTAGTAAGTCATCTGGATCGGTCAAAACAAGCTTAGCCGTTCCCCCACCAAACATCTGGCGGAATGTCGCAGTAAACTTTGCCGCAATTTGATCGAAGCTGTCCTTGAATCGGCGTTTGACTTGGCCATCCAATTCAGTCATGGTCGTCGTCAACTGCTCCTTAGCCGTCAATAGATCATCGCGCTGTTGCGTCAAGAAATCATAGCGTTCACGCACATCTTTATATTCGTCAATGGCGTTCACGTTGACCGGCCCAATCTCATCCAAACCACGCTTCAATAGTTTCAATTGGACCGCAAGCTCATCGGCTGGCAAGTCACTGACATCCTGCTCGGCAGCCGCTAAGCTCACATGATACTTTTCAGACAACTGGTTCTGTTGTTGGTCGATCAAGGCCGATAGACGCGTCTGCTTGACCTGTGCTTGTTGCAACTCATCGTTAGCCAACTGCAATAACCCGCTAGTCCGCTGGTTTGCCGTTTCGGCAGCAGCCAGATCATCGTTTGCTGTGGTCAACAGTTCATTTTCCTGCGCCACTTGTTGTTCGACTGTCTGCCGGGCCACTTGGGCGTCGGCCAGCCGTTGCTGAGCCTGTTCTGGCGTCAGTGACTCCTGATTCACCAATTGCTGTAGCTCGGCGGTCACCGTCGTCACCTGTTGCTGGTCAGCTTGCATTTGCTTTTCCAGTCGATGCACCGTTTCTACCTGCTGTTGGTGACGTTCCTTAGCTCCCGCCAACCATGTTTGCTTGGCAGTTAACGCCGTCTGATTCTGCGCTTGTTCAGCCGTCACTGTCGTGATCTTAGTCTGCAAGTCCTTGACGTGTTGCTCGGTCGCCGCCACATCCTGCTCGCCGACGGTAATTCGCGCCGCAATCGACTCACCCTGTTGGTCGTCCGTGACCACCTGCGCCTGTTTGATCTCCAATTTGGCGGCCTTCACCTGCCGATCAGCCTGTCCGGCCGTCGTTTGGGCATTTGCCAGATTGTCCTCTAATTGCCGACATTGTGGTTGTAAGCGATTGATCGTTACCTGCAGTTCCTGACTGCGAGCCTCACTGTCCTGTAGCCCGGCTCGTTGCTGCTTGATTTTCGTTTCCTGAGCCGTAAGCTTGCTCTTCATAGCCGCAATCGACGTTTGGAGCTGTTGTAACTCTTGTTGTTGCCGCAAAACACTGCTGTGGCTCTGCCGCGATTGCCCCCCGGAAATGGCCCCGCTGGCACTGACCACGTCACCCGTCAGACTAACCACCCGATAGCGATGGTGAATCCGCTGACTGATATCGACGGCCGTATCCAAATTGGCCGCAAAAATCGTGGTTCCCAGCAGGTAGTCCAAAATGGGCTGTGCTTGGGCTGTCATCTGTACCAGGTCACTCCCGACACCAAGAAAACCAGAGAGTCCCCGTAAGAGTTGCCGCGTGCTCCGGTCGACTTGACGGCCGCGAATCGTAGTTAGTGGTAAAAAGGTTGCCCGTCCACCTTTGTGTTCGCGCAAATAACCGACCGCAGCCTTCGCCGTCGTTTCGTCATCGACCACGACCTGTTGTAGCTGACCACCCAAGGCGTATTCTACCGCCATCGTATACCGTTCCGGTACTTGCAGAAGTTCGGAAACGGCGCCCAGCAAGCCGCGAAAATGATCACGTTGCTTCAAAATGGCCCGGACGCCCTGGTAGAACCCCCCATATTCGGCTGAAGCAGACTGCAGGCTCGCCGCCTGCGTTTGCGCTCGCTGGTAAACTTCTAGGGCTGCTTGCCAATTATGCTGGGCCTGCTGGTAGGCCTTTTGTAACTGCTGATACTGCCCAGCTTCGGTGTCTAATCCCTGTTCGGCTTGGTTCACCTGTGCCTTAACTGTGGTGGTCTGTTCCGTGAGCGTCATTACCGTCGTTTGGGCCGCTCGGGCCTTCGCCTGTAAGTCAGCCAGCTGCTGGGCCACCCGCTGACCTTGTTGCTGTACCCGTTCTTGATTTTGTTGTAAATACTGACGTTGATTCCGCAGCGTGGCAATCTGTTGTTTCTGATCGAAGTATGTCGTACGTAGATCCTCCAGCTGCTGCCGCAACGCTGTCACCGTCTTGGGGTCCGTCGCCACCGTTAAAGTTTTGACTTCACCCTGAGCTGTCTTCATCGCCGCCACTAGCTCGTTGACCTGTTGTTTAGTCGTAGCTAATGCGTCTTGATTGGTCGCAATACGATCGTTTAGTTCAGCCAGTTGATCCTTGGCCTGCCGCTGTTGTTCGTCCAAATGGCGTTGCTGCTCGCCGGACAGATTCACCTGTCCCTGAGCTTGTTCAACCCGTTGCGTTGCCGTCACCAATTTTGCTTGCAGGGCATCCTTGGCTGCCAAATGATCAGCCTGTCCTTGCTTCAACTGCTGAACCGTTGCCAACTGCTCTTTTTCGGCATTTTGATGCATCGTGACCTGGTTATGCTTGGTGCGCACAAGGCTGTCGGCCGTCTGCTTTTCGGCCAGCTCTGCTCGTAATTGGCGCGTGAGTTGGGTTCGATCCAACAGAGCAAATTTTTCCTGTTGATCAAGATAATCTTGTGCCAAACTACTCTGTTTTTCTAGCGGCTCGATTCGGCCTTCGAGTTCCGCGATAATGTCTTCAACCCGACTCAAATAAGCCATCGTGTCGTCCATTTCTCGCTGCGCCTTTTCCTTATGCTTGCGGTACTTGTAGACTCCGGCGACCTCTTCAATGATGTTACGGCGATCCTCAGGCTTGCTATTAAAGATGGATTCCACCCGTCCTTGAGAAATAATGGAAAAGGAGTCCTGACCCATCCCGGAATCCATGAGCAGTTCCGTAATGTCCTTTAATCGACAGTCCTGACCATTAAGCTGGTAATTACTTTCACCGCTCCGATACAGCGCCCGACTGATAGTCAGTTCGGTATAGTCACTTTTCAAATAGTGGTCAGTGTTGTCCAATGTAATGGCCACTGCTGCTCTATTCAATGGGTGCCGGTCAGCCGAACCCGCAAAGATTATATCGGGCATTTTACTGCCTCGTAAACTTTTGGCGGACTGTTCCCCTAGAACCCAACGGACGGCCTCAGAAATGTTACTCTTTCCGCTACCGTTAGGGCCGACGATGCCGGTCATTCCCGGCAAAAAGTCAATTCGAGTCTTATCCGCAAAGGATTTGAACCCGCTAATTTCTAATGTCTTCAACCGCATCGTTAGTCATCCTTACTCTTCTTTCAGATTCTCCAGCGCATGCCGTGCTGCATTTTGTTCCGCATGCTTCTTGGAGTGGCCGTTTCCTTCCCCCAGTAACTTATCGTTCACGTAAACGGCAACCTTGAAGGCCCGGTCATTATCTGGCCCCTCTTCATCCAATAAGCGATAGTCGATGGTAACTGACCCATTCTTTTGGACCAATTCTTGGAGTTCGGTCTTGTGGTCAAAGAATTCGTCGAAACGGCCCTCATCCAGCTTAGGAAAGACGACGGTCGTCACGAACGGCACCACCTTGTCCAACCCCTGATCCATATACAGCGCACCAATAAAGGACTCGAAAATATCGCATAACAAGGAGTCGCGTTGCCGAGCCTGCGCCTTTTCCTCACCCCGACCTAACCGAATATATTGGTCGAAATGGCATTCGCGTGCAAAACTCGCAAAGCTCTGTTCATTGACCATGGCTGCCCGAAGCCGCGTTAAGCGTCCCTGGGGCATCTTGGGGTAACGTCGAAAGATATAGTTGGAAACGACCAACTGCATCACAGCATCCCCTAGGAATTCAATTCGTTCATAAAATTTCAGGCCCTGATTTGGGTGTTCGTTGACGTACGAGGCTTGTGTAAACGCTTCGTCGAGTAGCGACTGGTCTTTAAAGTGAATATCAAAGTTCTCTGCTAATTCTTCATTTAATCCAGCAATCACGCGTAAATTCCCTCATTTCTTCATAGTCAGATTGAAAAAGCCCGGGACGAAAAGTTGCGGCCCGGACTCGCTTGGTACTTTATTTTGCTTGATTTTGGTGGGCATCAATGTAGTCCACAACTTCGCCAATGGTATTCAATTTTTCGGCATCTTCATCCGAAATCTCTGCGCCAAAGGTATCTTCCAGTTCCAAGACAAATTCCACAAAGTCAATGGAATCCGCATCCAAGTCCTGTTTAAAATTCAGTTGATCGTTGATCGCGTCTCTATCAGTTTCAAATCGATCGGCGATAATATCGGCAATCTTGTCAAAAATTTCTGCTTTTGTCATTTATAATCCCTCGCTCACAGTATTCAATAAGTAGTCTAACCGTTTTTCCCAGGCTTGTCTAGCCAATTTATCGTCCCTACGTCCTTTGCCAACCAGTGTAGCACCCTGGCTTCCCCATGCGGTCAACAATGGCTTACTGAGGGCCTTACACAAACAAACCGGGGGTGTAAGTTGGCCGGCTATGGCTGCCATATTTAACTAATCTAATACCCCTTAGATCTTGACGCTGCTATTTCAAAGCTTCCTTCAAAGCAGCCATTTCATCGGTGTGCTGATCGAAGTAATTGACCAGCTGTTCGGCACTGTGCGTCTCCAAGAGCTCATGGATCTGAGCAATCGTGTTTTTAATGGTCCCGGCTTTAGATGAACCGTGTGTCTTAACGACTGGTGCCTTTAATCCGAGCAGAACGGCACCACCATATTGTGAGTAGTCCATGGCACTCTGAACGTTTTTGAAGACTGGTTTTAACATGGCTGCACCCAGCTTGCCACCGAGACCACCACTCATGATCTCGCCCTTGATTAGTTTCAACATGGACAAGGCAGTGCCTTCGATTGCCTTAAGCGTGGCATTCCCAGTGAAACCATCGGTAACGACCACATCGGCAACCCCACGTAACAGATCCCGTGATTCTACATTACCCACAAAGTTAATGCTGTCCATGCCGGCCAAGGCGTCATGGATCGCACGGTGATTTTGATCACCCTTATCGGCTTCGGTCCCGTTGTTTAGCAGCCCCACCCGTGGATTCTTCACGTTCATCAAGGACTGCGCATAATACTGCCCCATAACGGCGTACTGCACCACGTTGAATGGCTTCGTATCGGCATTGGCCCCCACGTCCAGCATGACAAAGCTCGATTGATCTGGCTTTTGTAAGACAGGCAGCGTCGTGGTCAGCCCAGGACGATCGATGCCCTTGATACGGCCAACAATCAGCAATCCTGCTGCCAACACGGCCCCGGAATTTCCAGCGGATAGGAAGGCATCCGCCTCTCCCTCACGAACGGCTGTTGCGGCCAATACGATACTGGATTGCTTCTTACGACGAATGGCCCGAACGGGTTCATCTTCCATCGTAATCACTTCTGGCGCGGGCATTACGGTGATACGCGTGGTATCGGTGAGCAAGGATGTTACCTTTTCTTCTTGTCCATACAGCAAAAACTCTAAGTCTGGGTAAGCATCACGTGCTAATTCCACACCCTTTACGACTTCGGTTGGGGCGTAATCGCCACCCATTGCGTCAACGGCAATTTTCATTAGTCTATCTCCTCACTTAATCCATCGTAGTAGTTTGATGGGCGGTCGTCGTTAGGAAGGCGGCCAGCGCCAAGTTATCGTCTTTATCGGCCCAGTTTGGTGCGGCGACCGTTTCCTTTGCCGCCTGTTGAGCTGCACTCAAAACATTTAAATCAGCGACCGGATCCCCAACTTTGAAATCGGGCACACCGGACTGCTTTCTTCCCAGAATATCACCCGGACCTCGTAATTCCAAATCCTTTTGGGATAAAACAAAACCGTCGTTGGTATTGGTCATAGTGGTCATCCGTTCAATGGCCAACTGGTTTTTCGGGTCAGCCACTAGAATACAAGCGGAGGCTTTCTTCCCCCGACCGACCCGGCCCCGCAACTGGTGTAGCTGGGCCAAACCAAAGTGATCGGCGTCATAGATCATCATCAGTGTCGCATTGGGCACATCCACCCCAACTTCGATCACCGTCGTGGCTACCAGCACTTGAAATTCGTTGGCCTTGAAGGCGGCCATGATAGCGTTTTTTTCGTCATTTTTCATCCGCCCGTGGAGCAATCCCACCTTGTAAGTCGGTTCAAATTCTTCTTTAAACCGTGCATAAATGGCTTCGGCATTCTTCATGTCGACGGCTTCAGACTCCTCAATCAGCGGCGTGACCACATAAGCCTGTGATCCACTGCTGAGTTCAGCCTTGACCTGTCGTAGTGTGGCATCCACTTGATTGCTACGAATCCAGGTCGTCCGAATCGGTTGCCGACCAGCTGGCAGTTCATTGATGACCGACACATCCATCTCACCATACGCGGTAATCGCTAGCGTCCGGGGAATCGGCGTCGCCGTCATCGCTAAGACATCGGGCTGTTGCCCCTTCTCGCGCAAGGCCTGCCGCTGATTGACCCCAAAACGGTGTTGTTCATCAATTACGGCGAGGCCGAGATGGTGATACGTCACTTCCGGTTGGATCAGTGCGTGTGTCCCAATCAACAGGTTCACTTCACCATTGGCAATCTGTGGCAGTAACGTCTTTCTTGCAGCTGGTTTGGTCGCACCGGTCAACAGTGCGACATTCACTGGAAAGCCATCGAACAGTTTCGCCAAGTTATTGGCATGCTGCTCGGCCAAAATTTCGGTCGGTGCCATCAGAGCCGCCTGGGCCCCTGCCGTAATCGCCGCATACATCGCGATAGCCGCAACGACCGTTTTCCCACTTCCCACATCACCTTGTAAGAGGCGGTTCATATGAATTGGCCGCTTTAAGTCAAAACAGATTTCATTGACCACATGTTTCTGAGCAGTGGTCAACTCGTAAGGTAGTGAATCGATGAAGGCCTTGAGCTGGGCCAAATCGTAGGCAAACGCCTGACCGTGTAACGTGTGATCCTGTTGCTTTACAATTTGTAATCGCAATTCAAACAAGTAAAATTCTTCAAATTTGGCTGTGCGCCGAGCTGCTTGCGCTGCTGCATCGTTTGCGGGAAAATGCATGTCGTGAATCATCTGGTGACGGTGTAGTAATCTAAATTGCTCGCGTAAGGGCTCCGGAATCAAATCTACGATAACCGGTGCGTAGAGGTCATAGGCCGCCTGTACCAGCTTCTTTATGGTCGCCTGATGAATTTCTTTGTTCGCCGGATAGATTGATCCCATCGCGTTATCCGCGCTAGCCAGAATCTTCATCCCCGCCAAACTTTGTCGTTTAGCATCATAACGCCCATAAACAACTATTTCGGCGCCGACCTCTAGTTGGTCACGCAACCAGGGCTGATTAAAGAAGGTCACCGGAATAATGGTATGTTCGTCGAGCAACAGGCGAAAGTTCAGCCGGTTCTTTTTACGCCCAAAGCGAGTCAAAACGGGAGCTGCCGCAACGGTTCCTTTCAGTGTGACCTTCGCTTGATCCGTGAGTTCTTCCGGATCCTTGGCCTGCAGATTCTCATAGCGAAAGGGAAAGTATGTCAACAGGTCATTAACGTTATGAATATCCAGCTCGCTTAGCGCCTGTACCCGCTTGGGCCCAACCCCGGCCAATATTCCGACCGAATCACTCAAACTTGCCATCACGATCACCTCCTTCTCAAATTTTTTTAATTAGTCCTAAAGTTATACGATGGCCTCATCGACTGACACTGACGTTCTGTGGCAACATGAGACGATACAAGCTGGCGGTTTATAACACCATCTATCATGGTAAAGCCAAATTGCCAGGAACATAGCCAGCCGTGAAAATGATATTCACTAACGTTTCATCAGCTAGTTTACAACACGAGCAACTTTGAAGTCTTAGTGGGGCCTCAAGGCTGCGAGAAGACCGGTACACTTCCAAGGCGGAATCCCTGACAACCGCAAGTCGCAGGACGAACCACATAGGTTTAACAAGCGAAGGGGCATGAGACAAAATGTCCCACACCCCTTCGTGTTGTCGTTACCACATACAACTGGGCTGTCAATGGCAGAAATGCCGCTCACGAGCCTATGCTTTAGGTAAATCGACTATTCAACCGAAATCAGGAATGGGTAAACCGGTTGGTCCCCTTCGTGAACTTCCGTTTCTAATTCATCATCTAATGCCAGGATGGCTTGTTGCAACTGATCCGCAACTTCAGCCGTCGTATCGGCACCATAAATAATCGTAACAATTTCGCTTTCGTCATCGAGCATGGTCTTCACCATGTCAACAGCCGTCTTCAACAGGTCGGCATCAGTCACTTTAATCGTCCCATCGACGATTCCCATGAAGTTACCTTCCTTAATGTCAAAGCCGTCTAGTTGCGTATCCCGAATGGCATGCGTCACCTGACCACTCTTAACGGCAGACAAATTATCTTCCATAGCAGCCTGATTGTCAACGAGTTCGGCATCCGGGTTATACCCGAGCATAGCGGTCATCCCTTGAGAAACCGTCGTGGCGTGCACAATCACAGTTGGCACATCAGCAACCTTAGCGGCTTGTTCGGCCGCCAAGAAGATGTTCTTGTTATTTGGTAAGACAATGGCCCGCTTAGCTTGGCTCTGATTGATTGCATCCACGATGTCTTGCGTACTTGGATTCATGGTTTGACCACCATTGACCACGTGCGTCACACCGAGGCTCTTAAAGAGCGTAGCTAACCCGTCACCAGCAGTAATTGCAATGATTGCCGTGTCAGCAGGCTCTTCAGCGGTCGCAACGGCGCCGGCATCTGCAGCAGCCTCTTCATCATGTTCCATGATGGTTTCTTGCTGCATCCGCATGTTGTCGACCTTAACCTTCGCCAGGTCACCGAATTCTTGACCCCAGGCAATCACTTTTCCAGGATGTTCCGTATGGACATGGACCTTGACGATTTCCTCATCATTGACCACTAGTAAAGAATCACCCAGATTGGCCAAATACTTATAGAACGTATCGTAATCAAAATCGTGATCGACTTGTTTCCCACGGCCGATACGAACCATAATTTCGGTACAGTAACCGTACTTGATACTGTCTGGATCTAATTTACCTTGCACACTTTGGTGGTGTGCAGCGTCGATCATTTCATCCATTTCAGCATCATCTGGCTTGTAGTCGCCCTCTTCGGCAACACGGCCATTCAGAGAATCATTAAAGGATTCCAGCACAAAAGTCAACCCTTGACCACCAGAATCGACAACCCCGACCTGCTTCAAGACTGGCAAGAGATCCGGTGTCGTCGCTAAAGCGGCCTTGGCTGCTTCATAGACAGCATCCATGACAGCTAAAACATCATCGGACTTCTTAGCCGTATTTAAGCCAGCCTGAGCACCCTCGCGAACTACGGTGAGGATAGTTCCTTCGGTGGGTTTCATAACGGCCTTATAGGCGGTCTCAGCACCAGCAGCGAAGCCATCGGCCAAATCTTGGGCATTTAAGGTTTCCTTATCCGCTAACTTCTTAGAAAAGCCCCGGAAGATCTGTGATAAAATGACACCGGAGTTTCCCCGTGCACCCATCAGTAAACCCTTGGCCAAAGCAGTTGCCAAAGTTCCAACGGCAGTGCTATCAGCATCCCGTTCGTACTTGGCCCCGCTCTGAAGTGACAAGCTCATATTGGTTCCAGTATCCCCGTCTGGAACTGGGAACACATTCAGTGAGTTAATAAAATCAGCATTTTGGTTTAGCTTTTGCGAGGCGGCTTGGACCATCTTACCAAACTCAAGATTAGTAATTTCTGTTACTTTCAACTAAGTATCCTCCTTGATTTCAGTACGTCTGGCTAATCAGCCAACACCCGCACCCCTTGAACAATGACGTTAACAGAGTTTGCAGCAACGCCTAACATTGTTTCTAGGTTATATTTGACTTTAGATTGAACGTTACGTGAAACTTCGGAAATTTTGGTTCCGTAACTAACGATCACGTAAACGTCGATAGCAACCCCATTTTCCTCTTGGCGAACAACCACACCACGCGCATAGTTTTCGCGACGCAAAATGTCATTGACGTTGTCCCGAATCTGATTCTTGCTTGCCATGCCCACGACACCATAATTATCAGTCGCGGCACCCCCAACTACGGTCGCAATCACTTCATTGGTAATATCAATTGTTCCGTACTGAGTCTTAATCTTTACGGCCATGGAAATAGCCTCCTTATCTGGAAATAGAATCTTAACAGAAATTAATCTTACCACAACCCACGCCAAAATAGAAATAGGAACTCCGAAATGCACGTCACGACGGTAAATAAGTGTCAAGTAAATTTCCTTGAAAGAAAACATTGCGTTCCGCAAAAGAGTATGGTAAATTAGTCAGGTGAGTAAAAAGCACTGCTTTTTAAAAGTAATGAATCCATAAAGGAGGGTTTACGCCATGGCAAAGGATTTTCTCAACGGCAAGCGGACTCGTTTTGGTAACAAGCGTTCCCACGCTTTGAATTCAAGTCGTCGCGCTTGGAAGCCGAACTTACAAAAGGTTCGCATCTTAGTGGACGGTAAGCCGAAAAAGGTCTGGATTTCGGCTCGGACTTTGAAATCAGGTAAAGTAACCCGCGTCTAGTTAACGACACGGTTATAAAAGAAAAGCACAACCAGTTTACTGGTTTGTGCCTTTTTTTTACTCTTTTTTAGGCAGTTAAAGGCGCTGCTACTCTCTGCAGGGGAACCCTATCAGCTCATAATTTTTCATTGGCGGTCGCTCACCTACCCAGTTAACCCGCCCAGTTAAAGCATCATTACAACCAACAATATTATTTTACCAAATATGTCAGGAGTTCTGACACCTATACGGAAATAATACAAACCAAGTCAATCGCCGATGCTTTATTCATTAAAAATGACCATTACCCCTCTCATTTTTATATAATCTAAAAGTTGAAAGTTCCGTAACCCCAATAATGACTATTGCGACGACGATACTGAAACTAAAATTAGGCGGCGTCGACCAATCATCCGCTTACCGACCACCAGATATGGGCTAAAACGGTGTAAATCGTGCGTTCAGCCTAGTATTCGTTTTCTTCGACCAGCGACGTTCCTCACAGCAGACGGAATCCCCGAAGGCCAGCAATCGCCCCTAACTAATACAATTAAATGTACAAAAAATGAGCCTAGGGGCAATCCCAGACTCATTTGGTATCTCCGAATTTATATATCTTAACTAAAGGTTGAAAGCCAAAATGTTTGCGTTACTCTTGCGAAAGTAGGGATTATTACGGCTAAATTAGTGAAAACAGCCGCACTCCGGCCGCCAGGGATTCCGCTTGCTGTGGGGAACGCTTCCAGCCAAAGGACGGGCTTCCAGCTCGCCTGAAAGCCGCCAAAATCAGGCGTCTCCCAGGTCGTCCCACGATGTAAGCCGGAAAAACCGCCGACTAACATCGTCGACACGACTAGCTGCATCCCTGGCCGCCTCCGGCTCTGATTGTGCAGATCAATTCCAATCACTGAATCCCAAGTGGTCGCTAAAGCTTAAGCATAATTCAATAGCGCTTCAAACGGCATGATCCATGTTGCCTCAGACCAACTACGTCAGCCGAGAGGTCGGCAGATATGGGCTCAGGCGCGTCGTTCTACTTAGTCGGTAGGTGGGTTCCCTGCTGGCTTAGTAGAAAACCAAGCTTGTAGACTCGGTCTTTTCGAGGCTTCAAGTTGTGTTCGCACCGATCCAGCCCATATCTGCCGGCCGGTAAGGCGATAGTTGGACAACGTTGCCTAATTTTAGACCCAGTATCGTTGTGACAACGGTCATAACGTGTGTTTCGGAACTTTCAACCTTCAGATCTTAGCTTATTCGTGCCGCGCTTCGTAGGTATCCTTACTCTGAATCACACAGAGCAACCCCGTATCGAAGCGAAATTCTCCGGATTCACCAACAAATTCATTGCTGGCAAAGGAGATTGGGTACGGAATCGGTTCGTCATGTAACGTATATTTTTCGTTGATGAGGGTCAAATGATCGATGGGTGTCAGCGGTACAAAAGCCAAATAATTCTTATCTGGTTCCTTTTGAACCGTGTAGTGCCCTGGCAGATAAAACGTAATCGTGTTTTGCTTATCAATCAGCCGTATCCGACCCGCATACCGCTTATACTGGGGGTCCAACACCAAAAATAAATTGGCGAGGAAGTGATCTAATCGACCACCAGTTGCCCCGTAAATATCCACGTGTTCAGCGCCATAATCGGTCAGTGCAACCTTGACGGCCACCTGCGTGTCGGTAAAATCTTGGTCAGACTTCGAGCGAATATCTTTCACGTTGCGTCTTACCCGCTGTAATTCCGTTGCCTGCAGGGAATCAAAGTCTCCAACTGCAGCCACCGGTTGAATATTGTGATCGATCAGTCGTAACGTCCCTCGGTCAACGCCAATCCAGGGGCCAACGATTTTATTACCGACGAGTTCCTGCGGCCAGTTGGCCTTAGGTCCGCCCACTAATAGATTAAACGTTCCGCCCCGTGGCATTATTTCGTAGCTTCCTTTAACGCGTTGATGCGGGCAACTGGGTCGTCTGAATTAAAGACGTATGACCCAGCAACGGCGACGGTAGCACCGGCGTTAGCACATTCCACAACGGTTTCATTGTTGACCCCACCATCGACTTCAATGTCGAAAGTGTAGCCCTTTTCCTTCTTGATAGCGTCCAGTTCAGCAATCTTAGCAACCGTGCTGTGCAGGAACTTTTGACCACCGAAACCAGGGTTAACGGTCATCACTAAGACTTGCCCAACCATGTCCAAAACAGGCAGGATAGCTGAGACCGGTGTCCCTGGGTTAATGACAACTTCTGGCGTTGCACCGGCGTTTTGAATCATTTGTAAAGCCCGGTGAATGTGCGGCGTTGCTTCGACATGAACACCGATGATATCAGCACCGGCCTTGGCGAAGTCTTCAACGTAACGTTCTGGATTTTGAACCATCATGTGAACATCTAAGACCATCTTTGTTACGGGACGTAAAGCCTTAACGACCCCAGGTCCAAATGACAATGCTGGGACGAAAGCGCCGTCCATGATGTCAATGTGTAAGACTTCGGCTCCGGCCTTGTCGACCTTTTCAACGTCTGGCTGTAAATTGATGTAATCCGCACTTAAAATTGAAGGCGCTACTTTAATCATAAAATCTATTCCTCATTTCTTTTTGTTATAAACTGGTTTTTGGTTCTTTAACAACGTGTCTAACTGCAAGTAGTTATCGTAGCGACTCTGCATAATTTTCCCATCAGCTAAACTGGTCTTAACGGCGCATCCGGGCTCATTGATGTGCACACAGCCCCGAAAACGGCAATCAGGTGCCAACCGAGCAAATTCAGGAAAGTACTGTGCAAGCTCACGATAGTCGATGGTTAGCGTATCATACGACGAGAATCCCGGCGTATCCGCCACCAGGCCACCCGCAATTGGCATCAGACTCACCTTACGCGTCGTGTGTCGCCCACGATTTAACGCGGTCGAAATTTCTCCGGTCGCAAGTTCAAGGTCGGGTGCAATGTGATTCAGCAAGGTTGATTTCCCAGCCCCTGTTTGCCCCATGATCACCGATTCCTTGTTGGCAAGCGTTTCACGTAACTGATCTAACCCTGGTTTAGCAAAGGGCTCACGCGTCAATACGACTGGATAGCCGACCTGACGGTATCCCGCCGCTAACGTTTCGAACTCTTGATACCGTTCATCAGTAATCAAGTCGGTCTTGGTAAAGTAAATGACCGGCGCAATATGACTGATTTCAAGCGCAATCAACTGACGATCCAGTAGGTTGGTCGAGAACTCTGGCGCCGCCACCGCCGTGACCACGATTCCCTGATCGATGTTGGCAACCGGTGGCCGAGTCAATGCATTGTCTCGTGGTTGAATCTCTAAGATATAGCCCTCTTTGGGTGACGAACTCTCAAAGGTTACCCGGTCCCCGACAAGTGGTGTAATTCGCCGCTTACGAAAATTTCCCCGAGCACGGGTTCGGTACATTTCACCGTCGCTAAAAACGTCATAAAATCCGCTCAACGACTGACGAATCTGTCCCTCTGACATGCAGCACCTCCTTTATATTTTAGCAAAAAAAGCTCAGTCCTCTTTTATTATAAAAGAACTGGGCTCTAAATGCAGGCTTTTTCATTAATTTTTCGTCACGTGATTATCTGAAGCAATCACATGGCCGTCACGAACGACTTTATACGCCCCTGATTTACCGGACGCAACCGTAAACGGCAACGTCACCGTCGTATCAGCCGTAATCGTCATCTGTTTGTAAATCGTACTTAAAGAGTGATCCTGATCACGCAGATAAATTTGAATCAGATTGGACGCCGTACTACTACTGCTACTCGTATCGCTGCTATCATCGGTCGTATCCGTCGATGAGCTGTCCGCACTGCTATCATCAAATGGAATCTTAACGCTCACACTGAACTGATCGACACTGGAGCTACTTTCACTCTCCGCACCACGAGACAAGGTTAGTGTCACCTCGTCACCCTCTTGGACGACGGCCCCTTCACCTGGTGACTGCCGGATGACGTGACCCTTCGTCACATCACTTGAATAGGCGTACTGAAACGCCAGGTTCAAGTTGTGATTCGACGCGTAGCTCTGGGCTTGCGCCTTGGTCTTATCAGTCAGATCGGCTAAGGTCACGGTTTCAGATCCAGTAGATACGGTAAACGTGACGGCCGTATCTGCCGGAACAACGCTCTGTCCTGCTTCAATGCTCTGCTGCATGATCTTTCCAGCAGGTACACTGGTCGAATGGACCGACTCGCGATGAACGGTAAATCCAGTGGCCTGAAGCTTAGCCGCCGTGCTGGCATAAGAATCACCTTGATAATCCGCTAATTTATAGCGTTTGGGTCCAGTGCTGATCCACAGGTCGACTTCGCTTTCCTGCTTGAGCTGTGTACCCGAGCGGGGTTCGGTCCGTACGACACGACCAACCTTGACTTTGGCACTTGCTGTCTTGTGAACCGTGCCTGCCGTTAAATGTGCAGAAACTAGTTCTGTTTTGGCGATTGCTTCCTTCTTACCTACAACATCAGGCACACTGGTCATATGTGGCCGGAAGAGTGCCATTCCGATGATAATACCGGCGATCAGCAAGACCACAACCAAACCTGCCATCAGAAATTTTCGGCGGCGAGGGTGCCGCGTCTTTTTTCGGCCCTTCTTAGGGGTCGCTGACGCCTTATCCGCCGTTTTTTCTGGCATATCCTTAGCCTCAGCCGGTGTCGTTTCACTGAGTGGGAGTGCTGAAGACAACACGCCACTCAGCGGCAAGACCTTCGTTTCCCCATCATCGCCGCGCATTGGCGTAAATTTCAATTCACCCGCCCGCTTTGGTGACAACGAGGTCTTCAGATCCTCAGCCATACTCGCGGCATCGGTATACCGATCCTCAGGACGCTTAGAGGTCGCCTTTAAAACAACATTTTCTAAGGCCTGTGGAATCCGTGGGTCAATCTCTCTAACCGACGGAATCTCCGACTGGAAGTGTTTCAACGCAATGGAGACCGCCGTTTCCCCCTCAAAGGGTACCGTACCGGTCAACATTTCGTACAAAATAATCCCTAGAGAGTAAATGTCCGACTGCTTGGTCGCCATCCCTCCACGCGCTTGTTCTGGCGACAGATAGTGTACGGACCCCAAAACCGTATTGGTCTGTGTCAGGCTGTGTTCGGATAAAGCAACCGCGATACCAAAATCGGTGATTTTCGCCACACGATTTTGATCGATCAAAATATTTTGGGGCTTTAGGTCCCGGTGAATAATGTTATGCTCATGAGCTGTCTGAACGGCGCCTAAAATCTGTTCCATAATTTGAATGACTTCCTGATACGCAATCGGAAAGTGATCCTTGATGTACGCCTTCAAATCAGTTCCTTCGACATACTCCATGACTAAATACTGCATCCCATTTTCTTCACCAACATCGTAAACTTGAACGATATTTTGGTGAACCAACTCGGTCGCCGCCAGCGCCTCACGTTGGAACCGCCGAATTGTACTGGGATCATCTCGCAAATCGAGCCGTAACAATTTTACGGAAACGTCACGGTCCAAAATCAAGTCATGAGCTAGATAAACGTTGGCCATCCCCCCCTCGCCCAGCGCGCGGATGATGCGATAACGGCCATTTAACGTATAACCCGATCGCATTAGTCCGCCACCTCCCGCGAGAAGTTGGTAATGATCAAGACCGTAATATTGTCAAGCCCACCAGCCGCATTGGCCAAATTGATCAATAAATCACACTTGGCTTGCGCGCTATGGTCACTTGCCAACACCTCTTGAATCTGCTGGTCATCAACCATATTGGTCAGTCCATCCGTACAAAGAAGTAGTTGATCATCCTGCAACAAGGGATAGGTATTAAGATCAAACCGTGCGTCATCGGAAATGCCCAAGGAACGGATGATCACATTTTTTTGAGGATGGTGGCGTGCCGCTTGCCGGCTGATTTCTCCTCGCTTGACCAGCTCGTTGACCAACGAATGGTCCTCGGTCAACTGCCGCAACTGTTGATCACGGTACAGATACGCTCGTGAATCGCCAATATTTGCAATGACGACCTCTTCGGTGAAGTACAGAGCCGCCACTAGGGTCGTTCCCATCCCGTTCAAGTCCGCAAACTGATTCGACTTATCAATGATTGACTGGTTCTCCGCAGTAATCTGAGTCGTAATCCATTTTTGTGCGGCGCTGGACGTCTTAAGCTCGGTCTTTTCGAACTCATGACCAAGATGGGACACCGCCATGGCACTGGCGACGTCGCCTCCCTGATGACCACCGATACCGTCCGCGATGATAGCTAAATGCTGGCCCGCCTGGTTGGTAAAAACGTCCACGTAGTCCTCGTTATCATTACGTTGTTTGCCAATCGATGTTCGGTATGCGACTTTCATAGCCTATCACCCCTATTTTTTACGACGGAAGGCACTCACGAAGAATCCGTCCGAATCAAAATCATCCGGATAGATGTTCAACGTGTCCGTGCTCCGGTCACCCTTCACGTTTTGACTGGTCTCGACCCGCATGGATTCAAAATCAGGATGGCTTGCCAAGAACTTTGCGACGACTTCACCATTTTCTGTGTCCAGAATCGTGCAGGTGCTGTAAACCAAAATTCCGTTGGCCTTTAGTTTTTCACTCACAGCGTCCAAAATACCTAACTGAACGCGTTGTAACTGCTGAATGTCTGCTGGCGTCTTTTCGTAACGAATTTCAGGTTTCCGACGAATTAGGCCCAATCCAGAACAAGGCGCATCGACTAAAATACGGTCGAATTGTTTCTTTGGAAACTGGTCGTTGATTTTCCGCGCATCCAAGGCCACCGCATCAACTCGATCGGCCACGTGCATACGTTCGGCGTTCTTTTCGATCAGGGCAACCTTCTTAGGATGTAAGTCCAAAGCCGTGACCTTGCCACCAGAATGAGCGTCAAGGAGCGCAGCAATCTGAGTGGTCTTTCCCCCAGGTGCGGCACAGGCGTCCAAGACTTGGTCCCCAGGACGGACCTGCAAAGCTTCCACTGGTAACATAGCACTTTCATCTTGAATGGTCAGCTCGCCAGTTTCGAACACATTGCTTTGGTTCGCAGCCTTATCGTCTAAACGAAAGGCATTGCCAGCAACGATGCTTGGTGTCACCGTGTAACCTTGGTCTTCCAGCGATTGCCGAACCTCTTCAGGGGTTGCCATGGCAACGTTAACCCGCACGGATTGCGCAGCCGGTTGGTTGATGGTCTTCAAAATACTGAGGGCCTTGTCGGCACCCACTTGGTCTTGAATCGCGGTCACAAGCCATTCGGGAACTGAGTATTCCAGACTCAAGCGTTTGATTGGGTCTTTGATTTGACTAAGGTCGGGTAACCCTTTGCGGTCAATAGCGTGCAGAACCCCGGTTACAAACCGTCGAATTCCTTCGTGGCCCCGGTCTTTTGCCAATTGAATGGCTTCGTTAAAGATGGCCCGCTTAGGCACCCGATCTAAATAAATTTCTTGATACAGCGCAACCAATAGTGTCATCTTGACCCAAGGCAATACTTTTTGGTTAGGCTTGATGAAACCTTCCAAATAGTAGTCCAAAGTCAGTTGGTGTTGAATCGTTCCGTAGACCAGGTTGGTCACGAAACGGCGGTCAACGTCGCTAAGGTTGTGGGTCTCTAAAGTTTGTTCCAATTGTAAGTTCGAGTAAGCCCCGTTAGCCACACGTGTCAATGCTTCGACCGCTAAAGCCCGAGGAGTAGTATTTTTCGTCATTATTCAGCCACCTGTTCGCCAATTGTCAGTGCGTCGCTCGTTCCGTTCACCCAGTCCGTGATGCTCAACTTGGGCTTCCCTGCCGGTTGAATCTCATCTAAACTGAGAACACCGTGTTCCCCAGTTGCAATCGCCAAGTGATGTTTGTCATGACTCACCAAGTCCCCTGGCTTCAAATCAGTCGTTTCATCTAAGACCGTCACTTGCCACAACTTGGTCCGCACGCCATTTAAGTAAATATGCGCAATAGGTGCTGGCCGTAAGGCTCGGACCTTACAGTCAATCAGACGCGCACTCAAACCCAGGTCGATCCGTTCTTCATCGGACTTGATGGTTGGCGAGAAGGTCACTTGTTCCTCATCTTGTGGGACCGGCGTAATTTCACCAGCCAGTAGCTTCGGTAACGTCTCTAGCAAGAGGTCCCGCCCGAGCACACTAAGCTTCTTAAACATACTGCCGACATCGTCTTGGTCCGTGATAGGCAAGGCTTTCTGCGCTAAAACATCTCCCGCATCCATCTTCTTTTCCATAAACATAATGGATACACCGGTCTCTTTGTCCCCATTCATGATGGCGTAGTGCACGGGAGCACCACCACGATACTTGGGCAATAAGGAAGCGTGTACGTTGACCGCTGCTACCTTAGCTGCCTTCAACAACTTAGTTGGCAAAAATTGACCAAATGCTGCCGTGACAATTAAATCGGGTGCGAGTTCGATGGCCCGGGCCATTTCATCACTACCAGATATTTTTTGTGGTTGGAGTACCTCGATACCATGTTCTACGGCCACTTGTTTCACAGGGGATGCCGTTAAAACGTGTTTCCGCCCAACTCGCCGGTCAGGTTGCGTCACGACGGCCAACACATCGTAGCCCTTTTCAATTAGGCTACTGAGGATGGGCGCTGAAAACTCGGGCGTTCCCATAAAGATTACTGAAGTCATTACTTACACCATACTTTCTTGACAACTGTTTTTATTTTGACTAGATATTTCGTTATTCTTTCGCTTCACCAGTTACAATAAGCGAACTGACCCGGTATGAACGACGCGTTTCCGCCCATATCTGGCAACCAACATGCGGCCCATTCCACGTCAAACTAACGATCACAATTTTGCTTACCTACATAAAGTTCATCGGCTCCGGATCAATCGTGACCGTCAAACCATGTCGTGCTGGAATCTGTGCCGCTTGGCGAATCTGTTCCAAAACAGGTTTTAACTTTGCCTCTTGTTTATATTTGATTACAACTTGATAATAATACTTCCGCTTGACCCGTGCAATCGCCTTGGGCGTCGGCCCTAAGATAATCGCTTTATCGCTAAGGCCTTGTTTGAGCGCCGCTACAATCTGATACATGGCTTTGGCCGCAGTGGCTTCATCCTCGTGGCTAGCCGTAAGCTGGACCGCAAAGTAGTACGGCGGGTAACTTCCTTGATGCCGCATGTGCATTTCGGTCACAAAGAAGCGCTCGTAGTCCTGCTGCTGAGCCAGTTGAATAGCATAGTGATCCGGGTTGAAGGTTTGAATGTACACTTCTCCGGGCTTGGCCGCCCGGCCCGCCCGGCCACTGACCTGCGTCAACAACTGGAAAGTCCGCTCACTAGCTCGAAAATCTGGTAAGCCCAGCGCAGTATCCGCATTGAGGACCCCAACCAACGTAACGTTGGGAAAGTCCAACCCCTTTGCAATCATCTGCGTTCCTAGCAGAATATCCGCTTGGTGCTGCCCAAATTGCCGCAAAATGCGTTCATGGGCCCCTTTTTTCCGTGTAGAATCAACATCCATCCGGAGAATACGTGCGGTTGGAAATTCCTTTTGCAACGCCTCTTCGACTTTCTGGGTACCCGTACCATAATAGCGAATTTTACGACTATGACAGTTCGGGCAAACGTGTGGAATAGCCTCTTCATGCCCACAGTAATGGCATTTCATGGTGTGCGTATCCATGTGCAAGGTCAGTGAAATATCACAGTTCGGACATTTCAGGACAAACCCACAGTCCCGGCACATAACAAACGATGAGTATCCCCGCCGGTTCAGCATCAGCACCATCTGTTCCTTGCGGTCGAGACGCGTCTGAATCGCCGTCAACAGGGACTCAGAGAAATCACCCTCACTGTGTTGCTTAAGTTCTTCACGCATATCGACAATGTGAACTGCCGGTAGCGGATGATCGTTGACGCGCTTAGCCAAGACTAACCGCGTGTACAGACCTTTAGCAGCTCGTGCACGCGTCTCTAGAGATGGTGTGGCACTTCCTAACACGACGGGACAATCATTGTACCGACCGCGCCACAAAGCCACATCTCTGGCATGGTACCGTGGATTTTCATCCTGCTTATAACTCGTTTCATGTTCCTCATCCATGATGATAATACCGAGGTTCTTGACTGGCGCAAACACTGCCGATCGGGCACCTACGACCACAGTCGCTTCCCCGCGGTCGATGCGTCGCCATTCATCATATTGTTCGCCCTTAGACAGGCCGCTGTGTAAGACCGCCACGCGTTGGCCAAAACGGGCCTTGACGCGGTTGACCATCTGCGGAGTCAGTGCAATTTCTGGGACCAGCATGAGCGCCGTTCGCCCCTGTTGCAAGGCAATTGCAATACTTTGCAGGTAAACCTCGGTCTTCCCACTACCAGTGACACCTTCAACCAAAAAGTTCTCGGTCTGATGACCATCAACGGCGTTACTGATGGCGGAGACCGCTACCTGTTGTTCCGCATTTAAATGTAGCGGCTGGGTCGGCTTAACCGGTTGCTGGAAGGGATCGCGATAAACTTCCAATGGTGCCTTGGTCAACCACCCCTTATCGGCCGCTGCTGTGATCACTGCCGAACTGATATGAGCCGCCTTGACCACCGTGCTCTGCGCAATCAACCGATCCGGCGACATAGTTTGCAAGTACGCCAACAAGTCAGCTTGTTTAGGGGCACGTTTTGTGACTTCATCCTGAATCTCACGTAACTTGATGGTGGTTAAGGCCGGCTTGATTCCTGTCGTTGTTTTGACGGCCGATCGATCCTTCACTTGATAGGTCATTTCGACCTTCCCAGCACGTTGCAGCTTGAGCAATCCAGCCACCGTGGCGTCATCGAGCTTATCAGTGAATTCGCGGGGCGCACCATCCGGAAAATAAGTCGCCATTTCATTGGGTGTCAGCGTCTGCGTTGGCTGAACCTGCCGCTCGGTTTGGGTCTTTAATTGATTGGGTAACATCGTCTGAATACAGGTAATACGAAAGGCGTACGTGGTATCGGCTAACCAATCCGCTAAAGCCCGCAACTCGTCATTTAGAACGGGAGCGAGATCTAAAACCGCCTGAATCGGCTTCAGTTCACCATCAAAACTGGTGGCGTCGGTCAAACCGACCACAACACCTGAAACAACTCGGTGACCGCGACCAAACGGGACAATGACCCGCATCCCCACCTGAACCTGATGTTCCAGCTTGCTTGGAATCGCGTAAGAATAGGGATCGTTCGTCTGCATTGTTGGCACGTCCACTAAAATTTGACCGATCTGGGCCATTGTACTCACCTCACTTTTACTTAAATAGTTGCGCAAGCCGGTCGACTAGCGCCCGGGCAATCAGCTTTTTACTGGTTTTTGGTGTCTGATCCGTCACCCCATTCGGCAAAATAAAGGTTACTTGGTTCTCATCGCCGTTAAACCCAATATCGGCACGCGAAACATCGTTTGCAACCAGCATGTCTAAATGCTTGGCACGTAACTTTTTTTCACCATTAGCCAATAAGTTCTGCGTCTCAGCAGCGAAACCAACCGTTACTTGGTTAGCACGCTTGAGTTGCGCCACTTCTTTTAGAATATCTGGTGTCTTTTTCAATTTTAAAATGAGCTCATCATTAGCTGGCGTCTTCTTGATTTTCTGGTCGGCCACCGTCACCGGCTGAAAGTCTGCGACAGCCGCAGCCATCACCAAGGCATCATTGGCCGGAAAACGATCTAAAACGGCCTGAGCGAGATCGGTAGTGCTCTGAATCGCCACGACGGTGACCCCACTTGGCACAGTTAACTTAGTCGGTGCAGTAATCAACGTAACCGCGGCTCCAGCCTGTTGTGCAGCCTCAGCGACGGCGTAACCCATTTTGCCGGAGGAATCATTGGTCAAAAACCGAACGGGGTCGAGTCGTTCGCGAGTCCCTCCGGCCGTAACTAACACGTGTTTACCGGCTAAAGTCTGCTCACCAAATAAAGATAATTGTTCTAGCTGACGAACAATCTCAGCTGGTTCAAGGAAGCGACCCTGTCCAGAATAGCCTTCTGCCAGGGGCCCGGTCGCCGGCAACAACACGTGCACCCCATCGGCCGTCAACTGATGGCGGTTGCGTTGTGTCGCTGTTGCCTGCCACATATGACTATTCATCGCGGGCACCACGACCTTAGGTGCGGCAGTGGCTAACCAGGTGGCACTCGCCACGTCATCGGCTAGACCGTTTGCAAATTGCGCCATTAAGTTGGCCGATGCCGGAGCAGCCAAGGCGATGTCCGTCCAGTCGGCTAGTTCAATGTGGCTGATCTGACCATCTGAACGCCACCAGCCATCATCAGTTAAAACGGGCTGCTTCGTTAAGGCCGCAAACGTGGCCGCTGTCACAAACTTTGCTGCACTTGCCGTCAACACAACGCGAACCGTGGCTCCCGCGCGTTGTAACTCTCGTGCCAGAGTCGCTGCCTTGTAGCTTGCAACACTGCCACTGACCGTTAACGTAATGTGTTTTTCTTCGAACATAGCCAACCTCCATATTGCCATGATAAAAAAAGCCAGATTACCCAACGGCAACCTGGTCTTAAAACTAACGCTTCAGCTTAAGCGTTGAGATCCTTTTCGTCCGGATCGATCATTAATGCGCCGGCCGCAATTTCTTCAAGAGCCCGACCAATGGTCTTCGGGGACTTGTATTCGGTCAAAAGTGGCTTAGCACCGGCATCCAACTCGTGGGCCCGCTTGCTCGCTAACATGATCAATGAGTACCGAGAATCAACTTGTGCTAATAAATCATCAACTGAGGGATAAAGTAGCATTTTTATTCGTCTCCAATCATTTGTTCGTAATCCGGCATGACCCGGGTTACACGTAACCGTTCACTGCGAATAATCATTTGAATCCGGTCGACCGCCCTGCTAACTTCATCGTTAACAACAGCATAGTCATAATTCCGCATCATTCGAATTTCACCAACGGCTTTCTTGATACGCTTGTTAATGACGTCCATGGCGTCCGTTCCCCGACCAATCAAGCGATGTTTTAACTCCATCAAATCTGGTGGCGTTAGGAAAACGAATACGGCATCGGGACAATTTGCCCGAACTTGCATCGCACCGTTCACTTCGATTTCCAAAAAAACATCCTTACCTTGATCAAGGGTCTCATTAACATATTTTAACGGGGTTCCATAGTAGTTGTCAACATACTTGGCATACTCCAACATTTCTCCGTTACGAATATTTTCCTCAAACTCTTCCTTGGACACGAAATAATAATCGACACCGTTCACTTCGCCTTCTCGCGGTTGCCGAGTCGTCATTGAAATGGAATAGGAAAAGTCGGTCGCACCAGTCTCAAACAGCGCCTTACGCACCGTTCCCTTACCAACACCGGAAGGACCTGAAAGCACAATGAGCATTCCACGTTTAGCCATCGTTAAAAATCCCTTCATCAAAAAAATTTAATTATGATACCGTAGTCATCGCGTCAGCGACTTGTGACTACCGCACCGTTTAAAGTCAAGTTTGCTTGGCCTGAATTATAATCTATAGGATACTATATTACCACTATTTAAGGACAAATACTGCATCTACAACCCTTTTCTCAAAAAAAGTCGTTGCCAATAAAAAAATTTAGGATAAGAACAAAAAAGCTTGCAATCTCAAACACGTGTTCGTATAATGAAAATACAAACAAACGTTCGAGGTGATCAGTATGCAAAACGTAAAAGGATCTGCTCTGTCTGATCGGGTGGCTACCGCTTACCGGGAGCTTTTTAGTGAGCTACCCGTTATTAATGGCCAAGTTGTCTATCCACAAATGCCTAAATTTCAATTGGATTACTTTATCCGGCAAACATTGGACCGTAACTATTTAGTTCGGCTTCAATTCAAGGCCGCTGTTGACACCACACCAATGACCGTCGTCGGTCATCTCAAACAAGATACCGCTGGTCACCTCATTTTAAAACAGAACCATGCTTTGGTCACTATTGTGACCCCCGAGCTACTGCGTTCGGTTCAACGCACCCAGTAAACAAAAACTAACGGTTCTACAATATCTGTTGTTGGTAATAGATTTTTATCTATTAATGATGACAGATTTTTTGTTTATCATTAGAATAA